>JBKECV010000004.1:0-48795 GCA_047974975.1 Candidatus Fimivivens sp.
TTCTTCCGTTGTGGCAACCCCGTTACTGTTTCTATCCAGGCTATACCCCTGCACTGTGCCCACATAGGTAAAGGGCACGTAGTGCAAGCTGGCATCGGGAATGCTTGAATACCCGGAATCGCCTGTTTTGCCTGTGTTGATTTTTCCAATGCGATGTGCTTCGCTTGCTAAATCAAAATAGTAAGTGCCGCCTAAGGGTAAGTCAAACTGCTCGCCTGATGCAGCAGCTCCGAGCATGACGGCAGCGCCTAAGCACAGGGAAAAGTCGGCGCCTTCAGCGCCGCACACAGGGCACTCTGCATTAATTTCCGCCTCATTTTCAGAGCACAATGTCTCACAAATGCAGTCTTCCTCGGTTAAAACAGGTAGTTCTTCTACGGGAAGTTCTTCTATCGGCAGTTCTTCTATTGCAGAAGAAGAGCCGTCCTCCGGCGTGGAAGAAGAGCCGTCTTCCGGTGTGGAAGAAGAACCCTCCTCCGGCGTGGAAGAAGAGCCGTCCTCCGGTGTGGAAGAAGAGCCGTCCTCTATATATTCCCCAGAATCTCTGGTTACTGCTGTAGCATCCGACTTGTAATTAAATGTTAATGCCACACCGATCGGTGTTATTTGGACCAGTAGCATCATCGCCATTATCACGGCGCAAACTTTTTTTAAAATCATTTTCGGTTCTCCTTTGATTGCTTGCTAAGCCAACTAAAAGTTTGTCAGATAATTCCACCTGAGACTGTGTCGTATTATACATTAATATTCTTGCTCACTAATCATTGTGCCGAAAAGTCATAATGCTTTGGGCGTGAACTAAAAAAAACAGCTCGTTTAAACCAGCTGTTTTGAACCCGCAATATGATATTATAAGCGAAACATAAAATGCGATAAACGCTTAAAAATGGATTTGGAACAGACTATATTTCATATATTTGTCTTGTAACAATATCCCAAATTTTCAAATATAACTTTGTGATACCTGCACCTTCAAGTGATGCCAAAATCACGTTTTTCAGCAAGAGCGATATTGCACACCTTATAAACAAAAAAAGGACACACCAATTGGTGTGTCCTCCGCCTACAACGTCGACCTTTAACCTTAGCCGATGTATAGGTTAATACAAATTGCATAATCAATAATATTTTATACTTTTAATGATAACTAGTAAAACCTTGTTGATGAGCGCCTACAGTCGCTCTTGTTTAAAGCAACCTGTAAAACATATCCTTTGGAACCGGTTTGGAAAAATAATAGCCCTGTGCGATATCGCAGCCATACATCTTTAGCATATCGGCATCCTCTTTTTTCTCAACACCTTCCGCAATGACTGTCAATTGAAAATCGTGCATTAAATCGATAAGATGTTTGAGCATAATACACATATTGGCTTTATTCAGCGAATTTGTTAAAAATTTCTTATCAAATTTAATCGCATCAATATCAAAACAATTTAAGCTAGTAAGCGCTGATTGTCCGGCACCAAAATCATCTAATGATAATCGGAACCCAGCTGCTTTTAAATTGTTAACCTGACGAATAGCGTGCTCTAAATCTCCACACAAAGCACTTTCTGTGATTTCAATCTCGATTTTATCGGGAGAAAGATCGTAATTATTAAGTATCACAAGCAAAAACGTTCCAATATTTTCTTCCATTAATGTGACGCGGGAGAAGTTGACCGATATCAGGATATCGGGCTTTGATTTTGCTTTTAGCTCGCTTAAGGTCTTACAGGCCTGTTCAAACATATATAAATCTAATTCTTTGATGAAATAATACTTTTCAAATATCGGAATAAACTGGTCCGGATTATAAACAACTTTACCGTCCTCTATCCAACGCACTAACGCTTCGGCACCTACAATCTTTCCCGATGCCAGATGATATTTTGGTTGCAGATATATTTCCAGAGAATTGTATAAAAGACTTTGATTCATTCGGTACAAAATATCTTTTTCCGCGAAAAAGCGGTGAATAGTGCCATTATTTAGGAGTTCTAAATTTGTGTTATAATAGCTCTTGCATTCCTTATTGGCCAAATGCGCTTCTCCAATGAGAATTAAAATATTCTTTTTAGGATCATCAATAATGACTTTTCCGACACTGTATCTCAGGTCTACATTAATGCGCAGTTTCTCTTTAATTATTTTAGAAAAGCCATTGCCAAATTCTAACGGCGAAACCTCCGGTGATGACGGCTTTAACGTTTTATACAGCAACACAAATTGATCAGCAAACTTTCTAGAGATAATATAATCGGTCATGCCTAAGCTTTTCATACAGTTGTCTAAGTACTCCGGAACCATTCGTAAGATAGCATTGGCAGCCTCTGTCCCCAAAAGGAGGTTGATATATTTAAAGGCATCTATATCTACTAAAAGAAGCGTATACTCTCTAGGCCGCGCCGTCGATAACATAGCTTCGCCCTTTCTCAGAAAGGAATCGTAACTGATGAGATTGGTTAAGCTGTCATAATCGATGACTTTTCTTTGTTTTATAATAATGTAAATCAAAAATAAAATCATCAATAACAGGACTGCTATTAAGGTAAGTGTTTGGTAATTTATCATGTGTCCTCCTTCAAGCCGCTATACTAAATAGCCAGTAACCCTCCATATCATTTAAGCGAATGCTTATATTAAGCGACTATGAAATATATAATAAAACTTTAGCCGTAAATATATGGTCTTCAATATTATATTCCAGTAATCCTTTATTCATATTGACCACTTGTAAAACGCGCTCCATACCGGTGCCTTTAGTCTCAAATCCCCGTTTGCGGGATAATATTTCGCCACCATCTTTCTTTATGATGCCATCGAATGAATTTTGAACCCTTATACTGAGCATGCCTTTATTTAGAATAATGTTTATAGAAATAAACCGGTCGCTACTGACGGTCATCGTGCCCTCAATCGCATTGTCAAGCAAATTTCCAAGTATTGTCGCTATATCAAAGGATGGAATATCTATGTCACTTGGAATCTTTAAACTGACCGTTACGCGAGTCTTGTTTCGTTCCAATTGGTATAATTTATAGTTGATTATACTGTCGATTATTACATTCCCGCTATTAGCGATGGCGCGCTCAACCGTTAGGAAAGCGTTGATCTCCTCCAAATACTGAATGCATTCTTCGTTCTTGTTCTGCTTAATAAGACCAAATATCACGCTCAGATGATTTTGCAAATCATGTTTTAGAACACTAATATTCTTGAAATTCTTTTGAATTAAAGCCAGTTCACTTTCGTAATAAAGCGTTTGTTGTTTTAGCGCTCTACTTTTCTGTTCATGTTCGACATAATTTGCCGGATGGTTAAAAATATAGAACGCAATAAAGTTTAACACCAACATTAGAAAAATACCAATCAATTTAAACATTAACGGAATATTGCCCGCTTTATATATCAAGTAGAGGATAAATAGCGTAGCGGGTGGAATATAAAGCATCGCCGCTTTGAGCGATAATACCGCGCTCACTCTATCTTTATATTTTCGTATGAGCAGCAATATAAAGATGTTCAAAAGCTGAGATATGATGGAAATATAAATGGCATACGCCATTGCAGGTGCAAAAATAGACGGATTGTCGGTCGGGGTGACCAGTGTGGATAAGCCATATGATACCGTAAAAATTAAATAGATAAAGCAAACATGAAATAATCTTTTACTCCATTGATCTCTATAATTGAAGGATAACAACAAGATGCCTAAAAGATCGTAAAGAACAAAGGCCAAGGGTACACCAAGCCATAATGTGATTGATAATCTCAATGCAAAGTAAAGAACAAAGGATATTTTTTGAATAGAATCGGTACTATTCCTCTCCTTAAATAAACTTTTTAAATAAAAATAGACAATACATGTTTGCAAAAAATTAAGAACAGTATGTATGGTGTTTTCTATAATCAATGCTTGTACTCTCCTTCAAAAAATGCCAATTGCTTTGCTCGGACCTCTTTTCTTTTGGACTGGCTGATTGCCAGAATCTCGCCATTTGTCATCTGTAATTCTTCGTATTTAAAAGCCAGTACATGCGACAAATTTACATAGTACGATTTGTGTATCCTATAAAAAGTGAGCCCCTCAAGCGCCTCCATCACATTTTCTAAACGATCATAAAAGAAATCTTCTCCATTTGCAGTCACAATTCGGATTTTTTTATTTTTGCTTTCAAAATATAAAATATCTTTGATGAACACCTTGAACGTATCGTACGACTTTTTATAGATGAAGGCTTTATTGAATTTGTCTGATAATTTTTTTGCCTTTTCTATTTCATAAATAACATTTTCTTGTTCGACCGGTTTGAGCAAGAAATTATTGGGACGCACTTCAAAAAGCAGCTTATAGTAACTCTCGTTCCACGAGATATAGACAATTTGCGTGATATCATTACACAGGTCGTTCCTTATTTTTAACCCTGTTTCTACACCATCAATGCCCAGCAACTCAATATCTAAGAATACAAGGTCGTAAATTTTATCATTTTTTAGGCTTCTGCACAGGTGCTCACCACAATCGAAAACATCAATTTCCATGCCTGATGAATCATAATGATCCAAAATCATTGTTTCAAGTTGTGAAGATAATTTTCTATCATCATCGCATATTGCGATTCGAAACATTCAATATCCTCTCCTATTCCAAGCGAGCTTGCATATGCCTATAACAAATTGTAATTTATATTTTTTATCTATGATGGCAAATACTATCTATACTTTTGCCGAAATTCATCATTATAATCTATAATACCTATAAAAGGAGAATATATCTAGTGTTAACATGAAAATATGACAAATCTCACAAAAACACTCTAAATTATCAGGCTTAAAATTAACGCGCCCACAAAAGATATCCATTGCCCATTTCCGGCGCCCGGTATCGCCGCCGAAAAAATTGCATATCACGATCTGCTGATGTTGGCCAACTCAATAACTTGAATGGACGCATTTGATGTAAAAAAAAATAAGGCGGCAAGATTTATAAATCTTGCCGCCTTATTTGAAATGCAGACGATAGGGTAATGCATTAAATCACGACATAATAGTAGTGCGTGCACAATTTTGTTGAAAGCGCGGAATTACAGAACCTTAATCTCCGGATTTTTATCACCGAATTTTTCCATCAATTTCTGCTTGATCTCACCCCGCTGCTCCCCTGATTTCTCACAAGTTTTAATGAGTTTATAGGCTTGAAATAGCGGTGATGGCCCAATTTCTGAGCTGAAGTAACCAATGCCCTGATTCCACGCCAACAGCTCAAAGACATCGTCGAGCGCAGCGGAATCCAGACCATGGATGTAAGCCTTGACCAACTCTCTCGTCGCCTGACGCATTCTCCCGGCGCCTACAGCATTCGTCAAAGAAAGCAGCAAGCGCGTCTCATAAGACAGCGTACGTTTTTGGTCATTCCATGTGAGATCCCAAAAGTCTACCGCAAGCTGCCCCAGCTTTTCATCAATCATGGGATAGTTTAGCAATGCCAGCGGCCGAAAAGGTGACGTCTCGGCAGATTCGACCACCCGTACACGGTAGAAATAGGCGTGAAATGCATCCTCCCCAACTTGTTCTGTAAAATGCTCAAATCCCAATGCTTCCATCGGTGCATACAGAGGGCGCGGCTCAAAGGTTTGAATAATGGTCAAACCGCAACCTATTCCTAAACCCGCCGCACGTTTCTGCAAACCGGTAAAAAAATCCCCTTGCAGGTGCCGAACATCGATGCGCTCAAAATCAGCTATACGATCTTTCCATTGTTCAAATCCCATGATAATACCCCTTCTTTCTTAAATTAGCAATATTTTTCGGCGAGCCGTTGGCATAATTTCAGGGCCGTTTCCTGAACACCCTTTTTTGTGGCCTGCGCTTCAAAATGTGTCACCTCATCGTCTATGCGCTGCAAGATATCTTCAGAAAGGCTGCGCCCTGCAAAGGTGTACACGACTTGATCCTCTTTTTCAATATGCCGTTGCAGCAGGTTGGCCCACGCACCGGCATTGATCAAAATTTCCAGCTTATCCTGCGTGTTGGGGGTGGCCTCATAGCGTTCCAGCGCACGTTCGAGTTCCCCCAGGTGGAACCGTCCCAGATCATGCTCAACCAACATCCCATGTTGAATCAAGTTTACAGCGACGGGTCCCAGTTTCGCCACCATCTCCCGAAACAGGATCTGCTCCTCTTTACCATGATGGTGTTGATCCGCATAAGTGCGTGCAAAGAGGATCATATCCCTAAAATCATGCACATCTACAGTGGCGCCCTCCAAAATGCGGCCGCTTGCATTACGAATGACCTGCACAAGGGTAAGAATATTTTGATGTTCCTGTACCATTAGATCAATAGAATTCATTTGCTACACCTCTTGAATCAGAAATTGCTTATTTATCTGCTCAAAACAAAAGTTTTTGCTCGCGAGACTCCCAGAAATAAAGGCATTGCGCAATATATAATAGTGCTCAATGTTGCCGTCTGCCGCATCCCAAAAAGGCAGATGCAAGTCGACCGCCTGTTGCCACAAAACACGTTGCGCGCTCTGCTCTAAAAGCTGGTTGACATGATCACAGGGCATCCCCTCTAAAAGCATATCATTCAATGCGCGATAGACCGATGGTGCATCCGCACAATCGGGCAACGGATTCTGCTGCCCCAGCTGATGCGCCGCCTGCCTGAGTGTCTCGAGCTGTGTTGCATCCGCCTGCAAAATTTTTGTCACCGCAGCGGCAAACCGGTTTTCGGCAATGCCAATCTGTCCTTGCAGCCAACCGTGGATATTTTTTGTATCGATGACTTGTTCAAGTGCCTGATCTTCTACAACGCCGTAAGCTGTATCCAATTCGTTTTCCAATTCGAGACGCTTTTCTTTAACGGCAACCGTCGAAAGAACAGCCTGCGTCAAACCCTCCTGCAACTGAATTTTTCGATAAAGCCAGTGATGAATGGGCCCTAAAAATGCACTCATACTTTATTATTCCTTTCTAAACCTGTGGCCATGGCGCAGCAAAGTGTTCCATGGCCACAGTCTTATTGTCAACCGTTTAGCTTACCGTTAACCGCTTTTAGGACATCTTCTACATTTAATCCGTGCACTGTACAAGCGTCTGCCAGCGATTCCACCTGCGAGGAGGGGCACCCCAAGCAGTGCATGCCACATTCCATCAATGCGGGGGCCGTTTCGGGGTATTGGCGCAAAATATCGCCCATGATCATATCCCCTGTAATCTCTGCTTTGGTGTTTGCATCGCCAAAGAAGATTTTTAGGTCATCCTCAACGGTGCCAATGCCTGCAATGCCGAAATTCTCCACCAGCACTTTTGCCACATTGGGGCTGAGGAACGCCGGAAGCGTCGGGCCTAAGTGAATGTTTTTCACGCCCAGATGCAGCAGCGCCAAAAGGACGATAACGGCTTTTTGCTCATACCAAGCAATGTTATAAGCGATGGGCAAATCATTGATATCATCAAGTTCAAACACCTCTTTGAGCTTGAGCGCAATAACGGCCAGTGAATAGGAGTCATTGCACTGCCCCGCATCCAATACGCGTGGGATTCCGCCAATATCACCCAAGTCTAGCTTGTTATACTTGTACTTGGCACAGCCGGCGGTGAGAATAACGGCATCCTTTGGCAGCGCCTGGGCAAAATCGGTATAATAATTGCGGCTCTTGGCACGGCCATCACATCCAGCCATAACCACAAACTTTTTGATGGCACCCGATTTAACAGCGGCGACCACCTGATCAGCAAGTGCTAACACTTGGTTGTGTGCAAAGCCACCAATAATTTCTCCAGTTTCAATTTCAGTAGGCGCTTGACAACGCTTTGCATGTTCAATAATTTGGGAGAAATCCTTTTCCTCTCCTACCGCACCGGCAATATGCTTACAACCGGGGAATCCAGCTGCTCCGGTTGTGTACAGACGGTCTTGGTAGCTATCCTTAGGCGGAACAATGCAATTTGTGGTCATGAGAACAGGGCCATTGAAAGAATCAAATTCTTCCTTCTGCTTCCACCAGGCATTGCCGTAGTTGCCCACAAAATTGGGATATTTCTTGAATGCGGGGTAATAGTGTGCAGGCAGCATTTCGGAATGGGTATAGACGTCCACACCGGTGCCCTGTGTCTGCTTGAGCAGCATTTCTAAGTCTCGCAGGTCATGCCCCGAAACGAGGATACCGGGGCGGGCGCCCACACCAAGACGAACCTTGGTGATTTCAGGGTTGCCATAGGCTTGTGTGTTGGCCTTATCCAGCAGCGCCATGCCTGAAACACCATATTTACCGGTTTCCAGCGTCAATGCCACTAAGTCGTCTGCCGAAAGCGTATCGTCAAGTGTAGCGGACAAAGCACGCTGTAAAAACGCGTCCACTTCGCCATCTTCCTGAAGCAAAACGTTGGCATGCTTAGAATAGGCCGAAAGCCCTTTCAGGCCATAGGTAATGAGTTCACGCAAAGAGCGCACATCTTCATTTTCGGTAGAAAGCACGCCGACGACCGCGGCCTTGGCCTCGAATGTGGTCGCATTACCATCCCAATGTGCCGCCTCAGGCAGTGATTGCGCATTTTTAACTTGAGAAAGCAGTTCGCGTTTGACATCCAGCGTTGCGTGGATGCGGGCGGTAATCGCTTCCTTGTCAAAGTTGGCATTGGTAATCGTTGTGAAAAGATTTAAGGTAATCAAGTGGTTTGTTTCAGAGGAAATCGACACACCCTGCGCGCGCAGTGCTGTTGTGACAGCCGACAAACCCTTTGTCACATAAATAAGCAAATCCTGCATCGCTGCAACGTCCGGCTTTTTACCACAGACACCCACTTGAGTACATCCGGTACAACCGGCGGTTTCTTGGCATTGATAACAAAACATTTTATTTTCCATAATGATGACTCCTTACAACATTTTCGTTTTATTTCTTGATATCATCCTATCACAGTTTTTGTCGTATTTCTGTTGTAAAAACAACGCAAGATGAATTTTTTTAAAAAATAAAAACAGGAACTGTGCACTGCAAGCGCAATCCCTGTTTCGTCAATGCTTATTCGGCACATTTTTTACGCGTATAAGTCGCATTACAAAAGGATTTGAATAGGGTTGCGAACTGCATTGGCAGAACGCAACCCATAAAGATCAAAAAGAACCGCTGCCAGCACCGTCGATACGGCACCGTCCAACTATGGTTGTGGCGCATTGCAACTGTCTGAAAGGAGGATGTGCAGCAATGAAAAACGGTCACGCAGCATATCTGCCACAGTCGGCGGACTTTTCAAAACCAGATTGTCATTGTTCTGTGCGGCCAGTGGCAAGCTGATCGCCACAGTAGTGCCCTCATCTTCCTTTGACGTGATGGCGAAAGTGCCATTGTGCAGGACAATAATCTGTCGCGCTATTGATAATCCAAGTCCGCTGCCGGACATCGTCAAGCCTTCCCTATCGTAAGAAAAAAACGGCTCGCACACCTTATTCAACAAATTTTGCGGAATACCCAAACCACAATCGCTTATCGTAATATGCGCACAGGAATCATCGGCATTAAGTGTCAACAAAATGGCGTTATCCGGCGCAGTAAAGCGACAGCAGTTGGAAATAATATGCAAAACAGCATGCGTAAGCAGTTTATCATCGGACATGATATAGACCGGCATTTCGGGTGTATCCAAAGAAAACGCGATCCCAATCGAATCGGTTAACACACCTGCGGCCAACCCCAGCCGTTTTAAAAAATCGTTTAAATCAATTAATATGGGGGAAAATGGTGTATTCCCAAGCAGAAAATGCAAATGTGCCGTAAAATCAATCGTAAATCGCAGCATGTGATAATTTTGGAGGTTGATCTGTTGTATCAACGCATATAGCTTCTCATTTTGTTGCACATCCGACATACGCGCCATGGTAGAAAGACCGGAAAAAGCATTGGCAAGCGGAGCGCGCAGCTTTCCGGAAATAGCAGCGGTCACATAGCTGAGGCTTTGCGGCAGTATCGAAATATCTTGCAAATCGGCAAATCCAAAAGAAATGAGGTAACCCTCTTCAATCAGGGTAAACGAAGCCGCAAAATTTTCCATCGCTGTAAGCGGAACAGAAAAAGACTGCCGTTCACTGGCAGGCGTTTTTTTTATAACATCGAGCTGTGCGGAAGTAAGCAACAACGAAAGACCGCCCGGAACCGACAATGCAGGATAGCGCTTGAGCGCGTAAGCATTGGCCCATACTACCAATAAGTCATGGTCGACTACTGCAAATGGAGTGGGCGATTTGCCATGAAGCTGTTGGATTAATGTAAGTTGGGATTGCATATAATCGACCTCTTTTCAGGCAAATTTCATCGACATAATATCATATTATTCGATAAAATACAATAAAATATGACATAATTTCCAAATTTAGAGAATTAGCAGATGGACTTCACACGAAAGTGATTTTCCCCAAAAAAAGCACCCATATTTTTGTAAACTACCACCCAAACCTCAAATAACTATTGTTATTATGCAGATTTTGTGCTATAAAATAGACAAAATACAAACGAAATAATGTTTTTTGAAAGGAAGTCACAAGTTTGGCTATTAAAATTGGTATTAACGGTTTTGGCCGAATCGGCCGACTGGTTTTTCGTGCAGCTGTCGCACAGCCTGAAAAATATGAAGTTGTTGGCATCAACGATCCATTTATTGATTTGGACTATATGGCATACATGGTTAAATATGATTCGACACATGGCCGTTTTTCCGGCGACGCAACAGCGAAAGACGGTAAGCTTTTCATCAATGGAAAAGCGATTACAGTCTTCGCCTGCAAGGATCCCGCTGAAATTGCATGGCGAGATTGCGGTGCGGAATATATCGTGGAGGCCACCGGCGTATTCACCACCGTAGACAAAGCTAAAGCGCACCTCGTGGGCGGCGCTAGGAAAGTGGTTATTTCTGCGCCATCCAAGGATGCGCCCATGTTTGTTATGGGCGTTAATGATAACACGTATACCAAGGATATGAGCATTGTTTCCAATGCCTCCTGCACCACCAACTGTTTAGCGCCATTGGCAAAGGTTATTAACGATGCGTTTGGTATTGTTGAGGGGTTGATGACAACAGTGCATTCGACCACTGCAACCCAAAAGACTGTGGATGGCCCCTCTAATAAGGACTGGCGCGCCGGCCGAGCAGCGGCAGCCAATATCATCCCTGCCTCGACCGGCGCTGCCAAGGCGGTTGGCAAGGTCATCCCCGAATTAGATGGCAAGTTAACCGGCATGTCGTTTCGTGTTCCCACCCTTGATGTATCGGTGGTAGACCTCACCGCCCGACTTAAAAAACCTGTGACGATGGAAGCGATCTGTGCTGCGGTCAAAAAGGCGGCCCAAGGTGAAATGAAAGGTATTTTGTGCTATACCGACGAAGCGGTGGTATCCTCCGACTTTATCACCGATCCACACACCTCCATTTTTGATGCAAAGGCCAGCATCCTGCTCAATGATCATTTTGTTAAGCTGATCAGTTGGTACGACAATGAGTGGGGGTATTCCACCAAGGTGCTCCTGTTGATTGCGCATATGGCATCGGTCGACGCACAGTAAAAAGCGATAAGATTTGTACGAAGCAGCCATACCGGGAAAATAGGCCTCGGCAGGGCTGCTTTTTGTACATAAAAACAAAATACCCTGTGTAAAATACTATAAAAAACAGCATGCTGCTGATTCAGTTGAGAAACTCACCAAATTGTTTCATCAAATCGGTTGATTTATTGGCATTCAGGCTCTAGCCATAGCAAATTGGTCGTGCTACAATAATAGTGGAATTTTATATTGTGTAACAGGAGGCGTTTCTTTATGGCAATAAAAATCGGCATTAATGGCTTTGGTAGAATTGGCAGAGTCGTGTTGCGGCAGGCATTGGCACTGCCTGAGCAGTTCGAAGTCTGCGCTGTCAACTACCGCAATGTAGACCTTGAGTATATGAAGTACATGATGAAGTACGATTCCACTTTCGGCCGTTACCCCGGAGTGGTGGAAGTCTATGAAAAAGGCCTGATTTTCGACGGCGTAAAAGTCCCCATCTTTAGCGAATCGGATGCGACACAGATCCCATGGGGCGCACTGGGTGCGGCATATATTGTAGAGTCCACCGGCGCCTATGTCACGACAGAGAAGGCTTCTGCGCATCTTGCTGCGGGCGCTAAAAAAGTCGTCATTACCGCGCCGGCCAAGGATAGCTCTCCGACCTTTGTCATGGGCGTTAATCATACCGACTACACCCGCGATATGACCGTGGTTTCGAACGCTTCCTGCACAACAAACTGTTTGGCACCGCTCGTTAAGGTGGTCAACGACGAATTCGGCCTCGTTCAGGGGTTGATGTCCACCATCCACGCCGCCACCGCCAAGCAAAAGGTTGTGGATGCGCGTTCGATGAAAGATTGGCGCACCGGACGCTCAATTTTTGGCAATATCATCCCCTCTACCACCGGCGCTGCGAAAGCGTGCGGGTTGGTCATTCCTGAGGTCAAAGGTAAGTTGACCGGCATGTCGTTTCGCATCCCCGCGGCCGACGTTTCGGTGGTTGATCTGACCGCCCGTCTGGAAAAACCGGCGACTTATGATGCCATTTGCGCCGCCGTTAAAAAGGCCAGCGAAACCACCATGAAAGGCGTTATGGCCTACTATGACGAACAGGTTGTTTCGCTTGATTTTCTGGGGGATACCCACACCTGTAACTTTGATGCCAGCTCCGGCATTATGATTGACGATGATTTCGTTAAGCTGTTGGCATGGTACGATAACGAGTGGGGTTATTCCAACAAAGTCCTCATGCTTATCGCGCATATGGCCACAGTGGATGCACAATAAGCGCTATACGCAATATAAAAAAGGAGTGAAAATTTTCACTCCTTTTTACTCTAATGTGAGGAGAGCAAAACATGATCAGAAAAGTTACGCCTAGTGACCGTGAGACTTACGTCGGGCTGGCACAAAAATTTTACAACTCCGATGCAGTTGACCACGACATTCCGACGAAATACATCGAGGCTACCTTTGACGAGTTGATGCGCGCCGATATTTATGCCGAGGGTTACCTCATGACCCATGACGGAAAAGCAGTCGGTTACGCGCTGATCGCGAAAACTTTTTCATGCGAAGGCGGTGGATTGACGGTTTGGGTTGAAGAAGTATTCATCCTCCCTGAATATCGGTCGCTTGGACTGGGTAAGGCGCTGTTTGCTGTGCTGGAGGAGCGATATAGCGGCTCACTGGCGCGTATGCGTCTGGAGATAGCGCCCGACAACAGACGCGCTAAAAACCTTTATCAACGCTTGGGATTTCGGGAGCTGGCTTACCGGCAGATGGTTAAGGCGTTTAAATAACAACATAAAACACGACCGATAAAGGAAAACCTTTATCGGTCGTGTTTTGATTGGGCACAGCATCAAGATCACCATAGCAATAATGAGAAATGCGCCACAAAGCACTTACCTATTTTAATACGCCGGTGGCCACCAATATATTGGCCAACAAAAAAAACAGGTACATCATCGAAAGAATGGCGGTAATGGCTATAATCAGTCGGCACCGATCGTCCCCCCGCTTTTTGTCAATGAAAAAACAGACAATGATCAGCGCAATACTAAAGGCAAAGCCAACGGCGCTTGTGGTTAACGACATTTGTACATCCATCCTTTTTAAATTCATCATAGCGCACAGACCCACAAAAGAAAAGGTCTTTATTTATATGGTGCCAACGGTGCCAAGCCGGTGCAACTTTAATGGTCCACATTGCGCCACCGGGGCGAGATGCCGTGAATTAAAGAGGCCATAACCAGCGCCACCAGTCCCGCTGAAAATCCATTGTTGTAGAGGTTATAGCCGCCACAGGGCGCGCCAACCGCCAACACAACTGCGGCGTGCAAAAAACCGGCAATGATGCCGTAAGGCCAACCGAACTGACCCGATATTGGCCCAAGTGCGGTGCTAAACAGTGCCGCCAAAAGCATACCGGGGTCGGTGTTGTTTGGAACCATAACGTGGGAGGCGATCCAGACACCAAACACAATGGGGATGGTATTCTTGGGATGCTCTCCGGCCGCACCAAATCCGACAGCTGTGAGAATGGCGCCACACACAGGTCCATTGAGATCGCCACCCACCAACACCACATAGCCGAGTCCGACGACGCCCATTGCGCCCATATTCATCATGGTTGCACCAATGCCGTCGGTGATGACAAAGTCGGTGGGGGCACGGCCCGAGTGGCGCATAATACGCCAGTAAGTGGGAAAGTCATAGTTGCATAAAATAAACCCAAAGCCGATTAGCGCAGTAATCAGCACGATAAGATAAATCAGCATAGATGTTGGAAAACCGCTGTACCAGATCATGGATGTTTTTATCGAACCGCCCATCGCCTGCGATACCGATGCGATCATCAAGGCCAGCAATCCGCCTGTAAAGCCATAGTTAAAAAGGGTATACCCCATGTGCGTCGAAAAGGAATGCTCCGCTAAAGGAATAATGATGTAGCCGATCAAGGCGCCGACACCCGTCGCGAATATAATTCTCCAAAACAGGTTCACCGGGGTTTTAAGTAAAATATCGCTTACAAGCGGTGCCAACGTCGTGGAAAAAAGCGCAGCGTTGGTATAACGCGACATCGGCTTGCCTTTGACCTTGGCATAAATCCAAACGCCTAGAAAAAACGGCAAAATGTTGAGGGGATTTTTCCCAAACAACGAAAAACTCGCCATCATAAAAATCATCGAAATGGTGCCGCCGTTGTAGGGCGTTTTGATCAATAATGTCAAACCAATGGAAATCAGCGTGACGAGGCCGGCGTTCACCAATGCGGCGCCAATTGACCCGACCACAAAATAATCTGTGATCAAAATATCTGAGCAGAGAATATATGCGGTAAGGCCATCTAAAATACTTTTTGGTGTTTCCAAGCAAAATCCGGTCGCAATCAACGAAAGTGCAAGTGTCAAACACATTTGTTTTGAAATTTTTGCGTTATCAGGGATAGAAGCGGCTTCATTGCGTTTTTTCATGCAGGATCCTCCCAATAACTTGCAGTTTTTGAATTTATTCTATCAGAATATTGACGTGTTTACCACTAAAAAATGTATAAATAAATGAAATTAATAAAATATTCATAGATTCTATACACGCTTATCTAACCCATAAATTGAATAAGATAAAACCTCTTGTGCCGCAATGCGCTTTGATATATACTAAAACCACTTGGAATACGACAAATTTTCCGTGATCACCCGTGTTCCTAAAGGTGTCGCGTATGGAGGTTGCGAATGCGAATCAGAAGAAAACCATGGGCACGGCAGGAACTCGCCGAGAGTCCATTTGTGATAGACTGCCCCGACGACTGTCGCGGGCATTGGAAAACGTCCTTTGCCCACCCGGAAGCGCCACTTCATTTAGAATTGGGCTGCGGCAAAGGCGGCTTTATTGCGCAAAAGGCTTTTGAGAATCCCGATGTTAATTTTCTGGCCGTCGATCTTAAAAGCGAAGTGCTTGGCCTTGCTAAGCGCAATGCCGAGCGCGTCTATGCCGAGGGTGGGCGCACGGTGGATAATCTCCGCCTGGCCGTGCACAACATAGAATGGATTGATCATATGCTCGCTGCCGAGGATCAAATCGCAAAAATTTATATCAACTTTTGTAACCCATGGCCTAAAAAGCGCGATTTTAAACATCGACTCACCCACCCGCGACAATTGGCGCTCTACAAAAAATTTTTGCTGCCAGGGCACCGGCTGTTGTTTAAAACCGATGATGACGTTCTTTTTGACGCCACCGGCGAATATCTGATTGAATGTGGCTTTAAGGTGATTGAGTCTTTGGCTGATCTGCCGGCCTCACACCAGGCTTCCGCCATTATGACAGAGCACGAGCGCATGTTCCGTGATGAGGGACTGCCGATTCACTATATTGCCGCCGTGCTGCCGGAGGGAATTGTATGAAACCGTTAATATTACTTACCGCGGGATACGAAATATCCGCAAACGGGCAAAATCGCAGATACATCTACCAAAGCTATGCCGATGCCGTTTCCCGCGCGGGTGGGATTGCGGTGCTGCCGCTTGATGACGGCACACTGGCTGAAGATTGCTGTGCACTGGCTCAAGGACTGCTGATCACAGGTGGCCCCGACCTTGACCCTGCGCTTTACGGTGAAGAAAAACATCCGGCATGTGGCCGGATCGATTCACAGCGCGACGCCATGGAATATAAACTGCTTGACGCTTTCGTCAAGGCGCGCAAACCGGTATTGGGCATTTGCCGCGGTATTCAAATTATCAACAGCTATTTTGGCGGCACATTGTGGCAGGATCTGCCCAGCCAGCTGCATGTGGTTCATGGCCAAGATGACAGACCACACGATTGTACCCACATGACGGAGCTGACGCCCGGTTCACAGCTACATCAGCTTTTTGCCGGTAGCCGTATCATGACCAACAGCTACCATCACCAATCGGTCAAAGTCATAGCATCGGGGTTTATTGCTACCGCCACCTGCGGTGGGGTTGTTGAGGCGATAGAGCACACGACCCTGCCTATTTTGGCGGTGCAATGGCACCCTGAACGCATGACCGGCGCCGACCGCTTTGAACACCATGGCCCCGATTCAGCACCGCTGTTTCTGGCGTTTATTGACCAATGTAAAAAATGGAGTCAACCGTAAATATGCGCTGTTAAAACAAATGAACTCGGGCAGAAAGTGGCTTCTGCCCGAGTTCATTTTTCGCTTATGAGGGCAACCTGATCATAAAACACAAAGTCGTCAATATCGCCCTGCACTTCAAACCACTCCGTAAAATTTAATAATACATCATATTCATTTTCACACGGTTCCATAGTTGCTGTCGTCTCCTTTTAAAAATAGCTTCTACCATGATACGCAGCTAAACACAAAAAGATGTTAAAAAAAGTCTACCAATTGATATTTTACAAGCAAAACGATATAATAGAATAACATCATTATCCATATACGCAGTTTTTTGATGCATATACAATATTATGTATGCAATAATTTGATATGCTTTTTTATTTATTGTATCGCGGCATACCGCCAACGGTTTTATAAAAATAAAAAGCTGTTATATTTATTAAATAAATCAGAATAAGCATAAGCTTTTAAGGCGATGTTAATACGTATAAAACGCTTTTATCGCTCAAACTTCACAGGATAAACGCGCATACACATAGGCCGGTGCAGCGGCAGAAGGGAGTCTGTTATGTACTATAATGCAAAAAACTTTTTCCCACTTATGAAAGATCGAAAAATAGACATCATAGGCTTGGGCATAAGCAATTCTGAGCTTTTGTTCCGACTGATACACAGTGGCGCACAGGTGACACTGCACGACAGCCGAACCGAGGATCAATTTCGACCCGAGCAGATTGAGCGACTGAAAAAAGCGCAGGTCGCCCTATCACTAGGGCAAAATTATCTGGAAAACTTAAATGGTGAAATTATTTTTCGCACCCCCGGCCTGCCGTTTACCACCGCACAGCTAACCCAAGCGCGTGAACGGGGTAAAATTGTCACAAGCGAGCTGGAAGTATTTATGCAGTTTTGCCCCTGCCCGATATATGGCGTGACCGGATCGGATGGTAAAACCACAACCTCAAGCATTCTGGCCGAGATGCTGCGGCGCTCCGGCAAGGTGGTGCATTTAGGGGGCAACATCGGCAAGCCGCTATTACCCATTTTGGATGTAGTGAGTGAAAACGATCTGTGCGTCGTTGAACTTTCAAGCTTTCAACTGCTGTCGATGCGCTGCTCACCCGATGTGGCGGTCGTGACCAACATCAGCCCAAACCATCTCGACGTGCATAAGGATATGGCGGAATATGTCGGCGCAAAACGCAATATCGTGCGACATCAGAGTGCATTTGCACGGGCGGTACTCTCCGCAGACAGCGCCGATGCACAGGCATTCACCGATGAAGTGCGCGGATTGCTAGTCTCTTTTTCACGCCAGCATCCGGTGCAAAATGGTGCTTGGATGGATGCCAAAGGCGACCTTTACCACAGCGTAGGTGGCCGTGCGGCCTTTTTGATGAATCGCAGTGAAATTAAGCTGCCGGGACTGCACAATGTTGAAAATGTACTGGCGGCCGTGAGTGCTGCGTGGGGATCTGTCCCCCCAAAAGAAATTTGCGATGCCGCCCGTACCTTTGGCGGTGTCGAGCACCGCATCGAATTTGTCCGTTTAAAGGACGGTGTGCGTTGGTATAACGATTCAATTGCCACATCCCCCACACGAACCGTGGCCGGGTTGATGAGTTTTGAGGAAAAATTAATTTTAATTGCGGGCGGTTACGATAAAAATATTCCGTTTGAACCGCTGGCTCAACCGGTGCTTAACCGCGTTAAGCTGTTGATACTCACCGGACCGACCGCCAATAAAATTGAACAGGCGCTCACCGAGGCGGATGGATTTGAGGCCAGCGGACTAAAGATCATCCGTGCAAAGGACTTGACCGACGCAGTGGTGCAAGCCAATGCGCATGCCAAATTTGGTGATGTGGTGACGCTCAGTCCCGCCTGCGCCAGCTTTGATGCCTTTTCCAATTTCGAGGAGCGCGGCAACGTCTATAAAAGTTTGGTTAATTCCCTTTAAATAAAGGAGATACAGATGCTGGATTTATTAAAAACATTGTGCCCCGCAACGGGTGTTTCGGGCGATGAGAGCGACGCGGCTAAAGTTGCTGAGCTGCTGCTCTCGCCGTTGGGACGTGTCGCACACACACCGCTGGGCAGTGTCCTGTGCTATATGCCATCGACCAAGCCGGGACTGCCTCGTGTGATGCTGGCGGCACACCTTGATCAGGTTGGACTGATCGTCACCCGAATCACTGACAAGGGCTTTTTAAAGGTAGCCGCTTGTGGGGGACCGGACCGACGCACACTCGCCGGCGCACGTGTAACGGTGCATGCAGCTAGCTGTAAACTGCCGGGGGTCGTCGTTGCGACGCCGCCCCATCTTTCGGATGGCAAAACCAAAACTGCAAAGGCTGAAGATCTGGCAGTCGATGTCGGTCTGAGCGCCGCAACTGCGCGTGAAAAGGTTGCGCTTGGCGACCGCATCGTTCTGGACGGCTGTTTAGAACCGTTATTTGCCGACCGAGTTTGCGCCGCGGCACTGGATGACCGTGCGGGTTGTGCGGCAATTATTCGTGCGGCGCAACTGCTAAAAAAGACTCAAAAAGCGGAGGTGATTGTAGCACTCGTTTCTCAAGAGGAGGTCGGTTCTTCAGGTGCTGCAACCGCAGCCTTTGCTGTGGCGCCCGATTTTGCCTTCGTTGTCGATGTCTCAATGGGATTGACCCCCGATGAAAAAGCGGAATCCTGCGGCGAAATGGGCAAGGGGCCGATGATCGGGGTGGCCCCGATTCTCGACCGCCGCCTCTCGCGGCAGTTAACCGAAACGGCTAAGCGTGCCAATATCCCATGGCAAATTGAAGTGATGCGCGGCCGCACCGGCACCGACGCCGATGCCATCGCTGTTTCCGGCCGAGGTGTTCGCACGGCATTGGTATCCATCCCACTGCGTTTTATGCATACGCCGAGCGAGGTTGTTGCGCTCTCCGACGTTGAAAATACGGCGCGGCTAATCGCCGAGACAGTTGGAGGTGACTTATGCAACAGCTGATAAAAACCCTCTGCACCGAGCGCGGTATCTCCGGTGACGAAGGACGCGTTCGTGCCGTAATTGAAAAGCAGCTTGCGGGCAAATGCACTTTAAGCGTCGACCCACTGGGCAACCTCATCGCTGTTAAAAGCGGTGAGAAACCCCAAAAGAAGATTGTTTTATTCGCCCATATGGACGAGGTGGGGCTCCTCATAACAGCGATAACCGGAGAAGGCCTATTAAAATTTTCGCCGATCGGCATCGACCCGCGTGTGCTGCATGGTCGACGGGTGCGCATTGGTGATGCGGGCATTTTGGGGGTCATTGGCGCTAAGGCTTGGCACCATCTCGACAACGATGAACGCGAGGCCGATCTCAAATCCGAAGGACTCTATATCGACATTGGTGCATCCTCAAAGGAGGAGGCCGGCTCGGTCGTCAGCCTTGGAGATGCCGCTTGCTTTGACGCACCTTTTTGTGAATTTGGCGAGGGATTGTTACTTTCTCGCGCGCTGGATGATCGCATCGGTTGTGCGCTGCTCATTGATCTGCTCAACGCCGATTGCCCATGGGAACTCACCGGTGTATTTACCTGCGGCGAAGAATCCTCCATGTTTGGTGCAACAGCGGCGGCGAATGCCACTGCGCCGGAAATTGCAATAATACTTGAAACGACCACCGCAGGCGATGTCGACGGCGCGCCTGCCGACAAAGTCGTCTGTGCGCTAAAAAAAGGTCCGGTGGTCTCTTTTGCCGACAGAGGCACCCTCTACGACCGTGCGCTGTATGCGCTGGCCTTTAACGTGGCCAAGGAGCGCGGCATCGAAATTCAAACCAAGGAGGGCATTTTTGGCGCCAATGAGGCGCGCGTCGTCTCTCGTGCAGGCGCCGGTGCCAAAACCATGGCACTTTCAGTTCCCTGTCGTTACCTGCACAGCGCCTCAAGTGTCGCTGCGATGCAGGATGTCGCGGCGGCAAGGCAGTTGCTTTTGGCGATCATCGACCCATTGGCGCGGATGTGATTGCATTTTGCCAAAACGCGCCGCTGCGCAAAGAGCCGGAATCACTGATCAGTTGCCGCATGCAAACATTACAGGCCTGTTATAGTGCACTGCCAAACGCATTGGACTGGTTTACGAGCGACACCGGCGGCATTCTCTGCCGCTTTGGCAGTGCGTTGCTGATACTCGATGATGTGGATTTTGACGCACTTTTTGCCTTTGCGGATATGATGGGCATCAATCGAATTGAATGGCTAAGCAACGGCATTACCGCACACGCGCAGTCCGCTGGCTGGACAAGCAGCTGCTATACGGTGCTGCATTGTGTCGGTCATGCCGCACCCACATCGGCCAACATTGAACCCAACGGTTCCCTGCAGCGTTGCTTTTCACTGTTGTGCCAAAGTGACGCTGCGTTTGCGCGTGAGGTTGATTATTTGTCTTGGCTCTCGGACATGACGCGCCGACGCAATGTCGGCCGAGCCAAAACTTTTATACACGGCGATGCTGCCGTCGCTTGCATTACAGCACGCGGGCAGCACAGCGCTTATCTTTCATCGGTGGCCGTACTGCCGGAAAAACGCGGGCAGGGGTTGGGACTAACGCTGTTGCGCGCTGTTTTAGCACATGACACACTTGATAACACCGATATTTTTACAGTAGCTCAGTCCAAATCCTTAGTGGATTTCTACCGCCAAGCGCGGTTTACAGTGTTGCCACAGCTTCTTACCATCGCAGAAAAGAGGAAAGCCTAAATGACACAACCGGTTTTTGCAATCGATCCTGAAATTTTAGAATGCGCTCGACGCGCTGAAATAAAGGCCGCGCCCGCTTTTTCCGCCATTGAAGAGATTGAGCAGTTTAACGGCATGAAAGTGCTCAAAGCCTTTATTGACAATGGCATTTCGGCCGCACACCTTTGTGGCACCACCGGTTATGGCTATGGTGATATTGGCCGCGATGCGCTCGATCGCGTTTTTGCGCAGGCAGTCGGTGCCGAAGATGCGTTGGTGCGTCACACTTTTGTTTCGGGTACCCATGCATTGACAGTGGGTCTATTCGGGTTGCTGCGCCCGGGCGATCGAATGCTTTCCTTGACCGGCAAACCCTACGATACGCTCGAAGAGGTCATTGGCATTCGTGACAATGGCCGCGATGAAGGCTCGTTGCGCGATTTTGGCGTGCATTATGAACAAGTGGAACTTCTTGACGGAAAAATTGATATTCAAGCAGCTATTGAGGCGGTTGATGACGCGAAAGTCGTCTACATACAGCGCTCGCGCGGGTACAGCTTGCGTCCGTCCCTATCTGTATCCGAAATAGGCGAAGCGATTAAAGCGGTCAAACAAGCCAATGCCAACGTCATTGTCATGGTGGACAATTGCTACGGAGAATTTGTTGAGCAAATTGAACCAGTTGCTGTTGATGCCGATTTAATAGTCGGCTCCCTGATCAAGAATCCCGGCGGCGGCATCGCTGCAACCGGCGGCTACCTCGCAGGCCGACACGATGTAATCGAACGCTGCGCCTGCCGCCTGACAACGCCGGGCACCGGGCGGGAGGTTGGTTGTACACTCGATACGCTCCGGGGCATGTATATGGGCTTATTTATGGCTCCCTCCACTGTTGCCGCTGCACTCAAAACGGCCGTGTTTGCGGCAGCACTTTTTGAAGAAATGGGTTTTGAAACTTTCCCAAGAGCCAATGAACCGCGCCACGACATCATTCAAGCATTGGCGCTTAAAACGCCTGAGGCACTGGTCGCATTCTGCGAGGGTATCCAATCCGGCTCGCCAATCGACTCAATGGCTGCACCTGAGCCGTGGGATATGCCCGGTTATGACAGCCAGGTGATTATGGCGGCGGGGGCATTTACGTTAGGCGCTTCAATTGAACTTTCAGCCGATGCACCCATGCGTGAACCGTTTGCTGTTTGGCTACAGGGCGGCCTGACCTATCCAACCGGTAAGGCTGGTGTTCTGCTGGGCGCTGATCGTATGCACAAAAAACAGCGAAAAAATAATTAGCGGCAACGAAAGAATCATCATGGATGAATCGTCAATCTTTTAGGGTGCATCATGTATAATTTAAGTAAAATAATTTTCCCTCTTCCGTTTGTGCAAAAATTGTGGTATAATGTTTTTCGTATGACAAGCTGTTTTGCTTATTCTTAATAGGCGAGGATGGCGCTGTTTATATGGTTTTACAGATGCGGGCGTGGCGGAATTGGCAGACGCGCTAGATTTAGGCTCTAGTGGTTACCCCGTGCAGGTTCAAGTCCTGTCGCCCGCACCATGTCGGGTATTGATAACGATACTCGGTAGCCATAAGAATTGGAGTAGCCATTTGGCTGCTCCATTTTCCTTTTCGCAGCTGTTTTTCATTAGCTGGCCTTGCCTGTGGCGTATTTCACAGTTACGCCCTGCCTGATATCTAAGTCTAAGCACGGCTTCGGAATGTCGGCCATGTCAGGCAGCTCCAAAATCCCGATGAAGTTATAAAAAATCTCCACCTTCTGCACACGTTCCTTGCCGATCTTCTCCGCTTGATGAACCACAATCTTTTCAATCAGTTCGTTCACAATAACCAGATTCAATTCTTGAAGGTTCGTGTACTTGCGGACGATTGCCAGAAAGCCATCCGCATCCACCGAATGGCGGCATTCCTTTTTGACTTCCTTCTGCAATTTTGAAATCTGTAGCTTTAACTTACGCTGTTTATCATATCGCTTTGACATTTGCATGAACCGCTCGTCACTGAGCTTGCCGCTTGCGTTATCCTCATACATCCGGTCGAATAGCGTGTCGATTTCCTGATTGCGTGAAATCGCTGCGGTCAATTCCTGTTCCCGCTTCCTGTTTTCACTTTGCATATCCCGCAATGCCTTGTCGATCAGCAGCTTGACGCATTCTTCTTCGTACTTCTCGACAAAATGGGGCATGCGGCTCAGGTCTAATAACACAATCTTCTCCAACGCATCCACGCAGATGTAGTGAGATTGCTTGCAGTTTCCCCTATGGGTACGATAAGTAGCGCAGTTGAAAAAGCCAATATGTGCGCTTGGATGGTTCACGTTATAGTGCAGCCTGCTCCCGCAATCCGCACAGTGCAGTAACCCGGCAAACATATTTCCAGGCTGTGTCTTGTGTGGCCTCCGGTTGGTCTTGACTCGCGAACGCTGCACCTGTTCCCATACTGATTTATCAATAATTGCGGGATGATGATTTTCAAAAACAACCTGATTTTCTTCCGGATTTCCCAGCCGTTTTTTGTTTTAAACGACTTGGAATAAATTTTGAAGTTAATCAGGTCGCCTATGTACTCGAGAGATGTGAGAATCTTAGTAATGGTCGCACTGCACCAAAAGTAGGGGTCGTAGAGGCGGGTTCGCTTCCCCCGCTTTCGGCGGGGGAAGAAGACAAATCTGTTGCATAATCAACTGGAAATGCTGTAAGCATAGGGTTTTTATAAAAATAGACCCCATGTTTCAGGGGTATTTTTATTTGCTTACATTAATTGAGGAATAAACCAGCGACATAGTCATATGCGCCAGCATCCGATATGATCAGCCATCCTGTCATTGTGACCCAGTCGGTTAATGATATATTCTTACAATATAATGTTCCATCTCTTTGAGGAGAATTAAATCGATACAAGGACGTTTTTCCATTATCGCTTATAGAAACCGTAAACACCTCTCCGCCGGTTTTAGGTGTCATCTCGATGGAACTCTCTGAAAGTTCTGAGAAATATCCTATAATTGCATCAACAGTATCTTTATCAGTGAATGTTTTTTAAGAGTGCTCACCATTCGGATTGTCGCATGTGATTGTAACTGAAATGGAGCTGACTGGTACGCTTTCGGTTGCTGATGACTGTGTGGGTGTTGATGATGAGGATGATTTCGACGCAGCATTTTGGGGCCCATCTGATTCGTTTTTGTTTTCGGAAGGTGCCAAAGGCTCTACTTCACTGCTATTTGGTATAGAACTGGAATTTGATGAAGTTGAATGCATGAGTTCACTCTGAGAACTTGATAATGAATCTTCGTTAGTGCTTGTGCTAGTTTTTGCACAAGCGGTCAATATTAAAGATAACAGTAGAATGAAAACGAGAAATTTGATATTCATAAGCATCCCCTTTATTTTATTATAGTAGGAGGGCATTCTATTTCTCTGTTTCCCCCGGTTTACTATAAATCAAGCTGGTCAAGGGATATGCTTCCTATCAACATGTCTACTTCTTCCGATGCGAAGGCATCTTCTAATATTTTAATGCCAACATATATATCCAGTTCTTGACTATATACCAATACTCCAATATCGGAATTTGCATTCTTTAACGTTGAAACTGTTATACCCTTCTTTTGGTGTTCTTCTTCAATTAAACTCCAATCCGTGTTTTCGCTATTGATCATTCTTTTATAAATTTCATCGTTCGAATTCTGATCTGAGAATATTTCAACGCTATCACATACAATATTGCCAACTATACTATTGTCACGATAGATAAGGGTTTCGCGCTGTGGTTCTTTGTCGTCTTTCGCTGTGGCCAATTCAACATTCGGACGTATATTAAGAGTTAGACCAATTATCGCGTTTGCATCATCCGGGGACGGGAAGTTCACGGTTGTGTTATGCCATGTGTTTTTGCTGTTGCAGCCTGCAAGAACGACACATAAAATTAGTAGAAATACACTCAATTTCTTTTTCAAATAAAATACTCCTTTATGAAAGAATTAAAAAAGCTGGACACCAAAAGGGTGGGCATCATAGGGAAGTTGCAGAAAAACAAGCAAATTCAAAGCTTTTGGACAAATCGGTTGAGAGTTTATTATCTGTAAAGCCCTATAATATGAAAGTAGCAGTGAGATGCAATGAAAACATTTCGCTGCTGCTTTTTTTATCTTTGCGTGATATAATTAAATTATTATCGAAAGAGGAGGTGTTGGAATGAGAATAGAATATGTGTTTATTAGAAAAGAAAATGCTTCGACTAAAATTGTGGACAATATTTCAACAACCAATCCTCCGTTGCATGTAGTGCTAAGGAAAGTTTTTGATAGCGTTTCTCAGGAATCCATAAATCTTAAGTATAAATCGAAAGAATATTCTGTTTCTTATCGCTATATTGAGCATGAGTGTGAAAATGCCGATATTAATGCTGAGATGCAATATCTGGTCATTGAACTGGATGGGAAAAGAAAATCTCGTGTTGCCGAGGTTTTGGATACCGTTCATCATAAAATTTTCAGCCATGATGAAAAGAAAAATTATGATATTATTGTTTCTTACGATGGACTTTCAAAGTACTATTGTGACAGACTTTATCCCCTCTTAAATGAGTTCGAACGCCAGATTAGAAACTTAATCTTTAAGTTGTTAACTCGTTCATTCGGCGCACTATGGTTGAATAAAACCGTAACCGAAGAGCAACAAAATAATATTAAAGCAAGGCTTCAAATTAAATCAGAACCTCTGAGAAACCAAAAAATGATTGAAGAAGCTCTTTATGAAATGGATATAAAAGAGCTGGAAAATTACTTGTTTATCCCTCGGAGTGGCATGCCAGCGGCTGAGCTGCGCACAGAAGAATTTGCAAATGAGAAATTAAAAGAGTTATCTCAAGAGGACGCAATAGCGCTTATACGAAAATTGCGACCAATATCCGTTTGGGAACGTTATTTTGATGAAGAAGTTAACGTTCCTAATTTACAGGAAAAACTTGATAATATTCGGATTTATCGAAATAAAGTTGCTCATGCAAAGTGTCTACATAAGGATGATTATACTGCTTGCAAGGTAATTCTGACTGAAATATTGCCACAGTTGGAGACAGCTATCCAAGATGTTTCGGTTCGTGAATATGATACAGAACAATTGGAAGAAGCTGTCCGAGGCATGGCAGATACCTGCACCTTTGCTATTAAACATGCTATGGATATAGGGAAAACACTTTCTCCTGCACTTGAAATTTTTAGTAGATCGCTTGCAGAATATGGCAATTTGTTTCAACAATCCGCAGTTTCTGAAGCCTTAGGTATGCAGAACCATTTTGCTGGCATGCACCAATCAATGCTTGGCAGATACTCGCATAAGGACGGTCAAAATAGAAAGAGGGCAACCAAGCCAATGACGGCGAGGTTACCTCTGTTTTCGTAGTTGTAAAGATTAGATTTGGTCAGGGCCAAAACAACTCATGAAAAAGGCATGGCTTAATAAGGAAGTTTAAGAAAACAAAATAAATTTAAGACTGTAAACAAACAGATTAAGAGTTTACTATCGAAACCAGAATTGAATTGTAAATTTTCAGCAACACAGTAACACTGCCTTGAAAAGAGTAATTATATCTAAATGTATAAAGATATTGAAGTTTAAAAAACATACTATGAGACATAATCAGATAAGCTATCCAGTGAGCCACCTTCTCCGTTAAAAACATATGCAGTATTTTCGTCTTTATAAGCTACCGAGAACCATTCTCCATTATAAACTGAGTGAAACAGCATCATTCCCGACGAGTCATAAGCCAAGATATGGATTGCGCCACCTGTCATGGGGTTTCCTAATCTGTCATAGAGTTTTAAGTCAGCATCTATCAATATTTTGAGGATAGAGCGTGCTGTTTCAGTGGACAGCTCAGATTCAGAGTCGTTCATATTATTCACGGCAATACTGGTTATATTTCCAGATTTGATTAAATCTGTCCACTTATCGAGTTCCTTTTGCGTTCCGACACTAATCTCAGATGGGAAACCAGAAATCTCTGGGGCACCGAGTGCTAAAACCTTACCGGACTGTACTGCGGACTCTGGCACATTTGGGGTTAGCTCCGAACTTGGAGAAACTGGTGTGGTAGAAGATGGTGGTGTGGAAGATTGAGAAGGCGGCACAGATGAGCTACCTGATATACCGACATTGGATTCTGAACCGCAAGAGGTTAAGGATAATATGAGAAGTCCGCTAAGTAGTATTGAAAATATATATTTTGATTTCATCTTATTCACCTCATAATCTATTTAATTGTAGCATCTCATAATGATAAAGACTACTACAATATAAGCAACTTAGAATTGGGTATTATACTCCCATAGTCTATGAATGACTATGGGAGTATATGTGTAGTGTTCCAGAAAAAATGCTGGGGCTATTTAGCACTTATTCGTTTTGTTAAAAAAATACTGCCGGAAATAAGTGCTACAAGTATAGTCATTGAAATAACAACAAGAGAAGTTGGCTTCATATTCTTTTCCATATAAGCAGCATTATCGACCACAAAGGCAGGAATGTTGCCACCTGTAATGGGGTTTTCACCCTCAGGCAAAGATGCAAGATAATCAAGACGTTCCAAGTATGCATCAAGTTCGATGTTTGCCAACTTTCTTAAATTGTCGTCAATTGCAACGATGCCACTGTTCTCCTCGGTGAAAATATTGCCGTTGGTTCCCTTGAGTCCAGCTGCAATAAGTACTTCATCAGTGCCATTATTTAAATAGTAAACATAACCCAATCCATCCACAAAGACGAGCTTTGCATCAAAACTATTCGTATCAAAATTATTTTTGGCGAGCAGTGCATTGACACGATTAGAATTTGCTTTAAAGTCTACCGAAGATGCTTTGGCGGTTATGGGAGCATACATATGAATATCGGGTGCGCTCCCATCAACAGTAAACATAGCAATACCAGCAAACCCACCTTTTGTATCAGTGACTTCTGAAGTGTACAGTTGACCACTTTCAAACTCCAACGGCTTGATATCCAACGCCCCAGTCTGTGCGAAATCATAAAGGCTTGTCCCATAGACTGGCATGATAGAATCAGCCTTGATGGATACTTCGAGGTCGGTAAGGGTTTTGCTTAGATT
The DNA here is from genome assembly GCA_047974975.1 of Candidatus Fimivivens sp. Taxonomy (GTDB): domain Bacteria; phylum Bacillota; class Clostridia; order Oscillospirales; family Ruminococcaceae; genus Yanshouia. The sequence goes on from JBKECV010000004.1 coordinate 28,485, forward strand.
ACTTCGATCTTCGACAATGGCTTGGTTAACTTCTTCTGAATTTGAAGCATAAATTGACTGGGTGTTTTTCATGTCGCTTATTTCCGATGCGAACACTGGTTGAGCAAGAAGTGTTGTACATAGAAGCGAAACGCAAATAATTTGAAGCAATTTTTTCACAACAATAACCTCCTATTCAAATTTAAGTTATCGACAATACTGAATCCAGTCGATTCTTCCGTAACTACCAAAGATGGGAAATCCAGCTGTAGAAAAAATGGAGTTAGAAGAATAATAATAATCGGTCGTATCCCATGGATCAACAATACGGTATTTATCATCGGATGACCGATAGGAATAGATTGCCACAGAATGACCTGCACCGCCGGCGACCATATTCCCAATTACATACTTGCCTCCATTAAGGTCAGTCTTGATGTTATTTATTTGTGTAGAAGAAAGAGGGGTTCCGTAGTTTCCAAAAGTACCGACGGACATTGTATTGCTGGAAGCATACTGAAGTGCATCTTGTTTGTTGGTATCGTTGCCACCCGCATCATTGTCATTACCTTTAATATGTACGACGATGGAGCGTTGAGCTCCGTTAGCTGTATATTTTCCGGAGTCATTGACTCCATAATATGCAACGCCGCCGTAGGAGTGAAGACCACCAGTGTTTGTAAGCACTTGTGCCGTAGAAGATAGAGCAGCACCACCATTTTTTTCTGCGACCATTTTTGCCGCAGTCGCCCAGCACCAATTATTTTTGTTCTGTCCATTCGCTTTGGGTATTGTTGCAGCAAATGCAGTTATGCTCAAACAGCAAGTCATAAGTATAGCAACAAGAGAAATTATAGACCTTTTTACAGTATTTTTCATTTCTTTCTCTTTTCAATTTTACAACTACATAGAATATGGAGCTTCTCCTATTTGATATTACCACATTGGCATCACCGTCTTTCTACTATAATATTTTTAAATGCTACAACTACCAGAAATAGCTTCTGCACTTTCTGATCCAACGGTAACAACTACCCTTGTTCGGTATTCAGTTCCTGCTGTGCCGGTATGGCTTTTTGAAATAGATGCATATCCAGTTCCACTAATGCTCCACGAGGCAACTCTTGTCCACCTTCCAGAAGAATATTTTTCTAAATACATTGTGCCTGTAATTTTGGCGGAAGAACTCTTTGCCTCAATGTATGCTTCTGGATATAGAGTTTGCCCTGACGATGATATTGCTGGGAAAATGTCAGTGATATTAGTCCAATAAGGCGTAACGATACCATTATCCCATAAGCTATCCTGTGCTTGCTGTGGTGTTTTTTCAAATGCAAATACCTGCGTAGACATTGCGCCAATCAATATCAAGAGCACCGCTATTTTTGTTCCAATCTTTTTAACTTGCATAAAAAATCCTCCTTGTCGTTATTAGGTCTCTCACCTATATAACGCACAAGGAGGGAAAAAGGGACAACATTTAAAAAATATTTTATTTTTTTATATTTTCAGCTATTTTGATAACTTCATCAATGGGAAGCTCAGTCGTAATATTGCACTGGGTATCATCTTGTATCCATATAAAATGAGTAATAGAATCTCTTTCCCACCATATAGCAGTATTATCATTAAATGGTATTTCATTGATAATAGCATCTTCAGTATCTTTGTAGAAACGCACATCATTCGCAAATGTAATGGACAAAGTTCTATCATTTGAATCAAGGTAATGATAAATTATCATACTCATCATTTCAGTCTTATCTGTCAATATAAAATTCTCTGGTAGATAGTCTATTATAAAATTATTTAAAGTTACATCTATCTGCTGAGAAGATAAATCTGAATTTTGTGGCACAAAAACACTAAACTTAGGGAATGTATTAACAACCCAATTAAAGAAGATTTCTCGTAGTTCTGCACTTGCTACAAGTGCCGTGGAAAAACTTATTGCACATACCAAAATGAAAACAGCTACCCTTTTTATAATTAATGTAATAACCTTTGAAATACTTTGAGATGATTTAATCATTTTAAGTTTGTTTCTAAATTCAGTGGAATAATGAATTCTGCCCATCATTTCAGTTTCATTTACTGAGGTATATTGTTGCAAAGCTATAAGACTAGCTTGTTTCATTGAAGACTCATCAATTATTAGTTCATCTAAGTTCATAAATCTGGATAGCATTTTCTTAATATATCGTAGCATACCCACCACATTATCTATTTCCAATATATCGCTTGTATCAGATGATGAGAATTGAAAGCAATAACGAAAAAAAATAATATTTAAGTATTCCGTGGGTAGAGTAGAAATTTTTCGTGATAACACCTGAATATCATTTTGTGATAAAGTCTTAGTTTTATAAGCGTTAAAATCAAGCTTTTCTAAACTTTCATACTCAGTTTGTAATGAAGCACAGCAAGCTTCTTGTATAATACTATTAAACATGTTGGACATTTTATTCACCCGCTTCATATAGAATACGTAATTTTTTAAGAATACGCTGACCACGTTTTTTTGCTGTTTCTTCACTTATACCAATTATATTAGCTATTTCCTTATATCCCATTTCATTTGCAAATCGCAGACGAATAAAATATCTTTCCTCATCAGAAAGCTGTAAAATAACCTTGCAAAGTTGTGTTTTATCCCAATTTTCATATAAATACTCACCAGCATCTACAAAGTCATCATTATCTATGTAGTCCATATCCTCAAAGCTAATTGTTTTCTTCTTGTATCTTAAAATATTGGTGGATTCGTTCTTTACTATTACAACGCAGTAAGGCACAATTTGGGGACATGGCAGTTTAGATATTTTTTCTATATGGTCAATAATTTTTAGAAAAGCACTTGCGATCGCCTCTTCTGCATCAGAATGAGAACGCAAAATTTTGAGCGAAATGTTGAAAAGCTTAACATTATAATCTTTAAAAATTTGATTCACTAAATCTCTTTCAGAATTATTTAGTGTCCCTAAAATTATGATGAACAAACTGTCACCCCCATGCTGTAATAAGATTTAAATATTCATTATTTACTACATATTTTACCATGGTTAAGCAACTCATTCAACTTGTTATTTAGTTTCGTACAGTATAGCTATTCTCTTTCTTTTATGGTATTGTGTTGTGCTAAAGGAGGTGGACAATCAATGCAGAAAGAAAAAATACTGAGCGAGCTGTACCACGGCAACATCAATCCAGTGGCTAAATCTATTGTGCAGGGCAGTGCCTACCAAAAAACGATGTGCCAACTAAGTGATATAGAGGAAAAGCTTAGGTCACAGCTTGATGAAGAACAGAAAAAGTTATTGGAGGATTTCATAACAGCACAAGGCGAGCTAAACTACATCAGTGGCGAGGAACGATTTACAGACGGCTTCCGTACAGGAGCTAAAATCATAATCGAAATATTTGAAAAAGAGGACGGACAGTTAAAACCAATTACCGGTTAACTGTTCGTTTTTTTATGCTCTGAACTTAATAGTAAGGCTCAAGGCACTGACTTATCTCACGATAGGTCGGTGCTTTTTTGCGTTTATAGCCTTCAAAATCAACCTCTAAGCGAGAAGAAATTTTCACCACACACTTATAAAAATCGCTTTCTCACCGCCTTCGCAGTAGAGAGGAAATTTCTTCTACATGGCATAAAAACTGCCTTCCCAATGCCTACACAGTGAGGGAGTAAAAATATTTTCTTGAATTGTTTGTAGGGACAGCAAGTCGACGTGGAAATAGATGAGGGGATAAAAATCTTTTTTTGTAGACACCTCATTTTTTCGGCATGAAAAGTAGAGTTGTTTTTTGTAAACAAGGTTGACAAAATGCCGTTCTCAGTGCCTACACATTGAGGAAGTTTTATTTTTGGTGCATAACCACGAGCTAAATTTCCTTTAAAAAGTGAGGGCATCTATTAACCCTCAACCGTACCTTGAAAATTTCATGATCGTCTAACGAATGATACGGTTGCCACGACCTCCACAGAGCGAGCAACGACAACGGCGGAGAGAACCTCGGTCAGGAACTGTCTTTAGGTAGAACGACAAAACACAAAATCAAAAACCGAAAGGATGATGCAGATTGAAAAAAGAATTGAAGCTCATTCAAATGAGCCAGGTGGAGGTGGAGGAAATCCAGTGGGTGTGGTATCCCTACATCCCCTATGGCAAAATCACCGTTGTCCAAGGTGACCCCGGCGAGGGAAAGACCACCTTTGTGCTTGCTCTCATTGCACTACTCACCAAGGGCGAGCCACTGCCCGAAGAAGAACATGGTGCAGAGCCAATCAATGTGATTTACCAAACCGCCGAGGATGGACTTGCAGATACTATCAAGCCTCGTCTTTTGTCTGTTGGTGCTGACTGCGAGCGAGTGTTAGTCATTGATGAAAACGAGGTGGAGCTGACCCTCTCCGATGAGCGACTGGAGCAAGCCATTACTACGACAGGTGCCAAGGTAATTGTCCTCGACCCTATCCAAGCCTACCTCGGCGGTGATGTGGATATGCACCGAGCCAATGAAATCAGACCTATCATGAAACGGCTTGCACTCCTTGCAGAACGTACAGGCTGTGCTGTTATTCTCATTGGTCACATGAATAAAATGGGTGGTGCAAAATCTGCTTACAGAGGGTTAGGCTCAATCGACATTCGTGCAGCAGTGCGAAGTGTTTTAGTTGTCGGCAGAGTAAAAGATGAACCGACAATGAGAATTGTTGCTCACGATAAAAGCAACCTTGCTTCCGAGGGAAAGTCAATTGCTTTTGAACTCAGTCCCAATACAGGGTTTGCGTGGAAAGGCTATTGCGAAACCACAGTGGATGAATTGCTGTGTGGGAATGGCTCTCTGCTCAGCAAAACTGCACAGGCTGAAAAACTGTTAAAGGATTTGCTTTCTGATAGTGAAATGCTCTCCGAGGAGATTATCAACCAAGCAAAAGAGCTGGATATTTCCAATCGGACACTGAAGATAGCGAAACAAAATATTGGTGTAAAGTCCTTTAGAAAGGGGGACAAATGGTACTCGTCTCTTCCAAATCAAGAGTGCAAGGGTGTAAGTCCTTAAAGACTTTGCATTGTTGCATTCTTTCCTCTAAAAGTCCAAGGGGGTAAGAGGGTAAGGTTCTAAGGACACTGCCCCCTTGCCCTCTTGTTTCTCTGATGATAATAGCCGTTATCATCCCCACTGGCAAAGGGGATTTGGAACATCAAGTCGTGGTAGGCATAGTACCCCACCCCTTAGAGATGAACTGCTATAATGCCGATGCACATGGGGGATTTTGACCGCACTGTCGCCCCTGTGTGGCGATTGAATGGGCGAGGTGGCATAGTTACCCTATCCACCCATCTCAAAGCCTCGTACACGGCATTCATGCCGTGGTTTTGCGCCCCAAAACGCACCCACAGCCGAGCAATCTCAAGTACACCATAGGGTGCAATTTTTCTTCTCTGCCAGTTATACCTGTAACCGCAGAGATTACCGCTGACCCTTTCTCTCCTCGGAGAGAGCCAGCATCGCATTCGGCTACACGCCGATGCAGCTGGGCGGGTGTACCCGCACCCCTTTGGAGCGAACCTCATCTCACAAGAAAGCGAGGAAATACCATGAAAAACGCAAGACTGAACCTAAGGATAACACCCGAGGATTTAGAGAAAATCCACCTCAAAGCAAAGAGGGCAAATAAGACCCTCACCGACTATGTTACCGCCACCTGTCTCGGCAAGGAAATTGTAGTTATTACAGACCTTGCAGAGGTGCTCAAGGAGCTGAAAGCCGTGGGCAGAAACCTCAATCAGCTTACCACTATTGCCAATATGGGCAGAGTGCAAGTCGTAAATTTAACGGAAACAATGGAGTGTTTTACTCAAATCAATCAGAGCCTACAAGAGATTTTGGAGCGTAGGAGGTGGTCGGCATAGCCATTGTCAGCTTTGCAAAGTTCAAGAAAAAGCAGTCACGAGCCAGTATGTCTGCGGTGATGAACTATGCTATGAAAACCGAAAAGACCTTGTTCGAGGGAGAGCGTTTGGTGTCTGGGCTGAACTGTTCTCCCCAAACGGTCTACCATCAATTTATCAATACCAAGCTGTACCACGGCAAGGACAGCGGAAGAATGTACTACCACATGGTACAGTCCTTCCCCAAGGGTGAAGATGTTCCGCCTAAGATTGCACACGAAATGGCGGTCAAGCTTGCCGAGCATTTCAAGGATTACGAGGTGTTAATCTGCACCCACACCGACCGTGACCACATACATTCTCACTTTATTATCAACTCAGTTGCTATAGATAGTGGCAGAAAATTTCACATCAGCACCCCTGAGATAGAGCCGATACGACAGCTCAATGACAGGCTGTGCATGGAATATGGCTTCGAGATTTGCAAGCCAAAACCAAAGCACGAGCGAACCAAGTCCATGGGTGTTGCCGAATACCACGCAGCAGCTAAGGGGGAAAGTTGGAAAATGCGACTGGTGAATACCATCGATGAGTGCATGAAATACGCTGTCAGCAAGGAGCAATTTATCGAGCTTATGGAGTTTGAGGGCTATGGTGTCAAGTGGACAGACACCCGAAAAAGCATTACCTACACCACTCCCAAAGGCATGAAATGCCGAGATGACCGCCTGTACGAATCAAAATATTTAAAGGAGAGGATGGAACTTGAGCTACGAATCAGACAGGAAATTGTCGCTGGAGGAACTCAAACAGCGGAACAAATCACAGCCACTCCAAGAGCCGATGCCCAATCCCTATCCTCTGACGCAGGAGAAACTGGACAATCTGTTTCACAACCAAACCGTGATTTGGGATGGGATAGAGGATTTGCAGAGCCAGCTGAAAGCCTTGCACCAGCAGACCCTCAGCCTCAAATCACAGCTGAACAGCTTGCCACCGAGGACGGAGCTGGAGCAATTGAGCAAGAGCCTGTCGCAGATACAGCAGACCTTGTCACAGGCTGGGAGCAAGAAAGAGCGTTCCTTTTCTCTCCCCAAGCTGAGATTGCCTCAAATCGAATGGACAGTTTTGCTTTGGATACTAATCAGCTTGCTACCCTTGGGAGTGATATTGTCAGCCTTGGTCGGTCTGTGGAATCTCTTAGCCAGCCTGTTCCTGTAAGGGATAGCACCACAAGACCTGCGGTCAGGGAGCATAAAAAGGGTGTTGGTCAAAAGCAGGATGACCACAGTGGATATGATTTTGAAATGAAAATGTAAACAGAAAGGATAGCCTATGAGAGAAAATATCAATGATACAAATCGTCAGCCACACACAGAACAGCGAGAGGTACAAATCGGCAAGACCATCTATGAAGTAAATACCGTTTTCAAGGGGCATCAGACCTTGGAAGAAATATTGCGAGATTGGGTGGTCAATAAGGCACTTGCCACCTCAAATAGTTAGTGCTATTGGTGATAGCTATTTGAAAAAGTTTATGGTAATGTGTGTAGCTATAGTCAAGGATAACCTTGGCAATCAACGGAATGGAGGATTTTAAGAAATGACCTATCAAGTAGGAGCGTACCTCAGACTATCTCGTGATGATGAGCGAAATGGCGAGAGTTTAAGCATTGAAAATCAAAGAACAATCGTCACCGACTATATCACCAAAAGGGGTTGGACACTGGTTGACAGCTATATTGATGACGGGCTGACTGGAACGAACTTCGACCGCCCTCAGTTCCAGCGAATGATTGACGATGTGCGTAATGGCAGAATTAACTGTGTGGTGGTAAAAGACCTCTCACGCTTCGGCAGAAACTACATCCAAATCGGAGAGTACACCGACTACCTGTTTCCCACACTGGGGTGCAGATTTATCGCAATCAACGATGGTATCGATACCCTCGAAAAGGAGAATGAGCTGATGCCTTTCAAAAATTTGGTCAACGAGTGGTATAGTCGTGACCAAAGCAAAAAGGTAAAATCGGCAAAAATAGCACGAGCAAAGAACGGATTTTTTATGGGAGCCTATGCTCCCTATGGCTACATTAAAAACGAGGATAGGCAACCGCCACTGCTGATTGATGAGTATGCAGCACCCATTGTTCGCAGAATTTTTGAGATGAGAGCCACGGGCATGGGCTACCGAACCATAGCCACAAAGCTGAATGAGGAACAGCTTATTCCACCTCGTGAATACTACTACAACAGCATCGGCAAACCCAATCCAAAGAAAGGGCTCAAGGCTTGGAGCGATGTTGTGATAAGAGAAATCCTTAAAAATGAATCCTATATCGGTAACATTGTGCAGATGCGAAAGGGCACAATTTCCTACAAAAACAAGACCCAAGTCAATCGCCCACAGGAGGAATGGGTGCGAGCTGAGGGTACGCACGAACCGATTATCTCCATGGAACTATGGGAAACAGCTTGCAAGCTTGGCAACCGTGGCACCGTTGGAAAAAGCAACAAGGATGGCGAAATCAGCCTGTTCTCCGGTCTGCTGAGATGCGGTGATTGTGGCAGAGGTATGAAAATTACAAGGGATAGCAATACCCGAAAGGACGGTCACAAGAACAACCACCATGCCTATATCTGCAACGGATACTCACAGGGTGGCAAGGCAATATGCAGTCCTCACAGGACACTGGAAAGTATATTCTCTGACTTAATCCTTGGTGACATTCGAGAAAAGGCAAGACTTATAACCTTGAATGAAGATGCAGTAATCGCTGAAATCAAGAGTAAAAAGCAAGCAGACAACACCTCGGAGCAGAAATCCATGAATAAGAAATTGCAGACCCTTCGGCACAGATTGTCTGAACTGGAAAGGCTCATCGCCAAGCTATATGAGGAAATGGTGCTGGGCGATATCCCTCGTGAGATGGTCTTAGACATGATGGATAAGTACAAAAAAGAGCAGGAAGAAAAGTCAATACTGGCGGCACAGCTTGCCGAACAATTAACCCACTCACAGGAAGTCGAGTCAGACATCCGTGAGTGGGTTTCACTTATCCAAAATTCAATGGGCATCGAAACGCTCGACCGAGAACTGCTCATCAAACTGGTGGAGAAGATTGTAGTCGGGCAAAAGACCGTGGTGGATGGCGTAGAACGGCAAGAAATCACCATTCTCTACAACCTTGTGGGGCAGATTGATTGACTGCCCTTTTGCAAGGATTGACTGAATTATCATCGGTATTAGGTACCCTTCCATCCCAATCGATTATTCAGTCGGCTATGCAACTGCAAAATCTTTTTCCACCAGCACCAGTGATGGAAAGTATAGCTATGGCACAGGCTCACCTTCCGGAATCGTCAGTTATAAAATCCATTGAATTAGCTTCAAAAGCAATGCCTTCACCATCTGTTATTAGCGCAGATAAGAATACGCATTCTTATCTCCAACAACCGGCAATTGTGAAATCCTTGGAAGTGACTGCGCAGATGAACTCCTTAACTCAAATGCCCGCTGTTGCATCACTGTTGCGTACAAGTCAAATGATTGAACAAATAACGAGATTTCAAAACCTCAGTGTCGGTACATATGAATCTATGGATGATTCAGAAGAAAGCGATGATTTAGAAAAATCCGCGGAAGACAAAGCAAAGCATAGTACTGAGACAGAATAGGAGATGCATTAATTGGGTAGTTGAGGAATTCAACTTTCCGCTAAGCCTATTGACTTGGCAATAAATTCGGCTTGCTCTGTATTTACTATATCGCTTAATAGCTCTATGGCAATATAAACATGCTTATCTCGATTGTAAGAGACAATACCGATGTTTGTTTTATCGCTTCCCTCATTTATTGAGGCAGCATATTCAACCTTTGTCATCGCAGTATTGCCGGTGGGATTTTCATTCACTATATTATACTCATCGCGTACATTGAATTTATAGTCATTTCCAAGTGCAATTTGGTTGTAAATTGCCTTTGGGTCATCTTCTGCACCTTCATACTGCTCATAGATATTAAACCCAATTGCTCCCACAACAGCCCCTTCTTGATTAACTATTTCAGTTTTAGAAAATACTGCCATCAAATTAAACGCATCGGTATTTTCCTGCCCTCCTAACGTCCAGCCATCGGGCAAAGAAAAGGTCACTTCAAAGGGCGCAGTTTCAAAAATTGCTGCATTATTCTCATTTATTTGTGGAGCACCATTCGGAAACACCAAGGAGATTGTTGAAGACTTTTCATCCTTCTCGTTGTTCGGATTGGCAAGTTGGCTACTCTCATTCACTGGCATCGAAATGCTGCTATTTTGCTCCAAAGAACTTCCATTTGAGGCAAGATTACATCCATTAAACGCTATAACAGCACATATTAATGTTATACATATAAAAACTGAATTCAATTTCTTCATTGTGAGATATTCCTTTCTTAAAATCATAAACAAAGTCAGTATAAACGCTTATGAACTCATTTGGCAAGAGTCATAAGCGTTTATACTGTATTACTTAACTATTTTGCCGCCGAGCGACCAAATTAGTAAATTCTTACAGTGCCTACATTGGGGTTGTTGTAGTCAGAGTTGTCATAGTAGTAGTGAAGAATTTCTTTATAATCGTAACCTAATTCAGTTGCAAGGTAATCGGAGCCGTTCTGGCGCAATTCACCAGACTCCTCACCATCATCATCATAGTCACCAGCAAAATAGGCCGTATAAAAGAGTTTGCTACCTGTTCCGGAACTGCTTACGCAACGCATAGAACCAACAGAGTTATACGCATTTGTTACGGATTGGGCAATTGTAGTATTGGGTTTGTAAGCGACATCGCCGTACATGATGTCTGCACCATAGCTGTCCCGATATTGTGCGACTTTGCACCACCAGCCACACATCTTGACGGCGAGAACATTGGCCTTTACAGCCTCCGCGTCATACCCCATATTACCAATTTCATTGGTAGTGGCGTTCTTCACAAAAGTAGAAAAAGTCGGAGTATAGACAGTGCCATCATAATACACCTTGATGGAGGTAGGTGTAGAACCGGGTGTAAGCAAGCCATAGCCAACGCCAAAGGGGGTAATAGTAGCGTCTCCTTGCACACGTTTGCGATATTTCTCAAGTGCTTCATTAATACCGGCACCTTCGGATTTTACCATAACTTCTACCGGAGCGCCAGATTGCCCTCCGATTTCCCAATCTCCTCCATTGTTGACAAGAACAACTAGCTTATAGTTAATTCCATTGTAAAAATACTCTGTATCCTCTTTCACCTTCATATCCATGCCAACAAGATATGTTTCATAATTATCTTCAGATTCATAAAAGTCAGCAAGTTCGAAGAATCTGGGAGCATACATATTGTCAATTTGCTCAATGCTTACAACATCTGCTGCTGTTGCGGTAAGAATCCCCACATTGTTGGAAACATTCTTCCCATTTGATATAAAATCTTCGTACATCTGTCTAGCAGAAGACGTATAAAAAGATACCCACTTATCCCAATCTCCAGTGCTCTGTACGAATTCTCGCACAAGTGCTTCATTTGCATCAATATTTGATACATCTGTAGTCACTGAATGGTTTTCGATAGAACTTGTATCACTGCTCTGTTGTCCGACAATATTGATACCACTTTCCGACGGAGAATCTTCAAGAGCGAAAGTGGGCATCGCACACATGGTAATCATCATTAAAATTGCCAACAGAGGGCTTGTCTTTTGGCCAATTGAGTAATTTTACGATTTGTGTTCATGTTTAGTCCTCCCTTATTTTTTCAATCATAGCGTATGAATGTAGAGTTGATATCTACACGCTGAGTATGTGATGAACAGCATAATGGCAACATTGCTGCCATATGGTATATAATGGTATCCAGTAATGCGTTAAAGGTGTACTTACCGAATCCATTACACGAATGTTTATAAGCCCATTGGAATCACCTTCTTTCTCTATTTCTTGGGGACTCGATTTAAGTTTTTTTAAAATCAATCAAGCCTCACATGATGCCGAAACACACTCCACATACTCGCCGCCAACACTTACTTCTGCTCTGGCTCTGTAAGTTGTTCCGGCTGAACCCATATAGGACTTTGCCACAGTGAGAGTCCCGGTTCCGCTGATATCCCATGAATCAACCTCTTCCCAACTGCCGCCTGATTTTTCTTCAAGATATAAAGTTCCTTCAATATCGGTGGACGAGCTTTTGGCTTTTATGTAGGCGCTTGGTTTTAAGGTTCTATTGGATGAGGAAATATTAGCCCTTGCCAGCGCAGTGTTTGTCCAGAAAGGCGTTATGATTCCGCCACTGCCAACACTGTTTGGTTCCGACTGTTGTGCAGCCATTGCCGAAAGTGGCATCATTGTAGTAGCCATCACTAAAGACAATAAAATACCTGCTATTTTGCGATTCATAGAAAATCCTCCTTGTCGTTATTAAGGTCTTTCACCTATATAACGTACAAGGAGGAAAAATGTGACACACTTTTTTAACTAAAAACTATATTTGTATATTTTTAGCAATTTTCATTGTCTCTTCATGGCTAATTTGTCCAACGATATTTAATTCGAATCCGTCTTGTTGCCAAATAAAATAGCACAAACCGTCTTTTTCCCACCAGTAAGCAAGCTGGCCATTGAAAATGATCTCGTTAACCTGCGTATCCTCTGTATCAGCTAAAATGGGAGAACCGGTCGATAGACTGGCGTTAATAGATAGAGATTTTCCGCTTGAGTCCTCATAATTGTACACTAGCATCGGTTCTGCCTCGAATAAGCTTATATACGTAAATCCTTTCGGGATATAATTTAGTTTCATATTTCTTAGCCGCTCAAAATCAGACCGATTAGGTTGTACTTCGCCGACAGATGTGAATTGACTAAACAAAGGAAATGTCTCCACAAGCCAGCTGATAAATTTTTCCCGAAGCTCTGCGTTTACTGTAATTGTCATTGCAAAGCTGAGAATAGCCGCAATAATCGCTATCCCTACTCTCTTTAAAGAGAGCGGTTTATTGTGCATTTGCGCAGCCTTTATTTCTTTCAACTGTTTTTTAAATCCATCAGAATATTGCGGCTTTTTTATAGCCACCTCTGAACCGATATTTTTCATACAGCTATCCAAGGCTGACTGTGTAGCTTGTTCCATACAGTGATCGGCGATAACTTGTTCGGCGGTCAATTTTAATGAATATGCCAATAATGATTTCGCATAGTGGAAAAATCCTCTTTTTCTTTTCCCTGTTCATAGAAACGCGAAGTCACTCGATAGGTTGTTGTACCTATGGTAAACTCTGATTGCACCGATGTGTTTTGCTCCATTTTTTCACGCTTCCTTGTCAAATGGTACACCATGCGCCCCAAACGGATATCCGATAGTTGCTCCAGCGCCTGAAAGATATACCGCAGGGTATCTGCTTCCACCACAATGTCACCGATCTCATCCGGAATAAAATTGATGGTGTCGCCATCGGAAACACCGTCTATGTACTCACAAAGGTGATGCCGTTCATCGCGGCGATGGGCGTTAATGAGCTGACGGTTTGAGCGTTTGCGAGAATCGCATATCGCTCTCTACAGCGATGCAGAAAGAATTTCCTTGAATTTATCTCCCTGTTCGTCCATATAGGTTAAGATCACCAAATTACCACGTTCTTCCGTATTGATTAACTTCATTACCTTTCCTCTTTTCTAAAATTCATTGGACACTTGAGGGTTCGGAATTTCAGAAAAGATGGCGGGGAACGACAGCCCACAAAATGGAGCCGCCAAAATGCTCTATATAGCGACACCTGGAGAGGCGAATTGCCCTCCGGGTGGGGTGTAATTGTGGGTTTTATGGCACTACAGGCCGAAAACGAATAGCATAATCTCCAATACGGTTTACCACAAACTCCTTGCTGTCCTCCAACAAAACGGCATCCCCCATCACATACGCGGGAGAATGATGCGCAGGGATGGCGCTCGCTTTCGGCTCCGGTACGGGTTCTGGAGTGGCTTTCGGCGGCGCTGCGGATTTGGTTGTCGTACTGCACCAGCTCCATGTAGCTGCCCGCTCGGGCGGGGGCGCTGCCTCTGTAGCTGCGCCGTGACCTTCTCCATCCGCTGCCATGCCCGTTCGTCCACCTCCCGGAAGATCTCCCGGTGCCGGTTCTCCATCGTGAGAAAGTTCAGGCGGTTGGGGTTGGTTTTCTCCATGTATGCCATCGCCATCTTGCCGTATTTCCCGATGGGTGTCTCCGGCTCTGTCCCGCTCCGGGCGTCCTCCGCGCTGGTGGTCAGGCTGTTGATCAAGTCGGCTGTGGTCATACTGCTGATATTCTGAGTCATTATTGTTCCTCAATTACAAGACCACTCAAAGGCACATTTTCCTCTTGGTGAAAAACGCGCCTTTTTTACGCTTAAAATGACGATATAATGAGGGGAATTTATTTATATAATCGAACACTTATAGTTTTAAAACGATTACCTATCGAGAATCGCCAAAAAGCGGTTCTCGATTTTTTTACGAGGAGGGGCGTAAATGCAACTTGAAATCAAAATGGTGCATGAGTCCGTTCACCCTCTGACGCAAGGAACCTTCGATGAAAAATAGATCTTTTGCTATGCGCTGCTTTTATATACCGTTTATCAAACTCAAAATATAGACTGCTATTTTTCTAATTTTAAGGGAGATGTTGATGCAAACAGTCTCACATCTAACATTACCGGGTACTCAAATTGAACACTAAAAGATTAACAATGTTTTGCTATTGAAAACAGCTTATTGCCACACCTTTGCTCGTTTGTATGAACACACCCAGCAGTCAAATATATCCAGCGGTTGAAAAAAGGCCATTTTCAAGGTATAATAATAAAATTATGGATCTCTAAACTGTTTGTAAGGGGCACATGGCCATGAACGAAATTTATTTTGATAATGCGGCAACCACGCAGGTAAATGAAGACGTGATATCCCTGATGGCACAGGTGATGCGTGAGGACTATGGCAATCCATCATCACTGCATACCCGTGGCGTACAGGCCCAACTGTTGATGACGCGTGCACAAAAGCAGCTGCTGGCGGCACTCGGCGCTAAATGTGGACAAGTGCTCTTTACCTCCGGTGGGACGGAGGCGAACAACTTAGCGCTGTTTGGGGGCGCAGATGCCAAAAAGCGGCGCGGTAACCGCATCGTCATAACGTCGATTGAGCATTCCTCGGTACTGGCCACGGCTCGGGAACTTGCTCGGCGCGGCTTTGAGATGATTGAAATTCAACCTGAATCAGACGGTCACATCGACGCTGAAAAGCTAATCGACGCCTGTAATGACGAAACCATCCTTGTTTCGATGATGTTGGTCAACAACGAAGTGGGTACTGTCCAACCAATAACTCAAGTGGCCAAAAAACTGCGTCTTAAATCCCCCAATGCGTTGCTTCACACCGATGCCGTGCAGGCGTTTGGCAAAATCCCTTTCTCAGTTTCGGCGCTGGGTGTGGATATGCTGACACTCAGCGGGCATAAAATCCATGCGCCTAAGGGCGTGGGCGCACTCTATGTTGCTGACAAGGTTCGCTTAACGCCGCTGCTTTATGGCGGAAGCCAACAACGTGGTCTACGCCCGGGTACCGAGAGCGTACCCATGATTGCAGCACTGGGGCTGGCGGCCCAAAATGCCGCAGATCAACTGGACAACAACCGCAGCAAATCACAACAAACCAAGGACGCATTGATCGAAGGCCTGTCCGCCCTGTCGAATGTATGCATCAATTCGCCAAGCGAAAATTGTTCGCCCTTTTTATTGAACTGTTCAGCCCTCGGTTACCGTTCCGAAACGCTACTGCATTTTCTCGCTTCACATGGCATTTATGTATCGAGCGGTTCAGCCTGTTCAAAGGGTGCAAAAAGCCATGTATTGGCAGCCATGGGAAAAAATGCGCGCGAAATTAACGCGGCATTGCGCATCAGCCTATGCGCGACCAACACGCCGCAGCAAGCTGCACGCTTTTGCGATACCCTTCGGCTTGCCATGCAATCGTTGCGGCAAGCCTAAAGTTCGACAAAGAAAGAGGAACATCCATGAAAGAAATTGTTTTACTTAAATATGGTGAGCTCGCGCTCAAGGGCACCAACCGCGCCACGTTTGAAAGCATTTTGATGAAAAACATCCGCCGCAGGCTTGCCCCTGTCGGCGCTTTTACCGTTTCCAAGGCCCAATCCACCATCACTGTCACACCGACGACCGATGACATCGATATGGACGAGGCTTATCTGCGTCTTTCGCGTGTTTTTGGCATCGCTGCCATCAGCCGCAGCGTCGTGGTCGAAAAAAATTTTGACGCGATATGCGCCGGTGCGGATTATCTCGACGATGCGCTAGCCACGGTTAAAACTTTTAAGGTCAACGCCAGGCGCTCGGACAAGACCTTTTCGATGACATCGCCCAAAATTTGCACCGAACTGGGTCACCATCTGTTGACGCGTCACCCCCATCTGCAGGTCGATGTGCACAACCCCGATCTGGTTGTCTGGGCCGAGGTGCGCGACCGCGCAGCCTACCTGCACGCAGGGCAACAAACGGGTGCCGGCGGCATGCCCATCGGCAGTGCCGGCAAAGCGGCCCTGTTGCTCTCGGGCGGCATAGACTCCCCAGTTGCCGGCTACATGATGGCCAAACGAGGGTTAGAGATTATCGCGGTCCATTTTGCAAGTCCGCCCTATACCAGCGAACGCGCATTGTTGAAAGTTAAAATGCTCTGCCAAAAGATGTCGGCCTATACCGGTCGAGTGCGCCTGTTGGTTGTCCCTTTCACTGCACTTCAGCAGGAGATTGGTGAAAAATGTCCTGAGGAATATTTCACCATTGTCATGCGCCGCCTGATGATGGAAATGGCCTCACAATTGGGTGAAAAATACGGGTGCGGCGCATTGATAACCGGCGAAAGTTTGGGTCAGGTAGCGAGCCAAACGATGCAGGCCCTCGCCTGCACCGACCAATCCGCTACACTGCCGGTGTTTCGCCCCGTTATCGGCATGGACAAAGAAGAGATTGTGACGATTGCGCGCAAAATTGATACTTTCGAGACATCTATTCTCCCCTACGAGGATTGCTGCACTGTCTTCACCCCACGCCACCCTCGCACCCGCCCTCAGCTGGCTCGGGTCATCGAAGCTGAAAACGGGTTGGATCGCGCGCGTTTGATACAAGCGGCGGTGACCGGCACAGAAGCTGTCTGGATAGATGAAGCAACCGATCTGACTCTTTAGTCTGTCTGCTTAAAATATAAAAGTGGGAGGGGCACATGCGGCTGACAATAATTGAGCCAAACGATAGCTGCTGCGAAATGCGCAGCAACATAGACGAAATGCTGGCAGCCATGCAACTAAACGCACAGGTGATCAGCTGCCAAAACGACCGATACAACTTGGCGCAAGCCATCACCACAGCGCTTTCCGACGCCGAATTGGTGCTGGTAATCGGCAGTATTTCGCAGAATGGCTTTGCCCGCGAGGCTGCCGCAGACGCGCTGGGGCGCCCACTCGTTCACGCTAAGGCGGCGGCCAACTATATCGAAAAGCGCTGTCGAGAGCGGCATCTGAATTTTGCCGATTTTATGAGTTGTTGCAATCTGCCTCAGGGCGCCCGCTCTTTTGCAGGCGACGGATTATTCCCCGCCTGCCTTTGCATGCACAACACGCACACCCTGCTGTTGCTTGATGACCATCAAGACGTTGCACATCTTTCTCGGTTAAAAGCACTATTGACTGCCCTTTGTAGTTTGCCCGACG
Source organism: Candidatus Fimivivens sp. (assembly GCA_047974975.1). Classification (GTDB taxonomy): domain Bacteria; phylum Bacillota; class Clostridia; order Oscillospirales; family Ruminococcaceae; genus Yanshouia. The sequence continues at coordinate 46,137 of JBKECV010000004.1, forward strand.
AAACACGCGACGTTGCCGCCCGGGCACAATCGTCTGAATCCAAGCCTGAAGCTATTTTGTCAATCGCAAAAGAATCCGCAACATTGTCGCAAATCAAAAGACAAAAGACGCCGGTACCGCCGCGCCGGACGCACAGACAAAGCAAAAATGTGCGCAAGCAAGCTGTTGTCGGGTGCCTCTCCATCGCCTGTGTACTGGCAATCATGGCGCTGTCCGGCGCCGCAGCAGCACTGATGGGCACATGGAAAAATGCCGCCCCCACAAAACAGACCACCGCTTCGGGCGCTACTTCTGCGCGCCTTCCCGTTTTGGGCCCGATCCGGACAGCCCCGTCCTGGCGTCTGAGCACATCATCTGCGCCTGAGCCATCTCAAGTTGAAGCATCATCGTCGTTGTCGACCGCCTCTTCGTCTGCGCCCCCAGTATCGTCATCCATACCCGAATCATCGTCGGCCTCACCCGTTTCATCATCGACGCCTGAAGTCTCCTCATTGGCGCCCGAATCATCGGTCCCACCCGTTTCATCGTCTGCACCTCCAGTATCTTCTGCGGCGCCTGAAGCCTCTTCTTCATCCACACCGGAGCCGCCATCATCATCAGAAGAAGAAGATGGCCCGGTGTACATTTACACGGGCGAGGATGACAACGTGGAGGAGGAAGATGAAGATCCCCCTCGCGGTTCAGACGATACGCCATCGGCAGACGATGATGTTTTTAACGAGAACCTTTCTTACACCTCCGGCGGCCGTGTTCGGCGCATGAATGCATATGATCTTGTCTGCCAAGTGCTTCAAAACGAAACGGGCGGCAACCTTGCGCCCGAGGCGCTAAAAGCGCATGTGGTCGCCACTTATTCGATGATCAAATATCACAATGCCACCGGAAGCGCCCCCTCCGTATTGCTAAACAGCAACGTCTCCACGGCGGTGGAGGATGCAGTCAACGCAGTTTTGGGCGTGGGCGTTTATTACAACGGGCAGTACGCCAATACCGTTTACCACTCCACCAGCGGCGGTTATACCACCAGTTCGCAGGCTGTTTGGGGCGGCGCATTGCCTTATCTCGTGTCGGTAAAAAGCACTTATGACCGCAAAGCGCCCTCTTATAAAAGCAGCTACAACATCTCCCAGGAGGATTTCGCTGCAAAGGTGAAGAACATGTATGGCATTGAACTCGACGGCGACCCGGAGGATTGGATCCGTGTTGAACGCGATGCTCCAGGCGGCTATGTCGGCACAGTCGAAATTGGCGGAGAAACCCGCTCGCAGGGCGGCGCATATGGCACTAAGCGCATCACAGGACGCAGCATACGTGAAAATTTATTGTCTTTTGCGCTGCGCTCACATTGCTTTGATGTTAAATATAACACCTCAAAAGAACGATTTGAATTCACTGTTTACGGCTACGGCCACGGGGTGGGTATGAGCCAATACGGCGCACATTATATGGCGCTGGAGGGTTTTAATTACGTTGAAATTCTTGAGCATTATTACACCGATACCGAGATATACTAACCGAACCGTAGCACAAAAAAGGGGGATAACCCATGATTATTCTGGCTGTTGATTATGGCGATGCACGCACAGGTCTGGCCATTTGTGATAAAGGCGAGATGCTTGCTTCACCTGTGGCGGTGATCACCGAATATAACCGCGAACGACTGGTCGCCAAAATTTTGGCACATGCCACCGAACGACAGGCTGCGGAAATTGTGATCGGCAACCCGCTAAACATGAACGGCTCAGCCGGTCCTCGCAGCGAACTGGCGCATCAGCTAGCCGATATCCTACGTGAGCAAAGCGGTTTACCGGTCACACTGTGGGATGAGCGCAGCACGACCGTTTCGGCTATCGGCATACTGAATAAAACCGATGTGCGCGGTAAAAAGCGCAAGGCGGTTATCGATGCTGTTGCCGCTGTGTTGATTTTAGAAAGCTATCTGGCCTATCGAAAAAACCACTGTTAAATAACACCGCCCGCGCTGTTGCATACACGACAGCGCGGGCGGTCTTTTATTCTTATGGAGAGGCCACTTCTTAAACAATGGCCGCAATCGGTTTTATGCCCTGTTGGCTGCGCGGTAGATACTGAGAATATCTTCTTCGCCGAGCTTGACAAATCCACCGATTGTACGCACACCAAAATTCGTGCACTTAGCCGAAAGGTCTTGTATCTCGTCTGCGGTCAACGCACGCCCCATCAGCTCAGGGATCGTTATCGGCATACCGATCGACCTAAAATAATCCTCTGTTTTTGCAATGGCTGCCAGAACAGTTTCTTCCGGATTCTCATAGTTGAGGCGCAATCCTAAAACATTGACCCCATAACGGGCAAAGCGCATCACATCCTGTTTGTAAACATAACGTGCCCACGACCCCCACATAGCGGCCAAACCTGCGCCGTGCGCCACATCGAACATGCCGCCGAGCTCATGTTCAAGCTGATGGGTAGCCCAGTCGGTTACACGGCCAAGTCCGGTTAGCTGGTTATGCGAAAGGCTACCGGCCCACATGACTTCCGAACGCGCTTCATAGTTTTCAGGTTCCTGGATGCACACCGAACCATACTGCATAACGGTGCTCAAAATAACCTCAGCAATGCGGTCGGTCACCTCGTTAATTCCGCCGGGCGAGAAAAACCGCTCAAAGGTATGCATGAT
>JBKECV010000005.1:0-82597 GCA_047974975.1 Candidatus Fimivivens sp.
AGGTATCCAGTTTGAAACAGCGGAAACCGATGTCCGGCGGCGCCTTTTCTGCATTGCTCTGCTGAATTTGATCGTCTGCCTTCAACAGCTTTCTGCCTGCTCGACGAATGCGCTCTTTGCCGATTTCAGACAAGTGAAGCGGCTTGTTTATTGAGTTTAAAAAGTTGATTGCAACTTCTAATTGTGTTTTTGTTTTTCCAGAGGCCACCTTATAATTTTCTTGCAGATTTTCAGGCAACTGAACAAGAATAAATTTTCTGTTTTTTCCATCTTCAACATTTAACCGCATAACTGCATTGGCAGTTGTGGCAGAACCCGAGAAAAAATCAAGAATAATATCTTCTTCACCGGCATTGGATATCTGTACCAGTCCCCGCAATAACTCAACAGGTTTTGGGTTGCTGAATACATTTTTAACGCCAAATAATTCCGTCATACAATCATTTGCGCCTTGATTATGGCCAAACTGGGAATGATCCCACCAGTTAGTAGCACATTGCCCCTCTTCTTCTCGTTCAAAGTGATAGTACTTTTTTCGCGGCATTCCATCTCCGCCACGGGGGAAAAATATGCGTTTATCAGATAATAACTCTTGATAAGTACTTTCTTCACCCATCCATTCACTTTCTAGGATATTCCCATTGGGAGCAACAATAGTATACTTACTTCCTGATTGGTCTGAGCCGACTTTCCATGGCTTAGATGCCCAGTCGCCACGAGGATCGTTATCCGGATTTGAAAAATCTCCAGTTAAGTCTATTTTTCCTACACCAGAAGCTCTTAGTATTTCACTGTTTTTTGCATATACGATAATATGTTCAGATACCAATCCAATCATTTTAGTTTTATCGTTAGGCTGATTGTGTCGTCTTCGCCAATGAATATGCCCTTCAAAATGCTCCTCCCCAAACACCTCATCGCACAATTTACGGAGATTGTGTACCTCATTATCATCAATACTGATAAATATCACCCCGTCATCCCGCAGGAGGTTGGCCGCCAGCCGCAGACGGGGGTACATCATATTCAGCCAGTTGGTATGGTAGCGTCCCATCGTTTCGGGGTTGCTTTTTGTCGTCTGCCGGGTCACTTCCTTGTAGCGCAAAATGGGATCCTTAAAGTCGTCCTCATACACAAAATCGTTGCCGGTGTTGTAGGGCGGATCGATATAGATCATCTTCACCTTGCGGAAATAGGCGGTCTGGAGAAGCTTGAGCACCTCCAGATTATCCCCCTCTATGTACAGGTTCTTGGTGGTATCCCAATTCACACTGTCCGCTTTGCCGGGGCGCAGCGTTCCGGTGGAGCGTTTGCCTGCGATGCGATGGCATGCCGCCTTGCCCGACCACTCAAACTTGTATTTTTCAAAGTCCTCGTCTATATATTCCCCACACAGGTTGAGCAGCTTGTCGATGTCCAGCTTTCCCTCCGAAAAGCACTGCGGGAACAGCGCTTGCAACTTTTCTCGTTCACCTTGTTCCACATCCATGCTCTGTGCATCGAACTTTATTTTGCTCATCTTTTCCGCTCCCTTTTCTTGCAATGACAGACTGCCGCGTCACGCCAAACGCGTCGCAAGCCTTAATACAAACATTTCACATACCGCATGATCAACCGATTTTGACGCGATTGCGATTGCTCCAACCAAACAATAATGTGCTGTAACAGCGCATAAACCGCCTCACGATCCGATTGAGACACCGTATGATGACTGAACGCCGCTTGCAAAAATATGTCGACAGCACGCTCATATTCGTCGCCAATCGTCTCTCCCAATTGCTCGGCTACTTGGGAAGCCAATATCCTGGGTGAATGGGTCAGTTCTTTCAAGCCTATCGCCCCAAGTAACACCAGAATATAAGCCATCATACTGCAAACCGCCGCATTATTTTCGCTTTCTTCCCATGCTTTTTTGCGCTTGTCGATGGTTTTAAGGCGATAATACAGCCATGCGCCAATCAATCCGACCAGTGCCGCCAGCGTCAGCAACAGCGGAAGTAGCAGGCGCAGAACGTTAAGGAACTTATCAAGAAATCCGGCATCCTCATCGCGGTGGCGATCATGCTCGGGGGGAATGTCCTCCGGCTCCGGCTGCGCGCCGCCTTGGTTGCTCTGCCCTGCGGATGGTGGGGCGGTAATGCCCTCCATCACACCGAGATAGTTGGGATTTGCCTCAAAGGGAATCCATCCCACGCCATCGTGATAATATTCCGCCCATGCGTGCGCATTATAGTCCAAGATATCGACATTTGAATCGTCGCCCACCGCCTCAGCATCGTCGGGGGTTATAATATAGCCCTCGACATATCGTGCCGGTATACCGTAATGCCGCAGCATCATAACAGCAACGCTGGCATACCCCACTGTGGACGCGCTCTGATTTTTACGCATGATATGGCGTATATAGCTTCCATCACCACTAAAAGCCGCATTTTTATCGGAATATTCCAATTGCTTGGCCATCATTGCTAAGATATTGTTCTTGGCATCCTCATAGGCCACGTGCGTCTGCCCGGCGATCCCCGGTTCACCGATGTAGGCAGTTAGCAGTGCACTATCTTCCGGTGGCATCGACGTGTATTGTTCATACACAAAATTTCGGTACCGGCTCTCCTGCTCCAGATAGTGACGCAATGCCTCCGATGGATTGCTGCTTTGTTGTGCCAGCATCTCAGCCAGTGTTTGAAATCGTTTAACCTGATTGGGCAGCACCGTTAGCTGATAGTCGGCTGTGCCTAAAAATCCATCGCTGATTAACCGCGATTCCAATAGATTATCTGCGGGCAACAGCATATCGTCCGCCTTTAATACCTCATAGGGCGCATAGATATAGCCACGACACGCGGCAGTATTCTCAACTTTAAAGGTCAGGGCGTCATCTTGGGACAACGTGTCGTCCAGTATGTCAGCCAAATTTGCCAACTGCGTCTGTGGATAGAAATTATTTTTATGCAGCTGATAAAACAAGCCGGTATAGGTATTCATCACCTTTTTGTCGATTGATGTCCATCCAAAGTTGGTATATACCTCTCCGATATAACCGCGCAGATAAATGGATTCCGGCGCGCTGATTACCAGCTTTAAAACCTTTTCATAGCTAAACGTCGGCGCAGTAATACTGGCAAAATCCCCTTCAGGGAGAACTGTATAGGTATCCGTTTCATAGCGCATACGATGAATATTCATCAAAATATTAAGCTGATTTCTTTCCAGTAAATATGCCGTTTTTGCCGGAATGTTGCCGGGAGCCAGCAAGACAATACCCGAACCGATCAAGCATGCGGCTAACAGCACCGCGCCCATCGAGAGCATAACACTTGCGCTGTTTTTAGCACCTTGTGTAGCAGCAAGGCAGCGGCATAGCAAAAGTGCCACGCCGACAAAAAGCAATGCCGACCAAATACCGGTGTGGCGCACTGATTCAAACATGCCGACAACGACAAACGGCACTAGGATGATTACTCCTACCCAGCCCAGTGATTTACGTACAATAAAAATACATGCCAGCGCCAGTGGCACGGCCAGTGGTGTGAGGAAGAGTGTGCCACAGGCAAGATAAATCGTCGGCGACACATCCACGGTATATTGTGCGTTGATTCTCAAAAATTCAATATCCACCACCGTCGAAAGGCTGTTTATAGTCAGAGACAGACCGGCTCGAGCATATTTAGCCGCCAAAATCCACAGGATGATGATACAGATAATGAGCATGGCCACCCCGAGCAGTCGGCTTTTTGTGGTGTGACAAAGGGCAAAGGCAAAGACGACAATCAAAATGCCCAACACCGCCGGCACCACGCCGAGTACCGGCAGATTAAACAGGCTGACCACCAATCCGCCCAAGCCAAAATAAAGCAGCAGTGCAAGCACAATGCTGCTGATCGTTTCGGTGAGATGAGCACCTGTCGTCGATTTATCAGGAGAAAGAGTCAATTGTAAAGCAGTGCCGCGATTGCGTTTCAAACAGAGTCACCCCACTCAGAGAATTAAATTGGCCAGATCTTTCTGATAAGACGCCGGCGTAAAATAGACAACCGCATCATCGTCTGATTTGTTGTCCTTTTGGCTTGATTCGGTGCAACACAGCACCGTCACATTGGCATTTGTCTCAAAATATAACGACGGCACTTGATTACAGAGCCATATCATTTGTGAAAATTTCAAATTCTCAAACAGATTTTGCCCCTGTCCATCCGATAGCGCCCCCAAATTATGTGCACAAAGCATCTCGGGCAATGCTTCTGTCAAGTCCTCAGCATTTTGTACTGAAACATGCGCCAACTCGCCGTATAGCTGGCGCCAACCGATGAAATGCGCAATGCCGGCGTCGAGCAATGCTTGTGATAGCGAAACCGTCACTTCTGCCAGTGTATCAAAGCAGGCCGGCGTACTTTTCCTCTTTCCACCGGTTGAAAGATCCAAAAATAAAAGCAACGAATGCTTCATAGGCTGTCCGGCCTGCTTGACCATAAGATGATCAAATTTACCGGTCAATTTCCAGTGGATTTGTCGCACACTGTCCCCCGGCACATAGCCACGAATCTGGTGCACTTCATTGACATCATCCCCCCTGCGATCCGGTTCGTACGCATCGTTTTCCTCGGGGCAGGCACTGTCTGTCACTGGCAAAATCCGCATTGGAAAGGTGTTTGGCATAATAATGGTATCGGCTTCAGTTTCAAATTTCAGCGGATAGCGTGTCACACCAAAAAAATCGACAGCGACTACGCGTTTAAAGGTAACTGCCACCTGCCCACAGTGTTGTGATTTTATGCGAAACGTCACCTCTCGCTGACACATTGGCAGCACCGGTAGCGAAACTGCCTGCTCCGTCTCCTCCTCGGTGAGCAGATTGCGCAATAAAAGAGTGCATCGCAGCTGCATCACAGGCAAATAACGACGATTTATAACCTGCAATTGTCCGCGTGCACCCTGCTTTTTATTGCCACCCTCCTTAACCTTAACCGAGAGTGTCAACCTTTTAGAGGCCAACCAAGTTGCAAGAGCCGATGCAGCAAAACAAAACGGGAGCAATATCAGCAACCAACGCAGCGCAAACGTTGTTCCAAAAACCGCCATGGCGAGTATGGCTGCCAGCCAAATAAGCCAAACTGCTGCATTCATCTGCGTCTTCCTCTGCCTGAGATTACGGACGAACTGCCCGAAACGGGCTTTGCAACAGATGCTAGTATCTCTTTTAAAATATCCGTAGCAGCTAAGTTGGCTAGTCGCGCTTTGGCACTGAGCAGCATACGGTGTGCACAAATATCGCAGAAAATTTCGGCGATATCATCCGGCACCACAAAATCGCGGCCATGAACGTAAGCGTAAGCCTTGACCATACGACAGATAGCCAGTGCACCACGCGGCGAAAGACCCAACTGAATCATGGGGTGGCTTCGAGTAGCCTGCGCCAACTGTGTGATGTATTCATAGAGCGAATCGGCAATATGTACCGACGCAACCTCCTTTTTCATCGCAACAAGTGTTGCGGCACTGATCACCGGCGAAACGGCATCCAGCGGGTTTTCGACCTGACGATCACGCAGGATATTGACTTGGCTTGCAAAATCGGGATAACCCATCTGAAGCCGGACCATAAAACGGTCAAGCTGAGCATGCGGCAAAATCTGTGTGCCGGCTGTACCCACGGGGTTTTGTGTTGCGATAACGACGAACGGCTGAGGAACCGAGCGGGTCACACCATCCACAGTGATCTGCCCCTCTTCCATCACTTCCAACAATGCCGACTGCGTCTTGCTGGAGGTTCGATTAATCTCATCAGCCAATAGCAGATTCGTCATCGCCGCACCGGGTTTGTAGCTTAACGCACCACCGGACTTGTCATAAACAGAAAAGCCAACGACATCCGAGGGCATGCTGTCGGACGTAAACTGAATACGCTTAAAGTCGATACCCAGTGTCTTGGCAAACGCCAGTGCCAACGTGGTTTTACCGACGCCCGGAACGTCCTCCATCAAAATATGGCCGCCTGACAAGATTGCCATAAGCACACGGGAAAGCACCTCATCCTTGCCCACAATAACAGTTTGAACCTGCTTTAAAATCAAGTTGCTTTTATTAGCCATTTATTTTGCTCCTTTTACAAACTGGGTCACTTCGACTGAAAAATTTAGCGAGGGTACGGTGTCGCCGGATATTTCTTTTTTTACTGAAAATAAGCATCGAACATGGCATAAATCAAAATAAACGCGCCCTATCTGCTGTTCAGTGTGTCATACTGTATAACAAACAGGGCGCATTTTTAAAAGTTCTGTTTAGTCTAGGTCATCGTCATCGTACTCTTCTGTTTCTTCGTCAAAAAAGTCTCTGCGCAACGGTCTGTTATTCAGGTAATAAATAATACCAATAGCAACTGGAATAGCTGCAAGCCCGACAATGATCAGCGCCCATACCCAACGGGGAATGCCGCTTTTTTCCTCAGGACCTTCAGGGTCCTGGTCGTCGATGACAACATCGATAATGGCATCCTCGTCTTCAAGCTCTTCAGGCTCGCTAGAGGATTCTTCCTCTTGAGATTCCTCGGATGAGGAAGACGACGCGACAGGTGGCGCAATGCTGGAGGAGGATGTTGGCGGTGTGTAAGGATAGCTGGGTACGGAGGGGATGGATGGCACAACAATGCTGGTGCCGCCGCCCGTTCCGCCCGTTCCACCTGATCCACTACCGGTACCCGTGCCCGTGCCCGTACCGCTTGAACCGCCTGACGAACCGCCGGTGGTTTTAAGACGAGTTTCTGAAATCACATAGCGTCCCAGCGTTCTGGTGCGAATCTGGTACGCTTCCTCATATTCGTCATATTCGGGGTTTATGCGGGTGAGCCTCCCGCTTTTGCTGACCTCGTAAACATAACCATTGTCCTCAGGGAAGCTTAAAAACAGATCGCCCACACGGTTAAAACTCGCATAGTTGCCGTTATAAAACCAAAGATTGGCATCGGGATAATCATTAAACAAATCGTCGTCGGGTTCAGTATCAAAACTCAGTACAATGCTGCCTTGACTATTGGTATCGACCATAAAGTAGCTATTGCTGTCATCTTCGAAGTAAAAGGTGAAATCCTCTTCGGCATCAAAGCCATCACCTTCCTTGAAAGTGGTGGGCGTACTGGTGATAGTACCTTCACCAGCATCACTATTTGACGCGGAGGTATAGCCGACTTCTAAATTGATATCGGTGGAAAACTCAAAGCCGTCACTACCACTTTTTCTAAGCTTTACGGTCCCAAAAACATCTCGGTTTTGTGTGCTGCTCCCCTGCTTGATCTTGATGGCAAGACAATAAATATATTTCATTGAGCTGGTAGTGGCGCCGTTGATCGTGCTGTGCACTCTCATTTTAACGACATCGACATCCGAAACATAGTTTCGGCCCTCTTCCCAGTCCGATGTAACACGCATACTTTTGATTGCTGCTTGTTCGTAAACGTATTTATATTTATTGGATTCCTGCGCTTCTTTAAGCGCTTGCTCCGCATTGTCTTTTGCCGTCTTCTTTTTGCCCATATCTGTCTGGGCATCCCCTACCGCTTTTATCGCTAAATCGACAGTGCCTTTTCCTGTCGCATTTTTTAACGCGGTTTCTGCGGTGGTCAGCGCACTGGTAGCACGGTTCTTTGTCTGTTCCAGTTCATCTTTTTTATCATCCAAGGTGCCTAGTTTGCCCCGGGCCACACTTAAAGCCTGTTCTTTTTGTGGCACCACATTATCTCTTAGATTTGTATATAGCCCTCTGTCCGTTTCCATCTGCGTTAAGGCCTGTTCTCTTTCCTCTTTAAGCGGGCCGTTTGGCGGTGAGCCACTGTCGACCCATACCTTGTTTTTCGCGTCATAAACATCAGACGATGCTTTAAAAGTTCTCCACGCTTGATCACGATTCCCTTCAGCTTCAGTCAATGCACCCTGAGCCGTTGTAATCTCTTGTTCAATTTTTTGTTTCTCAGTATCATAATCAAAGTTTTCCCACGTCGTGATCGCCTGATCAGCCTCCGTCTTTTTTTGATTGTAGGCGTCCAACTCGGGCTTATAATTATCGTCATATAACTTTTGGGCAGTGTTATACTCTGCAAGTGCTTTGTCGTAAGCCGCCTGCTTGTCACTAACCGCACTGGACGCTGCGCTCAGCAACGGAAAATAAGCCGTCTTTCCATAACTTACTTTACTGGCGGCATTATCCAGATACAAATCGTTATCATCATCCAGAACATAAAAATTGTCCGATATGTCATCTACCGGATATTTAATATCCACCGCAAAAGATGTCATAGAAAACGTGCAGGCCAGCATCCCTACCGCTATGATGAATGCTATTATTTGTTTCATGGTAACTCCTCCTAAGTGTGCAATATCCTAACACAAACCCAATCATAGAATACTACTTTAATATTCCCTTAAATAAGGTGCTAATTTTGTCTTGAATTTTTCCATTAAAAATAAATTTATTTTATAAACCATATTCCTTTGAATTTTACCATAACTTTGAGAAAAATAGTAGCTTTTTGTTCCATTTCATGAAAATTTATCACTTTAATTGAATGTAGCGCTTATATTTTATAAATACAAACACCTTGAATAATTAAAATACCCCGCTGTGCAGCGACAAATCATTTGCACAGCGGAGCTAATAATGGTGTTAAATCAGTGGTTATAGAATGCATCGTGTATAATCGTGACCGCGCGATCAGCTTCTTTTAACGCGATCAACACTGAAATTTTAATCTCGCTGGTAGAAACCATATCAATATTGATATTCGCTTGTGCCAACGCATCAAACAACTTGCTTGCAACGCCCGGGTTGGATTCCATGCCAGCACCCACAATGGATACCTTGGCACTTTGTGTATCGCACAGCACCTCGCCAATTCCGATGAGATGTTTATTGGCATTTAGCGCCGCAACTGCACGCTCGGCGTTATCCTTCGCGACAGTAAAAGTGATATCCTTGGTGCCACTGCGCCCCACCGACTGTAAAATAATGTCGACATTGATCTTTTCCTTGGCCAGCAGTGAGAATACCTTAAATGCAATGCCGGGCTGATCTTTTAGTTCCAATATTGAAATTCTTGCAATGTTTGTGTCTTTTGCGACACCGCTGATAATCATCTTTTCCACGTCGGCTTCCTCCTTGATGATGGTACCCGGTTTATCTTCCAAGCTTGAAAGAACCTCCATATCCACGTTATACCGTTTCGCCATTTCAACCGAACGGTTGTGCAACACCTGTGCGCCAAGCGACGCCAGTTCCAACATTTCATCATAACTGATGGACTCGAGTTTCACTGCATTTTTTACCAAACGTGGATCAGCGGTATAAACGCCTTCTACATCGGTAAAAATCTGGCACTTTTTAGCGTTTAAAGCCGCAGCCAACGCCACCGCACTGGTATCGGATCCGCCGCGTCCCAGCGTTGTTAGGTCATCATATCGATCAACGCCCTGAAAGCCTGCAACAATGATGATGGTACGCTTTGATAAGTCATTTTCGATGCGATCTTTATTAATGTTGAGAATGCGCGCATTGGAGTGGTTGGCGTCGGTAATAAACCCCGCCTGCCATCCCAAATATGATTTGACCGGCAAACCGCGCTTTTCAATCGCCATCGCCAGCAATGAGATTGAAATTTGTTCTCCCGCTGCGAGCAGCATATCCATCTCACGCTTCGAGGCCTTGGAGTTGATTTCGTTAGCCTTATCAACCAGCACGTCGGTAAACTTACCCTGCGCAGAAACAACCGCAACAACGTTATTCCCGGCGGCATAGGTACGGGTAATGATATCTGCAACGTGCTCAACGCGCGCAGCGTCGGCCACCGATGTGCCACCAAATTTTTGTACTATGAGATTCAACTTTTTTCCCCCCATTTATAGTCTGCAACCGTCATTATATTATATTGCATCATCAGGCAATGCGATACTTTCTACACAAATTGCACCGGTATTATCCGCATCCAGCATGAGTAGCTTCCAGTTTTTATAACCCTCCGAATCCAGTCGGGGCCGCATTCTGGAATAAAACATCTTTTCTTTTTCCCCGGGAACCATCGCCATCAGCGTCGACCCTGCACCGCTGATATAGGTACAATAAGCCCCCTCCTCCTGCATCATCTTCATGGCGCGTTCTGCACCTGAAATCATGGGCAGTCGATAGTCCTGATGCAACCGATCACCTGCTGCACATTCAAGATTGTGATAACTGCCAGTCGCCAATGATGCGCTCATAAGCGCAGCACGAGAGAGGTTATATACCGCATCCTTATGACTGATGCGTTTAGGCAAAACACTTCTGGCAAGTGAAGTTTTAAGTTCAGTATCGGGAATGAGCGCCGCAAATTTGATGCCCACATGCAACTCCTGCCGAACAAAATGCACCTTTTCACCATCAAACACAGAGGCCACAAAGCCGCCGAGCAAGGCCGGCGTCGTGTTATCGGGATGCCCCTCAATCGACGCAGCCAAATTGATAATCTCCTGTTTGGAAAGTGGAAACTTCATCATATGATTGGCCGCCAATAGACCGCCGATAATACAGGCCGAGCTGCTACCCAACCCGCGAGATAACGGGATGTTGTTGATCTGCCCAAGGCGAACACCGTAAAACGGCCTGCCACACAGTTCATACAAGGATTTCATCGTTGTAAATACCAAGTTCGTTTCATCACAAGGCACATCGACATGGTCAAGCGCTCGTATGGACAACCCTTCATATTCCTCCAGATGCAACTCATTATACAGTGTCACTGCCAATCCAAGCGAGTCGAACCCCGAGCCGACATTAGCGGATGTTGCCGGAACCTTTACAGTAATCAAGACGGTTCCCCCTTAATAGTCTAAGACGCGGATCAATGAAAGAATACGCACATTTTTTTGAGCGGCCTTATCAATCAATTTTTCGGCCTGCCCCCCCGAAAGTGCCGGTGTGATAAACGCTGCCTCACCGTCACACGAATAACCTTCAATCTTTTGCGCACAACCAAAAATTTCAGTCGCTTCAACTGCATCCTCGGTCGCCACGCGCAACATCAGTGCAGTGACATCGCTGCGGTAGTCAATAAGCGTATCGTGCGCAGCATCCTCCCAGCCAAGAGAAGAAATGTTTCCGCCTGCTCTGGCCGCATCGACAATGTCGGAGATGACGGCCGATGCTGTGGGCGCTTTACCGGCGCCCTGCCCATAAAACAGCACATCACCAAGATCTGAGCCGCGCACAAGAACAGCATTAAAGACATCTGTCACGTTGCCAAGCTGGCTCGATTTTGAAACCAACGCCGGAGATACCATCGCCATGAGTCCCTGTTGTGTCACTTTCACGCGACCGATCAGCTTAATCGCATAATTCGCCTTTGAGGCAGCGCTGACATCATTCAATGTGATATCCGTAATCCCTTCGGCATGCACCTCATCCGGATAGACATGCTTACCATAGACAAGGGACGCCAGAATACAAATTTTGCGGCAAGCATCTTTACCCTCGACATCGGCAGCGGGATTTTGCTCGGCATAGCCATTTTTCTGAGCCAATTTGAGCGCATCTTCAAAGGACATATTATCCTCGATCATGCGAGTCATGATAAAGTTGGTGGTGCCGTTTAAAATGCCCGCCACCTCGGTGATATCACCGCTGCCAAGGCACTGATACAGCGGATGTAACACCGGAATACCGCCCCCGACACTTGCCTCGAACAGGTAATTGACATTCTTTTCTTTTGCTATGGACAACAACTCTGCGCCGTGGGTCGCCACCAGTTCTTTATTTGAGGTCACGACATGCTTGCCTGCCAGCAAACTACGTTTAGAAAAATCATAGGCGGGCTTTAAGCCACCTATTGTTTCGACGACAATGCCAACCTCAGGATCGTTTAATACGACGTCAAAATCCGTGACACTCTTATCCGCATAGGGCGTCCCCGCCAAGCCTTTGATGTCCACAATATATTTAATATCCAGATCCATTCCGGCTTTTCGGTTAATGCGTTTGCGGTTTTTATAAAAAACCTCTGCTACGCCGGAGCCGACTACGCCGTAGCCAATGATTGCAATTTTCATAGTTTAATGCCTCCTATTGTTGGGTATTTAAGCGCCATAGCGACTAGAATGCCTTTATGCGCTTTATCAATAATGCTTGTACTGATATAAACGATGCAGGTGGGCTAAAGCCCGCCAAAAAAATGGCCCTACGCGCATTGTGCTGTCATCGACCGGCCAGTTTTCGCGCTTCAACAACGCCCTCCAGTTTTTTAAGAGCAGTTACCAGCTCCATATCGTTAGTGCTGGTAGCAGTCAGCGAGATCGATACTGAAATTGCAGCAAGACCATCAACCGGAATATTTTGATTGATGGTCAAAATATTGACACCGTTGCGGTAAAGTTCGGCAATTAAACCTGATAACATACCCGGTTTATCTCTGAGCAACACATAAATATTGACCACCTTGCCGGACATTTCTCGAACATAAGGAAAAACTGCATCACGATATTTATAGATTGCGCTGCGTGAAATGCCGGCCATTTTAGCAGCATGAGAAATATTATTCGTTTCACCGTTTTCCAGCAGCTGCTTTGCATATACTACCTTTGAGAAAACGTCAGGAAGCATTTGTGTTTCGACAACCAAATATTTTGGGGGTGTCCACATGGCTTTGTGCGCTCCTTTCTTCAATACAATACAGTTGCTCAAAACCGACATCAGCCGGGTACAAACATCACAGTCAAAAATTGCCGACAATGCCGTATTTTTGCGATTAATTCCACCCTAGAAAAACGTTTGTATTCATATTAAAAACAATATAACATCGGTTTTTATTTATTGCAATTATCATTTATTCTCGTATAAAGCTATTTAACCCTATTTTAAGGAATTTTTAAAAATTACATCTAGAATAAAGCTGTTTTCTCTTCATATCTTTGTTTTATAATATATTTAACTACATTCCATCTATTAAAACAAATTATTATATCTATCTTACACAATAATCATGCGACATTTCTACACAATAGATTTAGCTTTTATACACTACACAGTCAATGCATCTATACGTCGCGAATTAAATATGCTAATATGATGGTAAACATCATGTTCCTTATCCTTTATAGACAGAAGTTTCCGCATAGGCTATTCTTCGGCTCGGTTGGGCAACCTATTGCATGTTACAATTTATCATAAAAGGTGGTGGCACAAATGGTACAGCAAAATAAACTTGACTTTATTATTCAGGTTCTCTATTGTGCAACGGTCGGGACGCTTTGCTTTTTGGGACTTCGGTTTTTGTTTCCATGGTTCTGGCCTTTTTTGTTTAGTTTGGCGCTGGCTTATCTGTTTAAGCATCTAGCTAACCGCTTTCATACGCGTTCAAAACTTGCAAGTGCTGCGATCGGCATTTTGTTTTATGCCACCGTTGTTCTGCTGTTTTGGTTGTTGGCCGCACTGGCTATCAGCAAGCTGGCCGACATAGCAACCGGTTTCCCATTATATTATGCAAACACTTTGCTGCCCAAAGTACAGCGGGCGGGCGACCGATTGCTATGGCTTTTACAGCAATTGGCACCCACTTCAGTCATTTCGGTGGAAGGGTTATTTGCGCTGATTTCCAATGCTACTGAAGACTTGGCATCCAATATCTCGACCTCGTTAATCAATATGCTCACCAACTTTTTGAAGGGGTTGCCTCTGTTCATCGTCGGTTTTGTTTTCATGATTATTTCTTCGTTTGCCATCGCGATGGATTATGACCGCGTTACGCTATTTTTACTGCAGCAGCTCCCCCATCGTATGCGCCCGATGATGCTGGATATTAAAAACTTTTTGCTCTCCTGTCTGTTGCGCTTAGCGCGCGCCTACGCCATCATCATGTTTATCACCTTTTGTGAACTTGTCATTGGCCTTTGGGCACTGCGTATCCCACGATTTTGGGCCATTGCCGCCGTCGTTGCGCTGTTGGATGTTATGCCGCTGCTGGGCTCAGGTGCTATTTTGATTCCTTGGGGTATATTTGAGTTGATCAATGGACATGGGCCCCTTGGGGCCGGCTTGTTGGCACTCTATGCCGTGATCGCCGTCATGCGCAATATTATCGAACCAAATGTGGTGGGCGATTCACTTGGATTGCATCCGGTAATCACATTAACTGCCATGTTTTTCGGACTGCGCACCTTTGGGTTGCTCGGCATGCTGGCTGCCCCCGTCGCTGCGCTTCTCATCCGTTTTTTAAATTCAAACGGTAAAATTAAACTCTATCGAACCGAGTAGTCCTTACATCAATACAATCAAAGCGCCCCATCAGCGGTGTACGCAGCTGGGGCGCTTTCAATATTATTATGAAAAATTCACCAGTGCCTCGTTTAAGATTGCAAAGCGCTCAATTGTTGTCCAGTCGGGTTTAAATCCAGTTTGTTCGGTTAACGCGTCGAGTGCTAATGTAGGATTCAAATTCACTTCAACGCCGGCTCGGCAACGCAGCGTCAACATCAAACCATCCGATTGCGCTTCCACCGATAGAATTTTGAACATTGGCTTAATATCCACCGTTTTAACGCCCTTTTTGCTGCGCTTCTGCGTCGGAATTTCCGACATTGCAGCAAAGCGTTGCAATGCCTGCTGCCCCTGTGAAACAACGCATCGCAGATGCACGCGATAATCCGCCCACATAATTTCCTTGGGTGCCATAGTCGGTTCACCCGCAGAAACAGCTTTTACCCCATCGGGCAGCGCGATATTCAAACGCGAAACGATGTCTTCATCCGAAACTGCCTCCAGTAAACGCACATCCATCGACTCGCACAGTCCAGTCGTTCCCAGTGAAAGCGGTAACGCAAAAGTAATGTACAGATGTGGATGAAAACCCTGTGTATACCACACCGGAAGTCCACTGCGTGAAAACGCACGGGTCATGGCACGCATAAGGTCGAGGTGAGAAATATAGATGGCGCGTCCCGACTTGCTAAAAAAGATACGTACTGTTTTTAGATACATTGGCATACCCCACCTGTCAAACGTTGTGCACCGCAGCCATTGCAACCTGCAAAACAGCTGGGCGTTGTGGTGGCCTGTATCGCCTTTTGGTGCTCACCGATAAAGAACGCCTTGGTCACACCGTAGTCGAGATGATCCCAAGGAAATATTTCATCATAGCTGCGACGACGACGGGCATAGAAATCCGGGTCGAGACCCGCTTCTTCAAACGCCTCCTGCCAAGCCAGTGGCTTAAAGTGGTCGTCCCAACCATCCAGACGACTGCCGCGCAAAAACGCACCCTCAACCACTCGACAGAGCCTACGGTCACCACGCGCAAGCGCCGCTTCCGCCACACTGGTCGCCGAATCGTGATAGCTAACAGAAATTTTACGGGAGCGAACACAGGAAAGCAAATATTTTTGCTTCTCGCGCAATGCTTCCATTGAATCCTGCGGCTCAAATTCAAATGGTGTATAGGGTTTAGGTACAAAGCAAGCCACACTGATGTTGACGCTGACTGACTTACCCTTGGGGCGTTCCGGCATACCGTAATAGAGGTCGACCACCTTTTGAGCGAGGTCGGCAATCCCCTTGATATCGTCTAAAGTTTCGGTAGGCAATCCCATCATAAAGTAAAGTTTCACCGCCGTATAGCCGCCCAAAAAAGCAGTTTTACAGGTGTCTATCACATTTTGTTCCGTGATATTTTTGTTGATGACATCGCGCAGACGCTGCGTACCTGCTTCCGGTGCAAAGGTTAAACCGGATTTGCGCACCCGCGTGACCTTCTCCATCAGCGACTCCGAAAAATTGTCAATGCGCAGGCTTGGCAGTGACAAATTGACGTGCTTTTCTTCGGTCCAGTCCAACAGCGAATCGAGTAGCGGCTCCAACCCGCAGTAATCGCTGGTGGAAAGGGATGACAAACCAATCTCGTCATAACCGGTGGACTCGATCAAATTTTTAGCGTCCTTGGCAACCGTTTCAAATGATTTTTCGCGGATGGGCCGGTACAAAAAGCCCGCTTGGCAAAAGCGACAGCCGCGGTTGCATCCACGAAAAAGTTCAACCACAGCGCGGTCGTGAACAATATCTAAAAATGGCACAATAAAATTCCCGGGGTAATAAACGCTGTCCAGATCGGTGATGACACGTTTAGACACCATGGACGGCGCATTTTCGTGGGGTGCAACGGCACCAATGGTGCCGTCTTCGCTGTAGGTCACATCATAAAGCGAGGGGACATAGATACCCGGTATCTGCGCGGCACGGCACAGGATCTCCGATTTCTTCCACCCCTCTTTTTTAGCCTGTATACAAAGGTTGAACAGCTCGTCCGAAACTTCTTCGCCCTCACCGAGTGATACCATATCAATAAAATCTGCCAACGGTTCAGGGTTGGAAGCGCAAGGTCCTCCCACCACAACCAACGGGAACGGATCAGTTCTATCCTTGGCGCGGATTGCCAATCCGGCTAAGTTCAAAAGATTGAGTACCTCGGTATAACACATTTCATATTGCAGCGTAAAACCAATGAGATCAAAATCCCTTACCGGATCAAGGCTTTCAAGCGCAAACAATGGCACGCCCATCTCCTCCATGGCCGTCTGCATATCGACATCAGGCGAAAACACCCGCTCACACCAAATATCGTCACGGCGGTTTGCGTGGCCGTATAATATTTTCATACCGAGATGGCTCATGCCTACTTCATATAAATCCGGAAAACAAAACGCATAACGCAGCATATCGGGCGTCAACGTTTTGACCACAGAGCCCATTTCTCCCGCTGTGTAGCGCGCAGGTTTCTGCACTTGAGAAAGCAGCAGGTCAAGCTGATCTAAGGTCATGAGAAATCTCCTCTTCCATTTTAGTCTTTATTATGACAGCTGCACTCCGCGTTATTGCATACGCTGCCGGCCGATATGCTAAGGCACCATCAGTGACTGCGCCAGTGCCTCATCGGGGTCGACAATGGCGGTGGAAAAATCTTCATAAATCACCATGCCCGGCTTACCGCCAGGTTGCTTTTTAACATTTTTGATGGCGGTATAATCCACCGGTACCTTCGCTGAATTGCGTGCTTTGGAGTTAACTGCGGCAATAACGGCCGCCTCAGTTAACGTGCGGTTGGGAACCTGCCGGCCTTCGGTAACAACCACGGTATGCGAGCCTGCAATTTTCTGCGTATGGAACCAAATATCGGTTTTGTGGCTATCTTTTAATGTCAATCGTTCATTTTGCAGATTGTTTCGGCCGGAGAGAATTAAAAGGCCGTCAGACGAACGATATTGCAGCGGAAGTATCTTCTGCTCCCGCTTCTTTTTCCCCGTTGGCGCAGCCTTTAAATAACCACCCTCACTGAGCTCTGCACGAATAGCCGAAAGTTCAGCCTCACTGCGGGCTCGGGTCATCAAATCGTAAACCGTATCGAGATATGCCAATTCCTGTTCTCCCTGTTCAATCAGTTCTTTGAGCATTTTCTCGGCGGTATCCGCCCGACGGTATTCTTTGTAGTAACGCTGTATGTTTTGCGCCGGTGTCAGGCGGCTATCCAACGCAATGGTCACATCGCCGCCCGATTCATCAAAATAATCCGGCACTGTAATGCTGTTCATCCCTTTGTTAAGCTGATACATATTTGCGGACAACAAATCCCCAAAACGGCGTAACTGTTCTCGGTTTTTGCAATCAATCTGCTCCTGCTTCTGAGCTGAAAGCTTGCGCTCTATACGTTCAATACGCGCAGTGATCAGGCGCGAAAAATCACTCATTTTCTGTTTCATGCGGTCTACGGCATCTTTCTCACCATAAAATGCGTCCAACATAACAGAAATGCTATCAAAGTCCTTTACTTGCATAAGATTTCCATATTGTCCAATGGGAATGAACGAAAAATCTTTCGGCACACCGTCGGATGTCAATAATGTGGTCGGCTCAACTGTGCCGGATTCCAACACATTACAAAGCGATTTTAACGCGGTCATCAGCGCAGCATATTGCGTCTGTGAAAGTTCATTTTTATTCGCTGAAATTCCGCCCAATGCGCGGTGTACAATTTCTCGGGCCAACACCGGCGAGGCGCCTGAAAGTGTCTCTTGCAAGAGCTTTGCCGTGTCTATATCCCGCGGAGAAGCCTGCAGTGCATCTATAACCGCCTGTGCGCCGTCTACTAATAGATCGACCCGCTGCTGTGGCGGTGGATTTTCGTAGCGCATCCCCGGTAAAATTTGACGCAAAGACGAACGATCGACGCCGATGCGCTTCATCGAATCAATAATGCGGCCGTCATCCCCTATTAAAATCACATTGGAATAACGCCCCATCAGCTCAGCGGCCAGCGTCACAATAACCCTATCGCCCAAGTCGTTAACTGTTTCAAAGTCGAAAAACAGTACCCGCTCAAAACCCGGCTGCCGAATGGCAATCAGCTTAGCATTCCCAACCCATTTGCGCAGCAGCATACAAAACATCGGCGGTTGCTTGGGATTTTCAACTGAAATGGCAGTAAAATGCGCCCGTGCTGACGCTGCATGAGCACAAAGCAGAAGCCGGCGGTTTTCCTGCCGCGCGCGGATAGTGAGGACCAACTCTTCTTTAACCGGTTGATAAACCTTATCCACTCGGCTGCCGATCAGCACCTGTGAAAGTTCATTTTTTAATAATGAAAGCATCATGCCATCGAGTGCCACAGGCTCACTTCCCCTCTTCTATAGCCGTTACAATTTCGTTAATTAAGCTGCGCAAACGTGCAGCCTTTTGGGGACTTGTCGACGCCACCCCGCGCGCTTGACGTTCTAGCGACAACACCGTGCGCCTCAAATAAGCGCGCGCTTCTTCGGATGGATCGTACCTCAATTCTCCTGCATAGCAGTATGGATCATATGCGCTCAGCTTACAGTGCCGGCCGGTATATATAACCTGCAGCACAGTGTAGACATGGTCACCCGCCACACTCGCCTTTTCGCAGGAGATCCGATAGCCGTTGTTGCAAAGCCACTGGCGTAAGAATGGCGCTTTCGTCATAGGTTGAAGTAAAAACTGCTTATTTTCCAGACTGTCCCATGGACAACGCTCTAAAATAGATGCAATCATCTCGCCACCCATGCCGGCGATGATAATATCGTCCACTTCATCCTGCTTTAACAGAAAAAGCCCATCGCCAAGGCGGCAGGCAATTTTATTTTCTAACCCATGTTGCTCAATTTCTTTTCGCGCTTTACTTAACGGTTTTTCTCGGATATCGCATGCAATACCGCCGGTTATTAGGCCGTCGCGCATCAAAGCACAAATTAAATGGCCGTGATCACAACCGATGTCGGCCAACCGTGAACCGCTGCGCACCATCGACGCGATGCTGCGCAAACGGAAATCAAGTGTTTCAACAGCACTCAAAATTGATGATCCTCTCTTCTTTTGGTCATTTTTCATATTAGCTGCCCATACTACAAGTGCAGTGCGCGCAGTGGTATAATTGCGCATCAATAGGCGGTTGCCGCACCAGCGGCGAGCCGTTGCGCATAAACCACGGTATAATAGTCGTTTTGCGGCTATTATACCACAAACGGCACCGTTTGTACACGGTGCCGTTTGTTTAGTTGAGCAGGGGCGCCCAGTCGGAACAACCCCTCTTAAACATATTCAATGAAAATTACGCGTTGCAGCAATTAGCCAATCCAAGTGTTGACGATTTCCTGATTGTCGGCAATCCACTGCACCGCTGCATCGGTCGGCTCCATGCCGTCGTTGATGAGCGCCTCAAGGCTGCCGATCTGTGCGTCGTTCATTTTAAACTTCTTGAGCATCGCGGCCACTTCAGGCTGCTCACTGCTAAAGTCCTTGTGGGCCAACGTATGAATCTCTTCCGCCTCACCATAGGCACCATTGGGATCCTCAAGGTATTTCAGGTCAAATTTTGCAAACATCCAATGCGGGCTCCAACCGGTAATAGCAATCCACTCGTTTTTGTCGTAGGCTTTTTCTAAAGATACCATCATCGCAGGTTCACTGCCCTGAATGACCTCAAGGTCAAAGCCATACGCCTCTTGCGCGGCGGCGGTTGCTGCCATAATACCGGCGCCGGGATCGATGCCGATAATCTCGTTGTTAAATTGATCCGCTGCGCCCGCCAGTTCTTCGATAGAGTCTATCGTCACGTAACTTGGGACAACAATACCGAGTTTTGCAGGATCTTCATACCAAATGCCGTAGTCTTCAAGCGAATCCTGATACTCCGCCCAGTAGGTGCCATGAGTGATCGGCAGCCATGAGTCCATAAAGACGTCGATGTCGCCCTTGCTTAAGCCGACGAACAGCGGGGCTGCATCCAGTTGCGTAAGCGTGACTTCGTAACCTTGCTCCTCCAGAATGACTTTCCACAGGTTACTAACCGCGATGCATTCCGCCCAATTGACATAGCCGATATCGACGGTACCCTTTGTATCGGTGGGGACCGAGGACGAGCTGTCGGCCGGCTTACTGGCGCAACCGCCTAAAAGCGTCAGCATCAAACTGACAATTAAAATAAGTGAAACGGTGCTTTTCCAAAATAATTTATTTTTTCTCATACGTTCCTTTTCCTCCGTTTTTAGTTTTTCTTTTCGGTTTGCAGAGATTTTCCGACTCCCTGCGAGATTCGGTCAAGAATAATGGCCATAATGACAACGCCTATGCCATATTCAAAACCCATGCCGTTCTTGAGCTGGCCAATCGCAGTCAAAACACCTGCGCCCAAGCCGCCCGCACCGATCATCGCTGAAATAACGACCATCGACAGAGAGAGCATCATCGTCTGATTGATACCGGCCATAATGGTGGGAATAGCAACAGGTAGCTGAATTTTCCAGAGCATCTGCATCGGTGTGGAGCCAAAGGCCTCACCGACTTCCACCAAATCCTGCGGGACCTGTCGGATACCCAAATCAGTCAGACGGATAATCGGTGGCATGGCAAAAATAACCGTTGCAAACACGGCCGGAACCTTGCCGATGCCAAAAAAGAGCAGCGCCGGAATGAGGTAAACAAATGATGGCATCGTCTGCATAAAGTCCAGAATCGGCGATATAATGAGATGGAATCGACGCTTACGTCCCGCCAGAACGCCCAGAGGGAATCCGATGAGCATCGAGACAGCCGCCGATATCAGCACCAGAACAAGGGTGTTCACAAAAGGGTCCCAAAGTTCCAGGTTACGGATGAAGGCGAGCCCGAGAGAAGCGCCAAGTGCCAGCTTCCAGCCACTGACTTTCCATGCGATGGCGGCAAAGATCAAGATAATGATCCACCATGGCACCATCATCAAGCCGTCTCTCAGTGCGTTAATGCCGTTGCCTGCATGTTCCGAGAAAGTATCCAATGCTGTCCCAAAATTGGCCTGAAGCCATTCGACAGCGGTATCAATTATTTCAGCTAATGGGAATTTAGGCATTGTTTTCCCCCCCGTTTTCAGAATCAAGCGCAGCTAAAACCGCACCGCGGACAATAATACCCTTGAGCTTATTTTCCGAGTTTACAACCGCCAAAGGCAGCTTGCTTTCAGCAATGACACCCCACATATCCTTGATGGGCGTTTCTTCCTCGACAACCGGCCCGACGGCCAGTTCAATTTCGCTCAAGGTGGTGACCTTCGCGTCTCGCGCCGCAATCGCCATCTCAACCGTGATAATGCCCTTGTGTTTTTTCTCTTTGTCAACAACAAAAACACTGGAGATACCGAACTCTTTCATGATGCGCAGTGCGACGCTGGGGCCGTCGCGCAACGGAATGACCGGATGCGGCTTTTTCATCACGTCGCCGGCGGTCAAGATCTTGCTGCGATCGACACCGCGCACAAATTTGGCCACGTAGTCATCGGCGGGGTTCTTGATGATTTCTTCCGGTGTGCCGATCTGAACCAAGGTGCCATCACGCACAAAAGCAATACGGTCACCCAGCTTTAACGCTTCGTTAAGATCATGCGTAATAAATACGATGGTCTTGTTCATTTTTTGCTGCAGGCTGAGCAGCTCATCCTGCATTTCTTCCCTGATCAGCGGGTCGAGCGCACTAAACGCTTCATCCATGAGCAGGATATCGGCATTATTGGCAAGCGCACGTGCCAAACCGACACGCTGCTTCATGCCGCCGCTGAGCTGTGAAGGATATTTGTTTTCCCAGCCTTTCAAGCCAACGAGGTCGAGCGCGTCGAGCGCATACTTCTCGCTCTCGGTTTTCGACACGCCTTGGACTTCCAAACCATAAACCGTGTTTTGCAGCACGGTGCGATGTGGCAGCAAAGCAAACTGCTGAAAAACCATGGCCGTTTTTTTCTGCCGCACTTTTCGCAGCTCCGCATCCTTGAGCTTGGTAATATCGACACCATCGATGATGACAGCGCCCGACGTTGGGGTTATCAGTCGGTTTAAGCAGCGCAAAATGGTCGACTTTCCGCTGCCGGAGAGACCCATAACAACAAACACTTCGCCGCTGTTCACTGTAAAGCTCACGTTGTCGATGCCGACTGTCTGTCCGGTTTCTTTTAATATTTCTGCCTTACTCTTGCCCTGATTCAAAAGATTTAACGCTTTGTGCGGATTACTCGAAAAAATCTTAACAAGGCCGTTAACCACAATTTTGTCGGTTGATTCCTGCATAGCATACACCCTTTCCTACGGTCATTTTATATTGAGCTATCCAAAATAAACAAAGAGTTTTTATCGTCATATACAGCTTAAAAAATGCGAGGTATTTAAGCAAAATAGGATCTCTGTTAAATAGCTACTGACAACTTATTATACCGTATGGAATTGTCAGTTGTCAAATTTACCTAATTTTTTCACCTTATCAAAAGCGCCATAACGCGACAGATTACAAGTGTTATTTTGCGCTTTAAGAAGCTATAATCACCTTATAATATCACGTGTTGTTGCTAAAACTTGTGCATCTATATAAAAATTAGCCTTTAATATGAAAATTAATCGCCGCGCAGCTAACTTTTCGCAAAACCCTTTGAAAATGCCTATAAATCGTATGAAATTCGGCGTTGAGCGGACATTCAATCAACGCTCTAAAAAGTGCCGTTATGTTACATATTGTATATTGTTCAGATTGAAAAACTTGTTGTAAAATGCAGAATGGGGGTGTAGACAGCAAAATAGCCTGTCGAAGAAATGCGTGCAAAGGTTGATCGGCATCGGCTTAACAGCCTGATCATCGCGAACACCCATCGGCATGGTCACATAGGATAAAGAAGCGAAATGAGAGAGAGGTAGCCGTGATGGAGCGCAATAACAATCCCAACAGCAACGAGACTATGGGGCATGTCACCATCGGGATGAAAGCGCCCGACTTTAGTGCCGAAAGCACCTTTGGCCACATAAATTTGGCCGATTACACGGGCAAGTGGTTGATCTTGTTTTCCCACCCGGGCGATTTTACGCCGGTTTGTACAACCGAATTTATAGCCTTTGCACAGCTTTTTCAGGAATTTAAAAACCGCAACACGGAATTGCTCGGCCTGAGCATCGACAGCAATGCGTCGCATTTGGCGTGGGTAAATGCCGTTTATCAGGCAAACGGCATGACGATTCCTTTCCCGATTATAGCGGATCGCATGGGCGAAATTGCGCGACTTTACGGTATGCTTGCGCCGGACGTCAGCCGGCAGGCGACTGTGAGAAGCGTCTACGTTATTGACCCAAACCGGATTGTCCGCGCCATCATTGTCTACCCGATGACAACGGGTAGAAATATTTATGAAATTTTGCGGCTGATAGATGCGCTGCAAACCACCGACAGCGCCGATGTACCGACGCCGGCCAACTGGATCCCCGGAATGCCCACACTGGTGCCGGCCCCACAAACCTACGAGGCACTTTATCGCCGGCTGCACGACCCGGCCGCCATGAGTTTGACCTGTAAAGATTGGTATTTGTGCTATCATAAAACCAATCCCGATGAAACCACCCATGCGCAGCCGACTTTTGACGCTTAGGCTGTGGCATGCCGATCAATGGGGCGTTTGCAATACGCGCCCGGTCATTCCCCCTTTGATGGGTCGGGTTAAAATGGAATGAATACGAACGCTTTAAAGCCAACGGATACTGCAACGCACCGTGATCGACTCATAGCTGATCACGGTGCGTTTTGATGCTTCAAAATATAAGCGCCCTCAGGCAATTTATTGCATTAGAACAGGGACATAACACTGCTGATGCCGATAATCAGGGAGATGATCGCAACACAGGAACCCAGAATGGTTTGCAGCGGCGTATTGACATATTCACCGAGCACGCGCTTGCGGCTCGTGATGAATACAATTGCAATGACGATAATCGGCAGGAATACGCCATTGACAGCCTGCGCCATCATGATGATGGTGAGGGGGTTAAAGCCTGTTGCCGCAACAAAGATACCAAATACAACAACGAGAATGTTGGTCCAGAAGAAGCGTTTGTCGCCCTTATGCATTTCCCAACCAAACAGGCTGGCGAGCACGTAGGAAACACCCAGCGGTGTGATAACCGCGGAAGAAACACCGGCTGCAACGAGACCAAGGCTCAGGAAAGGCACCGAAAAATTGCCGAGCAGCGGCTCAAGCTGTACCGCCATATCCGCAGCGGACGTAACCTCCATGCCGTACATAACGGTACCCGCCGTGATCATAACAGCGCCGGTGATAAGGCCGCCGATGACCATGGAAACAACGATATCAAACTTTGAGAGCGGCAGCATGTCGGGATCTTTCCATGTCTTGCTCGCGCTGGTCGCATGAATGAACATATTGTAGGGAACGACGGTCGTGCCGATCAATGAAACGCATGTCATGATCGAGCCCTCGGGCGGAATGGGCGTAAAACCTCTTAAAACAGCGCCGATGTCGGGTTTAACCATAATCATGGTTATAATAAAGACGACAGCCATCGTCGACACACAGACGGCCAGTAGCTTCTCGAGCGATTTGATTGCGTCGCCGATATTGATGAGGATCAGGATGCCGATACCCCATATCGGCGCAATAATATTGGATGGAATGCCCGTGATGGCGGACAGGCCGACAGCTGTGCCGGTGAGGTCGCCGCCCATGTAAGCCACGCCACCCAAGGTGATGGCGGAACCGACTAAAACAATCATGATCCATTTAAACACCGGACGGTCCGAGAGCTCCTTGACGAGTTCTTCGCCCAACCCACTCTGGGTAACAATGCCAAGACGTGCAGCCATTTCCTGCATGACGATAACTGCGATAACCGAAAAAATAACGGTCCAAATCAGTGCATAGCCATAAGAAGCGCCGGCTCGGGTCGCACTGGTGACGGTTCCCGGTCCGATAAAAGAGCCTACGACCAAAATACCAGGGCCAATTGCTTTCATTTTTTCTTTCAATGTGTATTGCTTTGACATAAACATCCTCCTTTTATTTGTGTATTGAGCCAATTGATAATGCTCCGATTGCTCGTTATAACATCGATGCCAATTTGCCGGACAATCTCCTCAAAAGCATCGAATGCACGCAAATTTGTGCAGGATAACAGGACGGTGTTGGATGATTGCAAAATTTCATCTCGGTGAAGCAGGACAAATTGTTCAATTTCTGCCGGCGTCACCTGTGCGATTTTAGGATCAGCGCGGATGCCCAGTCCGGCGGAAAAAGCCACTTCAATATCAAACTGCGCCAGACTCGCAATCATAAAACGGTTGACCGCTTCGGTGTAGGGCGTCAACAGTGCCACAGGCTCCCCCAACGCTCTAAGGTCGTTTAACACGGCCCCAAATGCTGTGATGGCGGGGCAGTGGAAAGCATCGGCCAAAAGTGTGTTAATTCTTTCCAAACCCTGCGCCCCGTACACCGCCGATGCGGAAGTACAGCCGAAAACTGCAGCGTCAAAACGGGTGATGCCCTGCAACGTTTTAATGCCCTCAGGAAGCGCTTGGTCGACCATCCGTTTTTCCGCATCTGCGCCTACTTCATCCAACCACAGTCGGGCGGTGTGTACGACAAAATTCGGTGGCAAAAAGTGCTTTAGGTCTGTTTCTAGTGTACTATCGGTATGCGGAACTAAAAGTGCAATTCTTTTAACCATAAATTCACCACATTCGTTATGTTGTTGTTGAATTCTGTTAAATGTTCATAAAAGAATATAGATTATTCATCCACCAACTGCTATACTAAAGATAATATCTGGCATGAGGAGGCTTAATTCCCAATGGAACAAACCAAGCGGGGAAAAATAATTCAGTCGGTGCAGCGGGCAATCGACATCTTAAATTGCTTTGACGACGCCGGTACAGAGCTGTCCTTGAGCCATATCAGCAACCGACTCGCCCTCAATAAAAGCACCGTTCACGGTATTCTTACAACGCTTTGCGCCAACGGATATATGCAGCAAAACACAACGGGAAAATACCGAGTCGGTCACGCCCTGATTCATAAATTCAGATTCGCGCCCGAGGGATACCGCGCCATATTTCTGGAAGAAGCCAAGCCCCATATGATCCGACTCGCAAACGACTATAAAATGAATATAAGTCTTTTTGTGCTCGAGGACAATGCGCTTCAGCTGCTTAACAGAACGCTTCCTGTCAATACAGCCTACACCATTAACCCCATCTCGAATGACCATGCCGAGCCGTTATATTGCACCGCCTCGGGCAGAATCCGTCTGGCCTATATGGGCACTGCAGAACGCACGCAATATTTTGCGCAAACACAGCTGGATCCGCTGTCCATTTATACCCCAACCACCAGAGAGACTGTCATGGCACAAATAGAGGAAGTCCGGGAACATGGGTATTCCTTTGAGAACGAGGAACTTGGCGAGGGTATTTCCGCTATTTCGGTTCCAATTGTCGATAATGCAGGCAACCTGTTTGGCACCTTTAGTATGACGGGGATTGCGTTTCACATAGCGCGCAGAAAGGGTGAACTGATCGCCGACCTAAAAAAAACGGTCAAAGAAATTACCCGAACATTGTTTTAAATAACCCCGCTTCTTGAAGTGCATTCGGCTTTAAGAAGCGGGGAAATTCTAATGGGTAACTGTGTTAAAATACGCTCAGATCCAAAACGGAAGAGAGATACTCCAACGCTTTGATTCCACAAAAGCTGTTGCCTCTGGCATCGAGCCCCGGAGAAAAAACACCGATGCCCATTCTGCCCGGAACAGCGGTCATAATGCCGCCGCCAACGCCGCTTTTAGCGGGAATAC
Organism: Candidatus Fimivivens sp.; assembly: GCA_047974975.1. GTDB lineage: Bacteria > Bacillota > Clostridia > Oscillospirales > Ruminococcaceae > Yanshouia. The sequence goes on from JBKECV010000005.1 coordinate 27,153, forward strand.
CGACACGAATTGCAAACTCACCTGAAGCATCATACATTCCGCAGGTGGTCATCAACGAACGGATAACCTTGACGTAAAATGGCTCAACCAGCACTTTTTTGCTGTTGGGACATTTTCCATCCCCCGCCAGCACCGCGCCGAGATAACTAATTTCTTCACAGTTGGTCAATAGGGAGCACGCTTTAAAATAGACTTCCAAATGCTCGTTTACGTCGCCCCCAAAAATATTCGTGGAGCGCATCATATAGGCCAGTGCACGATTTCGATCCCCCGTTCGGTTCTCCGAATCAAAGACGCTCCGGTCATAGGTGAGGTCATCGTTTCCGAGCAATTTTTTGCCCACATCTAAGATGCGTTGGAACCGCGCCTCGGCGTTTTCACCTGTGATGCAGGAGGTCACCGCAATCGCCCCCGCGTTGATCATGGGATTAAGCGGTTTACTGGTGACCGACTCCAAGCGAATAATGGAGTTGAAAGGGTCGCCCGTCGGCTCCATCCCCACGCGGGAGAATACCTCGTCAAAGCCCACGTCGGCGAGCGCTGTCGCCAGCAAAATAACCTTGGCGATACTCTGAATAGTGAAACGATTTTGGCTGTCCCCCACCGCATAGGATTTCCCCGAAAAATCGGTTATGCAAACACCAAGCTGATGCGGCTCCTTTTTGGCGAGCTCGGGTATATAGTCGGCCACATGCCCCTGCCCCAGCCACCTGGCCGCATGGTCATGGGCCTCTTGCGCAATGTGGCGCATAGTTTAATCCTCCTCGCGTTCACCTTGTGTTTAAAGGCGAAAACCTGTCTATTTCTTTTGGTCGAGCATATGCTGCGCCATGCCGTTCATCATATAAAGTGCCATCCAACAAGCACCGTGACTTGAAATATTGTGCAGGTCATCAGGGGGGTAAATCTCCATAAAGTCAAAACCTTTTGCGCCTGAAAGTCCGCATTCATGCAGCATTTCAGCCAACTCATAAGAGGAAAGGCCGCAAAGATCGGCAGGGCCGCCCGGGTTGTGGGCAATATCCAACGCATCGCTGCAGACAGTGACATAAAATGCACGTGTATCTTTGGATGCAATCTCAATCGCCTTTTTGATACTCGCCATAAAGCCGTTGCGCTTCACCTCAAAGCTGGTGATAACCGAAGCGCCGTATTTGGCCGCTTCCTTGAGCGCGTTGTGGTTGTTTCGGGGGCCTCTGATGCCGACACTGACCAGATTTTTGGGGTTGAATCCTTTCATATCATACAGACGGTGAAAGGGGGAACAGCGCCCATAAAGTTGATCGCCAAAGCTGTCCATGTTGTCCATATGCGCATCAAAATGGATGATGCCGATATTCCCGTCGTACTTTTCAGCAAAAGCTTCGATGAGCGGATAGCTCAAAGAATGGTCGCCGCCAAACGTAATCGGGATGCCGCCATAGGTCATGGCATCACGCATAAAGTTACGCACGCTGTCAAAGGTAAATTCTGTGTCACCGTTTCGAACGGCCATATCGCCAAAATCGGTGCCCGAAAAATGATCAAAAAGATCAAAATTGTATTCGGGCAAGAACCCGCCGTATCGCTCAGAAGCTTTACGAATGGTCTTGGTTGCATTTTCGACGCCTGTAAAGCCGCCATAAGTGCAAACACCTTCCCAAGGCGCGCCCATGATCACAAATTCGTGACCTTTCAAATCTTCCTTTTTCTTGGCTACGGGCAGTCCCAAAAAGGACGGAACACCTGAAAACACCTCCGGATGTTCATAGGATGGCACATAACATACTGGTTTGTTCTGCATAATAAGTCCTCCCGAAAGATAAGTTTGACAATGTCGCATCAAATTTGATAATATAATAATAACATAAGAGTATTTCGTTAGTAAATAGCACTATTCTACGATATTTTATGCGTTTTTTTGTTTTAATGAACACTAGTTCGATAATGTCAAACGACAACCGATGTAATGCGGCTTTACAATGATTATAAAAGGAGCATAAAAATGTATAATTTTGATGAAAAACTCGACCGGAGAGGGACAAGTCAAAAGTGGGACGCCCCCCCTTATGATGTAGAAAATGCCGAATTATTGCCGATGTGGATTGCCGACACCGATTTTGCAACCCCAAGCTGTGTGCTGGACGCCATAAAAACAAGGCTGGCACACCCGATTATGGGATACTTTGAGCCGCCGGCGCGCTTTTATGAATGTATTGCGCACTGGAACGCACAGCGAAGAGGCATCGCGGGCATTTTGCCGCAGCAGATCCTCTACCAAAATTCGACCGTCGGTGCGATTGTCAGCGCGGTCAATCTATTCACCAAACCCGGCGAGGGCGTCCTTGTGCATACCCCCAATTATACAGGCTTCCAGTACGCACTGTCCGACAACAATCGTCTCCTGATCGCCTCCCCCCTCAAGCGGGATGCGCAGGGCGTGTTCAGAATGGATTTTGCGGACATGGAAAAAAAGATTCGGGAACACGCCATCTCCTGTATGATTTTATGCTCACCCCACAACCCCACCGGCCGCGTCTGGACGACTCAGGAATTGCGGCAGGCCACAGCACTCTGCGAGCAGTACGGCATCAAGATCATCTCCGACGAGGTTTGGGCAGATTTTGTATTTACACCCAATAAGCATGTGCCAACCCCACTCATTTCAGATTACGCAAGGCGCAACACCATCTCCCTTTACGGCGCCACTAAGACCTTTAATCTGGCCGGATTGCGCATCGCCTATTCTATCTGCTTTGATGAAACGCTTGCAGCGCAATATAAAAAGATTTGTACCGCAACACATTATAATGCACCCAATGTGCTTTCGGTGGCCGCACTCATCGGCGCTTACAGCGGCGGTGAGCAATATGTCGATGAACTGCTGCACTATATTCGTGACAATATGCGTTTTGCAGATCACTTTATTAAAGAAAACGTACCCGCACTGACAAGTTATCTGCCTCAGGGCACCTACACACTGTGGCTGAAATTCAACCAAACCGACCGCAGCGACGAGGAGAACATGAAACGCATGAGCCGACTGGGACTGGTTGGCGACCCCGCACACAAATACAATGCGTCGGGTTATTTTCGCCTCAACCTCGCTTGCCCCAAAAGTCAGGTGGAAGCAGCGTTGGTGCGGCTGCAAGCGGCATTTAACGATTAAAAAGTGATACGAACGCACAGCGCGGCGTATCCGCCAACAGGCACCGCCTAAAAAGGACACTGCATATGCAGTGTCCTTTTTTTCATGACGGTTTTATATTTATCTCGGGAACTTAATGGCGGCCTGCGCTGCTGCCAAGCGCGCAATAGGCACGCGGTAGGGCGAGCAGGAAACATAGTCAAGGCCGACCTTGTGGCAAAATTCAACCGAGGATGGATCGCCGCCATGTTCGCCGCAAATACCCAGCTTAATGTCCGGGCGTGTCTCACGGCCAAGTTTAACCGCCATCTCAACAAGCTTGCCGACGCCAATTTGATCCATGCGAGCAAAGGGATCCTGCTCGTAGATCTTCTTGTCGTAGTACGCGCCGAGGAATGAAGCGGCGTCGTCACGCGAGAAGCCAAAGGTCATCTGGGTTAAGTCGTTGGTGCCAAACGAGAAGAACTGCGCGTCCTTGGCAATTTCATCCGCAGTGAGTGCGGCGCGCGGAATCTCGATCATGGTGCCGACGAGGTATTTGAGCGGTACACCGCTCTTGGCGATAATTTCATCAGCCGTCTTGACAACAACCGACTTGACATATTGCAGCTCTTTAATTTCGCCGACCAGCGGAATCATGATTTCGGGTACCATCTCCCATTCGGGGTGCGCTTTTTTGACATTGATGGCCGCCTCGATGACCGCGGTGGTCTGCATCTCGGCAATCTCGGGATAAGAAACGGCCAGACGGCAACCGCGATGCCCCATCATGGGGTTAAATTCATGCAACGACGCAACGGTGCTCTTGAGCTCCTCAAAGGTCAACCCCATGTCGGCAGCGAGTGTTTGAATATCCGCCTCGTCATGGGGAAGGAATTCATGCAAGGGCGGGTCGAGAAAGCGAATGGTCACAGGGCGCCCGGCCATCGCCTCATAGATGCCCTCAAAGTCGCTGCGCTGCATCGGCAAAAGCTTCTGGAGCGCGGCGCGGCGCTGTGCTTCGTTCTTGGAAACGATCATCTCGCGCATAGCGCAGATGCGGTCCGCCTCAAAAAACATGTGCTCGGTTCTGGTCAAGCCAATGCCTTGGGCGCCAAATTTAACAGCCTGCGCGGCATCAAACGGCGTGTCGGCATTGGTGCGAACCTTGAGGCTGCGGTAGTTGTCCGCCCAAGCCATCAGGCGGCCAAAGTTACCCGAGATAGAGGCCTCAACCGTTTTGATGGCCTCGCCATAAATGTTACCGGTTGACCCGTCGAGCGAGATAAAATCGCCCTCGTGCAACGTCTTGCCGCCAAGGGTAAAGACCTTGGCCTCTTCATCAATTTTGATATCGCCGCAGCCTGCCACACAGCAGGTGCCCATGCCGCGCGCCACAACAGCCGCGTGGGAGGTCATACCGCCGCGCACAGTTAAGATACCCTGCGCCACGTGCATGCCGGCAATATCTTCAGGTGAAGTCTCAAGGCGAACCAGAACGACCTTTTTCCCCGATTCTGCCCACTCAACAGCGGCTTGGGCGGTGAAAACAACCTGACCGCAGGCGGCACCAGGTGAGGCGGGCAACGCACTGCCGATCGGCTGGGTGCGCTTGAGCGCAGCGGCGTCAAACTGCGGGTGCAGCACGGCATCGAGCTGCTTGGGGTCGATCATCATCACGGCTTCCTGCTCAGAGATCATCCCCTCGTCGACAAGGTCGCAGGCGATCTGAAGTGCAGCGGCCGCCGTGCGCTTGCCGTTTCGAGTCTGAAGCATATAAAGCTTCTTATCTTCAATGGTAAATTCCATGTCCTGCATATCGCGATAATGCTTTTCAAGGCGGCCGCAAATTTCAACAAACTGATCATAAGCCTGCGGCATGACTGCCTTGAGCTGATCAATCGACTGGGGCGTGCGAACGCCCGCAACAACATCTTCGCCCTGCGCATTCATCAAGAACTCGCCGAAAAGTTTCTTCTCGCCGGTGGCGGGGTTGCGGGTGAATGCAACGCCGGTGCCGGAGGTGTCGCCGGTGTTGCCAAACACCATCATCTGCACGTTGACAGCGGTGCCCCATGAGGAGGGAATGTCGTTCATGCGGCGATAATAAATGGCGCGCGGGTTATCCCATGAGCGGAAAACCGCCATAATGGCCCCCATGAGCTGCTCCTTGGGGTCGCTGGGGAAATCCACGCCCTTTTTGGCCTTGTATTCATCCTTGAACAGGCCGGCCAATTTCTTGAGATCAGCGGCGGTGAGATCGGTGTCCTGCGTGACCCCTTTCTCCGCTTTCATCTCGTCGATGAGTTTTTCAAAATAGGCCTTGCCAACCTCCATCACAACATCGGCATACATCTGGATGAAACGGCGGTAGGAGTCATAAGCAAAACGGGGGTTGCCTGTCTTTTGGGCAAAAGCCTCCACAACCTCGTCGTTCAAGCCAAGGTTGAGAATGGTGTCCATCATGCCGGGCATCGACGCACGCGCGCCCGAACGCACCGAAACAAGCAGCGGATTTTCGAGGTCGCCAAACTTTTTGCCGGAAATCTTCTCAAGCGCAGCCAGGCTCTCAAAAACCTGCGCCTCGATATCGTTATTGATCTTCTGGCCGTCTGTGTAATACTGGGTGCAGGCTTCGGTACTGATGGTAAAACCCTGCGGTACCGGCATGCCCAAGGTGGTCATCTCAGCGAGGTTTGCACCCTTGCCGCCGAGCAGCTCGCGCATTTTTCCACTGCCCTCGGAAAATAAGTAGACAAATTTTTTACTCATGTAGTTTCCCTCCATACATATTTGACATATTTGACAACTGCTTTCCAGATGAAAAAACATAAAAAATTGACCCTAAGCGCCATAAACAGCACACCATAGATGCCGTTAGTATAGCAAATTAAAATCATGATTTCTATATAAAAAACAAGAACTTTTGCATTTTGCCCAAAATGGCCATCAGAAGCGATCACTAGTGCACAAAAAACTGCTAGTCGGCGCCGGGGGAAGCCCCATCCCCAACGGTGCTGCTTCTATCATAAACCTCGGGACATTCCTTTTTAATCATGTCGCGCAGTTTTAGCCAGTCCTCAAACGCCATCGGCTTCTGGTTGGGGTTGCGCAGCAGCGCAGCCGGGTGGAACGTGCCCATCATCAGCACCCCGTTTTTTTCAAAAAATGCGCCATGCTGTTTTGTAACCTTAAAATCGGGGCTGATCAACCGCTGAGCCGAAATACGCCCCACGCAAACGATGATACGCGGACGAATCAAGCGCACCTGCTCCCGCAAAAATGGCAGACAGGCCTCCATCTCGTCGGCCTGCGGGTCGCGGTTTTGAGGTGGGCGACACTTGACCATGTTGGCGATAAAGATGTTTGACGTTCTGGAAAGTGCCACAGCATCCAACATTTTGTCGAGCAAAATACCGCCCCTGCCGACAAACGGCTCCCCCGTTTCATCTTCGTTCTGTCCGGGACCCTCGCCGATGAGCATGACCCGCGCATCTGCAGGCCCGGCACCAAAAACCACGTTGTTTCTCTGCTCGCACAGCCGACAACCTTGGCAGTCTTTAAGGTCGTCCCTAAGTGCCGCTAAACTATTCGCCATCTCTATTTCCTCCGTAAAGACCTGTTCTGTGCTAAACCAAAGCCGTTGCATCCAAAGGATGTATATGCAGACCACTCAAAGCGGCCTAAGTTTGATATCAGTATAGCATATCGCAAACCGTTTGTCATGGCGATAAACATAAAATTCGGTAAATAAACATGCCTTGTTTGGTATAAAAACACGCAGATACAGCAGCGGTTCTTGACTTTTTTACTGCAGCGGCATAGAATATGAAAATGAAACTCAAATTGATGTAATAAACCGTTCCAAGAAAAGGGGGTGGGTGTGATGACTGCAGGGTATAAAACGTGGCAGCGAAGCGCGATATTGGCGTTGTTAAAAGCGCACATCGGCGAACATTTTACCGCCGATGAGATTGCAACGCTTTTACAGCGCGACAGCAAATCGGTTGGCAGGGCGACTGTCTATCGTTGTCTTGAGCGATTGATGGCACAGGGCTGCGTCAAAAAGTATCCGTTTGGCGAGGGCAAAAGCGCTTGCTTTGAGTATCACCCCGAGCCGCAGCCGCAGCACTATCACCTCAAATGTGGGAATTGCGGCGCATTGACCCATCTGGAATGCAACTATTTGGACAAACTATCGGATCATGTTTATGAAGCGCACGGCTTTGAGCTGGATGCAGCACAAATCGTTTTGGTGGGTTGCTGCATCACGTGCAGCGAGCAGCAGCGCGCACAGCAAGAGCATGATGAAAAAGCAAAAAAGGCGCAATCGCCACAAGGGGATGAATGAACGTGCCAATAATAGCGTGTAAAAATCTAACCATGCGCTATGGTGCGCATACGGCGATTGAAAATCTTTCCTTTTCGGTTGAGAGCGGGGATTATGTCTGCATCGTGGGGGAAAATGGCTCGGGCAAATCGACATTGGTCAAAGCATTGTTGGGCCTGCAACAACCGCGCGCGGGCGAAATCGTCATGAACGGCGTCACCCCGCGAGAGATAGGCTATCTGCCGCAGCAATCGATGGCACAGCGCAATTTCCCCGCCTCGGTTTGGGAGGTGGTGCTTTCCGGTTGCCTCGGGGCACACGGTCACAGCCCGTTTTATTCGGCCGCTGATAAGGCCCGCGCCCAAACGGCGCTGGCACAGCTTGGCATACCGGATTTAAAAAAGCGTTCGTTCAGCGCCCTTTCGGGCGGTCAACATCAACGCGTGCTGTTGGCGCGGGCGCTTTGCGCCACCGATAAACTGCTGCTGCTCGACGAACCTGCGGCGGCGCTCGATCCGTCGGCGGCGGCTGAACTTTATGACATCATCGACCATCTCAACAAACAGCACGGTGTAACAATTTTGATGGTGCTTCACGACCTGCAAGCGGCGCGCCGCGCCGATAAAATTTTGCATATGGCCAACGGCTGTGCCTTTTTCGGCGCGGCCGGGGATTATTATCAAAGTGATGCGGCACGACGCTTTCTGGGGGGAAATCAGGCACAGGATAAAAGACCTCGGCCGGATTAAATGCCGTGTGTCCCCTGCGCTGTTTTGGTGAACCTTTCGTTTTTTCCCTAAATCTCTGGAGGAACAATTGAATGCTTGAGCTTGTTATCACAATGTTTTCATACGGCTTTATGAGGCGCGCCATCATGGTGGGTATTTTGGTTTCGCTCTGCCTTGCGCTGTTGGGGGTCAGCCTCGTGCTCAAACGCTATTCCATGATCGGCGATGGCCTTTCCCACGTCGGTTTTGGTGCGGTGGCAATTGCGATGGCTTTAAATGTCGCACCGCTGATCGTGGCGGTGCCGGTTGTGATGCTGTCGGCCTTTTTGTTGCTGCGCATCAGCACCCAAGAATCAATGCGCGGCGACGCAGCCATCGCCATGATCTCCTCCTCCGCATTGGCGGTGGGCGTCATGGCGGCCTCGTTATCTTCCGGCATCAACGCCGATATCCACGGTTATCTTTTCGGCAGCGTGCTGTCCATGAATAAAAACGACGTGATATTGGCCGCCGTGCTTTCAGCGGTGGTGCTCTCACTGTATATCTTTTGCTACCACCGCATATTTGCCGTCACCTTTGATGAGGCGTTCGGCCGCGCCACCGGCGTGCGGGTGGCTGCCTACAATACACTGCTTGCGCTGCTCACCGCCGTGACGGTGGTGATCGGTATGCGTATGATGGGTGCGCTGCTCATTTCCAGCCTCGTGATATTTCCGGCCCTTTCGGCCATGCGGCTGTTTTTTAGCTTTAAAGGGGTTGTCATCTGCGCGGCTGTCGTTTCGGTGATCAGTTTTTGTAGCGGTATTATGATTTCGTTTGTGCTCAACACACCGGCGGGTGCAAGCGTTGTCATAACCAATCTCTTTATGTTCATCATTTTTTCACTGCTCGGCAAGGTTTTAAAATGCGGCGGCTAGTTCGCCTTTCCCTTGCCTGTTGAACAATAAGCGGTGCATATAAGAAAACAAATACCCACAGGCCTGTGGGTATTTGTTTTAGCACAGTTCAATCTTCGGTAAATGCGCCGCTTCACACAGGACAGACAACGCAGTCTGAGTAAAGAGGTGCCAATGAGCCTATTTAAAATCAAGCTGGACATTGAAAATAAAATTTTAATTCCGTTTTTAATCATCAGCTTTTTGTTTACCTCAACTTTTGGTGGCATCCTGTTTTATAACGGTTATCGCGCACAGCTTAAAACGGAACAGCTCAATGCGCGGCTGCTACTCGAAAGTGTGACCAGTGAGATTGAACACTACGGAACCGCCTCGAGCCGCCGGGCCATATTGCGCACCAGCGCCGCCCGCGCCGGCAATCGTCTTTTCATTTATGATGAAAACGGCGCACCCCTGTTGGAAAGCAGTGACCGCACCCAAATGCGCGAAGAATGGGTTTTGCTCTCGCGCACCGACAACCGTTACGGTTGGACGCTGTGCTATATTTTGGATCGCGCCGACTTCTACGACGATTTGATCGAAAACCAGCGCTATATGATCATCGCCACCATTGCACTGTTGATCATCACGGTGCAGGCCGGTATTTTTATCGCCTACAATATTTCCGACCCCATTCGACGCCTCACCGAAGCATGCGAACGCATCAGCCTCAACCCCTGCTTGACGGCAGCACAGCCACTGGCCACCGACTATCGTCAACGCCGCGACGAAATCGGACGTTTGGCCGTCTCTTTTGACAGCATGCTGGCGGATATCCACCGCTACACCGACGAAATTGTCCGCGTTAAAATCCTCAATGAGGCCATCGTCGAAAATCTGCCACTGGGCGTCGTCGCCTACAACGCGCAGGGCGAGCAACTCTGTATCAATTCCAAGGCAGCGGCCATGCTCGCGGCACACGGACTCTATTGCGACGATGAGCCGCTGTTAAAAACGCTGCATCGGCTCATCGCAGGCAGTCGGCCCGTGATCGACCCTTTTCGCGCACAGGATCCGAGCGGCCGGTTTTACGATCTGGAAATCGGCATCTGGCGGCTGACCGATGCCAATGGCTTTGTCTGGGGCGCGCTGTGCACGCTCGACGACATCACTTATAAAAAGATGATGGAAGAAAAATTCAGCGAGAGCGAAAAGCTTGCACACACCGGAAAAATCGCCGCCGATCTTGCCCATGAAATACGCAACCCACTGGCTGGCGTTCGCGCCGGTATTCAGGTCATATCAAAGCGAATCGACGGCGAAAACGAACGCACGATCTGCTCCGGCATGGTCGCAGAAGTGGACCGCATCAACCTTTTAATTGAGAATCTCCTAAACCTCGCCCGTGAACGCACCAGCCATAAAACGCTGTTTTCGGTGGGGACGCTTTTGGATGAAATTGCGCTGCTTTACACCAAGGTAGCCGAAAACAATCATATCGTCCTTCGTTTTTTTGCCGAGTCCGACCTGATGCTTTGCGCAGATGAGAGCCAGATTAAACAGGTGCTAATCAACCTGATCAACAACAGCTTTCGCGCTGTCGGGGATGGCGGTTCGGTCACCGTTTCGGCCCATCGCTTGGAAGGCGGCACCATGCTGACCGTTGCAGACAACGGCGCAGGCATGACCGCGCAGGCCGTTCAAAGCGTTTTATCCTCCGGCCGTGCGGATGCAGCGCAAGGGCGCGGCCTCGGCCTTTCGATTGTGCGCCGGCTGCTGCGGCAAAACGGCGGCGGCTTTGATATACAAAGCGAACAGGGCAAAGGCACCACCATCATCATCACTTTTGAAACGCAGGAGGCGGCAGGATGAACAAAACCGTTATCTACCTGATCTACTTTTGCATCTACTCCGCTATTTTGCTTGCGATCGGCAAAAACAGCTTTCGAAAAGGCAATACCAAGGAACAGTTCTATCTGGGCGGGCGCAGGCTAAGCTTTGGTCGCTGTGTCCTCACCTTTTGCGGCACATGGGTCTCGGCCGCCACCATTCTCGGCTTTACAGGCAGCGTGTTCGAGAGCGGCTACGCGGCGCTGATCTACTCGGTCATCCCGTGGTTTATAGGCGCGGTGCTGTTGGTGATTATCAGCGACCGATTGTACGACAATGACATCCTCACCATCCCCGAATTTTTCCGCAAGCGGTTTGGTTCAAAAACATTGCAGGTGATTTTTGCAATCATTATGATCGGTGTCTATGTTTTCTATCTGGTCATTCAAATACGTGGATTTGGCCTTGTGGCGGCCACGTTGTTTAACATCCCCTATGTTTTTGCAATCTCACTAATCTACCTGTTCATCCTTTACGCCACTTTCGGCGGCTATCACACCGTCGCTAAAACCGACGCCTTCAATCTCTTGGTGCTGTCGCTGGGGTTGCTCATGGTTTTTGTGGTGATTGTGACGCGTGCAGGGGGCATTTCCGCCATCCATGAAAAGGCGGCTCAGATCAGCGGCTATGCTTATTCTGCCATGCCCTACCCCACCGATAAAGGCGCGCTGTTGCACCTGTTTGGCAAAGGCAACTTTGCCCCGCTGATGAGTGCGACGATGTTTTTCGGCTGGGGTTTGGGGTTGGCCGCAAACCCGCAGTACACCATACGCATGCTCTCGGCCAAGGATAAGCGGACGGCAAAAAGGACCGTGCTCTGCGCGATGCTGTATCTGGCGCTGCTTTATTTTGCGCTGCTGCAAATCGGCTTGGGGATGCGGGTCATGTTTCCCACACTCGATACGGTGCAGGAAACGGACGGTATTTTTGTGCATGTCATCAACAACCTCGCCTATGGCCCTTGGAGCGGATTCTTCCTATTTAGCATCATCGGCGCCTGCATCTCCACCGCCAATTCTCAGCTGCTTTTAATCGCCTCCTCTTTCAGCTACGATATTGTGAGCACGCTGCGCAAAAAACCACTGGGCGAGTCGACGCTGCTCGCCCTTTCACGCACGAGTATCTTTGTCGGGGGGACGGTATCGCTGTTGCTTTCGATACATCCACCGGCCAGCCTTTTGACCTACGGTGGCGATTTGTGGGGCATTTTCAGCGTTACAATGTTTCCAACGCTCTACGGATCGCTGTTGTTTTCCCGCACGACACGGCAGGGAGTCTGGGCGGGGTTGGGATCGGGCTTGTTATGTCTGGCGCTGTTTTATCCCCCCTATCTCACGGGCGGTTTCCCTTTTCATCCAGCCTTTCCGGGCACCGTAGTGGCAACTTTAAGCTTCTTGACCGTCTCGCATCTGACCTATGATAAAAACCACCCACAATCTAATATGCAGGAGAGCGCATCATGAACTGTAAAATTTTAATTATCGATGACGAATATCTGATTCGCCTATCGCTGCGCGAGGGCCTAAATGATCTCGGGCATCAGGTGGAGACAGCCGACAGCATCGAACGTGGGCTGCAGCTCGCAGAGCGCTTTACACCGCATTTCGTTTTGTTGGATAACCGTCTTGGCACCGAACAGGGCATTGATTATATCGAGGCTATCAAAAAAGTCGACGACGACATTCAGCTCGTATTGATGACCGCTTACGGTTCAGTTTCGCAGGCGGTGGAGGCGGTCAAGCGCGGGGCGTACAATTATATTCTCAAACCCTTTGATTTGGACGCCCTTGAGTTGATGATTCAGCGCAGCATGGACCAGCTCAAGACCAAGCGCAACCTCGACTTGATCGCCACCCCCAAGCACACATTGGTGGGCGAGAGCCCCGCTATACAAAATATCCGCCGCCAGATCAGCGTGGTGGCCAACAGCGATCTGGTCGACGTCCTCATCCGCGGCGAAACCGGCACCGGTAAAGAGGTGGTGGCCAATCTCATTCACCACAACAGCCAACGCAGGCAGCTTGCCATGGTCAAAATAAACTGTGGTGCCATTCCGGATAATCTGTTGGAAAGCGAATTGTTCGGCTATGAGCGCGGCGCGTTCACCGGTGCTGCAAAAACTAAAAAAGGACTGCTGGAGCTGGCCGACGGCGGCACCGTGTTTTTGGATGAAATTGGCGAACTGCCACTGGCCATGCAGTCCAAGCTGCTGACTTTTTTGGAGGATCGCCGCTTTAAGCGCGTCGGCGGCCTTAACGACATCACGGTCAATGTCCGCGTCATCACCGCTACCAATCGCGACCTGTTGCAGGCCATCGAGCGCAAGGAATTTCGGGAGGATTTGTTCTACCGCCTAAATGTGATGCAGATCACCATCCCGCCGTTGTGCAAGCGCCCTGAGGATATTTTGCCATTGTGCAATTATTTTCTCGAGCGCTTTAACCGCAAATTCCAAAAAAATATTCAGGCAATCGACCCCGACTTTGCAAAGGAGCTGACCGAATATGCTTGGAAAGGCAATGTGCGTGAGTTGCGAAATGTCTTGGAACGCTGTGCCCTGTTTTGTGAAGGCTGTACGCTGCACAGGGCCATCTTTCTTGAAGAGTCGGCTGCTTTGCAGCACCCCGCCACAGGCGATTTGAATCGGCCGGAGGAAATGCGCGCACCAAACTTTGGTGATGAGGGCATCGACCTCCCTAAGCTTTTGGCGCGCATGGAACACGCTTGTATCGACAGGGCCCTAAAAATCAGTGGCGACAACCATTCAAAGGCGGCCCAGCTGTTGGGTATCACGCGGTTTACACTGCGCCGAAAACTCGAACAACAAGATAAACCCTGAGCCTGCGTTCGGTGTGAATGCCAAGCTGCGCAAAGGCGATGGCGCAACCCCTGTCCGATCGTCCTTCAATATGTGCGATATCGCACATATCATCGTGCGATATCGCACACTGTATTTTTTTAAAAAAAGCAGCTTTCACAAAATCCGTGAAGGATATTTGTGAAAGCTGCTTTTAAAATCCTGCAAAAACGGCCATTATCCGATCATCCAACAGTTGGCATCATACTTGCATTTAATATATAGCATAACACAAAATTCAGAGGAGGAAGATTTATGTATAAGGTCGATCTAAACAGCGATCTAGGCGAAAGTTTTGGCGCCTATACCATCGGCATGGATTCCGAGATTCTTAAATACGTCTCTTCAGCCAACGTGGCATGTGGCTGGCATGCCGGAGACGCTGTCGTCATGGAACAGACAGTCGCTCAAGCCGCAGCCGCCGGCACCGCGGTGGGCGCGCATCCCGGATTCCCGGACTTAATGGGATTTGGCCGCCGAAGCATGGCGGTAACGCCGGCCGAAGCAAAAGCCTATGTCAAATATCAGCTCGGTGCGCTCATGGCCTTTACAAAGGCCCGAGGCGTTGCATTGCAGCATGTCAAACCCCACGGCGCGCTTTATAACATGGCGGCGGTGGATCAATCCCTTGCAGAAGCTATTTGCCAAGGCGTCTACGAGGTGGACCCCAATATTATTTTACTCGGCCTAGCCAATAGCAAGATGATTGCGGCCGCCGAAAAGATCGGTCTTGCTGCCGCTTCTGAGGTGTTTGCCGACCGCGCCTACAACGACGACGGCACGCTCGTATCCAGAAAGCTGCCCGGCGCAGTCATCCACGATAAGGATGTCGCCATCGCCAGAACGGTACAGATGGTGACTCAAGGCACTGTGGAAACGGTGACCGGCAAGGTCATCCGCATCAAGGCCGACTCGATCTGCGTCCATGGCGACAACCCCAGCGCACTGGCGTTTGTTCAAAACATCCGCGAGACGTTGGAAAAAAGCGGCGTGACGATCGGCAATTTAACGCAGTTTTAAACCAAACCGCAAAACTTGCCGAAATCGTCTACGATACATCGTGCAGGCGCAATCATCGCAACCGCTCACTCAACCCGGTCGCAGCGCCGCCGGTATGACCGCGCGCATGGATCGCGATTGAGTCGCGGTTTCGGACCGACATATTCAACAGGAGGAAAAATGTTATGAGCAACCAAGAAAAAAAACATAGCGCAGCTTCCCCCGCAAAGCCGGATAAAAAGAATGCCGCCGTCCTGATAGGCGCCGCCTTTTTGATGGCAACTTCCGCTATCGGCCCCGGATTCTTGACCCAAACCACGATGTTCACCTCGCAGTATATGGCATCGTTTGCCGCCGTCATCCTTTGCACCATCATTTTAGATATCGCCACACAGATCAATGTCTGGCGCGTCATCGGTGTTTCCGGCATGCGCGGCCAGGATGTTGCCAACAAGGTGTTGCCGGGCCTGGGCTACTTCATTGCCTTTCTCGTGGCACTTGGCGGCTTGGCCTTTAATATCGGTAACGTCGGCGGCGTTTCGCTGGGTCTCAACGCCATGCTCGGTGTCCCGACAAAGGTGGGCGCCGTCATAGGCGGCATCATCGCCATTACCATTTTCCTATCCAAAGACGCCAAAAAAGGCATGGATACTGTCACCAAAGTGCTCGGCGCCATTATCCTGCTGACCATTTTATTCGTCGCCATCAGTTCCAAACCCCCTGTCGGTGAAGTCGCCGCCAAGGTTTTTGCCCCCGATGAGCCTTTAGCGCTATTTTTCCCCATGATCACGCTGCTCGGCGGTTCCTGCGGTGGCTATATCACTTTCTCGGGCGCCCACAGATTGCTTGACGCCGGTATTTCCGGCAAAGAAAATCTGGGTCAAATTCAGCGCTCACTCACGACCGGAATCGCCGTTTCGGGCACCGTACGTGTGTTGCTCTTCCTCGCCGTGCTCGGTGTTTGCACCGCCGGCGGCGCTCAGGCCGTCAGTGCAATTGGCGCCGCCTCCAACCCTGCGGCTGAAGCATTCCGTCTTGCGGCCGGAAACATCGGCTATCGCCTCTTTGGCGTCGCGTTGTTCGCGGCAGGTACCACATCGGTTATCGGCGCCGCTTTCACCTCGGTTTCGTTCCTCAAAACGCTGCATCCCTTTATCGCTAAAAATGAGAAGTGGTTTACCGTTGGCTTCATTGCATTTTCCACCCTCATTATGGCCCTACTCGGCGGTGCCAAGACACTGTTGGTGGCAGCCGGCTCACTCAATGGCCTGATTCTGCCGGTCACGCTGGGCACCATGCTGCTGGCCTCGCGCAATAAGGCGATTGTTGGCGAGGACTACAAGCACCCAACTTGGCTGATTGTCGCGGGCGTGCTCGTCGTGTTACTTACCGGCTACGTCGGTGTTAAAGCACTGCCCAGACTTTTAACCATCTTCGGTTAAACCACTGCTGTGGGTGCGCTGCCGGATCATCGCGGCAGCGCACCTGCAAAAACAGGAACAAGGAGGCTTTAAGATGATGCAGGATGTTCGTTTTTTAATGACCGGCGACACCTCTATTTTGGTGGAGTTCGGCAATGAAATCAACACTGAAATCAACGCGCGCATCCGCGCCTTTAATATTGCACTGGAACAAAAAGGCATAGCCGGCATCGTCGAAACGGTGCCAACTTACCGCTCGTTGACTGTGCATTATCGACCGGAAATAATCCGGTACGAAAAATTGAGAGACACGCTGTACGGCCTGCTCGACAGTTTGGATAAAATCGAAATCCCACCCGCCTCGGTGGTGGAGCTGCCCGTATTATACGGCGGTGAGATGGGGCCGGATCTCGGCTTTGTGGCGGAGCACAACAACAAAACCGTTGAGGAAGTCATCAAAATCCACAGCGCGCCGGAATACTTGATCTACATGCTGGGATTCACCCCCGGTTTTCCGTATCTTGGCGGCATGAGTGCCGAAATTGCCACACCGCGCCTGAGCAATCCCCGTGTTAAAATTCCGGGGGGTTCGGTGGGCATTGCCGGCAGTCAGACCGGTGTTTATCCGATCGACTCGCCCGGTGGCTGGCAGCTGATCGGCCGAACGCCGTTAAAGCTTTACGATGCACAGCGCGAGACGCCCATACTCCTGCAAGCAGGTCAATATGTCAAATATCGTCCGGTGGATCAAGCTGAATTTGACGATATTGCCGCACAGATTGCTGCAGGCAGCTATGTCCTCAAAACATACAGCAAGGAGGGTGTATAATGGGTATGACGATTCTCAACGGCGGTTTTCTGACCACCGTACAGGATGCAGGGCGGGTCGGCTATCAGCAGTATGGTGTGCCCGTGTCAGGCGTTATGGATCCCCGCTCCTTTGCAATAGCCAATATGCTTGTGGGAAACGAAAAGGACGAGGCCGTGCTTGAGATCACCATGCTGGGTCCCACTGCCACCTTTGATGCAGCCAATGTGATCGCCATAACAGGCGGCAATCTGTCACCTGCACTCAACGGCGCCCCAATGCCGATGTACCGCGCCGTTGCCGTTAATCCGGGCGATAAGCTAACGTTTGGCATGCAGGTTTCGGGGTGCCGCGCTTATCTGGCTGTGGCGGGGGGGGTTGACATTGCACCGGTCATGGGCAGCCGCTCAACCTACCTCAAGGCACAGATCGGCGGCGTGTCCGGCCGCAAACTGGATAAGCAGGACCATTTAGCTTTCAGATCCCCTAAAACCGATCTCCCCAATCTGTCGCAGGGGCGTTTTGTTGCACCGGAGGATTTTTCTCCGACACACAAAACACTGCGTGTGGTCATGGGGCCGCAGGATGACGCCTTTACCGAAAAGGGCATCGCAACCTTTTTGGACACCTCCTATGCGGTGACCAATCAGTTTGACCGCATGGGTTGCCGTCTGGAGGGCACCATTATAGAGCACATCAAGGGCGGCGACATCATCTCCGATGGCATTTCGATGGGGGCGGTACAAATCCCCAGTGCCGGCCAACCGATCATCATGCTGGCAGATCGCCAAACCACTGGCGGCTATACGAAAATTGCCAACGTCATCACGGCCGATTTCCCGTTGATTGCGCAGTGCAAATTTGGCGACACTGTGCACTTTAAAGCGGTAACGGTGACCGAGGCGCAGGACATCTATCTCTCGAACCTGCGGCGTCTTGAAGCGATGCGCACCGACCTCGATCTGGTGCAGGCAACGCCCGGCCCGTGGGAATTTACCGTGAATATCGAGGGAACCGACTATCGGTGCCGCGTAAAGCCACGCTAAAAGTGCATAGAAAGGATGATGGATATGGCACGCTATGACATCGCACCCTATATCAATATGCTCCCCGGTGAAGTGCGCAAAAAAATACGTGCAGGTGAAATTACCTTTCCCACAGCGGGCATGTGCGCGGGCTATGCGCAGGCGAACCTCGTGATTCTGCCCGCTGATTATGCGGCGGATTTTAAGGAATACGCCGCAAGAAATCCTTTTCCCTGCCCGGTGCTTGAAATTGTCGAGAACACGCCACAAACCCACGACATGGGCGCAGGCGGCAACATCGTGACCGATATTCCGTCCTATTTTATCTACCGCAACGGCATGTTTTCCGAGTGCGTCCATGATGCCTCGGCTTTCTGGCAGGCAGGTTTTGTCGGTTTTTTGATCGGATGCAGCTTTTCATTTGAAGAAGCGTTGATCAAGGCGGGCATTGAAATGCGCCACATCGCCACCGGCCGCAACGTGCCGATGTATAAAACCAACATTCAAACGGTCAAAGCCGGCCCATTTGAAGGCCCCATGGTGTGCAGCATGCGTCCCATGACGCCCGAACAGGCCAAGCTGGCTTACGACATAACCGCGCAGTATCCCAATGTGCACGGTGCGCCGGTCCATATGGGCGACCCATCCGAGATTGGCATTGCGGATATCATGCAACCGGATTACGGCGAATCGGTGGCCATCCGCCAAGGTGAAATACCGGTGTTCTGGCCCTGCGGCGTCACCCCACAAGCGGCGATTGAAGCGGCAAAGCCGCCGATTGTGATGACCCACGCGCCGGGGCATATGTTCATCACCGACATTAAAAACACCGACCTCAATGGCTTTTTAGAACAAAAAAAACAAAAGTAACCACCGTTTAAAAACAGCCGGAAAGAGCGTTGTGCCTTCCGGTTGTTTTTGTGCGCGCAACGGTGCAACCCGAAGCGCGCGCCAGCCACACACTAAGTTCCCTCGACGCACAGTGGGCCCACAACAAATTGCAAGGGCACACGCTTTTATGTTATTGCGCCAGATAGGACATACCCCGGCGTGCTTTTCACGGAAATCCCTACATAAAATGTAAGGTGAAATACAACGTGGAGGGCACAACACTATGTTTTTAGAAACGCTTCTGTCGGGACTGCCGCAGCTGATGCGGCTGCTGTTTGTTTTGCATGTCAGCAGTGGAAATTCCTTTCCAAAACCGCTTTCAGCAAAAAGTGAACGCGAATGCCTCAAACAAATCCGAGAGGGGGACACCCAAGCCAAAAACCGATTAATCGAGCACAATTTACGTCTGGTGGTTCACATCATCAAAAAGTATTACTCCAACATTAAAGATCAGGACGATCTTATTTCCATCGGCACCATAGGCTTGATCAAAGCAGTTTCCACTTTCGACTATGAAAAGGGGACCCGCTTTGCAACCTATGCCTCGAGATGTATCGAAAATGAAATTCTGATGTACTTTCGCAACCGTAAAAAAACGGCGCAGGATGTTTATATATTCGACCCCATTGATACCGACAAGGATGGCAACACCCTGACGCTGCAGGACATCATGGCAGATGAAGGCAGCATTTTTGAAGATATCGAATTCAGGCTGCGTGCGCAGGAGTTGCACCACAGCATCGAGCGTGCGCTAAACGAGCGCGAGCGCGACATTATCATACTGCGCTATGGCTTGCATGGCAAACGGCCCTTAACCCAGCGTGAAATTGCCAAGAATATGGGGATATCACGCTCCTATGTATCACGTCTGGAATCAAAAGCGCTTACAAAGCTCAAGGAAAATTTTGAAAAGAAAGAAAACAGCGTTAAAAAGCTGTAAACATCAATTAAAACCTATCAAATTACCAACAGCTTTACCCAAACGCCAAAGGGCTTGGGCAAAGCTGTTGGTCGCCGCCTTTTAAATCGATTTGCAACGCTTGCACCCCGTGGTTCATTGCGCGCCACGCACATGCTTTAAAACGCTTTGATAGAAATTGACCGCACATTTGTGGTATGATAAAAGTACAAGCAGAGATCCATGGAGGCTTCAAATTTTTATGGCACACACTTTTATACCCTTGACACATGGCATTGCGGCCGCCATCAGCAATATGCATCGTTTCACAACCGATTCTGTCTTGCTTGCGCGCTTTGCCGCCCCCCACGCCGACGACAAGGTCGCAGAGCTTTGCTGTGGCTGCGGCGCCATCACCCTACTGTGGTTTGGTGAAGGTGAAGTTTCTCCGCGTCATGTGGTCGGGGTTGAGCTCATGGCGCAAGCCGCAGCGCTCTTTTCACTTTCGGTTGAAAAAAACAATCTAGCCAATCGCATCAGCGTCATCTGCGCCGACATAAAGCACTTTAAAAGCATCACCCTGCTGGCCGCCAACGCCTTTGACCTTGTGGTGTGCAACCCACCCTACTTTCAGGCGGGTTATGGCGGTGGTGCGCGACAAACTGCTCGGCAGGAAACCGACCTGACCATCTCAGACGTCTGTCGAGCCGCGGGGCATGCATTGCGTTATGGCGGCCGATTTTGTGTTTGCTTTAAACCGCAACGGCTCCCTGACCTGTTTGAGGCCATGCGTGCCGCCGGGCTGGAGCCCAAGCGCATTCGCCCCGTATTGACACGGCCCGACCAAGCGCCGCACCTGTTTTTGGTTGAAGCGCGCCGCGGAGGCAAACGACAGCTCGATTGGCTGCCGGCGCTCATCTTGCAAAACCCCGATGGCACCCCCAGTGCAGCATATCGCGAAATTTATCGAATGAGGTAACAACCATGTCAAAGCTTTATCTGGTGGGTACACCCATCGGGAATCTTGGCGACCTTTCACCAAGAGCGGTCGAAACGCTGCGCAGCGTTGATTTTATCGCCGCGGAAGATACACGCGTCACACTCAAGCTTTTAAACCGCTTTGAAATCAGCACACCCATGGTCAGCTACTACCAACACAACCTGCGCGAGCGCGGCGAACAAATTGTCGCGCGTATGCTGTCGGGCGAGCACTGCGCATTGGTCACCGATGCCGGCATGCCGGCCATCAGTGATCCGGGTGAAGATCTCGTGTGCCTCTGCGCTCAAGCCGGCATTGAAATTGTTTCGGTTCCGGGCCCAAGTGCGGCTACCACCGCGCTGGCTTTATCCGGACTCAATACCAGCCGCTTTACCTTTGAGGGGTTTATCTCAACCAATCGGCAAAGCAGGCGCACGCATCTGGAGCACCTCGCACATGAACGCCGCACCATGATTTTTTATGAGGCACCGCACAAGCTGTGTGCCACACTCAAAGATCTCGCCACCACTTTTGGCAGCGAGCGGCGTATTGCCCTGTGCCGCGAGTTAACCAAGCTACACGAGGAGGTCATTCGAACCACGCTCGGTTCAGCCGTTGTGCGCTACACCGCGCCCGATGCCATCGCACCGCGCGGAGAATTTGTGCTCGTGGTAGACGGTGCGCCCGAAATCGCCGCGCCGGCGGCGACGCTCGAGCAGGCTGTCGATCTGGCGCAAACGCTTGTGTCCAAGGGCGAAAGTGCATCCACTGCTGCAAAGCAGGCCGCCCAGCAAACCGGCTGCAAAAAAGGCGACATTTACCGCCATCTTACACAATAACGATGTGGCTTGATTTTTAGAGCAGGTCGCAGTATTATAAGAACATTAACGTTGCAATAAACAGCAGGTTTCGGAGGTTTTCATCGATGAATGACTGGCAATTGGTATCGGATAGCGGCTGTGACTTGAATCCGGATAATTTTGACACGGGCGCCATTCCTTTTTCCACTGTCCCTTTAAAAATATTGGTCGGCGAGCAAGAATTTGTCGACCTGCCCCAAACCGATCCCCACGAAATGCTCGCGGCGATGAAGAACTTCACAGGGGCCTCCTCTTCCTCCTGCCCCTCCCCGCACGCCTTTTCCGAACAATTTTTAAAAGCGGCGCACACCATCGCTGTTACCATCACCAGCGGTTTGAGCGGCAGCTACAACAGCGCTGTTCAGGCGATGAATATGGTGCTCGAGGAGCATCCCGAAAAGAAAATTCATGTGGTCGATAGCCGTGCCGCCGCGGGGTCTATGGTTCTTATTGTGCGGCAACTTCAATCACTGATCGAAAAAGGACTCCCCTTTGAAGAAATCGTTCGGCAGATCGAAAGTTATCGCGACGCGACAGCACTGCTCTTTTCACTTGCCACCTTTGATAATTTAGTCAAAAACGGGCGAATGAGCCGTGCAGCTGCCGTGCTGGCCTCGGCTTTAAATATTCGGGCCGTTGCAACCAGAACAGCGGAGGGGATCATAAAGATTGTTGAAAAGCCGCGCGGGGAGAAGCGCGCTATTGAACGGATGGTCGCCCTCATGGGGCACTACAAGGACATGACCGGCAAGCCGGTGGTCATCACCCACTGTCGCAACCCCAACGCCGCCAAAACGATGTGTGACTTGATCAAATCGACCTATGGCACTAAGGATTCAGACATCACTGTGTTGGAATGCGCCTGCCTAACCGCCTTTTATGCGGGCGACAAGGGGTTGCTGCTCTCCTTTTAACTGATTTTGTAGATTGATCCGTCAAGGATTTCCCATGCGCAACACAGCTGCGAGGCAAACTTTAATCGATTGGCAGCAGGCACACATCAGGGAGGTTCAGCGTGAATATATTGAAAAGCGGTTCCGACGGCACACCCATGCACAACAGTTACTGTGTGACACTGCTCATACATGGGCATCGACAAATTTTAGCGGACAAACCCCCGCTTGCATCATCAGAAGTACGGCTGACATCGATCGGCCATGCCGTCGCTGCGATATGGCAAGCGCTTGCGCTACACTTTCCGTCCATGCACACCGCGGCCTTCTATCTCATGCCCGATGGCATATGCGGCATGGTTACGATAGATGCCGCCTCAGGCAGCGCCACAGCCGCCTTGAGACTGCTGAACCGCGCAATCCATTGCTTTAAAGCCCAAACAACCCGTGTCTTCAACAGCAGCTCTACGCAGGATTACCGCAGCCGATTATGGCAGACGGCCTTTCAATGCGAAGCGGTTGCAACCACCGATGAATGGGCCGCACTGCAACAGCAGCTAACCACGCAGGGCGCATATCGGGTGTGGTAACGCATCCCCTGCCACAAAGTAATGCGCCAAGCGAATAGAACGGTCAAAATCAGCGGCCTTTGCTTATTCATCGTTTTTTCGCCAGGTGCTTCACAAATCTTTGCGCTTATAAATCTTTGAGGGCGCCCCCACTTATTTCAAGTGGGGGCGCCCTCAGCAAGTCTAAATCAAAGCTTTAAATCCTAAAACAGGTGCAACGCAAAACGTACGATGAGCGCCGCAAATGAGATGGAAACGGTCGAAAGCAGCTTGATCAAAATATTGATCGAGGGGCCGGAGGTATCCTTGAAAGGATCACCAACAGTATCGCCCACGACAGCGGCCTTGTGGTTAGGTGAACCCTTGCCGCCGAGATGGCCTGCCTCGATATATTTCTTGGCGTTGTCCCAAGCACCACCGGCGTTAGACATCATGATCGCAAGAATAAAGCCGGTCACAGTAGCGCCCATCAGCATGCCGGTAACACCGTCAACGCCGAGCAACAAGCCGACGAGAATCGGCACCACAATCGCCATGACAGACGGGGCCATAATCTCTTTTTGCGCACTCTTGGTACACAAGTCAACACAGCTGTGGTAATCGGGTTCAGCGGTTCCTTCCATCAAACCCGGAATCGTCTTAAACTGGCGACGCACCTCCGTGACGATGCTCATGGCTGCCTTGCCCACCGATTCCATGGTCATAGCTGCAAATACGAAGGGGAGCACACCACCGATGAACAAGCCGACCAGCACAGCCGGGTTGGTCACACTGAGGTTGAGCACAATATCAGGGTCGATCGCCTTGCACTGGTCGACATAAGCCGCGACAAGTGCCAGCGCGGTCAATGCCGCAGAACCGATCGCGAACCCCTTGCCGGTGGCCGCGGTGGTGTTGCCGAGCGAATCAAGCGCATCGGTACGGTTACGCACCGACTCGTCGAGAGATGCCATCTCCGCAATACCGCCGGCGTTATCGGCTACAGGACCGTAAGCGTCGGTTGCAAGGGTGATGCCCAGTGTTGAGAGCATGCCGACAGCCGAAAGGCCGATGCCGAAAAGTCCCGCTTCAAAGCTGACGTTGCCGCCCGAAACAATAAAGCTGATAATGACTGCAATGGCGACGATAATGACCGGAATCGCGGTGGACATCATGCCCAGCGACAAACCGCTGATGATAATAGTCGCCGCACCGGTTTCTGATGAACTCGCAAGCTGTTGGGTGGGTTTGTAGGTGTCCGAGGTGTAATATTCGGTAAAATAACCGATAGCGTTGCCTGCGACCAGGCCAACGATAATGGCAATAAACAAACCGAGCTGCTCACCCTTAAAGACATAATCGATAAGGAAATAAGCGCCGATGGCCACCAGCGCGCTGGCGATATAGGTGCCCTTGCGCAGCGAACCCAACAGGCTTCTCTGGTCGGCATTTTCATCGGTCTTAACAAAGAAAGTGCCAATGATGGAAGCGAAAATACCAATGGCTGAAAGCGCCATCGGAACGGCCATGCCATCCATACCAAAACCGGCGGCTACCGCAAGTGCACAAGCCGAAAGTCTGGCACCGGCATAAGACTCATAAAGGTCGGCGCCCATGCCGGCCACGTCGCCGACGTTGTCGCCGACATTATCCGCAATAACGGCGGGATTTCGAGGATCGTCCTCAGGGATTCCGGCCTCCACCTTGCCAACAAGGTCGGCGCCGACATCGGCCGCCTTGGTGAAGATGCCGCCGCCTACGCGGGCAAACAACGCCATCATCGAAGCACCCATGCCAAACGTGAGCATCAGCGCAGAAATGCGGGTCGCCTGCTCAGCAACGGGCAAGCCGGCATAAACAACATACTTTAAAAAGTAAAACCAGAGGCTCATATCCAAAAGGCCAAGTCCGACAACGGTAAAACCCATGACCGAGCCGGCGGAAAAGGCGACTCTAAGGCCGTGGTTAAGGCTTTGGCTGGCTGCATTGGCTGTTCTGGCATTGGCCGAGGTTGCGATTTTCATGCCGATAAAACCGGAAAGCGCCGAAAAGAAGCCGCCGGTCAAAAAGGCGATGGGTACCCAGATTTCCATCTGGCCTATCGCGACCACCGCTAACATCACGACAAAAACAATGGCAAAGAATTTTGCCACCCCGCTGTACTGGCGTTTGAGATATGCGTTCGCGCCTTCGCGGATAGAGGCTGAGATCTTTTTCATCAAATCGGTGCCTTCACTCTCGGCGAGCACCTTTTTAGAGCGCAGGTACGCAAATATCAGCGCCGCTGCTGCTCCAATGGGCATTAGGATGATAAGGTCCATTTCAAACTACACTCCTTGTCATTTTGTTCCTGCTTGTTTTCCCTCATATTGTGACAACACATTTTTAGGAATATTACATTAAAACACCAGTTAATTTTATTGCGTATCGCTGCAATTGTCAACACAATATTCATATTTGATGCCATTTTTATGATCAATTTGCCAATAACATCACGTAAAAACGCTTTTCGGGTACAAGCTGCTCCATACGTCAACGCCCCACCAGTGCAAACAACACCAGCAGATGCAACGGATAATAAAAATAGAAGCCCCATTTTCTGAGCGCTTTCCCCACCGAACCGCTCGGTCCGCCGCGCACACCGTTGTAACAGAGCAGCAACGGCAAGCTCATCAAACAACTCCAATAGAGTTGCTGGCCGTATCTCAAAAAATTGCCGACAAAAAGCAGCAGCACAACGGCGACGCCCCACCGGCCTTTTGGTGCAAGAACCCAAAACATGACAACCGTTAATACGCCCAGTGCAGCGTAATCGGTATTCAAAGCCTGCGCAACCAGCGCCAATCCCAACACGGCAATAACACCTGATCCCCGCTCGCCATAATCTAAGATCGCGATCGACACCGCACCCAGAAAAAGTGTAAAAAAGACGTTTTGATAATCCGGGTAAAACCAAACGCCGAAAAGTGCCAGATCAAACGGTATCTCGGACAATAGCGAAAAGGCCCCCAGCCGCAGGATAAAGGCTTTCCGGCTATGTGTATGCGCCATACCCTGCGCCAGTAAAAATGCAAAAACGGGGAAAGCGATACGGCCAATAGCGCGCAATGCAAAGAGGGCCGGCATGTCGCGCTGCACTATGGCCCACGGAATCTGCCCCTCGCGTATGATGGCGGCCCCGATATGGTCGCATGTCATACTGAGCACTGCAACAATTTGTAACGCTGTGCCGGAAAATCCCGCCCATCCGCGCATCAGCGTGAAAGCTGTGGCATTGCACCGGCGCGATAGGCCTCAAGCAGCAACGATAGGGTCTCGATCTGTCCGCGCAGTTCGAGGCCAATATCGGTATCAGCCACCAGTTTGCGGCGAGTCGCCACCTCAAAAATATCGGTTTTCGACAAAATATCGGTGTTTTGCTGCACAGCCTGACCAATGCCCTCAAACGGCCCATGTGACACCAATCGCATCCCATAGGAGTTGTAGATGAGCGTATAGCCTGCAATTCCGGTTGTCTTCTGGTAAGCCTTGCAAAAACCACCATCGATGGTCAGCAACTTACCGCCGCATTTAATCGGACTTTCGCCGTCCTTGGATTTCACCGGAATATGCCCATTGATAATGTGTGACGTCTCGGGGTCCAGTCCAAATTCTTCAAAAATATCGACGAGGACTTCGGACTCATGCACATAGTGATAATAAGGGTTCTTAGGTTCCTCATGTGTGGCTTTATCCGCCACCAACATGCGCTCAAAAGTGGTCATGCGGGTTCTGCCGAATATCGGCGAGTTTTTGCCACACCATAGCCACCACATAAAGTCTTCGCCGTCGCGCTTTTCTTTGGTGCCGCGGGTTCCAAAATAACCCTCGCGCACCTTTTGTTCGCAAAAATCAAACAGGCGCTTGCCCCAGAGACGCTTGCCGTCAAACTCAAACCGTTCAAACGAACCGTCGCGATTAAGCGGCAGGCACCCATGGAACAGCAGGTTGGAATTAAAGCAACGGTAGAAATTACCATGCTCAAACAGGAAACGCATATGTGCCTGAAGCTTGTCGCTGCGGATAAAGGAATCTTTCAGCGCCGTCATGAGCTGGCGCTCTTCTTCGGTCAACTCGTAGGGCGACGCAGGATCGATGGTTGGAAAGTCTGTATCACGCAACGGGTAAGTCGTCTCCCCGATGGTCACCGTCCCTTGTGCGTAGTCAATCTTATCAAGCATCATGCGCTGATCCATATCGTATTCGGGGTGGCGCGCGATGATCTGCCCCTCAAGCTTCATCTGCATGACGGCAGCGGCCTTGCGCAGCTTGGCCACCAATTCGACATCGTTTAAGCCGATTTTATCCTGCTCGAGCACCTTGGGCTTAAACGCCATCGAGTCGCCATAGGTCTTTTCGGCAAAGGTCGTCAAGGCTCTCAGGCTGATGCCGTAACCATTTTCCAACGTGTCGACATTCGCATAAGAGAGCGACACATTCAGCACGTTGGCGATGCAAGCCTCGTTACCTGCAGCGGCCGCCATCCAGAGCATGTCGTGGTTGCCCCAGACAATATCCACCGCATGGTGGTTCATCAGCAGCTGCATAATATCCTCGGCCCCCGGCCCACGGTCGTAAATATCGCCTATAATATGCAATTGATCAACCGCCAGACGTTTAATCAAGCCCGACAGTGCCCCAATGAACGCATCGGCCCGACCCACGTCGACAATGGTCGAAAAAATGCGGCCGTAATAATTCTCTTTATTTTTCTCATAGTGATCCGCGTGCAACAACTCGTCGATGATGTAGGCAAAATCAACCGGCAGCGCTTTTCTCACCTTGGAACGGGTATATTTCGAGGCCACCACACGGCAGATATCGATGAGTTTGATCAGCGTATCGTGATACCATTCGTCGAGGTCATCCTGATGCTCGCATTTTAACAGCGCCAGCTTATGCTGCGGATAATAAATGAGTGTGGCCAGCTTTGAACGTTCTTCCTCCGCGCTGTTTTCACTGTAAAGCTCGTCAATCTTATCGCGGATAACGCCGGACGCATTATTGAGGATATGTGCAACCGCTTCGTATTCGCCATGCAGATCGCTGATAAAATGCTCGGTTCCCTTGGGAAGATCCAAAATAGCCTTGAGATTGATAATCTCGGTGCATACCGACTGAATATTGGGAAATTGTTTGGATAGTAAGCGCAAAAATGCCATTTGGTCATCCGTCCGACCGCTCTTTTCCAGATGCATCGTCACCCCTCCTGTAAGTGGGTCTAAATTTAAAACTTAAACTTGCTCCCGGGCGTGCATTCAGTTGTGTTTTCGTCCCGCAAGTATTGCTGCCACGCGCCGCCATGCTCGCCGCGAAACTGCCCCTCGGTGGAGGAGGCGTACGCTACTATTGATATAGCGTCCCCATTTTACCAAATTATTGCGCCGCGCGCAACGCCATTTCGAAGGCATGGGTCGAGGCCATGTAGCGGATGTTCTCACGGTCGTCGTTGCGTCCGCGTGCCAAGTCCAATTCGCGCACCGTTTCACCGTTGTCGCTGACCACCGCCACATACACCCGTCCGACAGGCGTCCGATCGGTGCCTCCTGCAGGGCCTGCCACTCCGGTTGTGGAAACGGCAATATCCGCACCAGACAATTTTCGGACGCCGCGCGCCATTTCAAGCGCACACTCGCGTGAGACGGCGCCGTGTTCTTTCAGCGTCTTTTCACGCACCCCTAACACTGCCTGCTTCAATGCATTGGAATAGGCCACCACGCCGCCTAAAAATATGGCCGACGCCCCGGGAACTTCCACAATGCGCTGTGCCACCAACCCACCTGTGCAGCTTTCGGCACAGGCCAGCGTCTTCTTTTTGGTAGCCAGAATATCGACAACAGCCTCGTTGATCGTATGATAATCAAAGCCGTAAATCTCATTGGGATAGATGGCCATAATCTCTTGGACCACAGGTTCTATCAGCGCATGCGCCTCTGCTTCATCGGCCGCGCGCGCTGTGACGCGCAGCTGGCACTCGGCCGTTTTGGCATAGGGCGCAATGGTGGGGTTGGTCGCATTGACCAACATGTCCTTGAGCCGCGCTTCCAGCGCCGATTCACCCACGCCAAAAAAGTTGATGGTTCGCGACACCAGCACGCCATCCCCGCCAAATCGACGCTGCAAATAGTCGGTCACAGGACCATCAAACATAGGGCGCATTTCGCGTGGTGGCCCGGGCAGCATCACCGCCACCTTGCCATTTTCTCCCTCGATAATGCAACCGGGCGCCGTGCCGTTCGGGTTTTGCAAAATGATGCAGTCCGCCGGCATCATCGCCTGTTTGCGGTTGTTGTCGGTCATCTCACGACCCAGTCGGTTAAAAAGATGCTCAATGGTTTTTAAACTCTGCGCATCCATCACCAGCTGACGATTAAAATAGGACGCCACCGTTTCTTTGGTCAGATCGTCATAGGTCGGCCCCAGGCCGCCGGTCAGCAGGACAATGTCGCTGCGTGAAAATGCATCCTTCAGGCACTCCGCAAGGCGGTCGGGGTTGTCCCCCACCACCGCATGATGGTAAACATTAATGCCTAAATGCGCTAAACCACGCGCAATATCGGCGGCGTTGGTGTTGACGACATCACCGAGCAGAAGCTCGGTTCCCACGCAGATAATTTCTGAGTTCATATGCATTTTTCTCCTCACGTTGTCGGCCCGTCGCCGAAATTTTATCAGAATAATGGGGTCACATAGGTGCATGCGCTTAGGTACTGTGATCCGTGCGCAAAATAGCCAACAACCTATATAACCGTCTTGCTATTATGTCCATAAATTTGCTTTCATGCTTAGTATAGCACCACAAATGCTGCAGCACAATTTTGAATTTACCGAAAGGACGCCATATCCATTCTCATTTAAACAGCCTGTGCCAAATTTTTAGGCGTCGCCACGAATATCTGCAGTACCGATGCATTTACAGCAGCCAAAATGGGAAATACTATGGCATATTACGATCTCTTATGGACAAAAGGAGCGATTATGACCTTTGAAGAGCTGTACCAAAAACTGACGCATGACAAAGCCCAAAACAAGGCGACCAATCTGTCGGGACGCCACTATGATAAAACCCATATGGACTGTTTGTTGCACCCCGACGAGCACCCTTTGGTTTGGAAAACCGGCGACTGCACATGCACCGATAAAAGCTGCATTGCGGCCTGCCTTTTTGACGCCGTGCAAGTCAAAGATGGCGCTATCTCTTTTGACCCCGAAAAATGCACCGGATGCCATGAATGTATCGACGCCTGCCGGGCGCACAACCTCGAACAAAGCCGGGATATCATCAAAGCGATCGACATGTTAAAGCAATCGGATCAAAGCGTCTATGCGCTGATAGCGCCGGCCTTTATCGGCCAGTTCGGGCAGGCTGCTTCCCCCGCAAAAATCAGAACTGCATTAAAACAAATCGGTTTTGCCGGTATGGTGGAAGTGGCGACATTTGCCGATATTTTAACTTTGAAGGAAACCTTGGAATATAAAAAAAACAGCGAGAATGAAACGTTTCAATTGACAAGTTGCTGCTGCCCGGTCTGGATTTCCCTTATTAAAAGAAACTACGCCGATATTGTTGCGCATCTGCCGCCCTCTGTTTCGCCCATGATTGCGGCGGGAAGAATCGTCAAACAGCTCAACCCCGGGTGCAAAACCATTTTCATCGGCCCCTGTCTTGCCAAAAAAGCGGAATCCAAAGAAAAAGGCATTGATGACGCCGTCGATTGCGTCTTGACTTTTCAGGAACTTGAAGATATCTTCAAGGCATTTCATGTCGACTTTTCAAAGCTGGAAAAGTCAATCAAAGAACATTCTTCGTCTTTGGGGCGGCTTTACGCCAGAACCGGCGGCGTGAGCGAGGCCGTTTCGCTCTCTGCGCAAAGATTGCAGGTAACGCGAGAACTCAAACCCGTTTATGCAGACGGCATCAAGGCGTGCAAGGCGTTGCTCACAGATATTTTAAACAATGATATCAAAGGTAATTTTTACGAGGGCATGGGTTGCATCGGCGGCTGTGTAGGCGGCCCTAAGCGCGTGATTGATACAGACACAGCGACAGGATTAGTGGACCAATATGCACTGCAAGCCCCATACAGCACCCCGCTGGACAACCCTTATGTCCTTGAGATTATGAACCGCCTCCAATTTAAAACCGTCGACGAGTTTCTGCAAAAAAGCGATATTTTAACTCGGAATTTTGACGGTTAACGTTGTGTCAAATAAACCTTTTCACCGGCGCCGGTGCGGCATTTCGGGGCATCCTGTTAAAAGCGCCCCGTCGTTCTAAAGGCCGGCACACCAAGAACGACAGGGCGCAATAGCATCGAACAGCATTCAAACCAGCTTGGTTGTCCAATCCTCAACATTCCAAACGTCCGACACAATATCGGAATAGAATTCGGGTTCGTGGCTCACGAGCAGCACCGTGCCTTTATAGGCGTGGATCGCCTCTTTGAGCGCCTGTTTAGCATCGACATCCAGATGGTTGGTCGGCTCGTCGAGCACCAGCAGATTCATGGGACGCAACATCAGTCTGCACAGCCGAACCTTGGCGTTCTCGCCGCCCGAAAGCACCCGCATCTGGGTGGTGATATGCGCGGTAGTCAACCCGCATTTAGCCAGTGCTGCACGTACCTCGCCATTGGTCATGCCGGGAAATTCATGCCAAATTTCTTCTAAGGCTGTGCGATCGCTTCGACTTTCCTCCTGCTCAAAATAACCCGTTTCGACAAATGTGTCGTGCTCCACCGCGCCTTCAATGGGGGGAATCAGTCCCAACAGCGTTTTTAGCAGAGTCGACTTGCCCAGTCCATTGACGCCGCGCACTGCAATCTTGCGGTTGCGCTCCAGCACGACATCCACAGGGCGAGTCAGTGGCTCATCGTAACCGAGTACCAGACGCTTGGCCACGATAACTTCCCGCCCCGGCGTGCGCGCGGGTGTAAACATAAAGGTTGGCTTGATCTTCTCCTTCCCCAACTCGATGACATCCATCTTGTCCAGCTTTTTCTGGCGACTCTTAGCCATGTTGGCGGTGGCCACGCGCGCCTTGTTGCGCGCAACAAAATCCTTGAGCTGCGCAATTTCTTTTTGCTGCTTCTCATAGGACTGCGCCAACTGGCGCTTTTTGAGCTCATAAAACGTCATGAACTGGTCATAGTCGCCGGTGTAACGGGTCAAAACCGCATTTTCAATATGATAAATGACATTGACCACATCATTTAAAAACGGGATATCATGCGAAACGAGGACAAAAGCATTCTCATAATTTTGTAAAAAGCGCTTGAGCCATGCGATGTGGTTCTCATCCAAAAAGTTGGTCGGCTCATCCAAAATAAGAATCATCGAGTTACTTAACAACAGCTTGGTCAGTAGAATCTTCGCGCGCTGCCCGCCCGAAAGATCGGCAACATCACGCTCAAGGCCAATTTCACCAAGTCCCAAACCGTTTGCATATTCCTCAATTCTGGTATCCAGAATATAAAATCCGTTTTGATCCAAGATCTCCTGAATATCGCCGACCTCCGCCATGAGGGCCTCCAGCTCGTCGGCCGGGCAATCCCCCATTTTCTCGTAGAGCGCCAGCATCTGCGCTTCAAGCGCATACATAGGCTCAAAGGCACCGCGCAAAACTTCTCGAATGGTCTTGCCTTTCTCAAGGCTGCTATACTGGTCTAAATATCCGGTGGTGATATGATTACACCACGAAATATCCCCTTCGTCCGGCATGCGCTTGCCTGTAATGATGTCGAGGAAGGTGGTTTTGCCCTCACCATTGGCCCCCACCAAGCCGATGTGCTCCCCTTTGAGCAGACGAAAAGAAGCGTCTTTTAAAATCTGTCGCGCCCCAAATCCGTGGCTGACATGGCTGACGTTTAATAGGCTCATATGATCTCCTTAGATTTTAATGCCGTTGCGCATAAAACGCGGTATAATAGCGCATCAATAGGCGGTTGCCGCACCGTTGGCAAGCCGTTTTGCCACTATTATACCATGGCTTTTTCCGTTTTTCTACCCTTGGCTCGCCCCGCGATTTAGCCGATTTTTTGCAGTGCGGCAGGATATTGCGACATTTAACACACAAATGGGCGAATTTATACTATAATAGGGTCATGACAAGCACTATTAAAGTCCGTCGCGGCTTTTTGCCGCACATCCATAAGGAGAAGCCATGCTATTATCCGCCGAACACATCTCCAAAAATTATGCAACCAAGCAACTTTTGCAGGATGTCTCTCTGTATCTAAACGAACGGGACCGCATCGGTATTGTCGGTATCAATGGGACCGGAAAAAGCACGCTGTTAAAAATTATTGCGGGTATCGAACAAGCCGATGCAGGCAGCGTTTCAGCAAACCCCAATATTAAAATGGCATTTTTACCCCAAAATCCGGCGATGCAAGACAGCTTGTCCGTTGTCGAGCAGGTCGCGCAAACGGTCGCGCCACAGTTTGGCGATATCAACGACTACGAGATGAAAGCGATGCTCACAAAATTGGGCATCACCGACTTTGGCGCTAAAATCAAAACACTTTCGGGCGGACAGCGCAAGCGTGTGGCGCTGGCTGCGACGCTGTTGTGCCCGGCCGAGATTCTCATTTTGGATGAGCCGACCAACCATTTGGACAGCGACATGGTCATCTGGTTGGAGCAGCGCCTGAGCCGCTTTACCGGCGGGTTGATCATGATCACGCATGACCGCTATTTTCTCGAGCGCATTGCAACCCGCCTTGTGGAGTTGTCGCACGGTGCGCTCTACACCTATGAGGCCAACTATTCCAAATTTCTTGAACTAAAAGCGCAGCGCGCTGAAATGGCGCAGGCCGGCGCACGCAAGCGACAATCTATTTTGCGCCGTGAATACCAGTGGATCATGCGCGGCGCCAGAGCGCGCGGCACCAAGAGCCGCGACCGCATTGCACGTTATGACGCACTCGCGGCGCAGCCAATTCCCACAAGCGATGACGCGGTGCAGATGGCGACCGCTTCAAGCCGCTTAGGCAAAAAACTAATCGCGCTGGAGCGGGTTTGCAAAGGTTTTGACGGGCGCCCTGTCATCGAGGATTTTTCATACCATATTCAAAAAAACGACCGCATCGGCATCGTGGGCAAAAACGGTGCGGGCAAATCAACCCTGTTAAACATCATTGCAGGGCATTTGATGCCCGACAGTGGCACGGTGGAAACCGGTTCAACAGTCCGAATCGGCTATTTTACGCAGCAAGGCCGCGAAATGAACCTAAACCAGCGCGTCTTCGACTTTATCAGTGAGATCGCAGGCGAG
This sequence comes from Candidatus Fimivivens sp., assembly GCA_047974975.1. Taxonomy (GTDB): domain Bacteria; phylum Bacillota; class Clostridia; order Oscillospirales; family Ruminococcaceae; genus Yanshouia. The sequence continues at coordinate 61,575 of JBKECV010000005.1, forward strand.
GTTTGTACCGATGAGGGCACCTTTTCAGCCGCGCAAATGCTGGAACGGTTCCTGTTTACCGCCGATCTGCAGTACACCGCCATCGGCAAGCTCAGCGGCGGTGAGCGCAGGCGCTTGTATCTTTTAAGCATCCTCATCGCAGCACCCAATATTTTATTGCTCGATGAGCCAACCAACGATTTGGACATAGAAACACTGGCCATTTTAGAGGATTATCTCGAATCTTTCCCTGGGGCGGTCATCGCCGTTTCGCATGATCGCTATTTCCTTGACAAAATTGCCACCGCCATTTTTGAAGTCACCACAGACAGCAAGGTGACCTGTTATAACGGCAATTATAGTGACTATGCCGAAAAAAGGCCCCTTGAACAGCCGATTAAAAAAGACGCATCGCCCACTAAGCTCAAAACAACCGCGAGAGAAGCCGCCCCAAAACCGCGAAAGCTGAAATTTTCATTCAAAGAACAACAAGAATTTAACACAATCGACGCCGACATTGCCACACTTGAATCTCAAATTTCAGCTTGTGCACAAGATATTGCGCAGGCTTCAAGTGATTATGTACGCCTACAGGCGCTTACCCTACAGATGGATGCCTTAAAGGACGAACTGGAACTCAAGACCCAACGGTGGGTCTATCTCAACGAGCTCGCCGAAAAAATTGACGCACAGGCGCCGTAACAGCCGCGCACTGGCGCTGCCCTGCATTCCGGTTTAAGCCTGTATGATAATAATGCTTTAAATAAAAGGTGGTGATTTAAAAATGAACATGATTTTAATCGGGCCCCCCGGCGCAGGAAAGGGCACGCTAGCCGCGCATGTTGCAGCCGCGTGGGATATTGCGCACATTTCGACCGGGGAGATGCTGCGCGCCGCGGTCAAGCGAGGTGGAACTGCCGCTGAGCAGGCCGGACGGCTCATGCGCAAAGGGTTGCTGCTGCCCGACGCCCTGATTCTACGCATAGTCCAAGAGCGATTGTCGCAGCACGACTGCGCCGAGGGCTTTATTCTCGATGGCATGCCCCGAACCGTGGCTCAAGCTCAAGCGTTGGAAGCCATGGGTGTATCCATTGATAAGGCCATCTTGCTTATGGTGGCCGATGATGTCGTGATACGGCGCATGACGGCGCGCCGTATATGTGCCGGCTGTGGCGCAGGGTATAATCTTGATTCCATGCCCCCGAAAAAAGAGGGTCTTTGCGACATATGCCATGAACCGATCATCGCACGGGCGGATGATTCGCCCGAAACCATCGCAAACCGTCTGAAACTTTATCACCACGAAGCCGAGCCGGTTATCGATTTTTACAGACATCGCAAAATGCTGCTCCCCATCATAGCGGACAGCACCCCACAAGAAACGGCCGCGGCATGGCACGCCGCACTCGCCGCTGAACACGCTGCGGATAGAATGCCCCATTGACAAGAGCGAGCCCACCAAAATCAGCAGCTGGCCGCTTGTAAAACCGGCTGCCAACAAAGGCCGCCTCGACGGGGCGGCCCAACACATTTGTGCTAAAAGTGTCGTTCGCTTTCTTTTAAATATTCGCCGAGTGCTCTTGCAGCCAGCTGCACCGTTTTAAGGCAACGTGTTTCATCATTACGATATTTTTTCTTGAGCACGTCACAATCGATGCTGCCCAGATCGTCCTCAAATTTTTGGACAAAACCGGCACACAATTCCTTAAAGTTTTCGGTCGCATGGGCGCGGTCATCCACCTTGAGACAGCCGATGGCCGCAAGCGCACCACACAACGCCCCACAGGTCTTCTCGCAGCCTAACCCTCCGCCAAACGCACTGACCAGCTTAAAATCCTGCGCACCTAAGCCAAGGCCATACACGTCATTCGCCAACATCAAAATAGTTTCGGCACAGTTGTAATCTCGCGTGATAAAATAGTCATATGCGCGTTCTTCCATCACTAGACATCCCCTCTTGTATATACTTAAAGTCTTGAACGCTATTCCACCGTTTCAGTCTGAAACGGCTCTTGTAATACGCAGATATCTTGCGGTGCCGAAAGCAATGGCAAACTTTGGGACGCCATCTCACGATAACCGCGCACATCATCATCGGCAAAAGGCAAATGATAGAACGTGACATGCCGTGGGCGGATGCTTATGTGTCGTAAAGTAGCAGAATAATATTGATAGGCAGTTTTTCCACTATTCCGCAAAATATAAGAACCCTTAGCACGCCTAATACGTAATCCATTAACTTTATACTTGACATTATTTGAGTGTGTGATATAATTGTCACATAAGATACAAATACATCACATCGACAGGAGGACGGCTTTATGAAAAGGCAAAGCAAATATGTTGGATTTCTAGGTTTTTTAGGATTTTTAGGATTTACCTACTTTACGACGCACGATCCGTTATCTTTGTTCTCGTTCAGCTTTTTTAGCTTTTTCTCATTCTATTTTGTAAATAAATTAGCAGATGAAATGCCAGATGAACGGTATTTAGAAAATTGTAAAAATTCAAAAATTAAAACATCAATTATTCCATTAGTTACTGTTTTTTTTGTGGGTTTTGGCTCAGGACTACCCTTTGTAACTAAAGAACTAATCGTACTGGTTTGTGCTTTTGGATATGCGATAACACTTATTTCCTATGCTATTTTGTTTTGGCATTATGACACACACTAACACGGGGGGACGATGGACAATTTTATTTGCAACTTAAAAAAATATCGTCAACTAGCTAAACTCACTCAAGATGAACTTGCTAAAATGGTGGGTGTACGGAGAGAAACTATTATTCGGCTAGAGGCAGCCAAATATAATCCATCATTAAAATTGGCGATTGATATATCGAAAGCCGTAAATACACCAATACAAGATTTATTTATTTTTGACTAGCTATAGGCACAAGTATACCTATGTATTACTTTCAGTTATCGAGTAGCTAGCAAAATCCGCCGATGGTCGCGCATCCGGATCGCGGCCGAATGCGGATCATCCACTAAAAACAGGAGGCACTTTTCTTGAAACATTTTGATATGATAATCGTGGGCGGTGGCGCCGGCCTTATGGTCATGGAGGCCGCGTTGAATAAAGGATTGCGCTGTGCAATCGTCGAAAAGGCCAAGTTTGGCGGCACCTGTCTGACCAAGGGTTGCATCCCGTCTAAAATGCTGGTCTACCCCGCGGATTTTATCCGTGAAGCACAGGCCTCCGAACGTTTCGGAATCCGTACGGGTTCTGTGCAGATGGACTGGGAGACCATTTCACACAGAATGTGGCAGCAAATCGACTACGATAAAACGATTGAAAGTAATTTACAAAGTCTCCCCAATCTCACCACCTATAAGGGCAGCGCCGCTTTTGTCGATGCAAACCGCATGCTCATTTCACACCCCGATCAACAGGACGAAATAATCTCAGGCGACCGTTTTATCCTTGCAGCTGGCGCCAGAAGTTTTGTGCCCCAAATCGCGGGACTCGAAAATGCCGGCTATCTGACATCTGAAAGTTTCTTTGGTGAAAAATTCCCCAAAAAGCTATGGAAAAGCCTCACCATTATCGGCAGTGGCGCCATTGCCGCTGAATTTGCCCACATTTTTTCCGCTTTTGGCACGCAGGTGACCCTCATTTCCCGCACAAACGGCATCCTGAATAAAGAAGAAGCCGATGTGGCACAGTTTGTCGAAAAGCAATTTGTCCGCACAGGGATCACGGTGCTCAACGACAGTGATATTCTGTCGGTTGCCACCACAGGCAACCAGAAGCAGTTGACCGTTCAAAACCACCGCACCGGTATTCCCACCGTTGTTTCATGTGAGGAAATTTTAGTAGCCACCGGCGTGCAATCCAACGCAGATACCCTCGCGCTCGAAAAGGCGGATGTCGCGGTGGATGCAAAAGGCTGGATCACCACCAACGGATTTCTTGAAACTTCTCAACCCCACATCTGGGCCTTGGGCGACATCAATGGCAAATATCAATTTAGACACAAGGCCAATTATGAAGCACAAATTTTAATTCAAAACCTCTTCTCGGCGGATGAAAAAAGAGAAGCGCGGTACGACACGGTTCCGTGGACAATCTTTACACATCCACAGGTGTCCCATGTCGGCATGACCGAAAAGGAAGTCCGGCAAAAGGGGTTGCCCTACCGCGCGGCCAAAAACCATTACTCAGATGTTGTAGGTGGCCGAGCCATGGGCTATCATGCGCGCGATGAAGATAACGGCTTTGTAAAAATGATCGTCGGAGAGGATAAGAAAATTCTGGGTGTGCACATCGTCGGTCCCCATTCCGCCGTGCTGCTTCAGCCGTTTGTCTACTTGATGAACGCCAATTATCAGTGCCAGAAAAAGTGCCAATCCATCGCTTCAAAGGAATTTGAGATGCTGCGAATCCTCTGCCCCGATATCGGCACCTATGCACCCATCAACGATTCGATGATTATTCACCCTTCTCTCAATGAATTGACCGCATGGGTGTTTGAAAAATTCAACCTGCCCGATTAACGCGCTTCAACGTTATATCGGATGTTTATGAAACGAACAATCTTAAAAAACACACCAGACTATAAGGCCAAAGGGGCGATTGTTATAACAGTCGCCCCTTTGGGTATTTTATGCCTCATCGGAATCGGGAATGGAAGACAAATTACTCAAGTTGTTTTTATCGTTATTATCAGGGAGCGACTTGAGATATTCGGTGTTACCGCGGTGCGCGATACCCACACCCTTAATGCCACCCTGCCGCGCCAGCGCAACGGCCCGCGCTTTACCCATCACCGTCCTATCCGAGAGCTGATAACCTGTCACCTTGCCACCCTCTTTAACCAAAGCTGTAATGCTGCGCGCGTCGGGGGTCGGCGATGGAATTTGATCTAACGTGTTCTGCGCAAGCGCCTGCGATTCATTATTTTGTGTCATAAGAATCCCTCCTATCTTTCGGGTTTAGTTTGTGCATCGGCGCCCAAATTATCGATTGTGCACAACCGTCAAAAACAGGTAACGCACACACAGCGTCATCGATTATCTAAAAATAAAACCGCCGGAGCCCCCTTCCAGAAACGCACAAAATGCATTTCAGACAACGAAACCCCGACGGCATTAGCCAAAAATTTGTATTATTTCAGTAAGTTGATGAAAAATACGATAACAAAGGAGTTGACAAAGTCGATAAACAATCCGCCGATAATCGGAAGAACGAAAAACGCTTTAGGGGACGGACCATATTTTGTGACAACTGCGGTCATGTTGGCAACACCGTTTGGAGTTGCGCCCATGCCGAATCCGCAGTGACCGGCCGAAAGAACCGCAGCATCATAATCTCGGCCCATAAGATTAAAGGTCACAAAGTTGGTGAACAGGAATACCAAAAGTACCTGTGCCAACAGAATAACAACCAGTGGCAACGCCAGGCTGGCCAGCTCCCAAAGTTTCAGAGACATGAGCGCCTGTGCCAGAAAGATGGAGAGGAAAATCTCACCCAACGCCTGAATTTCGACAATGCGAATCTCTTGGGAGGAGCCGTCCTTAAGGATGTTGCGCATGAGCGCCGCGATAAGCATCGACCCGATATAAGCGGGTACCGTCACGCCAACCAGCGCAATCGCCTTTGAAACATAGCTGCCCAGACCCATCGCAATCGCAATCTGGAAAAAGCCGGTGGACAGGTGCGCGTTGTTTAAGAAGATCTTCTTTTCTTCAAGAATCGAAGTGTCATTGGCAGCACCGCTCGCCCCGCCAGCTTTGAGGTTGCGCTTACGAATCAAACGGTTGGCAACCGGGCCACCCATCAAGCTGCCGCTGATCAAACCAAAAGTAGCTGCAGCAACCGCGATGGTAGAAGCGCCCACCAAACCGGCTTGCTCAAGTATCGGCCCAAACGCCGCAGAGGTGCCATGGCCGCCGGTCATCGGAACCGAGCCAACCGCCACGCCGAGCAACGGGCTTTCACCCATCAGTGTCGCGATGCCCGCACCGGTAATGTTTTGCAATATGCACAGCAGACCGGCTGCGCCCAAGAATAGAATGACGGCAACCGAGCCTTTTTTAAGCACTGCCAAGCTGGCACCAAATCCAACCGTCGTAAAGAAGCAGATCATGAAAAAGCTTTGCAAGCTTGTATCCAGTTCGATGGTTGCTGTTCCACTGACATTGAACGCCAAGTTCAACAGCGAAAACAGAAGGCCACCCACAACAGGTGCAGGGATACAAAATTTGTTTAGAAATCCAATTTTATCAACCAAAAACTTGCCGATTAATAGGACGACGACCGAAAGACCAAATGTTTCGATCAGGTTAAAAGATAGTGCCATAGATATATTCCTCCTATAAATTATCGTTACCAAATCAAAAGGCTTTAATCATACTAGGCAGCAAATCTCTTCGCGTTGCGCTAAATGATGCGCATTGCTGTGCAACTATTAGAAAATCTAAACACTTTCATCTAGCTAGCTGCTTTCCTTTGGCCTTGTCTGGCAATTTACAGTTTTGAGTGTAATGGACGTTCTTCAATTAGCGTCAAAATGTGTCGAAATTGAAAAGAGATTCTACAAATGTGCTAATCATTGCCCCTGCACTTTTGTCGATTGTCACAATAATTTAGGGTAAATAAGTAAAAACCGCTGCAGTTGAGCGGTTTTGCTTTGATTGTATGAACGCGTGAATGCAAGCATACAATTTTTAAAACTTTATTTTTTCGTGCAACTAATCAACAAAACATTAAGACCAAAATGGGCATAAATCTTTATTCTTCCGCTAAAATCACCATGCCATCGATAAATTTTTTCAGATTAACCTTTCCGCCGGTACCCTTGCCTTGAATGTGTGCCATCTCAGCCCGTATCTCACCGAACGGAAAAAGACGGGAAGCATATCGCACAAATACCTCGTTGCCGTAATCTTCAATGCCAAGGCTGGCCAGGTGGTGCAAGCCCCGTTCAACCGCACGCCGAATACGCTGTTCGGTCGATTTAGGGTTGCTGCCCAGCTGGGCGCAAAGGATACGCATGCCACCCACTTGCGAAACTGTTTCGCGCCGATGCATCAGCGTCATACAAAGCTCGATGATGTCCTTTGAGCCTTTCTCCCCCGCCATACCCAATTGGCTGAGTATGTTTTTAAGGCGCTGCGGCCAAAATTCTTCACGGCCGGCCGGCACGGCGTGTGCCCCCTGAAAACCGGCATGCAGCATGTTTTGGATGCTCGAAAGTGTGCGCGCCTGCTCAATCTGCTGTGCCACATTACCCACCACCCGTCTAATTTCGAACAGGTTAATCGGCTTATTAATAAAAAATTCGATCCCCGCCTCATAGGCTTTTGCGACCATCTCTTTAGCACTGACCTGTGAAATCATAATGAAACGGGTGGCCGTCTGCCGCGCCTTTAATTCGCGCACAACCTGAATACCATCCATGCCGGGCATGAGCAAGTCTATCAAAATAAGGTCCGGTGCGCAGGCCGCAATTTGCGCCAAATCCGCGTGGCCATCCTCGGTCGTGCCGCAAATTTCCCCCAGATTTTCGCCTTCAATAATATCCTCCAGCACGGCCACGACCGTAGGGTCGTCTTCAACGATGTAAATCCGCATAATCCTCCTCCAACTGCGCGCATGGTATGCGCACCAAAAAACGACACCCATGGCCTTGTACCGTTTCCATTTTCACTGAACCGCCTAGTTCTTCGGCGAGCGACTTCACCGCGGCGAGTCCCACGCCCCGATTGATATCACCTGTTACCGGATTGAATTTGGTCGAATAGCCAATATTAAAGGCCTTGTCACGCATACGCACCGGCATGCCCGGCCCGTTGTCTTCCACCCGAAAAACGATGTTGTCCGCCTCTAAAAATTCTTCAACTCGAACGGTTCCACTTATGTCCGCCTGCTCCATCGCCTCGATCGCATTTGTCACTAAATTGCGCAAAATCGACATAAGACGATGGTGTTCTCGCGTCACAAAATCATGCTCCACCCGAATAAGCACACGAATTTTTTGCGGATTTGGTCGGTCAACCGTTTTGTGGGTCGATTCTTTTAAAATTTTCATCAAATCCGACAGGTGCATCACGTCGCGGTCATAGGTCGCCTCCACACCGGATTCAATGCCTTTTAGAATACGCAGATGGCCCTTTTTTACCTCGTGTACATCCCGCGCAATGGTCAGCGCCAGCTGGCGGTTGCGCACCGGTTCAGGCTGCATGCCGTCGGACAGTCCCTCATACAGTTCATAGGCTTTCCCCATGACCCGTTCAATATCACCGGCGGCCTTTTTGAGAAAATAAACCTCATCTTTGAGTTGCGCAGTCATGAGAAATAACCGCTGGTAGCGCTGTTCGCGCTCCTCGAGCAACAGCAAGCGTCGATAATAACCCAACCACCAAAACAAACCGGCTGCACACAGCGCCCGCCCCAATGCCACCAGTACCAATATTAAATAGAAAGCATCGGACTGCGCCCCATAATGAAAACCGGTTGAAAGGCCGATCTCCACCAGGTTAGATGAGATATCCGCCACAAAACAGCTGCACAAAAAATAGGGCACTGCGGCAGCGTTTCCCCTGCGTACCAAGAGACAAAACAGGAGGCCATAGCAAAGGTAAAATACCGCGCCATGCATAGCGGACAGAGCCGCATCGGCCAGGGTCTGCTCGACAAGCAGACCGGCGGATATGCGCGAGATCCACACAACACCCGCTGTTGCAGCACCAGCCGCCGGAACCGTACGCTTCGGAAATATTTTTGCCAACAAAACCGGATATAATATGACAGCGCCCGAAAAGCGAAAATCGCCGACGCCGGGCAAAAAGTAAAGTTGGGAGGTCAGAGCCACTGTTATACTAATGAGCAAAATGCGAATAACAGGGCTATTAAACGCCGCTTTACCTTGTCCGAATAACCGATTTTGCCACTGTGTCAAATATCTTCACATCCCAATCATTTTGCATTGTATTATCATAACGTCTTTTTTTTCGCACGTCAATCTTCTTTAAAATATCCTTTCAATAATAATGCTGTCCCAAAAATTGGCCTTTGATATTGTCAATATAAAAGTCCAGCCTAAGCCGGACTTTTAGTTGCACTCGCTTTCGACTCCTTTAAAGATAGCTGTCTGACCCTGCGGCAAAATCAATAATTTCCGCGGTGCTTAACAGGGGCCCATTGCCGTCGTCAGGCGGCTTTTCAGCCATCTGTTCAAGGGTGGGCACGCCTTTTTCATCCGCTACAACGGCCTGTTTTTGCGAATTGCTCTGCATTTGCGCCTGCTGCTCAAGACGCTTGTCCTCACTGTTTTGATCGGCCAAGGACGTCAAATAATGGTTCATACCTCTCACCTCTTTTTCTCACATTATTATCTGCGCCTGTGTGGCCGTTATACAGAAGGGCAACACATGTGCCGCATTAAAAAACGCCGCATAATGCGGCGTTTTAGATCAGGTTTATTGATGTACCATATCCTCAATGGCGCGATTGATACTGTGGGTAATCGGGCTCCAATGAATCTTCTTGAACAATGCGACAATCGAAATTGGCACATATGTGAATATAAATATGGGAAATGTTAAAACATAAAAAATCTTTTTGTACGCGCTGGCATGTATCTTCTTCCATTCCGTGATGGTGGTCAGTAGGCCAAACAAAAACAGCGCCATATAAAAGTTAAAGATGGAGGCGAAAATAGCATCGGTTGCCACCGAAACCATGTTCGGTGCCACATCGCTGCCCAAAAGGGCGGTCAATAAAAACACACCGTTGACAATCACACTGGTGAGCGATATAAATAATGCCGGCGCAATCGTCATAAACATATCATAGCATGCAAATTGGCGCTTCACCGCAAAGCCATAAATCAATTTTTTATGGTAGCGACCAAACACCTGGTAAAAGCCCTTGGCCCAACGCAACCGCTGCGACCAAGACTGGCTCCATGTACAGGGCTGTTCATCGTACAGCACGGCGGTAGGACAGTAGCCTATTGTCTCTCCATTGATGACACAATCGACAGAAAATTCAATATCTTCGGTCAACAGATGATGCTTCCAACCGTTGTTTTTACGGATGATGTCGTTATGCACCAAAAAGCCGGTGCCTGAAATGGCACAGCTGGTACCCAGACGCATGCGCGGATAATTCAAGTAACGCGATTCGCGCATAAACCACAGGGAATATCCGGCTGAAATCCAGTTGGAGGCAAAATTCTTGGAGTTGCGAAAGGATGTCAGCACACGGTGCCCTTGGTCAAAGCATTTGTTCATCTCACATACAAAGTTCTCATCCAAAAGATTGTCCGCATCAAAGACGAAATAGCCTTCATAGGCATCATCGCCATAATCCCGTGCAATACCTTTGAGCATATGGTCCAGCGCATAGCCTTTGCCGACCTGCACATGATTAAAGCGCTCATAGACCGCTGTGACGCCTGCGCGTCTTGCAACAGCCGCGGTGTCATCGGTGCAGTTATCCGCTATGACAAATATATCCAACAGCTCTCGTGGGTAGTTTTGCTTTTTGATGCTGTCGATTAATTCTGCAATGACAGCGCGCTCATTTCTGGCGGCAATCAGCACTGCATAACGATGATTCTTCATTGCTTGAGCCGGCTGCTGCGGTCGGCGCACAACACCGATCACCGCGTAAAAAATTTGGTATAAATAGGACAGTGTAAAAAAAATGAATAGTGCAAGATTGAAGGTCACAATAAACTGTAACATAACCGAATTCCTCCTGTTTTTGTCACAATATTCCATTTAATGCGTTGGTTGTATTGCGCAACATTTAGCTTTTGCTTTTAGGCAATATTACTTTTATATCATTATCTCAATAAAATTTCAACTCTAAGTGGTAAAGTTTCATTTTTTTCAAAAAAAGTTCCACATATTAGACACATTTAATATCTATTTGTTAATCTTTACTTGGCTTTTTGACAATGACTGGAACTCGATATGCCACATCATTTTATAGGCCGACATATGCACCGTCACTTAAAGAGCATTTTGATATAATGTGTCGAAATTTCTTATTGTTAAGTATTACGTCGTGTGATATACTCGAAATATTTATAAAACATATGCAATTTTGGGGAGGTACTGGCAATATGGCATTTCAATTTAATCAGCACAAAGAGGCGCCCTCAGGTGGTGCGCCCAACACAGGTCGTTTTTTCAAATCGCTGTCCCGTTCGATCACAATCATCGTGTTGCTCGCCGCACTCATTGTATTGGGCAGCTTATCCTTTGCCGTCATTGATGAGGGTTACATAGGTGTTAAGTACCAATTCGGCCGTATTGTCGACACGTCTTTAAGTGCCGGCTTGAACTTGAAAATTCCTTTTATACAGTCTATTCGCATTGTCGACATTCGGGAGCAGATGTATGAAATGGACACCACCGCCTACACCATGGATACCCAAACGGTTGAAAATCTTCAAGTGAAGCTCAACTATATCTATGACAAAGCACTCATCGGCAATTTGATTCGAAATGTAGGGGTTGCCAACGTTGAAACAAAGTTGATCATCCCCCAGATGCAGTCCACGATGAAGAATGCCATCGGCCAGGTGCGCGCTGAGGATCTCGTCCAGAATCGTGCCGCTGTGCAGGAAAGTATTGAAGAAACTTTACGAAACAGCCTCGGCAACAGCGGCATCACCGTGATCTCCTTTGCGATGGAAAATTTAGACTTTGAAGATGGTTTTGAAGAAACGATTCGTGCCAAGGTTGCCGCTGAACAGCAAGCGCTGACCATGCAAAACAAAACCAAGGAAAAGGAAGAATTGGCAAAACAGGCCGTTATTGAAGCGCAGGCTCAAGCCGATAGCGAAAAAATTAAATCTGACGCACAGGCCTATGCCATTGAGACGATCCAAAAACAACTCAACCAAAGTCCGGAATATATCCAGTACCAACAGGTGCAGCGCTGGGATGGCAAGCTCCCACAGGTTATGAGCGAAACGGTAAACCCTTTCGTTTCATTTCAAGCAGCGCCGCAATAATACAATTGAAAAAGCGCGCCCCCGCCAATCGGTAAGGGCGCGCTTTAAAATGGCCAAAAACTTATTATTTAAGCGATGCCGCGCGGTAATTTGTAGCGATTGCCTCGCGTCTTCTCATTCCCACATTTGCCAAATTTCCGGGCAATAACCCACTGTGGCTTTCTTGCCATTGCGCACAAGCGGCGTTTTGAGCAGCTTCGGATTTTCCAAAAGTTTTTGTGCTTTGTCCTGCTCATGTGCAAGATATTTGACAAGCGCCGCGTTCGGTGCTTTTTCATCCAACAGCGCATCCACACCGCCGACAGCGGATAGCACCGATGAGAACTCACCCTTACTTATACCATAGCGCAACAGGTCGATGCGCTGGACGCGAATACCGCGCTCCTTAAAATACCGCTCCGCTTTTTTTGTATCAAAGCACTTGCTTTTCCCGAATATCTGGATATTCATACCATACTTCTCCGTTGCTATTATTTGGGAGGTCAAAAAACCAACCACAGCACCCTGACCCGACCACACCGCAAACGCGCCTTGTCTTACATAGTTTCCACATCAAGCGCTATTTAATGCAACAAAGCAGGTCGCATATAGAAATGCGGCATGGTGCCGGCGTGCCGATTTTGGGATACTATTGATATTGCCAGCTTTTCATATTGTCCAATGAAAGCTGCGCCAGACGCGCATTGGCTCTGCGCAAAAAGACCAGCCCGCTGTTAAAGATATCAAAATTACCATCGTCAATCCAATCAATGCGGCCCTGCCAACTACAATTGCGCCTTGATAAGACATGCACCAAAAACGTACAAATTTCCCCTTGTATTGTATGAATATCAAGCATTTGCTCGTGTTGGCGAACAGCCTTGACCTCTTTATAAAGGGGAACCGCCCCCTCAACGGTACATTGCGCCAATAAACTGCGCTTTTTTTGAAACGCCAATGGATAACCACGGCGGTCGAGTGCCCGGTCGGCCATAAGTAAAAACATGCCTAAATCCTTAAAAAGGATGGGTTCCATCAATTGTGGGCAGTATGCACGCCCCGCAGTCTGCGAGCCGTCGAGACGGTCGATGCAGACCCGCATCGCCGAAAGGGGATTATAGTATTCCGTTCGCAAGAGACGCACCTCTTTTCTGCCACTCTGAGCGCACCATCGGTGGATCTGACGTTTTTTAATACTCACACCCCGCACGCACGCCGCTCAAATCATTTGCTCCGGCAACTCCAGTTGTTGGAGCCGATAGTGAAGCTTCACCGACTTGCAACGTTTTTGCTTATAAAAATAATTGACTATTCGGTTCATAACCTGCTCCCCATTTTCATAGGTCAATGTCGGGAGCATGACGACATACTGCATACCGCTATACCGCGACACGACGTCCCCCTTGCGCAGGCTGAATTTTATCGCCGCCAACAGCTGATCCATCGCAACATTGAGCAAGGGTAGCTGCGGCACTTCTTCCGTGTCGGTAAAAACAGTGAAGAGGCCGATAAATACCGAGAGCCCCGAACGGGCCGCACGTCTGATTTCAAGACGATAAGCCTCTTTAAAAAAACCGTATTCGCAGACGAAAGCCCCCGGTTCAGACGCCGACTCACGCAACCGATCCTGAATGATGCCCAAATCTGTTTCGAACGATTCTTCCGTTTTCATAATTTGGGCATACAATCTGTTGAGTGCTTCCGATGGCTTGACCCCCAAATTTCGATAGAGTGTATTACTCGCTTTTTCATACTGAAAAAGCGCGGCCGAGTTCTTCCCTTGGCGCAACAATGCACGAATTTGCATACAGTGAACGTCCTCGTCCAGCGAGTCGATCGCTATCGCGTTGGCACAAACCTGCGACATTTCTGCGTAAAGCTCATTGCGGTCGAGCAGGTCGACAAAACGTTTGACCGCTATAATATAAAGCGAATGGTAGTGCACACTCAGCGGAATCACCCAAAACGCCATATTAAGTTTGGGTAGAAAGTCGCCGCGATAGAGATCCATCGCCTTGCGATAAAGTGCAATCCGCTTCATATCGTCCAAATTTTCGTCCGCTGCACGGCGGCAAAGCGCTTCAAATTCATCGACATCCACTTTGCATTTTACGTCACTATTCCAACTATAGGATCCGCGCTGAGATAAAATGAACGTTGCCGAATAGGCTTCTTCAAGGGGATTAATCAACAGCCTGATGCGATAAAGCAGTGTTTTTAGTGCATTGATCACGTTCTGCCCCGACTCGTCGCCCCAAAGCACATGGATAAATTCCTGCTGCAAAATCAATTTGTTGCGGTGCGCCACAATATAAGCCAGCATATTCCACATTTTACGGGAACGGTTAAGGCTGTCGCTGATCAAAACACCATCGACCTGAAGTTCAAATCTTCCCAACATTGAAATGCGTAATTCCTTGTTTTGGGTGCTTTTATTGGCAGTCTCAGTTACGCGCATAAGTTTGCCTCCATACCTAATATCGTTTAACCAAAATTTTCTTATATTCCGTTTTAATTATAGGATATTCCAATCTAAATTTCTACAATATTTATAAAAAAACGTCATATTTCACAGCTTTTTATTGTAAAATAACGATATATGTCTACGGTGGCATTCAATTTTTCATTTATTTTGTTTATTTGTGGTTGTTTTATCGTTCATCGCAATCATTTTGTGACCGACTTCTGTTATACTATAATAAATAACCTTGATGTGGGGGATTAACCGATGGATCACAAACAATCAAATAACACATTTATCGTCCAGATCGCTTACCGCCAAAATGAGACTTGGCAAGGCACATTAAAATGGGTCAATCAAGGCACAGAAGCGCATTTTCGCAGCACACTCGAACTGATACATATGATGGATTCCGCCATAAGTACCGAAAATATGCAGCCGGACTCGGACTAGATGATAGCCACAGGTGGCGTTGAAACTAAAAATCGGGCGCACTTCTCTTTTGCCAAGGCTTGCCTTGTAAGAGAAGTGCGCCCGAAACTGTTATAGGGTTATGGGCGGGGGCCTGTCAAAAGAATTTGGCTTATTCCACCCGTAAATAGCCGCTATTTTTGTTCATGCATGTCCAAGGGTGCAATATAATCCTGTGTATTGACCGGCATTCCTTTCATGCGCAACCGTTCCGTGATGCTCTCCTTAACCAGCGCGTAAATAACGCCAAAGGTCGGCACGCCGATAAACATCCCCGCTACACCAAATATGCCGCCAAAAAACAGGATGGAAAATACCACCCAGAAGGCCGAAAGTCCGGTGGAGTCACCCAAAATCATCGGCCCGATAATATTGCCGTCAATTTGTTGCAGCACCAAAATAAAGATCAAGAATATCAAACCTTGTACCGGAGAAATAACTGCAATCAGAATAAAGCCGGGCACCGCCCCAATAAATGGGCCGAAATAAGGCACCACATTGGTGAGTCCCACAATAAAACTGACCAACACAGCATTGGGCATTTGCATAATGCTAAGTCCCGCAAAGCACAAAATGCCAATGATGATGGAATCGATCACCTTGCCGGTGATAAAACGCCCAAACATCATGTGGGTCGTGCGGGTCACCATAACAAGGCGGCCGACACTCCTCTTTGAGAGAAATGCGCAAAGAAATTTGCGCAGTTGGGCGATAAAACGCTCTTTTGCAAACAGCAGATAGATCGAAACCACCACAGCCAGAAAAGTGGCGATTAGCCCCGAACCAAGCTGCCAAATCAGCCCAATGGCCTTGGGCGCTGAGGTGGCCATCCAGTTGATCAGATCCTGAATGCTGCTGCCCGCCATTTGGGTAAGCTGCTCAACATATTCAGGCGGTATTAAATCCTGCGGAATGCGTTCGAGCAGCTCGTTGGCAAAGTTTTCGGTCGCACCGACATAATTTTGCAGCTGCCCATACATCGCAGCAACATTAGAAGCCACCAACGGCAAAACGATAACGACAAAAACAACCAACACTGAAATAGTCAAAAGGTAGGTCAAAAACAGCGAAATCATCCGCTGATGGCCGCGCTTGAACTTGCCATAAAGCTTAGAGCGCCCCAGCAACACTTCTAACTCTACCATGATGGGATTGAGCAGATAGGCGATAACAAAGCCGTAAGCTATCGGCATAATAGGCCGTAAAAAATTGCACACTTGTTGCCACACCGCCGAAATATTCGCAAGCGTCAAATAATAAGCAATTATAATGACCAGAACCAACAAAGTATAAGCCGCGATGGTCGTATACTTCCTATTCCACTCAATTTTCATACTGTATCGCCTCTTTTTTCATCTATATCATCTGTTTTGCCATTTAAAGCAACTGATCCCATTCGGCGTAATAACTGTTCAGCGTCACTTCCAACGCCGCGATCTGTTGCGTCAGCTCAGAAAGCCGTTCGTAATCGCTCCCGACCTCGGGGTCCGCCAAGGCCCGCTGGGTTTCTTCCAATTGCGCCTCGGCCGTGGCAATATCCGCCTCCAGGCGTTTGAGGCGCTTTTGAGCCATCACCTCTGCGCTGCGCTGCGCTTTTGAGCGGTGAAACGCCTTTTGCGACCCGCTCTCGGTCTTAGGCTTCTCGGTCATTGCAACCTTTTCCTGTGCGGTACTAAGCGCCAGTTGCACCTGCATCTCTTCAAAACCGCAGTCAAAGCTTTGCAGCCGGCCATCGGCTATTCGCAAAATACGAGTGGGCAGATGCGAGAGCAGATAGCGATCATGAGAAACCACGACGACCGTTCCCTCAAATTTTATCAATGCCTCTTCCAGCGCCTCTTTGGCCGGAATGTCGAGATGGTTGGTCGGCTCGTCCATCACTAGTACATTGCCATGCTCCATCATCACAATGGCCAGCTTGATACGCGCCCGCTCACCGCCGGACAACACCCCAATCGTTTTAAACGCTTCCGCACCTTCCAAGTGCAAGCCGCCCAACAATGTGCGCAGTGTATGTTCATTGGATAATGGAAATCGATCCCACAGCTCCATCAGCGCCGTTTTATCCGGATTCAGGTCGGAGGAATCCTGCTCAAAGCAGGAAAGGCGGACATTTCGCCCCCATTCAAGTTCGCCTGCGGCGGGCACCAGCTTGCCGATTAGCGTCTTTAGAAGCGTCGATTTTCCCGCCCCGTTCTCGCCGATAACAGCCACCCGCTCACCGCGTTTAATATGAATGTCGGTTCCGGTGAGCAACGCGCGGCTCTGTGTGCCCTCGCCCACCGCAATGGTCAAGCCACGCACGGCCAGCACATCCGACACCGGACGGCTTTTCGGTTCGAAGCGGATTAGCGGCGGTTTTTTAGGTAGATAGGGTTTTTGCGCATCGCCAAGATGCTCAATCATCTTTAAGCGGCTTTTAGCGCTCGACGCGGTCGATGCGCGCGCCATGTTGCGGTCGGCATAATCCTGAAGACGCGCCACTTCTTGAAGGTGCCATTCATATTCCTTTTCCATGCGCTCAAGCCGCTCGGCACGTAAAACTAAATAGCGTCCGTAAGGTGCCGGGTAAGAAACAAGACTCAAGTTTTCCAGCTCCCACGTCATGTTGGTGACGCGGTCAAGAAAATAGCGGTCATGGCTCACCGTCAATATCGCCCCGCGGTAGGACGCCAGGTATTCTTCAAGCCATGCCAGCATTTTAAAATCAAGATGGTTTGTCGCTTCATCCAGAATCAACAGGTCGGGCGATTCGATTAAAAGCTTGGCCAGCATCAGCCGTGTGCGCTCCCCACCAGACATGCTAGACACAGCCGTCGCACGGTCAAAGCCGCCAAACCCCATACCGTTTAACACGGTGCTGATCTTTACGGCGGCATGATAGCCGTCCAGACTGGCGAATTTCGCCTCCAGACGCTGGTATTCCCGCGCCAAATCAGCATAGCGCGACGTGCCATGATGGTGCGCCATCTGTTCGCCGGCTGAGAGCATGGCCTGCTCCACTGCGTACACCTCTTGAAGCGCACGCTTCATCTCGCTCTCAATGGTTCCATCGGCCAAAAGTCCGCCATTTTGGCGCAAATAACCAACGTTCAGCGTGCCGGCACGAGCCACATTGCCCTCATCCGGCTCTTCAAACCCTGCTATGATGTTGAGCAATGTTGTTTTGCCTGCGCCGTTGGGCCCAATAAGCGCAATGCGATCCTGCTCATTGATGGCCGCGTTAATATGTTCAAAAATACGCTCTGCGCCAAAGCTTTTTCCTATATCATTAAGTGTCAGAAGCATCTATGTTCCCCTTTGTGCATACTAGGCCATCCACAATCCAACCAAGTCAACAGTATATTCTTGTTTTATCATAGCACAGCGCGTTTAAAAAAGAAATGCCTTTCTCCCTTACCACCCGGTTTCGTACTACCATTATGGACACTTTAATGGTATCATAGACTATATCTCTGCAAAACGATTCGGGGGGCTGCCACTATGGAAAATTTCATCTTTTGTTTAAACGCCGTCGTGCCGGGCTTTTTGCTCATCGCCTCCGGCTATTTCGTTCGCAAAGTCGGGTGGTTGGATGCCGTCGGCACCAAACAGATCAACCGGCTGTGTTTTTATCTTTTGCTGCCTCTGCTCATGTTTAAAACAGCTTACACCTCAAATTTTTCGACAGCCTTTGACCCCGTTTTGCTAATACTTTGTGTGCTGTGCCTTGTCAGCATGATCGGCGCCATGCTGCTTATTGCTCCAAAACTGACCCATTCGCGCGGGCGCATCGGCGTTATGGCGCAGGCTAGTTTTCGCTCCAACGCCGTTATGCTGGGGCTGCCGTTTGCGATCAGCCTGAGCGACGGAGAGGCTGCCGGCACCATGGGGGTGTTGGTTGCCTGCACCGTTCCGCTTTACAATATTCTGGCGGTCGTCATCTTTTCAATCTATACCGATACACCCACTCAAAAGATCGATATCAAATCGGTTCTGGTCAACGTTTTGAGCAATCCGTTGATCGTCGCGAGCGTCGCCGGATTCGCCTTATCGGGCTTGCGCATTTCGCTGCCGATTTTGCTCCAACGCCCGATATTTGATCTGGGTACCGCCGGATCCGTCATCGCGATGGTGGGGGTCGGCGCCCAACTTGATTTTAAAAATGCACTTAGAAATATGAAGCTGACGTTGGTTTGCGCCTGTGCCAAGCTCCTTATTTTACCTCTGGTAGGCACCACCATTGCCATTCTAATCGGCATGAAAGGGGTCGCCCTTTGTTCGCTGTTTCTCATCTTGGCTACCCCCAATGCAACCGGCAGCCCTGTCATGGCCGATGTCATGGGGGCTGACGGCGCACTGGCCGCCGAAATGGTGGTCTTTACGACCGGCGCTTCGATTGTTACTGTTTTTATCGGTGCGCTTGTCCTAAAAAATATGGGATTAATTTAATTCGGAGGCATTTATGCTGAAAAAAAACGCCATTATTTCGTTGAAGATCACCGATATTACCCATGAGGGCAACGGCGTCGGCCGTACCGACGGCTTGGCCGTTTTTGTCCCCTTTACAGCGATAGGGGATCGGCTGAAAGTGCGAATCGTCAAGGTGCTCTCGCACTATGCTTTCGGTATTATTGAAGAGATGGTTGCACCCACTGCATGCCGTCAAGAGGACGATTGCCCAATTTACCGCCGTTGCGGCAGTTGCAGCCTTCGACACATCTCTTATGAAGAGGAATTATCGATCAAAAACAGTTGGGTCGCGCAAAATTTGCGCCGCATTGGCAAGCTAACGATCCCATTGCCACCGGCTATCCCCTCTCCACAGGTCGACCGTTACCGCAATAAGGCCATCTATCCTATCCGCTTACAAAATGGCGTGCCTATTGTCGGATTTTTTGCCAAGCGCTCACACAACGTAGTGCCAGCTGATGATTGCTTGCTTCACCCTGGTTTTTTTAGCGAAATAGCTGCCGCATTTTGCAGATGGCTGGCCGAATATAACATCAGTATTTACGACGAGAGCACCCACAGCGGACTTGTGCGCGCACTTTATATTCGCCATGCCCAAGCGACCGGAGAAGTGATGGTAACCATCATCGCAAACGGTGACGCCATACCCCAAACACAAACGCTCATCCAAGCACTTCGCAGCGCCTGCGCTGATATTATATCTATAATACTCAATATTAACAACGATAAAACCAACGTGCTGCTCGGACAAAAGTGCCAAACACTTTGGGGCGAACCCACCATCACAGACCGGCTCTGCGGCCTTTCGTTTTCGCTTTCTCCATTATCGTTTTACCAAGTGAACCGCCGCGGTGCCGAACAGCTCTATGGTATTGCTAAAACATTTGCGGCTCTTTCAGGCGGTGAAGTCCTGCTGGACCTTTACTGCGGTGCAGGCACCATCGGCCTCTCAATGGCGCATCAGGCCGGACAGCTTATCGGCGTGGAAATTATCCCGGACGCAGTCAAAAATGCACAGCAAAGCGCCACTCAGAACGGCATTACAAACGCACGCTTCATCTGTGCCGATGCTGCTGCAGCCGCTGCCCAGCTTGAATCTGAGGGCATCGCGCCCGATGTGATCATTCTTGATCCGCCTCGCAAAGGCTGCACACCGGAGCTGATTAAAACCACCGCTCGCATGGCACCTGATCGCATTGTCATGGTGTCCTGCAACAGCGCCACCGCTGCACGCGATATCGCTTTGTTTGGCGAACTGGGTTATGCCGCTGAAAAAATCCAGGCGGTCGACATGTTTCCAAGAACGGCACATGTTGAGACGGTAGTATTGCTGTCAAGGGTAGATAAGTAAGAGTGTAATAGTGCTTGATATAAAGGGATTTCCGTGATTTTGAACTCATATTAAAGTTGGGTTCTTGGTCACGGAAATTTCTATTGTAAGAACATATCTAAATCCATAAAAACACAAGATTGTGTGGACATTATTACTTTATGGCAACCGAGTTGACGAAATTACTGTCAAAAAGGTGGCGAGTGGATAGAATTACTGTTAAGTTGATGTCGAGTTGACAGAATTAAAATGGACATGGTGTGAAGATAGGATTGACGTAGATGGATTGAGGAGACTACTTCATATGCCACTACGTAAGCTTTTATTCGTGTAATTATAGTTCAAAGGCGAAATTACTTATGAATTCCCGAA
>JBKECV010000006.1:0-41340 GCA_047974975.1 Candidatus Fimivivens sp.
AGCCGCAAACGGCTATTATACCGGGGTTCATGCGCAACGGCTCGCCGCTGGTGCGGCAACCGCCTATTGATGCGCAATTATACCACTGCGTGCACTGCACTTGTGGTATAATAGCCGCAAAACGACTATTATACCGGGGTTCATGCGCAACGGCTCGCCGCTGGTGCGGCAACCGCCTATTGATGCGCAATTATACCACTGCGTGCCGCGTATTTCTTTTATGATGATGCACTACTGTGAAATGAGGTAAGCCTTTGGCGACGCTTGAATTTATTGTGCCGACCCAGTGGGATGGCAAGAAGCTGGATACATTTTTGCGCACTGTGCATCACTTTTCCGGTACGACAATCAAACGTGCAAAAAGTATTCGGGGTGGCCTGACGATGGATGGGCAGCATATTCGTACCGTCGACTCGTTGCGTGCGGGGGCTGTTATCAGGGTGGTAACCGATATGGTGCATCGCAGCTATTTGCCAAGTACAACTATAGTAGAGGCGCTTTATACGGATGATGATTTGATCATATACAACAAACCGTCTGGTATGCCTTGCCATCCGTCTAAGGGGCACCCTTTCGATACACTTGCCAATGTATTCGCGGCGCAGCCTGATACAAGCGGCTTGTACTTTCGTGCGATAGGCCGTTTGGATCGTGATACATCGGGAGTGGTGCTGTGTGCTAAACATGCGCACGCAGCGTACCGACTTTCCGGTGTGAATAAACCCTTTAAGATTTACTTGGCTTTAGTTGCCAACCCATTATTACAGAGCAGCGGCACCGTAGATGTACCCATTGCTCGTGCGGCGCAGGGCGGTCAGCGCCGCTGCGTGCGTGCTGATGGGCAACATGCGGTAACACAATATAAAACGCTGTTGACAGGTGTGAGGATTTCTTTTCTTGCACTTTGGCTTGAGACGGGGCGCACACATCAAATCCGCGTACACATGGCGCATCTTGGCAATCCGCTGATGGGTGACGGACTTTATGGCGGCGACTGCACCGTTTTGCAACGCCATGCGCTTCATTGTTTTACAATGGTGCTGACCCATCCGATTTCCGGTGTTGAGGTCAAGGCTACAGCTGGTTTGCCGGTTGATATGAAAACGGAATTGCAAAAGTATTTTTCAGAAAAACAGATCAGAAAAGCCCTGATAGAAGCACAAAGATTATAATGAATAACACGCGCTGGGTTGTATAGCCAAGTTTGTATTTCGTTTTTGGAAGCTGAGCATATGTAGCCTGTCATAACAGGTGGGAGATTTTTATTCGGAGGGCATACCTATGAACATTCTGATGTTGGGTGACGTGGTCGGACAGGGCGGCTGTGAAGTGGTTCGCGAACATCTGCCAAGATTAAAACGGCATTATGGAGCGGATACTGTCATTATCAACGGAGAAAATTCTGCACAAGGCAATGGCATTTTGCCATCCAGCGCCAAGCATTTGTTCGACTCCGGTGCAAACGTTATTACCACCGGCAACCATGTCTTCCGCCGACGCGAAATTTATGAACTGCTCGATCAGCAGGAGGGAATTATCCGCCCGGCCAATTTTTCGGCTGAAACACCGGGGAGCGGCGTCTATATGCTGGATATGTTGCGCTGTCGTATTGCAGTCGTCAATTTAATGGGCACAGCAGGCATGGAACCGTTGGCTAATCCTTTTGATACAATCGATAAGATTCTAGAAACATTGGGCACCCCCAATATTATTTTAGATTTTCACGCCGAGACGACCTCGGAAAAACGTGCTATGGGATTTTATCTCGATGGGCGCATTTCATTGTTGGCCGGTACGCATACCCATGTGCAGACTGCCGACGAGCAGATATTGCCCAATGGTACCGGTTACATCACCGATCTTGGGATGTGCGGGCCAAAGCAATCGGTACTGGGGGTTAAACCCGAGCAGGTCATTGCTCGTTTTCGTACGGCAATGCCGACGCGGTTTGAAAATCCTGATGGCGAGCAGATTATCTGCGGCATTGCCGTTGAGATTGATGAAAGGGATGGGAAAACAAAAGCGATCGAACGTATTTACCACAATTTTTGAGTGAATTATAATGATAAGCCGATAAAGTTATAATCCGCTTACTATAAGCGCGATAAGACAATTGATTCCGGTTTGAGCATTGTATTTAAACCAGAACTTATAAGGGAGGAATAGTAGATGATCCGAATAGAAAATAGATTGGGACTGATTGAGATTTCCACAAACTTTTTTGCTGAACTCATCAGTCATGCTGCTTCGAGCTGTTTTGGCGTCTCCGGGATGGTCGTCTCCGGCGCATCTCAGGGGCTGCGGCAGATGACCGGTGCCGAGCTGTCGGATAAGGGTGTACAGGTCAGTGCCAAAAATGGTGCGTTGATTGTCGATTTGCATATTGAGGTTGCTTATGGCGTGAACATTGCCGCGGTGGTACAAAGCCTTGTTTCGGAGGTTCGTTATGCCGTCGAGGATACCACGGGATTCAAGGTGACTCGCGTCAATGTTTTTGTCGATGCGATGAAATGCGAATAATAGAGAGCGTAGTTAGGGAGTGAATCAGTTGATACAGGGAAAAGTGTTGCGTGATGCGATTATTTCGGGCGCAAACCACATTGCAAACAACCGACAAGAGGTGGATGCACTCAACGTGTTTCCGGTGCCGGACGGCGATACCGGTACCAATATGTCTATGACCATTTCTGCCGCCAAGCGCGAACTTGAGCGGCTTAGTGATGATACCACAGTCGAAGAAGTTTCGAAGACGGCCGCTTCCGCATTGCTGCGTGGTGCACGCGGCAACTCAGGTGTTATTTTGTCGCTGCTGTTTCGTGGATTCTCCAAAGGACTTACAGGGAAAAAGTCCGCAATGGCTGACGATATTGCCAATGCGTTTACACTGGGTGTTGAGGCCGCCTACAAAGCGGTGATGAAGCCGACGGAAGGGACGATTCTTACCGTGTCGCGCGCTGCGGCTGAAACGGCACGGGAGGTTGCTACCGACTTTGGTGAGGATGTTGCGGGTTTGTGGGAGCGAATTACCGTGGCAGCGTCGCAGATGCTCGATAAGACGCCGGACATGCTGCCGGTACTTAAAAAGGCCGGTGTTGTAGATGCAGGTGGCAAGGGATTTCTGATTGTGCTTGAGGGCATGCAGTCGGTCATTAAAAGTGGTGTCATGATACCGCTCGATGGCGATACAGACCCCGGTGCCGCATCATCTGGAGCGGCCAATTCAGCCATCTTTAAGGATGCGCATGGTTTTGAGGGCGAAATTACATTTACCTATTGCACTGAGTTTATTGTGTTGCGCAAAGAACCTGATCAGAGCGCGCTCGCATTGCGCGCATTTTTTGAAACGATTGGCGACTGCGTCGTTGTTGTAGAGGATGAAGAGATCATCAAGGTGCATGTGCACACCGACCATCCGGGCAGGGCATTAGAAGAAGCGCTTAACCTTGGCATGCTAACGAACCTTAAAATTGAGAACATGCGCGAACAGTTCGCTGCGGGCGTTTCAAATGCGCAGAAAATTGCGCAGGCAAAGATGACGAACACCGAATCTTCACTGGATTACCAGCCTGTGGATCCCCAGCGTGACTTTGGCTTTGTAGCAGTAGCGGCCGGCGTCGGCATGCGCCAGCTGTTCATGGATTTGGGGGCGGATAATGTTGTGTCCGGTGGACAGACAATGAATCCTTCTACCGACGATATTCTTTCTGCTATTCATGCAACACCGGCAAAAACAGTGTTTGTTTTGCCAAACAACAAAAATATTATCATGGCGGCGGAACAGGCCATTAAGCTGGCCGATCGGCATGTGATGGTGTTGCAGACCAAGACGGTGCCTCAGGGACTTTCGGCGATGCTGGCCTTTGATCCGGGCAGCGACGGTGAAAGCAATTTTATCGAGATGAGCAAAACAGCCGAGCGGGTCAGCACGGGCCAGATCACCTTTGCTGCACGCGACAGCGATTTTGATGGGCATCGGATCAAAGAGGGCGAAATTCTCGCGATTGAAAACGGAAAGCTGGCCTTTGTTGAAAAGGACTTCATTAAGGCTGCCGGAAAGCTGGCGAAATCCTTAATCAGAAAACGGAGTGATTGCGCTTTTGTAACCATTATTTATGGTGCTGACGCAACCGAAGAACAGGCTAAGCAGATCGAGGATATGGTCCATGCTAAATATGACGATGTTGAAATTACCATTGTCGATGGAGGACAGCCGGTCTATTACTTTATTATATCTGCTGAATAACAACAACGCTGATAGAGTCGTTATCAAAAATGATAGCGGCTCTTTTTATTTTATGCACTGTTGTAAGGCGTTTCTAACCATTCACAGGCGACTGCGTCCCGGCCGCAATAGCTAGTTGTGTATGGCATCGTGCGGGTTGTGCAAATCCAACAGTAATATAGGTTATAATTTTTTTGCTGTGGTGCATTTGTTTGCACTTGCAATTTTCGAGCTTTTATGCAAAAATAATGATGATATTCATGATGGGAGTTTATGTATATGCCCTTTCCATGAATTTGTATCGCTTCAAAGGGATCTTAAAATTAGGAGGATTATTATGAAAAAATTGCTTGCTTTAACACTTGTGCTGATGCTTGTTGTCGTGTTGGCATCTTGCGGGGGAACGTCTGTTTCAACTGACGCCTCGTCCAGTGCACCATTGGATTCCGCAGGTTCTTCTTTAGCACCTACAATCGATAGAAGCAAAGAGTTTATCACGGTTCTTACTGGTCCGACTAGCGGCATTTATTTCCCGATAGGCGGCGCCTTTTCTAAGGTGCTTGGTGATCTTGGATACAAGACGTCTGCGACCGCAACCGGCGCAACAGCCGAGAATATCAATGCTATTCTTACCGGGCAGGGAGAACTGGCAATCGCTATGAGTGATTCAGTCATCCAGGCCGTTGAGGCTTTTGGCGCATTTGAGGGGAAAGAACCGGCGACCGACCTGCGCGCTATGATGGGCCTGTGGCCGAATGTTTGCCAGATCGTTACCACGGCAGATTCCGGCATCAAAACGTTTGAGGATATGAAAGGCAAGAAAGTTGGCGTGGGTGCCCCTAACTCCGGCGTTGAGCTTAATGCCAGAATGATGTTTGAAGCACATGGAATGACTTATGACGACTGCAAGGTGGACTACCTGTCTTATTCCGAAGCAATTGATCAGATGAAAAATGGTCAGTGTGATGTCGCATTTGTGACCTCCGGTCTTGGCAATTCTACGATCAAGGAGCTCGGTGTCACAAAAGAGATCGTTTTCATCCCTGTTGAAGGCGAGGCGCTCAACAGCTTGGTTGAGAAATATCCGTTCTATGTTGAGTGGACCATTCCGCAGGATGTTTATGATACCAAGGAAGACACCACCACTGCCGCAGTGATGAATATTATGCTGGTTTCAAAGGATGTCTCCGACGATGTCGTCTATGACATGCTTGAGAACTTCTATTCTGAAAAAGGACTCGAAACGATTGGTGCGGCCCATGCCACCGCCAAAAAAGAGATTAAGATGGAAAATGCGTTGCGCGGCCTGAAAGGCACTTCTGTGCCACTTCATCCCGGCGCTATCAAATTTTACACCGATAAAGGCGTAGCTGTCGACTAGAAGATATGCGTGATATTGAAGAGGGAAAAATCTTACATAATGTACGGAGAAAACGCCTTGGCGTTTTCTCCGTTGCATTAATGGCATTATTGTTAATCAGTGGGTTTTTTGGGATATTTTGGGCTAACCAAACTGTTTTGCGAATATCCGATTGGGCGACAGGGGAAGTGTATGCCCAAGTACCTGCTAAAGCGGGCGACACCCTTTTTTTTGGATGGATGCACTCGCTCGAAAAAATACCGTGGAATGAATATTACCATATTGCACCCGATAACGCATTGGTTCTGGATACCATCAGTTTTCCGGCATTTGGCGCAGGCATTCCCGAAAACAAAGGCAAAACCTGTCGGATTGAAGATGGACTGATTTATATGGATGAAATTGGACAGGAATTTGACGAATTTGTTTGGATTAATTCGCACTATGCTGTTCGTGATATCAAGCTCAATGATGCGTTGATTGCAAGCGGCAATCAGCTGCCGGAGCATACTAGACTCAGGCTTGTGATCGAAAGGAGGTTCTTTAGTGACAAATAGAATCCTTGATAATGAAATTATAGAAAATTCCGAAGAGATTATAGATATTCCGGCCGATGGGCAACTCGATGAAAAGCAGCAGAAACTTATGGAGTCCCTCGATAAGGAGTCTGCCACAAGAAAGCTTAGCGGCAACCTTGGCAAGGCACTTTATTCGCTGGCGGTTCTTGTTTCGCTTTACCACCTTTATACGGCGGCCTTTGGCCCCCCTTTGACCCTCAAGCATCGCTCGCTACACGTTGCCATGATGCTGGCAATGACCTTTATCATGTATCCTATTTCCTCAAAATCGGCATATAAAAGAACCGTAGCTTGGTATGACTGGGGTTTGTTTGCGCTCTCGTTTGCTGCGCCGATTTATATCTGGACGCAGTTTATCGGCGTAGTAGAACGTGCAGGCAATCCTAATCAAATGGATTTGATTATGGCGACACTGCTCGTAGTGTTGGTGTTGGAAGCAGCGCGGCGCTGCGGCGGTTGGGCATTGCCGGTGTTGAGCCTGATTTTTATTGCCTATGGATTATGGGGACGCAACCTGCCGGGCATGTTCGCACATCGCGGTTATACATGGGCGGCGCTTTCTAACCATTTTTTTGCCAACACAGAGGGGATTTACGGCACATCTGTCAATGTTGCTTCAAGCTATATATTTCTCTTTGTTTTGTTCGGCGCTGTGATGAACAAGTCGGGCATGGGGAAATTTTTCAATGATATTTCATTGGCGCTTGCCGGGCATACCAAGGGCGGTCCTGCTAAGGTATCTGTTATTGCCTCTGGACTGTTGGGGTCGATCAACGGCTCGGCGGTGGCCAATGTTGTGACGACAGGCGCCTTTACCATCCCGCTGATGAAAAAAACCGGTTATTCGCCTGAGTTTGCCGGTGCTGTTGAATCGTCTGCCTCGGTTGGCGGTCAGCTTCTTCCGCCCGTCATGGGAGCTGCGGCATTTATAATGGCGGAAATGCTGGGCGTAAAATACTCAGAAATTATCGTTTGTGCCGCTGTTCCGGCACTGCTGTATTACACCGGTATTCTGGTGCAGGTCCAACTTCGTGCTTCGAAAAATGGGCTTGTAGGTATTCCCAAAGAAAGTCTGCCCAAAACGGGGATCATCATGAAGGAACAGGGGCATTTAATTATTCCGATACTTTTCCTTTTGTACATGCTGTTCTTCTCGGGCACTACTGTTATCTATTCGGCGTTTTTCACCATCATTGCAACTGTGCTAATATCATTCTTGAAAAAGTCTACACGTATGAGTGGCAAGGATATTATCGACGCCTTGGCGCAGGGTGCCAAGGCCACTGTGGCGGTGGCAATTGCATGCGCTTGCGTCGGTATCATCATAGGTGTATCTTCCAAAACCGGATTTGGATTAAACATGGCGAATGCTATTATTGCGCTCGGTGATAAGAGCCTGTTCTTTACACTGGTTTTCTCGATGATTACCTGTATGATTCTTGGTATGGGTCTGCCCTCGATTCCTGCTTATATCATCACGGCAACCATTGCAGCACCTGCGTTGGCTCAACTTGGTGTTCCGGAAATTGCGGCGCATTTGTTTGCATTCTACTTTGCGATGTTCGCAAATATTACCCCACCAGTCGCGCTTGCCGCATTTGCGGCCGCAGGACTTTCGGGTGGCAATGCTGTCAAAACCGGTGTACAGTCTGTGAAGCTTTCCATTGCCGGTTTTATCGTGCCCTATATGTTTGTATATTCACCCCAGCTGCTGCTTCGGGAAACCACATTTATGGAGGGATTATGGGTGACCGTTGCGGCCTGCATCGGCGTCTTTATGATCGGTGCTGCAGTAGAGGGTTACATCTTTACAAAAGTTCATTTCGTGTTACGCTTCGCGCTGTTTGTTGGTGCACTGTTGTTGATTTATAGCGGCTTTATTACCGATATTATTGGCTTTGTTATACTCATCGGCGTTCTCATCGTTCAAAAAAGTCTTTCGCGGTCTCGAATAGCGACCTGATTTGGCTGTTTACTAGTCAAAGAACCGCAGGATATTTTACATCCTGCGGTTCTTTGGTATGGCGAGCAGCCGTATGAAAAATCATCATGCATATAAAAATAAGGTTGAAATGGCTGAGAAGATGTGATGAAAATTTTTGGTACGAATAAAGGCACTCCAAACGGAGTGCCTTTTGGTGAGCCACCGGAGATTCGAACTCCGGACCCTTTGATTAAAAGTCAAATGCTCTGCCAACTGAGCTAGTGGCTCAAATGATGCTTGTCCAGTATATCAACTGTAAGTGGATTTGTCAATAAGTTAATAAAATATTATTTTGTGGTTGCCACACAGGCTCCTGAATAAATAAAAAATTTTGTAAGGAAAGAGAAGTATATTGCTCTTATTTGGCAAACCATGTAAAATACATATGTTTAGAGGTTATGAGGCTACAGGGGGTTCAAGATCAAAAAAGGAGGGTGCACAATGGGGTTGGCGTGGGATGAAAGTGTGACTAAAATCAATGGCGTCGGCCCTAAAAAGGCCTTGCTTTACCGCAGATTAGGCATCGACAGCGTACGCCGCTTATTGCTGCACCTGCCGCGCGACTACGTTGATTTAACGCGTACTGTCACCATTGCGCAATGTGTGTTAGGCAACGCCTGCGTTATACACGCTGAAGTTTTGAAAAAATCACGTGAACAGCGGATTAGAAAGGGTTTGTCTATCTTTAAAGTGGCGGTTACAGATGGTGAAGACACGCTTCTGCTCACTTTTTTTAACACCCGTTTTGTAGTGGATTCGCTGAAGATAGGTGAGAGATATTTGTTTTACGGCATGATGGGGGGGACACTCCTCACACGTGAGATGAGCGCGCCCCGGATTCTCCCCGACCATTGGCTGGGGCGATTGATGCCGGTGTACCCCGCCTGTGCAGGACTTTCTTCTCGCGTGGTGGCGCAGGATGTACAGCGGGCGCTGGCGGCACTCACTGAACCGGTGGCGGATACACTGCCGCAGGATGTGCGTGAGCATGCCGGTTTGCTCACACTGGATGAAGCTGTTCATGTCGTACATGCGCCGGTGTCGTTGTCTCAATGTAAAGCGGCGCGTGAGCGCATCTTATTTGAGGAGTTATTGGTTTTCTCAGCGGCTATGCTGCGGTTGCGGTCATCCCGATGCGCGCAAAAAGTAACACCGATGGTGCCGAGGGCGCTTCAACAGCTCTTTGATAGTCTGCCATTTACACCCACCGATGGGCAGTTTGCAGCTATTGAGGATATTGCGCACGATTTATCATCTGGAAATATAATGAATCGGCTTGTTCAGGGAGACGTCGGATCAGGTAAAACGTTGGTAGCGGCCGCGGCAGCGTACATCGTGTGGCAAAACGGCAAACAGACGGCCATGATGGCGCCGACCGAGCTTTTGGCAGATCAGCACTACAAAACGTTGACCCAACTGCTTGCACCTTTTGGTATCCGTGTTGCTCTGGTGACTGGCTCCCTTAAAGCAAAAGAGCGGCGTGCGCAGGAGGTTCGGATCGAGTCCGGCGGTTGCGACGTCATTGTCGGGACGCATGCACTGTTGTCTGGCCGCACCGAATTTGCGTCTTTAGGTCTGGTCATCACCGACGAACAGCATCGGTTTGGCGTGGCACAGCGCGCCGCACTGACAGCAAAGGGACATGCGGTGCACGCACTGGTTATGAGCGCAACGCCTATTCCGCGCACACTGTCGCTGATTTTGTACGGTGATCTGGATGTGTCCCTCATCAAAGAACTGCCACCCGGTAGAACACCGATAGCCACCTATCGCATTGATTCCGCCAAGCGGTTGCGCGCTTTTAGTTTTATTCGGGAGCGGCTCGACGAGGGACGTCAGGCCTATGTCGTTTGTCCACTGGTTAGCGCGCAGGACGAAGAAGCAGCACAAACACAGCCGGGCCCGCCGTTACATGCCGTTGAGGATTACGCTAAAATACTGGCCGAGGGTGCATTTAAGGACTACACCGTTGGCCTTTTACACGGAAAAATGAAACCTGCCGATAAAGAGTGCGTGATGATACGCTTTGCCGCAGGTGACATACAGCTGTTAGTGTCGACGACAGTCATTGAGGTGGGTGTAGATGTTCCCAATGCGGCTGTTATGCTCATTGAAAATGCCGAACGCTTTGGCCTTTCACAGCTACATCAGCTTCGTGGTCGGGTGGGGCGGGGCAAACACAGCGCCTATTGCATGCTTGTTACCGATTCCAAAAGTCAGACGACTGCTGAGCGTTTAGCGGCTATTGCCGCTACAAACGATGGATTTCGCATTGCGGAAGAGGATTTACGCCTGCGCGGTCCAGGTGATATCCTAGGCGCTCGGCAGCACGGTATTCCTGGGCTGGAGAATGCCGATTTAGCGCAAGATGCCACGCTGTTTTTAAGAGCGCAACAGGCGGCTGTACTGCTGCTGAGGGAGGACCCCGAATTGAGCCACCCCGATCACGGTGGCATTGCGCAGGGGGTTCACCATTTTATTGCGCAGGTGGGAGAGCGCCCCAATTAAAAAGAAAATATAATCATAAATATGTTGTATTTATCATTGATTATTTGCATGTGAATTGATATAATGACAATCAAGGGCGATAGATAATTAATATTATAAATATAGCGAAGGATGGATGAAAATGACACGGATAATTCGATATTTAAGCCAAGGAAAAAGTATGGCATTTTTGCTAGCAGTTTTATTAACATTGCAAGTGGTTGTTATGCCCACATATGCGATAGAAGAGGATGCCAAAAGCGATCTGGCTACAGATTCATCTTTGGTAATAGATAACGATAAAGAAATGACTGTTAACGATACAGTTTCGGGAACAGACAGCGGCAATCAGGACGGGCGAATTGTTGAAACTGTCGCTGAGGCTGCAACCGAAGAGTCCATTTTTGTAGCGGAAGATTTTAAATATACAATCGATACATACGAAGCAAAGCTTATTACAGATGAATATCAATTTGTACACAATATAGATAAGGGTGTTATATTAGAGGACCTTACGGCATCAGGAGAAGCAAAAGTTGCTGCAAATGGTGGTAAACTCGTGATTCCTGATGAGATTGAGGGTTATCCAGTAACTGTAATCGAGTTAATTGGGTATCATCAATCAGGCTTGAAGTCTGTATCAATGCCTAATACTGTAGAAGCTATAATGGGTAGTGCGTTTTGGGGAAGTGATTTGCATGAAATAGATTTATCAGATAATTTAGTGTTTTTGTATGGCAATGCCTTTAGGGACAATTCTAATTTAATTGAAATAGAATTTCCTGAAACGCTGAAAGTTATTGGTGAGCTGGCTTTTGATGCATGCACAAGTTTAACTACTGCTATATTACCTAGTCAGCTAGAATACCTTGGAGGGTATGCTTTTTATGAGTGCCCGTTAAGGAATTCTTCAAGAACGGATGCCCTTACATTAACAATACCGGGTACTGTTAGTAAGCTGGATATTGGAACGTTTACTGATGGCCACTGGAACTTTTTGGAGGTAGAAGAAGGGGTAACGGACTTTGTGGCATATTGGTTTTACACTGAAGCTGGACTAAAAGTCGCAACATTGCCCTCGACTTTGCAGACAATAAACTACGAGAACCGCCCAGCGGTATTCTACAACACACCTTGGTATGCCTTTATTAATAACTCAGATACGCCAATACAGATAACAAAAACTGTGGCTACTTATGAGTGGAGTGCTGATAGAAAGCATGAAACACCTGCAGCTCTAGGAGAGCCAACAGCTCAGTATGTTGAATTTACTGGTAGTCTTTATAGTAAATATTACAATCTCGCAGTGCAATTGGAGGATGGTATTGCATTCCAAGGCGGCACTGACTTCCAAGATGGAACTTCTACATTATACGCACTATCACTCATGACTAAAGAGGAATTTCTTGAGTTTCTTAATAAGGAAGAGAATATACCTACAAAAGAAGGGTATAACTTTGTAAGTTGGGATACCAGCGGTTTTGATAGTGGAGAAAATGCTCTTGCTTGGGAGGAATTACCGATACCGTTAGATGGTTCGGCAAAAGGTGTGTATCTAGTAGATAATCTTGTAGGGATAACACCAATTTTTGAGCAGAAGCAGGCGCACTACACCGTAAACTTTGACCTGGACGGTGGCACACAAACCGGTGGCGGTGCACTTAATCAGACAACTATCTCTGATGAATCGAGCGGCAAAGAGACCATCTCCAATCCGCCTACTGCTACAAAAAGCGGCTTTAATTTCGCAGGTTGGGTAGACAAAAATGACGCGTCCTTATCGGTAGCTAATCTCTTGGATATTACGCAAAATTTAGAGCTCAAAGCACTCTGGACGCCGGTGGAGCCTGCCGACGAAACTTTCAACGTTACCTATAAGGGCAATGGCGGCCTAACCCCCGACGGTGCAGCAAGTGTTGTGGACACAGTGCCTCTAGATACTTTTGTGCTCAAAAGCAGAAATATATTTAGAAGAAGCGGTTATACCCTCCTTGGATGGGAACTTTCGATTGCAGGCAACCAAGCCGATACGCTATTAATGCCGGGCACCACAGTTCCCCATTCTATTACCATGGGTTCACAAACCATCGATTATGCGGATTTCGCACAACTCGATGCAGAATTTACACTAACGGCTCAATGGAAAAGACTCAGTTCCGGTGGTGGAAGTTCAATCGATGAGGATGAGCCAATTGAGGAGATCAAGCCGATCGAGCCGATCGATGACGGCACCGCTATTATCGACGAAACCGACAAGCCTAATGTACAAACCGGCGCTGTAATTTAAGACGCGATGTGGCCTTGTTATGTTTTATTCTGCTCAATGCCTTTTGGCATTGCAATTTAAATTAATCACTGTAAAGGGGAGGCGGATAAATCTGCCTCCCCTTTACAGTGCAATAGCGTTGGGGCGAAAGCTGGAATGGCGTTACATGATACCGCGCATCACAGTACTAATCGCAGATAAGCGCCTCGGGAACATGAACTGTCATCTCTCGAATCTCTGAAGATTTAAATCCATTATTCAGCAAGCACTGTATAAAAAAAGCCATTGCTTCCACCGGATGTTCGGCACCCGCTTGTCCGCGATCGGTGGCGAGAAAGACCCTGTGACAGCCAACGGCGCGGATATTGGTTATCATCTGTGCGAGGGTACAGTTTTTTTCTGCGATGTTATACCAGTTTTTCTCAATCTTGACACCATAATCTGCAGCAGTACATTGTATTTGCGCACAGGCTGTTGTTCTATCCCATTCCGGATGCGTAAAAATCATTTTGACGCCTCTTGCGCATCCCTCTTTGCAAAGAAGTAGGGCTTCTTTGGTGCTCACATGCCCCGTCGCAAGGCAAGCATTATATTTTTTGACGATGTCCATGATATCATAAACCACCGGTAGCAGGTGATCAACCGCATTTAAAACAGAAATGCCGGGGCGTTGAAAAAAATCTCCCGGCATATCGCCTGAAAGCAGGCAATTTGCGGCGTCTCGCGTGGGCATCCATACGAGAGAAGCCCCCATTTTTAAGGCGCTTTCAGCTGCATAGGGGTTGAGTCCGCCAACCGGGTGATTGAGCACAATACCACCGTATGCTTTCGTATCAGGAAAATTTGCCAACCTGTTGACCAGCGCCGCTCTGGCACCTGTAGGCTCATAATGGTTTTTGATCATGACACCGGCCATATGGTATTGAGCGGCCTCTTGGAGTAATGCCATGTCGTCCAATGCCCTTGGCATATGGGAGGGGACTGTGTGGGTGTGAAGGTCATAAGCGCCCTCTAAAAGTGTTAGCGCTTGCGTGGTAATATTCGCGTTCACATTTATTACTCCCTTAAGATAAAATTGATAGAATAAAATCTTACAAATCCTATCGGTTATGCCAATGCCCAAAAGTACTTTAAGATTAAAATAAATTACTCCACCGTGGCAATAATATCCATTTCGCCCTCGCGCAAAGCATCCATGGGCATTTTGTAACCACCATACTTCAAACGACAAATCAGTAGCATGCTAACGCCGATAGCCAGTAGAATCAGGCCGACTGGAATAACCCCCAAGCTTACAGCAAAGACCGGAACCATGGTGACGATAAACAATTCGATAACGGATTGTAACGTATAGGCTGTTCCAAAATCGTCAAGCGTTCCGCTCTTATTTTCCGGGTCGACAATTCTCAGTAGGGTAACGCCAATGGCAACAACACCGGTGATATAGCCGAATATAAAAATTGAACGCTCAAACCAAAAGTTTCTAAAAAGTTTTCTGCCAACAAAAAACACCATTAAGAATGCCCAAGTTATCCCAATGATACACATAATAACAATGGGCCGGAAAAAGTTAAGTACGACAGAAATTTTTATTGTGGCTATGCCGAATCCGACAAGATAGTCGGTGACACTGCTGCCGATGCGATTGACCACATGCTTATCAACATAACTGCCATAACCGGTTTTATTCAGGATGCTTTGGATGAGTACGCCCGCCAGCATGGTCAGGCACATCATCGGCACCTCGATATTGGGCATATACGGCTTATAGATTTGATACGCACCATAGCCAAGGCCTGTGGCAATAAGAACCAAAACAACATGCCAAGCAAGGGGATCCATAGACATGGGATGAACGGTTTCTTCACCCATTGATTTGCGTTCACCGGCAGGCACCAAACCTGTTTTGCAGGATGTAGGTAATGAACCGATGCTTTTAATCAGCTTGGTTGCGCCTTTTCTGGTGGCATAGTTTATCGAGATAATTCCCCCAAAAATGCCGGATAACAAGCCGAATGTTGCAAAGGTCTGCCCAATAATCACAGCATCATCGCGGCCAAGCAGATTATTAAGTGTGCCGCCAATGGCGGCTGCATAACCGTGTCCACCGGTAAAACCTGCCGGTAGAAGAATGGATAACTCAGGAAATACGCTGGGGAACAGTGTTAAGAGAATGGCACCGCCTACAACCATGGGAATGGCGAAGCCGATAATTTCGCTCGACATGTTGATCAAGAAAGTGTCGCCCACCTTATTAATAATTTTTGTGACATTGGTTTTTTCAGTTTTTCCAAGAAACAAACCTGCAAACAGGACGCATACCAAAAGATAGGCGTAAGAAGCGGTTTTTGCACTAAAGGGGGCAATGTTTAGGAACTGAGGACCACAAAGCAGCGCCATAAATCCCGCCAGCAAAGAACTGGGAATATAAAAATTTTGGAGGAATTTTAGCTTGCTGCGTAAAATTTGTGCGATGAACAGGAATACCGACATTAAACAGAAGTCTATAAGCATTGAATATGGGGTAAATTCCATTGAGATTCCTCCTTATAGTTAAAAATGAGACAACCTATTTTGTGTCAATAAATGTTTGCTTGAAAAAAGTCATGGATTGCATGGCATAGGCCATGCAGTTTGGGATCTTCATCAAACATCCATTCATTGTGTTTGCCTTCTACAAAATACAGTGCTTTAGGCTCGTTTGCTAAACGATAGGCATCATCCGCTTCCTCACGATCATGCAGTTCATTGTATTTTCCGTGGCCGACGAATACTGCGCAATCAGGAGCGAGTTTAGGCAGAATAGCCTGAATATTAAAGCGCACAAAAGATTCTGCGATGATACTGGACATTGGTGTGGGGAATGGCTCGTTATAATCGCTATGAATGGTGCCTTCTAGGCCGCCGTTGAGTTTTTTTAGTGTCTTTTCAACGTAGAAGTCGCCACTTTCATCAATGTTGGGATAGAACTCATAGGGATGACGCAGTACAGGATCGCCGGTGGTGACGCGCTTAATTTTATCATCTTCGAGCGCGCGCAGCATCTTATTAAATTTATCGTTTCCCATGCCCATTCTCATCCAACGTCTGCCGTCGGTGAAAGCGTTGAGTGTCGCGACAGCTTTAACAGTTTTATCGCGATAGGCCGCGGTTACACAAACCGCGCCACCGACGCCCCAACCGATGAGTGCAATATGGTTGGCGTCGACCTCGGGTTGGTGCCTAAAGAAAGTCACAGCGTTGTTAACATCATCAACCTCCATCTCCAGCGTCGTATACTTATCCATTCCGCTGATGCCGCCGGAGGGTTTAAATCCGCGGTAGTCAAATCCCATGACCACATAACCATATTGGGTAAAAGCTCTTGCGAACATGGCAGGATACACTTTCTTTAGCCCTGTCCAGCCGGAGTTTGCGACAATTCCCGACCGCTGTTCGCCTTCTTTATAATCGTCGGGAAGATAGATAGTACCGACCATTTTGCTGCCTTCGCTAAAGAAAGTTACATCGCGTTGCATCATGATTGACATCTCCTTAAATTTAATATTTTGAGCTTAACTTCAGTGTATATCAATAAAAGGAATAAATCAACCTATTATTTTAAAAGAGGAATAGAATATATCTTTTAAACATATATTTATACTTTATTTAATGATATTTATAAATAAAAGAATTTACATGCCGTGTTAAAATTATAAATGAGAATATTTAATGGGACTTGAGGATAATAGGATCGTTGTTTCAAAATGTGACGTTATCATCGTTGATTACCGGCTAGGCTTGTCCAATGGATACGCCGACAAAATGAACGATGTTTTCTTTGTCCATATAATTGTGTTATACTCATAAAAGCCATTAAATTGGGTTGGTAAAATAGGCAAAAGACAAAAGGAGAGACGGTAAAATGAAGATCAACACTATCTGCGCAGCATTTTTTAGTCCGACCGATACTACAAAAAAGATCGTGACAACAATAGCCAACACCTTGGCCTCCTCGCTGGATCTTCCCTGCGAGCTATTTGATTTTACACTTTTAGCGGCTAGAGAGAAAATCAAGACTTTTTCGCCCGATACGTTGGTGGTATTCGGAACGCCGGTCTATGCAGGCCGTGTGCCCAATATCCTATTAAAATATTTGGATACGATACAAGGCAACGGTGCAGCTGCTGTTTCCGTTGTGCTTTACGGTAATCGCAACTTTGATGATGCGTTGATTGAATTGCGGGATATTTTAGAAATAGACGGTTTTCACACCGTAGCCGCTGGAGCGTTTATCGGTGAACATTCTTTTTCAAAAATTTTAGCGGGGGGGCGCCCCGATGTATCGGACATAGAAAAGGCTGAAAATTTTGCAAAATGCGTGGCACAAAAGCTGGCCGATCATGCAACAATTTCGGACATACCCCAAATTGCGGTGGAGGGGAATCTCAAGCCTTATGGCAAAGGCTATTACCGTCCACTTGGCCCCAGTGGCGAATTCATTGATATCCGCAAAGTTAAGCCGTTGACCAACCAAGACTGCATCAACTGTAAGATCTGTGTCGCGGTATGTCCGATGGGATCCATAAGCGCTGAAAATGTTCATGAATTTACGGGTATTTGCATCAAGTGTGGTGCGTGTATTAAAAAATGTCCTGTGCATGCCAAGTATTTTGCCGATGAAGGGTATCTCTTCCACAAAGAAGATCTGGAAAAACGTTTTGTAAGAAGAGCCGAACCGCAAACATTTTTGTAATCGACCATGACCGATCAACGATAATAAACTTTAATTCAAACGAACAAAAGGGCGTACAGAATTAAATGTACGCCCTTTTGTTTTAACAAATTTACATACTTGTGAATAAACATAGACTGAAATTTGACGTTTGAATGCTACTATGATACAAAATCGCTTCTTTATATTAGCGTACTAAGAAGACTATGAGGAGGATATTTTATGCAGACAGAACCCCATTCCCAAAAAACAAATGCCATGGCTATATTTAAATTTTTTACTTGTAGCTTGATTGGCATTTTTATGTTTTTTGTTTCGGTGCCCTATAATGGTAAAAACTCTATCCCATTGGATCATTTGACGACGATTATTCGCACAGCGTTGGGGGAAAACCAAAAATATGTGGTGCTGGCCATCATGATCGTTGGTGCCATTATGCCTTTTGTCAACAAAACATGGAATAAACGTCCGATTGATATCTTTTTCTCTGTTTTTAAAATTTTGGGTGTTATCTGTGGCGTGATGTACATATGGCGCTTAGGGCCGGCGTTTCTTCATGAAAATCCTGATTTGTTCCCATTTCTTTTCAAC
This sequence comes from Candidatus Fimivivens sp., assembly GCA_047974975.1. GTDB lineage: Bacteria > Bacillota > Clostridia > Oscillospirales > Ruminococcaceae > Yanshouia. Next base: position 18,203 of record JBKECV010000006.1, read on the forward strand.
AAACTCTGTAGTCCGTTGGCTTTTTTAATCCCAATTGGTTCTCTGTTTCTTGCGTTTTTAACCGACTATGGTCTAATGGAGTTTATAGGGATCTTTATGCAGCCGTTTATGCGCAGGCTCTGGAAAACACCGGGAAAATCCGCAGTCGATGCAGTCGCTTCTTTTGTGGGTAGCTATTCTTTGGCGCTATTGATTACTGACAAAGTGTACCAAAGCGGCAAATATACCAAAAAAGAGGCGGCGATTATCGCCACCGGGTTTTCGACCGTATCTGCGACCTTTATGATTGTCGTTGCCCGTGGACTTGGGTTAATGGACAGATGGAATTTTTATTTTTGGTCCACACTTTTGATAACTTTTGTGGTGACTGCAATTGTTGCGCGGATATATCCCACATCTAAAATCCCAGACGAATACATGGATGATGTGGTACCGGATCCCGAAGAAGTTATCAAAACAAATCGCATACAGCGCGCTTTTAACGAGGCAATTGCTGTCACTGAAACATCCGACTCGATCGGGCACAATATCTTACGCAGCGCCAAGGATGGCGGCCGAATGATCAGCATTATCTTGCCGACCATTATGTCGATAGGCTTGGTCGGTATGCTTCTGAAATTATTTACACCGATATTTGATATCGTCGGCTATATTTTCTACCCTTTTACACTCGCCATGCAGATTCCGGAAGCACTGATTACAGCTCAGGCGTTAGCGACTGGTATTGCAGAAATGTTTTTGCCGGTTGCGTTTGTTGTCGACGCGTCCATTCAAGCACGTTATGTGGTTGCTGTTACCTGTATTTCTCAAATTATATTCTTTTCGGCGGTCGTTCCTTGCATTCTATCCACTAAAATCCCGATCAAAATTACCGATCTCGTCATCATATGGGTGGAACGTGTTATCTTGTCCATTATTTTGGCTGGCGCGGTTGCCATGCTTGTATTCTAGAAAGCTTTAATTAAGAGATGGTTCATAGCAGCCGAGGTGTGACTATACAGTTGCACCTCGGCTGCTTATTATTTTGATATGGACTGTTAAATTAACAATCAGTTATAAGTTGCCTTATACAAGCGCTTCCATCGGAATTTTGCCGATTCGGTAATAGGGAAGTTGCTCATCAAAGTTGGATCCATTATTTCGATACCATGCCTCCAAATGATGGATCGCCTCTCGCGCTTTTGCGACCACGGCCAAATCCGAATTAAAACCCTGATGCGGTTGGACATACATATTCGCGCTATGGTCCAGCGCGCGCTGCATAATAATTTTTGAAGCGGCGCAATCGTCCGTTGTGCACAAGCCTTCTTTTATGATGCTTTTGGAAAATGCTTCCTCGTCGGTGAAAACATCCAACCCCAGACCGGCAATTATACCTTTGTCGTAAAGCTTCAGCAAACCGGATTCCGGTGCAATTTCACCGCGGGTAACATTGATAAAGCACAGGCCCGGCTTTGCGTTGGAAAGTATCGATTCGGAAAAATAATTGGCATTATAAAAGGGGCTACTTGGAATCCGTGTCAGGTTCATGGCATTAATGATAACATCGCTGTTGGCCATTGCTTTTTCTTTGCTTACAAAGCGTATCTGATGGTTATACTGCTCCGCGAGAACATTTTGTCGGATATCGACTGCTTGCGCATAAAGGCCGTTGGCTGAGACCAAATCATAAATGCGCTTGCCGATATTGCCTACGCCAAAAACAGTGGCCACCCGTTGCGGAGAAATCTCCATAAAGGAGTCAACCTTATTGCGTTCAAAATTTTTTGTGCAAGCCATATATTCATTGAGAAGTCCGAGCGTCGCATACATAAATTTAATTGCTGTCTGCGAGACCGCGCCCACACAATAGTTGCGCAGTGATGCAATATTTGCCCTGTTTGCCAATGCTTCGTAATGATCGTAGCCTGCGCTTCTCGTGATGATGCTTTTTTTTGTGCCGTCCAGATAGGTTTTTGGCAGCACTGAATGGGTTTTAGTGCTGATAATATTAGGTAAAATCATTTCAGGTTTTTTCTCAAGAAAATTTTGCACGGTATCCGGTGTGATCAAATATTTCAAATCTTTGGGCAGACAGCCATGCTCTTGAGATAGGGCGGTCGCTTCTTTAAGGTGTGCGGCCTCTGCGCCCAGTGCCTCGAAATGTATGACATCATAGGTCATTTTACAGTCTCCCTTCTATGCAAGTGAACACTCTACAGGAAAATGTCAGTTGTCGACAGCCTGTACCGTCTTGCGGGACTCTTTTGCGATAGGACGCCACCATTTGAGCATGTAAGAGATGATAAACATCACAGCGACGATACCAAAACACGCCCAGGTTACAATATGCGGCCCCAGTGCTGCCATTGATGTCATAACAAGTGGGGGTATTACTTGTAAGCCGACAATAATAGGCCGATTGAACAGGTCTGCTATGCCGGAATCTTCGATACCGCGCGATTTTAAATCCGGATCGACGACACGCTGCAACATAACACCGGTCGCCGCAACGCCGGTAGCGTGTCCCCAAACCATCATGTTGCGTTCAAACCAATCTTTTTGGGAAGCAAACTTGCCAACCCACAGGAACCACAACCAGTTTATGGTAAAACCGGCTAAACAAACAACCAGCAGTGGAATGGCATATTTCACTACGACGCCCAGTTTAAGCGATCCAATGCCTGAAATCATCAAAAAGTCGGTTGAGGCGCCGCTGATACGGCTAATGCTGCTGCGGTCGATATATTGATGCGCACCGGTTCGATTAAAGATGGCATTAATGATAAAACCAAACAATAAAGCGGTGCAAAAGGCGGGGATTGAAACACCGATTATCGGCTTGAGATATTGGCTTAAATAGTAACCGGCCAGAGAGGGCAACAAAACAACGGCCAGATGAAAAGCCATCGGATCCAAACAGATGGAGGACACTGTCGTTTTGGTACTGGGCCGTTGCTCCTCAGGTGGGATTAAGCCGGTTCGCATTGAAGCGGGCAAATTTTTAGGTGAGGTCACATAGTTGGTATAGCCTTTTCGGGTGCCCCAGTTAATGATCGCGACACCTAAAATTATACCGCCGATAATACCCACCGTGGCGGTGGTGTAACCCAGAGCTGAAGCTTCCTCCCAACCCAACGTATTATAGGTCTGGCCGACAGCGGCTGCGGTACCATGTCCGCCGTAAAAACCCGTTGCCATCATCAGGCCGAAACCGGGGTTTAAATCATAAAAGTGGTTTAACACATAGACGGTCAGAAACATGCCAACGGCATATTGCAGCACGACAATACCGGTAATATTAAAAAACATACCGCCGATGGCCGGCCCGGAAAGGGCCTCTTTGTTCGGTTTATCACCGATGGGCATTGCGGCAAAGATTAGAACAATCAATACGCTGGCATATGTACCAAGACCTTCCGAGAAGGGGAGATAGCCCAAACCGTTTGGCCCCAAAATCAAGGCGAAAAATCCGGCGATCAATGCTGGTGGGATTAAGAGTTTTTGAAAAATTTTTAATTTTGCGCGCATGAGCTGACCTATCAGTAACAGGCCGCCCATCAGGCCAACATCGATAAAAACGGTCCACAATGTCATGGGAATTCCTCCTTATTTAAAAGTGGTGTGATAACTTCTGTGACTTGTTAAAATCCGGATTTTAAACTTAGAAATCATGTGTCGTCGCTTATTTGGCAAATAAGATCTGACACAAAAATTCTTTCGTTGGCCTTATAATAGCATCGAATTTATATAAATTCCTGCACTTAATGTTATAAAATCTTGCTTATCTTGTACACCTTGCCGTCTGCTATTGAAAAAGACATATTGGACACAGTAAACTAAGATTATAGAAAAACAAAAAGAATTTGTAGTATATATTTCTAAAAATGGCGGTGTTTTGGGTTTTGTATTGCATGGTGTAAAAAAAGCGGCTGAAATACTGTCTTTTTTAAAAGAGCTGTGATAATTGATTTATCTTGCAAGCAATCAGGCAGTTTTGGTCATCAGAGGTGCGGTATTTGCTTAAATTGCACATAAGAAAGGGGTCCTGTATATGATTCGGTGTAAGTATGAAATACATTCCAGCCGCAACGACACCTATTCAATGGAGCGTCCACATTTCCATGAAGATGTCGAGATTACACTTTGCACCTCGGGAGAAGGCATATTTTTTTTGGAACCCGAAATTTATCCGTTGCATCGTGGCCAGCTCTTTTTAATTGTGCCTGCTACGTTGCACCGCAGTGTGGCTAATGATTCCTACCGCAGTAGAGTTCTGCGTGTTCCAATCAGCTTACTTGAAGAGATATCGACATCGCAAAGCAACTTTGCCAGCTGTATACAGCAATACAGCAGGGTGCAGGTCAGTCTCAACGAGGCGCAAACGCGCGCGTTTGAAGAGATGTATGACAAATTGGAAGCGCCGAGCCACAAACAATTTGGTGGCGATATGCAGCGTTTTATTTTAATGATGAATTTTTTAGTGAAGAGCTTTTCTTATTTTTCAACCGGTGAAGCGACAGCGACAAATATCAACATGGAACTGGCCAACATGAAGCCGGTTATTAAATACATACAGGAACATTTAGCAGAATCACTTTACTTGGATGCCATTGCGGCACATTTTTTTATCAGTAAATTTTATCTTTGCCGAAATTTTAGATTGGCGACCGGTTTTAGCGTCAGAGATTATATTATTCACTGCCGTATACTAAGAGCCAGAGCGTTGCTGCGCAACGGCTTGCGCGTTCAGGAAACAGGTGAGCTTGTCGGATTTCATAACAACGAGCATTTTATACGTACCTTTAAAAAGCTCACCGGCGTTTCGCCAAAGCGCTATGCCAAAGAATATCTTCTCAGCGATAAAGATACGCATTCCCTTGAGACAACTGCCTGAAAAATTTGAAATATTTTGTAATTTTATCGTTAAAACATCTTGTTTCGGCGCCGTATCTACGATATGATATCTTATATGAAATTATCGCTTTATTTGACCTTTGGTCGATGATAGCCGAATGGTTCGGCGGTTGTTATTGATTGCCCCCAAGGGTGAATCCGGCAAAAGAGAAAATGAGTGCTGATGATTTTGGCAAACTTGTGGATTATTTCAACCCCAAAAGGCATAAACAGGGCGGCGCGGTATGCGTGCGGCTTTGTCAAAAATATGCAGAGTAGAAACAGCGCGTCAAGTGTCGGTGGATGGGAAGTTGCCACCGAACGAAGGGAAAAACTCGCGGTGCTGTTTCGCGTCCGCTGCCATCTGAAGAAGTTTTCTCTTCATGTGGCCCCACATGCGCCTGTTTGAAAGCGATTTCAAGCGGGCTGTTTCGAGGAGGCAAACATTATGAGGTCCAAATCCGCATTTAAGATTGCAAACATCGCGTTGCTGATTGCACTACAAATCGTACTTTCACGATTTTTGTCCATCAGCACACCCATTGTCAAGATCGGTTTTTCGTTTATACCACTTTCAATGGTGGCTATGCTCTACGGGCCGTTTTATGCGACCGCAGGTGCGGCGATAGCCGATATTATTGGCGCTGTGCTTTTTCCAATCGGCGTTTATTTCCCCGGATTCACTTTGACAGCGGCGCTGACGGGTCTGACGTATGGACTGATACTTTATCAAAAGCCAAAGTCATGGGGACGTATACTTTTGGCGGTGCTGATTATTGGGGGTGTATTACATCTCGGTCTCAACACTTTCTGGCTTCAGATGACCACCGGCAAGGCCTATATGGCACTTTTGGTTCCACGAATCATCAAGACGATAGCGATGGTACCGATTAAGGTGTTACTTATCCGATTCACGTGGGAAAAGCTTTGCCCACTGGCAAAAAAATTTGTCTGATAACTGTTAAATGCAAAGGGAACCGTTTTTCGGTTCCCTTTATTTTGTTAAAAATACTTATTTTGTTTATAACACAAATAATTTACGCCTTAAATCTTTACACCGCATGTGCTTTAGGGTAAAATAGATGCGAAACATCTGTTTTACTGTTATGGCCTTTGCTTGTTTCACCAAGGAGGTGCGATTATCGGCTAGCAGATAAAATAGGCGATCTTGTGTATTGTTTTGGTATCATAGAATAAAAATGATTGGAATGATTGGATGAGCTTAAAATACAAAAGAGTACTGCTCAAATTAAGCGGTGAAGCGCTGGCTGGCGGCGCGCATTTTGGTCTGGACTATAAAACTGTGCTTTCTATTTGTAAAAGTATAAAAGAATGTGTCGATATCGGTGCACAGGTTGCCATTGTCGTCGGTGGCGGCAACTTCTGGCGCGGGCGCGAGAACGGCGGTATGGAACGCACGAGGGCCGATCATATCGGCATGTTGGCCACTGTGATGAATGCGCTTTCCTTGGCCGATGCGCTTGAATCACTCGAGGTGGAAACGCGCGTACAGACGGCGATTGCCATGCAGTCCATCGCTGAACCTTACATCCGCAATAAGGCGGTTCGTCATATGGAAAAGGGCAGGGTCGTCATCTTTGGTTGTGGCACCGGCAATCCCTTTTTTTCTACCGATACGGCTGCGGCTTTGCGTTCGGCTGAAATCGATGCCGATGTTATTTTAATGGCCAAGATGGTCGATGGCGTTTATAATGACGACCCGAAGAAAAACCCCAATGCAAAGCGGTACGATCAAATATCATTTTCTGAAATTCTCAACAAGGAACTGGCGGTTATTGATTCTACCGCTGCTTCACTTTGTCGCGACAATCACATGCCTGTTTTGATTTTTTCTCTGGAGGATCCGCAAAATATAGTCAGGGCAATACAGGGCGATGAAATAGGAACTATTTTGAGGGAGGAAGCTTAAATGAATGATTTTGTAAAAGGCTTTGAAACTAAAATGACCAAGACCATTTCGGTTCTTCAACAGGACTATGCCGCAATTCGGGCCGGAAGGGCGAACCCCACTTTACTCGATAAAGTGATGGTGATGTACTACGATGTGCCCACCCCCATTAATCAGGTCGGCTCCGTTTCAGTAACCGAGGCGCGTACACTGACGATCACCCCATGGGACCGTGGCGTTTTAGGTGCGATGGAAAAGGCTATTCTAGCTTCAGATATCGGGATCAATCCGCAGAACGACGGCTCGGTGATTCGCCTCATGTTTCCACCCTTGACCGAAGAGCGTAGAAAAGAGCTTTGCAAACAGATTTCTAAGATGGGTGAGGAGTCTAAAGTGGCGATCCGCTCCATTCGTCGTGACGCGAATGATAAACTCAAGGCTCAGAAAAAGGAACTGCCTGAAGATACCATCAAAGATATTGAAAAACAGGTTCAGGATATCACCGATAAATTTTGCAAAGAAATCGACCAGATTGCTATTGCCAAAGAAAAGGAAATCATGGCGGTCTAAACTTTTATTATCATTTGAAACGGCTGCTTTGGCGGCCTTTTCACTTGTAAATATAGGTGCTACTTTTGCTCTTAGATCGTCTGGAGGACCATATGGATTTTATTAAAACCACAACTGAGGGTGTTCCTGTGCACATTGCCATTATTATGGATGGCAATGGCCGCTGGGCAAAAAAGCGCAGTCTTGCACGCAGTGTGGGGCACCGTCAGGGAACTAAGGCACTCAGGCCGATTATTCGGCACTGCCGGAATATCGGTGTGCAGTACCTGACACTTTATGTGTTTTCAACTGAAAATTGGAATCGCCCGCCAAATGAAGTAGCCGGCATTATGAGCCTGCTTCAGGAGCATTTTGACGAGGCGAGCAAATCAGTCGATGAAAATATTCGCATACGTGTATTGGGCGATGTGTCGCGCTTTGATGCGCGGCTGCAGCAACAGATCGCCCAATCCGTACAAAATACTGCTCAAAATACAGGTTTGACGGTGAATTTTGCGCTCAACTACGGTGGCAGGCAGGAACTCGTTTATGCGGTGCGCAAACTGGCAGAAGCGGTCGAATCCGGCAATTTAAAGTCGGGGGATATAGACGAAGCAACCATTAATGGGCAGCTTTATACGGCGGATATGCCTGATCCCGATTTAATTATTCGTCCTAGTGGAGAGCAACGTCTCTCGAACTTTTTACTGTGGCAGTGCGCGTATTCGGAGTTTGTGTTTATGGATGTGCTTTGGCCGGATTTTAAAACGCGTGACCTTGATGCTGCAATTGCTCAATACGCAGGGCGCAATCGCCGGTTTGGAGGCGTGCAATGAAACAACGTGTCATTTCGTCAATCGCAGGACTTATCATTTTGGCTGTCGTATTTGTGTGGTTTGATACAATCATACTCAATATTGCAGCTGCCATCATAATTGTCATAGCACTGTATGAGATGATTGCGGCGGCGGGGAAGTTTAAAAAACCAACTTCTTTTTTTGCACTGCTGCTTGGCTTTGCCATCCCCTTTTTTAGCACCGGTCTGCTTGATAGTATTTGGGCGTTGATTTATTTTTTATTTTCGCTTGTATTGGTTTGTATACTGATCAGATATCACGAGGCCATTCGGGTTGAGCAGCTCAGCTTTGTGTTGTTTTTTACCGTATTAATCAGCTTCGCCATCACCTGTTTTGTTTATATGCGGGATGTTTTAGGTGTGGTGATTGGCTTTTATGGTGTGTTGGTGTCGTTATGTGGCGCGTGGATGAGTGACACAGGGGCCTATTTTTTTGGGTTAGCCTATGGCCGTCATAAGCTTTCACCCAATATCAGTCCTAAAAAAACGATTGAAGGCTTTTTTGGTGGCATTGCTGTGGCGCTGATTTCTCAGATCATCATTGCATTTGCGTATGTGCAGTTTTGCCGCTATCATATGACCCCGGTCGAAATTAATTATCTGCGGCTCATACTGGTTTCTCCGTTGATTTCGATTGTCGGTGTTATTGGTGACCTCTCTGCTTCGGTGATAAAGCGACAATTTGGCATCAAAGATTTTAGCAATATTATGCCGGGGCATGGCGGCGTGCTGGACCGCTTTGACAGTGTATTGTTGGTCGCGCCGTTTGTTTATAATTTATTTTTATATTTTCCGTTGATCATTGTAAAGTGAGGCATGAAATTTGACAAAGCAATTAACTGTTCTTGGTGCGACCGGTTCTATCGGTACACAGGCCTTAGATGTGGCAAAAAATTTGAACATATCGGTGTATGGACTTTGTGCCCATCAAAATATGGCGCTTTTGGAGCAGCAGGCGAGGGCATTTCGCCCTCGCTGTGTGGCCATTGGGGATACCGCGTTATATAAAACTTTAAAAACCGCTCTGGCGGATACGGATATTTTAGTGACAGCTGGAGCGGATGCAGTGGCCGAATTAGCGGCACAGCCTGTGGATTTAGTGCTCAATGCCGTGGTAGGCATTGCCGGACTAGGTGCGACAATGGCTTGCTTGCAGGCAAAAAACACGTTGGCATTAGCCAATAAAGAATCGCTTGTCACCGCGGGCGAATTGGTGATGTCGACGGCTAAACGCCTAAATGTACCCATTATTCCGGTCGATAGTGAACATTCTGCTATTTTTCAGTGCTTAAACGGCGAAAATTGTGATAGAATAAATAAGATACTATTAACAGCTTCAGGTGGGCCGTTTTTTGGTAAAACGAGGTCTGAGCTACAAAGCATCACGCCGGCTCAAGCATTAAAGCATCCAAATTGGCAGATGGGGCATAAAATCTCGATCGATTCAGCGACTTTGATGAATAAAGGCTTGGAGCTTATTGAGGCTATGCATTTGTTCAATGTTTCGGCACAGCAGGTTGAAATCTATGTGCACCGACAGAGCATTTTGCACTCAGCTGTGGCGTTCTGCGACGGTAGTATCATGGCGCAGCTTGGCAGTGCCGATATGCGCACGCCGATACAGTATGCAATCACTTATCCTGATCGCCGCCCGGGGATCAGCAAGGCGTTATCATTGTTCGAAGTTGGTGCACTGACTTTTGAGCATGCCGATCCTCAGACATTTTTTTGCCTTGCGGCCGCCAAAAAAGCGGCGGAACTAAAGGGGTTGTATCCCTGCGCAATCAATGGGGCAAACGAGGAGGCTGTCGCGCTGTTTTTAAAGGGGAAGATATCTTTCCTAAAAATCGGCGAATTGGTGCAAAAGGCACTATCGCTGCCGTGCGACATGCAGGACTATAATTTAAAAACGGTTTACGAAATAGATTGTGCTGCACGTGAGTTGGTGCGGCAAAGCGTATAAGTGCCTAAACGCACTTTGAATTTGATTTTAAGAAAGGCGTGTGAGACATTTTGGGCAGTGGTCTTACAACGGCAATTGCGGCAATTTTAATTTTTGGCGCTATTATTTTGATTCATGAACTGGGGCATTTTACCGTTGCAAAATGGGCGGGTGTTTCGGTGCATGAGTTTGCGATTGGCATGGGGCCGGCCATTTTTAAACGCGAAAAAAACGGAACGCTTTACTCGCTGCGCATTCTACCGGTGGGCGGCTATGTGATGTTGGAGGGTGAGGATGAGCCGGTGGATGCGCCGGGATCTTTCTCCGGTAAGCCGCTGTTGCATCGGATAGCGATTTTGCTGGCGGGTTCGTTAAATAATTTAATTATGGGTTATTTAATCCTGGTGGTGCTCACCATCATGACCGGTTATGTTGGTACCACGCGCGTTGCGCTGTTTAAAGAGGATGCTGTCAGCTCACAGCAGTTGCAAATAGGCGATGAGATTACCAAGGTCAACGGCCATCGGGTGCGGACTTCAAACGACATCACCTATGAGTTTTTGAGGGATCGCGACGGGCTGATTGAAATGACGGTGCAGCGCAATGACGAATCGCTGATACTGCCACCGATACAGTTTAAAATGGAGCAGCTTGACGAAGGCCTGCAGGCGATTGACCTCGACTTTAAAGTAGCTGCAGTTCCGGCACAGTCGTTGGAATATGTTACCTATCCCTTTAATTGGGGTCTTTCGATCATCAAACAGGTTTGGGGGTCGCTTATCGATGTCATCACCGGACGCTATGCCGTCAACCAACTCTCCGGACCGGTCGGGGTTGTAAGCGCCATCGGGCAAGCCAGTAAAATGGGATTTGAAAACTTGCTGCTTATCGCGGCCTTTATTGCCATTAATATTGGTATTTTTAATTTGATTCCGTTTCCCATCTTGGATGGTGGCAAGATTATGATTGCAATTATTGAGTCCATTATTGGGCGCAAGATTAATCAACGCGTCCTGGAATGGATTATGATGATCAGTGTCGGGTTGCTGCTGGCATTGATGTTGTACGTCACGTGGAATGATATATTTCGCTTGTTTCAATAAAGGCGGTCGAATTGGCTGAGCATCGCGTTACGGTGTTTGGCCAATTTTGTTCAGTAATCGAGGAGTTTGCATGATGAAAAAACAATCAAAAACAGTGTGGGTGGCAAACCTGCCACTGGGATATGGACATCCGGTGGCTATTCAGTCGATGTTAAATGTGCCTTCTTACGATATTGTGGGCAGCGTTGCGCAGGCCAGAGCACTTGAAGCGGTGGGATGCCAGATCATCCGTGCAGCGGTGCCGGATCGTGATGCAGTTGGCCTTATCGCCGCACTGAAAGAAGCAGTTTCTATGCCTGTTGTCGCCGATATTCATTTCGATTATCGGCTGGCCTTAGAATGTGCACAAGCGGGTGTAGACAAAATTCGTATCAACCCTGGCAACATCGGTGGCGCCGATAGGGTGCGGGCAGTGGCGCAAGCCTGTAATGCCAAGAATATTCCCATACGTGTTGGGGTCAATTCCGGTTCGGTTGAAAAAGCTTTGTTGGCAAAGCACGGCGGCCCTACCGCCGAGGCGATGGTCGAAAGTGCTGCCAATCATCTGTTGCTTTTGGAGCAGGCCGACTTTAATAACAGTGTTCTATCGTTAAAAAGTTCAAATTTAAAAACGATGATAGAGGCCTACCGCCTTGCAGCCGAGCGATTTGACTACCCATTGCATTTGGGGGTGACCGAGGCGGGAACCGAGCGCATCGGTATGCTTAAATCGGCGATCGGTATTGGCGCGTTACTTGTTGATGATATTGGCGACACCATCCGCGTCTCATTGACAGCCGATCCTGTGCAAGAGATTGCTGCGGCAAAAGATATCCTAAAGGCGTTGGGATGCAAGGGCAGTGGTGTGCAGTTTGTATCCTGTCCAACCTGTGGGCGCACCCGTATCAATCTTGTGTCGTTGGCACATCAGGTGGAGGATGCGCTGAAAAATTGTCCCTGTGATCTTAAAGTTGCTGTGATGGGTTGCATCGTCAATGGACCGGGTGAGGCCAAGGAGTCCGATATCGGTGTCGCGGGCGGCGATGGGTGTGGTGTCATATTCGTCAAGGGCGAGGTTGTTGAAAAGGTGTCTGAGGAGGAACTGCTGCCTGCATTGCTCAAAAAGATAGAGGAGATAACCTATGCCAAATCCGATAAAAAAACAAACATTTGAGGAGTTTATCTCGTTGTTTGGTGGCCTGACTATGCAGCAGGAGCTTGCTCAGGCGCTCAACGAGGTTGAGGAAATACATATCGCTACCAAATCCAGAAGCTTGTCAATTGCCGTTGTCTGTTCCAGATTGTTGATTTGGGAGGAAATTCGATTTGTAGAGCGCAGTATTGAAAGTCGCTTGTCGCTATCTCAGGTGCGATTTTTACCGCGCTATTACGGACTTTTACCATTAGAAAGCTATTTTGATGTACTCTTAAATGAGTTGCGCCGCGAAGGGGTTCCGGTCAATGGCTTTTTAGAGGGAGGGGCGATGTCCTTTAACGCGCAGAACAAGCTGATGAAAATTGCGCTGAAAAACGGTGGTGGACAGCAACTGGAGGAGATGGGCTTCAGTGCTAAGCTCCAATCGATTATCGCCAACCAGTTTCGGTTGGATTGCAACATCCAGCTGGTCGGTGAAGTGGAGCTGACCAATTCTAATCCTGTTCTTCTTCAAATTGAACAAGAAGTTCAGCAAGCTAAATTGGCTAAACCACAGGGCCCGGTGCTGCAGAAACTGTCTTTTCAGGCTAAAAGCTTGCCGTTTATTGAAAATTCTATGGAGTTAATTTATGGCAAACCGATCAAAGGAGCGCTCACATCGATCAACGAAGTCAATGAAGGCAGCGGCCGGGTTGCTGTCTGGGGAGATGTTTTTAAAATTGAGACACGCGATACCCGCGATGGTTCGCGTAGGATATTTAGCATCTACTTGACGGATTACACCGGTTCCAACATGGTTAAGATGTTAATGGACATGCAGGATGTCGGCCCGCTTGAACGCATCAGGGCGCGGGATACAATCGTCGTCCAAGGAGACGCTTCATTTGATAAATACGACCGTGATGTCAATATAAGGGCGTACCATATTGCAAGAGTACAAAAAATCACGCGACAGGATACCTGCGAAAATAAACGCGTAGAGTTACACGCGCATAGCAAGATGTCGGCGATGGACGGTATCGTTTCTGCTGCTGATCTGGTTACGGCTGCTGCTAATTTTGGACACCCGGCTATTGCAATCACCGATCACGGCGTGGCACAGGCTTATCCGGATGCGGCCGCGGCCGCTGCGAAGATGGACAAGGCCGGAAAACCGATTAAAATTCTCTATGGTGTGGAAGGATATCTTGTCAATGACCAGATACCTGCTGTGACGGGTGACGGTACCCAATCTATTGATGGCGAAATGATTGTTTTCGACCTCGAAACAACAGGACTCTCCGCTGCGAATGAACATATTATTGAGATCGGTGCCATCAAGATTAAAAACGGTGAAATTCTGGAAGAGTTTGATATCTTTGTTGATCCGAAGCAGGCGCTGTCTCCTGAAATTATTAAACTTACCGGCATAACTGATAAAATGCTAGAGGGTGCACCCAGTGAGGCGCAGGCGCTTGAGCAGTTTTATAAATTTTGTGGCGGCGAGAACGCTGTTTTGATTGCGCACAACGCGCGTTTTGATGCATCATTTTTAAAGGTTGCGGCCAGAAGGTGTGGCAAGTCTTATAACTTTACAGTCGTGGACACGCTGATTTTAGCGCGCGCCGTTTACTCTCAGCTGAAATCTTTTAAATTGGGCAAGCTGGCGGATCATTTGAACATCGGTGCATTTCAGGCGCACCGCGCCTGTGATGATGCGAGAGCGCTGGCCCAGATACTCTTTAAAATGATCGAGAAAATAAAAGCGACCAGAACGCTGGAAATGGTGCGCGATCTGAACACCGCACTGGAAACGGTTGATTTTAAAAAGGTGCCAAGCTATCATATTATCATTTTAGCACAAAATTTAATCGGTCTTAAAAATCTTTATCGGCTTATCTCCGAAAGCCATATCAACAACTTTTATAAAAATCCGCGTATCTTAAAGAGCAATATCATGAAATGGCGTGAAGGGTTAATTCTTGGCAGCGCATGTGAGGCGGGTGAGTTGTTTCGCGGATTGTTGGAAGGCGCGCAATTTAGCGAGTTGTGTGAAGTGGCAAAGTTTTATGACTTCTTAGAGGTACAGCCGATCGGAAATAACGAATTTCTATTGCGAAATGGGCGCTGCAAATCAGAGGATGAGTTGCGCGATTTTAACCGCACTATCGTGCGCGTGGGCGACCATCTCGGTCTTCCGGTTTGTGCCACTGGTGATGTGCATTTTCTAAATCCGTCCGATGCCACGTTTCGCGCGGTGCTGATGGCAGGCTTAGGCTTTTCTGATGCCGACAATCAGCCACCCTTGTACCTTAAGACAACCGACGAAATGCTCGAAGAATTTTCTTATTTTGATAAAGAAAAAGCGTTTGAATTGGTGGTTAAAAACCCCGGTGTGATTGCGGATCGCATCGAGTCTATGAAACCGATTCCCGACGGCACTTTCCCACCTGCCATCGAGGGTTCGGACGAGGAATTAGAACGTCTGTGCTGGGCGCGCGCGAAGCAAATCTATGGGGATCCCGTTCCTGACTTGGTGGCAACCCGCCTGAAAAAAGAGTTGGATTCCATCATCCAAAATGGCTTTTCAGTCATGTATATTACTGCACAGAAGCTGGTGGCGAAGTCCGAGAGTTTAGGCTATCTGGTCGGATCGCGTGGCTCGGTTGGTTCATCCTTTGCAGCAACCATGTCGGGTATATCCGAGGTCAACCCCTTGCCTGCGCATTATGCCTGCTCAAAATGTCAATACAGCGAATTTATCACCGACGGTTCGGTGGGATCGGGTTATGATCTGCCGCCAAAGGCTTGCCCTAACTGCGGGGGTGACTGTATTCGCGACGGTCATAACATACCATTTGAGACTTTTCTAGGCTTTAACGGTGACAAGCAGCCTGATATTGACCTCAATTTTTCCGGTGAGTGCCAATCGAGCGTCCACAAATATACCGAGGAGTTGTTTGGTGCTTCTCAGGTGTTTAAGGCCGGTACAATATCGACCATTGCCGAAAAAACGGCTTATGGCTATGTAAAAAAATATCTTGCCGAGCGTAACCGCATCGTGCACAAAGCTGAAGAGGAGCGTTTGGCCATCGGGTGTACCGACGTCAAACGCACAACGGGACAGCATCCGGGTGGTATGGTTGTCATCCCACGCGGGATGGAAGTCACAGACTTTACACCGGTGCAATATCCGGCCGATAAAAGTGATTCCGGCATGATGACCACACACTTTGATTTTCATTCATTGCATGATACGATTTTAAAACTCGACGAACTGGGGCATGATGTGCCGACGATGTATAAACATCTTGAGGACATGACGGGCGTTAAAATCGGGGATGTGCCCAATGGTGATTCCGAGGTTATCAGCCTGTTCACCTCGCCTGCGGCGCTCGGTGTTACCGAGGAACAGATCGATTGTAACACCGGTTCGTTGGCATTGCCGGAGATGGGCACCAATTTTGTCCGACAGATGCTCGTTGAAGCACAGCCTCAAAATTTTTCAGATCTTTTGCAGATTTCGGGCCTTTCGCACGGCACCGATGTATGGTTGGGAAATGCACAGGAGCTGATTCGAAACGGTACCTGTAATATTTCTCAGGTTATCGGTACGCGTGACAGCATCATGGTATACTTGATGCAAAAAGGTATAGAACCGGGGTTGGCATTCAAAATTATGGAGATCACCCGAAAGGGTAAGGCCAGCTCCAGCTTGACGCCGGATATGGTCAAAATGATGAAGCAACACGATGTGCCCGACTGGTATATTCAAAGTTGTTTTAAGATTAAATACATGTTCCCCAAGGCGCACGCAGCGGCTTATGTGACCTCGGCGGTTAAACTGGGGTGGTATAAAATCCACTATCCGCTGGACTTTTACGCGACTTATTTTACTGTGCGTCCAGAAGATTTTGACGCTGAAATCGTCCTGATGGGCAGAGGAGGGGTCAAAAGCCGAATCGACAGTTTGCGTAGTTTAGGACTGGATCGCACCGCCAAGGACGACAACCTTTTGTATGTGTTGAGCATCATCTACGAGATGTTGGCGCGTGGTTTTGGCTTCTTACCGGTTGACCTGCAAAACTCTTCAGCTGATCGCTTTACTGTGGAAGGGAACAACATTCGACTTCCGTTTGGTGCACTCAAAGGTGTTGGTGGCACAGCGGCTCAAGGGTTGTATGAAGCGGCTAAAAAAGGGCCGTTCTTGTCTATTGAGGAGTTTGCAGAGCACGCAGGTGTATCGAAAACGGTTATTGAATCGCTTAAAAATTTGGGCGCATTTGGTGATTTACCTGAAACAAATCAAATTTCTTTATTCTAGTGATAAATCTATCGTTTTAGGCCAATAGACCAAAATATCAGTGCCGCCCCATTGCAGAATAATCACGCTGCACATGGACGCACTGATATTTTAGTCATTATATGGATATCCAATGGGGTGCTTTTCTTGTGCGACGTTATATTAAAGCGGCATGTTTTCATGCTTATCCCAAAAGCGATATAAACGGAACATCCTTTACTTCAAATAGGCGATCATTCAGATAGTGCAGATGTTCGGCCCGATCTCCGGCGCAGAGCCTAAGCCGATAAGCATACAGCGCCTGAAATTGGAAGCCTGTCCCTTTGTTTTGCTTTGCAGTACCATATTTGGTGTCGCCCAACAGCGGGTGGCCGATACTGCTCATTTGCGCGCGTATCTGGTGGGTGCGCCCGGTTAAAAGTTCAATTTCCAGCAGTGAATAGCGGTCGTTTTCTTTTAGTGATTGGTATTTTGTGATGGCTGTTTTGGCACCCGGCTGTGGAGAAGAAAACACGGCGACCCGGTTTTGGGATTCATCCTTGAGTAAATAGCTTTTTATAGTGCCGATCCGGGGCGAAACGTGGCCATGCACGATACAGAGGTAATATTTTTCGATTAACCTGTCACGAATTAAGGCATTGACCACCCTGAGGGTAGCGGCATTTTTGGCGGTGATAACAATGCCGCCGGTATTGCGGTCTATTCGGTTGCACAAAGCGGGTGCAAAGCTGTTTTCGGATGTGGGATCGTATTCCTTTTTTTCATAAAGATAGCGTTGGATGCGTGCGATCAGTGTGTCACGTGCGCCTGTGTCATCCGCGTGTACCACCAATCCCGGTTCTTTATCCGCCAGTAGGATGTTTTCATCTTCATAGACAATCGAAAGCTTTTTTTGCGCGGCTAAAAAGGCAAAAACAGAGGCTTCATCCGGCGGAAAAAATTCGTCGTTAATATAGAGCGTAACCGTATCACCCAGTGTTAACACCGTGGCATTTTCGGCACGCTTGCCATTGATTTTAATACGTTTTATTCGAATATAGCGTTGCAACAGGGACGACGGTAGAGCGGGTGCTACTTTTTTTACAAACCGATCCAGCCGTTGGTCGGCGTCATTTTTGTTTATTATGAAAGATTTCATCTTGGCCTCGCTTTTTAGATGATGTAGGAAAGGTGCTTTGCGGCTATTATACCACAAGTGTAGCGCACGCAGTGGGATAATTGCGCGTATCTCTAAAAATTTATAGTACATCGTTTTATGAGATAAATTGCGTTTTACCCTTTAAATTCCATATAGTTTAAGCTATAATCTAGGTAAAACGTTTTGGAGGATTCTTTTAGATGCGCTTGTTTTGGGTGTGCAATTATGGTAGTAAGGAGGGGATGGTTTGTCTCAGATTCACACTGGGCATCGCGAACGACTGCGAAAGCGAATGGAAAACGAAGGATTAAACGGCTTTCAACCGCATGAAATTCTTGAACTAATTTTGTTTTATTCCATTCCTCGTGCGGATACCAACCCGATTGCACACCGCTTGTTGGCACATTTCGGTTCACTGTCAGCTGTATTGGAAGCACCGCGAAGCGAATTGATGAAAATTGAAGGGATCGGCGCAGCCAGTGCGACACTACTTTCGATGATCCCGGCTATTTCTCGTCGCTATCTAGTCGATAAGAACGATGCCGGGGTCGTGCTTGATTCACCGAAAAAACTTGGGGAATTCATTCACCCATACTTTATCGGAACCAATAATGAACAACTTTATTTGATTTGTCTGGATAAAAAACGCAAGCTGTTAAATTGTACCTTGTTGGCTGAGGGGTCACTGGGGAAAGTTTCAGTCGATATGCGGCTGATCATAGAAACGGTTGTGCGATGTTCGGCTTCTTCTGTGGCGCTGGCGCATAATCATACACAAGGTTTTGCGTTGCCCTCACATGATGATATCCGAGTAACAAGTTGTATCGCTGATGCACTTAAAGTTCTATCAGTTGATGTCGTTGACCATATTATCGTGGCGCGGGATGATTACGTCTCTTTTGCGGAGTCGGGATTGATGATCACAACATAGGTGCTGTATTTTAGGCGCATGCAAGCGTTTAGATATTGTTCGGTATTGATGGACGATGTTAATGATAGAGTATGTAAGTGGGGTTTTTATGGTGTTGGAAAACTTTGAATCGGCACTAAAACATGCAAAATCAGCGGCGCGCACCCGGCGTGTTGTGGTTGCGGGCGCGGCGGATACGCATGTGATTGAGGCGGTGTTAGCAGCTAAAAATCTTGGTATAGCAGAGCCGGTGCTGGTTGGGGATAAGTCGGAGATCAGTGCGCTACTTACCGCGCTTGGGGCGGATCCTGCGCAGTTTTTAATGATCGCTGCACAGTCGCCTGCACAATGTGGTGACATAGCGGTACAACAGATTAAGTTAGGCAACGCCGACTTTATCATGAAAGGCATGATCGAAACGCGCGATGTGCTAAAACCATTGGTCAAAAAAGAAAACCAACTCCATACCGGCCGAACAATGTCACATGTCGGTTTTTTTGGCATTCCGGGCGCAAAAAAGCTGATGATTATCACAGATGGCGGAATGCTGATCAACCCTACGCTGGAAGAAAAACGTGATATAATCAACAATGTCGTGTCACTGTTATGCGATATCGGCTATCAAAATCCCAGCGTTGCTGTGCTGTGTGCCGTAGAAACAGTCAACCCTAAGATGGTGGAAACGATCGATGCACAGGCGTTGGTTGAGATGAATCGCGCAGGGGATATCCCCAACTGCACAGTCGTCGGTCCCATCTCCTACGACTTGGTCATGAGCAGAGACATCGCCCGGATTAAGCACTACGATTGTCCACATTGCGGAGATTTTGATATTTTGATTGCACCAACGATGGCCTGCGGCAATATTCTGGCCAAAAGCTGGATTCTGACGGTGGGCGCTGATATGGCGGGATTGATCGTGGGGGCTAAGGTGCCGGTGGTGCTCAACTCGCGTGGCTCTTCCGCGCAGGAAAAACTATATTCAACGGCGCTGGCCGCCATTTCTCTACCCGATTAAGCGCAAAGGGGGCACTGAAAATGCGGTATAAAGTTCTAGTCATCAATCCGGGTTCGACATCCACCAAAATTGCCGTTTATGAGGATGCGCACGAGCTGTGGTCGCAAAGCATTTTGCATGCCACTGAAGATCTTTTGAATTATCATCGCTTATTCGACCAGTTGATCATGCGCTATGAAAAAATGGTGGATACCATCACCCGTCATGACATTCCCATAACCGACCTGTCCGCCGTGGTGGGACGGGGCGGTCTGCTGCCACCGGTAAAATCAGGTGCTTATTTGGTCAACCACGATATGTTGGTACAACTTGAAGATGCGCCCGTGTTGGAGCACGCGGCCAATCTCGGTGCCCCGTTAGCTTTTCGTGTGGCCAAACAATTGGGCATACCTGCCTATATTTACGACCCTGTTACCGTCGATGAAATGATCGATGTTGTGCGCATCACAGGGCGGAAAAGTATCCGACGGTTTGGAAAAGGACATAACCTGAACATGCGCGCTGCTGCATTGCGCTACGCCCATGAAAGCGGATTGGACTATCAACAGCTCAACCTCGTGGTGGCCCATCTGGGGGGCGGAATCACCTCATCACTGCACAGCAATGGGCGTATCATCGATATGATATCGGACGATGAGGGCGCTTTTTCACCCGAGCGTGCAGGTGGGTTGCCGGCACAAAAGTTGATTGGTGCGTGCATGCAAGGTGATGCCACCTACCGGGGCATGATGCGTAAGGTTCAGCGTCAAGGCGGTTTGATGGATCATCTTGCCACAACCGACCTGCGCGAGGTGGAACGTCGCATTTTGGATGGAGACGAATATGCTAAACTGGTTTTTGACGCGATGGCACTCAATGTCTCGAAAGATATTGCGCGGTTAAGTACAGTGGTCAACGGGCAGGTGGATGCCATTATTTTGACCGGTGGCATCGCACATTCGCGCGCTTTTACCGCTGAAATAACGCAGCGGGTTCAATGGATTGCATCTGTCAAAATTATGGCGGGTGAAAGCGAAATAGAAGCGTTGGCCAATGGCGCATTACGCACGTTGCGGGGCGAAGAGCAGGCCAGAACGTACATCTTTCAGCCATTGGGAGATCACTAACATCGATAGGGAGGAATGCGGATGTTTATTAAGCAATTGAGCGTCATCCTTGAGAACAAAAAGGGTGCGTTGGCCGACTGGGCCGGCTTGATGGCGGACAATAATGTTGATTTAATTGCGTGTGCGATTGTCGACACCGGCGAAACAGGCACATTGCGCGCGGTGGTCAACGATCCGGATACCGCATTAGAACTGTTGCGCAAGGCGCATTATGCGGCGACTGTCACCGACGTGTTGGCTGTTGTGCTTCTTGACCGCCTCGGTTCATTGGCTGAAATTCTGGCGTTGTTGCGCACGCATGATATTTGCGTTGAGTATTTTTATCCATTCATGCGACAATTTGAGGGCGATGGGGTCGTGGTTTTTCGCGTGAATCTTCCGGGCGCTGCCCGCGCGCTGTTTGAGGCGCATGCTATTCCAATGTTATCCGAGGAGCAGCTTGCAACCAAGACTCTAAAGCAGTAAAGGTGGGCGATGGTACCCCATTATCAACTGTTGCTCAATATTCGCTTACTGTTGGATAATCGTTCAAACATATGTTATAGTAAATGTTGCCACTATAAAAGGTTGAAAGTTGCAATAAGGTTTGTGGGGAGAATTTAATGAAAAAGTTACTGCCGGCGTTGTTGATCGTCATTATTTTTGTGGGGTGTGGCGGCGCTCACATAGATAGCGGATCCGTTGCGGATACAGTTGGTTCTGCGACGTATAGCGCCTCTGCTTTATATGGCGGCGTTGTTATAGGTGGCAACGCCGGTACAAGTGCTTTAACGCATGAGAAAAGGCTTGAAATTTTCAATCTACGTGCCAAACTTTCTGGAAATTATGCAGCTGAAAATAACCGCTACGACAACGCAATTAGAACAGCTATTGAAACGTTGGGTTATTCACGGCAAGTATATGAAGATCGCAACACATACTATCGATTCAAAGATGAGAAAAGGCCTTATATAACGGATGAAGCCAGAGCCATCATGTTTGGATATGGTATCGACGCTGATGAATTTGATAATTGTGGGTTGACGCCCGACGCATATGTTTATAAGTCTTGCAAAATATTTGAAGATGATACCACTTATCTGGGTGTGGAAGTCAATATTAACGACGATGAGAAGATGTTCATTACTGCAAGAGAATTTGATAAAAATGGCATAGATATGCTTCGTAGCGATTCTTTCTATTACGATATGGCCGGAAATGACGGCTATTCTATGAAAAATAAGACTAAGAAGATCCAAGAAAGCTTGTATCCTGACTATGAAAGTGAAATTGATGCAGCTTTAGATTCGGCGCTTCTAACCATGGAATCTGATATTCATTTTATCAACAGTCGCACACCCGATTTAAGTGCGGCTAATAGTGAAAAATAGTATTGACAAAATTCGATTTAACGGCTATAATATGCAAGTGCCTGTAAAGCGCCTATGGAGAGATGGCTGAGCTGGTCTAAGGCGCACGACTGGAAATCGTGTGTTGGCTAATACCCAACCGAGGGTTCGAATCCCTCTCTCTCCGCCATATTAGTCGACCGAGGTTGATGCAAAGACAGTCGTCCATTTCAGGGCGGCTGTTTTTTGCGCAGATGCGCATGAATGTCGCTGCTGCTGATCTTGCAACACCAATCGCCAAAGAGAACTATGAAGTACGCCTGCAACGGCAGTCTCTTGTATCGGTCTCGAGCGTGGGCGGATTTACGATTCGTACTATAGTAAGAGGGCAATTAGGCGTGTGGACATGGTCTTTGGATAAATTCAACGAAAACAAAAATGACATAATTGTTACAGGAAAATCAGGATCGTATGCATTAAAAAAGCGAACCTTTGTGCCGAAAGAAGTAATCAAAGTTATTGATGGAAAACCACAGTTTATCGATTATACAGAATCAAATGTTAGAAGTATCTGGGATTTTTCAACCAATGATGGAACTAAAATGTTAAATGACCTTATGGAAGAATCAAACACTTTTAATAATGCTAAAAATTTAGAGATGATAAAAAATCTGATAAGCCTTGTTCCTGATAAAGATTCTATCATCTTTGATTTCTTCTCCGGCTCTGCCACTACTGCCCATGCCGTCGTGCAGCTCAACGCCGAAGACGGCGGCCACCGCCGTTTTATTTGTGTGCAGCTGCCGGAGGTATGTGACGAAAACTCAGAAGCTGCCAAATCAGGCTATTCCAACATCTGCGAAATTGGCAAAGAGCGCATTCGTCGAGCAGGCAGAAAGCTGTTGAAGGCAGACGATCAAATTCAGCAGAGCAATGCAGAAAAGGCGCCGCCGGACATCGGTTTCCGCTGTTTCAAACTGGATACCT
>JBKECV010000003.1:0-243125 GCA_047974975.1 Candidatus Fimivivens sp.
GGTATGTATCCTATTGAAGATTTCGGTTGTCGAATCGACTATTCAGAAATTGCCGGCGGCGGTGTGGCCAAAATTGTATCCACCCCGGTACAATCGCCCGACGATTGGCGCAAGCTGGCGGTCTGCCCCGTTTCAGAAGGCAGCCTGGCTCGAGAGCTCAACAGCCTCAAGCAGCTGATAGCCAAGGTAAAACCTGAAAATGTTCCTGTTGTTTTTACGTCATTTTCACCCATCACCATTGCTGAAAAGCTGTGCGGTAAAAAGGTTTTAGCGCACATTGAGCAGGGACATAGCGACAAGGTAAAGCGCGCACTTGAAATTATTGCCGAAACAACCGCCAACGTTGCCAAAGAAGCCATTAACCTTGGTGCCGACGGAATTTTTTTTGCTTCTCAGATGAGCTCTTTCGATGTGATGTCGCCCGAATTGTACTCGGAATACGGTAAGCCTTATGACTTGCAGGTGCTCAAAGCGGCCAAGGGCGGCTGGATGAACACCCTGCACGCGCATGGCTCTAACATCATGTTTGATCTGTTGCACGACTACCCTGTGCATGTTTTTAACTGGCACGCATGGGAAACGCTGCCCACCATTGATGAAGCTAAGCAGCTCACCGGCAAATGCCTGATGGGCGGGTTAAACCGATTTGATATTACCAACTGCAACCGCAATGAAATTCGCCACCAAATTTATGCGTCGCATCGGCTAACCGAGGGGCGCGGACTGATTCTGACACCCGGCTGCGTAATCCGCTACCCCCTTAACAATGAAATGCTGGCTTATATTCGAGAAACCAAAAACTTTGTAGAAAGCCACGCACTGCGCTAATCGACGCAACATAGCTACTCGGCAAAAATGGACTTGGCTACATTGATCAACTCTTTGACAGCGCGTGTGCGATAACTGCCCCTTTTGCTGCTGATAACAATTCTGTTAGCCGCCAACTCGTCATCAGGCAAAAAGCAATAAAGTTCTCTGTCGGGCGTATGATTCTTTTTTAAATCGTTCCACAAAAAGGTTTTAGAACAAATAGAAACGCCCAACCCAGCGCGACACAATGCAAGCATCGTAAATGTATTGTATGTCCGTAGAATGACATTGGGAGAAAAGCCGTATTTCTCTGTCATTTTCCTAAAGATCTGGTCGGTCCAAGAGCTGCTATTCGCCGATACAAATGGGCATTCTGCCAAAAGAGCCGGTGAAATAATCTCGCTTAGCAGCATCCGCTCCTGCTGCTCCGATGTAAAGCAGGCTTTAAAAATCGTTTTTGGAATGACAATATACTGCTGTTCACGGAATAACAGGTCGGACGCTATGGTCTCGTCGTCAAATTCAAACCCGATCGCAATGTCTATTTTACCACTGATCAGCCGCTCTTGAATCTGGGTGTTATCCCCTTCATAAACCCGAATGCGCACCTGAGGAAACCGGCGGTGATATTCGGTCAGAAGCGGCGGCAGCATGACCAGTCCGCGTGAGGGGGCAATGCCAAGTGAAATTCTCCCCTGACGAAAATTTTTAATGTCCAACAGTTCCTTTTCCGCCCTGTTTTGCATATCCAACATTTCTTTTGCATTGCGGTAAAGACTTTGCCCCGCTTCGGTTAGTGTGATACGATGGTTGCGCTGAAACAACAAAACCCCATATTCTTCCTCAAGCTTTTTGATGTGGTTGCTTAACGACTGCTGGGATATAAACAAGCGTTTTGCTGCCCGCGAAAAATTAAGCTCTTCCGCCACCACCACAAAATAACGCAAATTCAAAAAATTCATGTGCCCCCACCATGCCTTTCGCCCATTTTTAGGATATCCATTATGAGCCATCCTATCATTTAATGTCGGCTATTACAAACGCCAACGGTCTATCAAGGAGGAAAAGCCGTGAATCAAGTCCTTTATTCAAAGCATTTGTCGGTTCTTAAAAACAACCCGCAACCGGCGCGCGGCTGAGCTGCCCCGATTGCGGCGCCGATGCCACAGCAAAAAACAAAGAGGTTTTGGGGGCGCATTTTGATTCTCATGCACGATGGCCCCCTATGAATTTTAAAAGCCTTTGCCCTGAACTCTACGGAGCGTTTATTGAAACATTCACCGATCATATGCTATATTGTCAACGGAGGTGAAATCAATGAATTGCAACAAAGTGGGCACACTTATTTTTGCTTTAAGAAAGGAAAAGGGCCTAACCCAAAAACAAATTGCAGATGCAATGAATATAAGCGACAAAGCTATATCGAAATGGGAGCGCGGTTTGGGCTGCCCCGACGTTTCGCTACTCGGTACACTCTCAGAAATTTTGGGTGTAAACGTCGAGCGCATTCTCACAGGTGATATCGGCGAAAATCCGATAGATGGAGGCAATATGAAACGATTAAAATTCTTTGTCTGCCCAATCTGCGGCGGCATTGTAAACAGCACCGGTGCAGCTGAAATTTCCTGCTGTGGCCGAAAATTGGAACCGCTCACGCCCCAGCGCACAGACAGCAAACACGCAGCCAAGTTGGAAGTCATCGACAATCAATACTTTGTAACCTTTGAGCACGACATGGACAAAGCGCATTTTATCAGCTTTGTCGCCTACCTCTCCAGCAACCGATTGACGCTGGTAAGGCTTTATCCTGAACAGGCCGCGCAATTAAATATCCCTTTAGCTTTTGACGGAAAGCTCTATTTTTATTGTAATACGCATGGTTTGTTTGTAAATAGTTGAGCCAATTATTGGCTTTTTAACAGCGCAAATACCATGTTTTTGAAATTCAGATCTTGTTATTTGTCAGGATCTGAATTTTTTATTCGCCCTTTCTATACACTTTTAATCCAAACAAGTCTATTCTAAGAAAGAATTTTGACTAAATGTTGCAACCGAATTTTTATGTGGCCACTATTTCTGATTTTTTAGGCATTTTGCCACAGTGATCTCGTTTAGTATTGATACAAGCATAACAAATACGTTTTTTCATTTAAATATTATGAATTTTCTGCGTTTTATACCTTTAATTGGAAAATACATCCTTGTAAAATTCATCTCTAGTAACGAGGTATATATTGCATTTGCTTTTCATTAGCGCTTTTGTTAATCTTTAGATGCGCTTGCAAGGCAAATATAACAAGGAGGTAACTGCAATGTTTAATTGCTTTTCTTTCAGCGGCGGTTCTTTTGACTGCAGCAATCTGTTGCAAATGCTTGGCCAGTGCCTGAATTGGAGCTGCTAAGAGTAATACCTATGGCCGGCGCTTAGGCGCCGGCCAATTGGATACCGACAGGAGGACTATTATTTGAAAAAGCTTTCGATACTGCTTTCCACCGTCATGTGCGCAGCGCTGCTGGCCGTCGGCGCAAATGCTGCCAATACGACTTCTTATACCGTCGTCAGAGGCGACTGCATGTGGAAAATTGCTGTCAAGTATCAGGTGGGCACCAGCGAGATCATTTCGGCAAATCCACAGATTCAAAACCCCAATTTGATCTATCCGAACCAAGTGCTCTCCATCCCCACCCTTTCAAACGCTGTCACCGAATACGAGGCCGAGGTGGTCAGACTTGTTAACATTGAACGCGCAAAAAACGACCTGAAACCGCTCACCATGAACTGGGAGCTTTCGAGAGTCGCACGTTATAAATCGCAGGACATGCATGACAAGGGCTACTTCTCTCACACCAGCCCGACCTATGGCTCTCCGTTTGACATGATGCGTAATTTCGGTATTTCTTACCGATCTGCCGGCGAAAATATCGCCATGGGATACCGCACACCGCAGGCGGTTGTAGCCGGCTGGATGAATTCACCGGGACACCGCGCCAACATTCTGAAGAGTTCCTTTACACAGATTGGCGTTGGTTATGTGGCCAGCGGCGATTATTGGACGCAGATGTTCATAGGTTAGATCAATAGAAAAAGCGCTACCGTAACGTACACGGCAGCGCTTTTTTATTTGAGAGCTACTCTTTGACGATGACAAAATCCTCCTTGAGCGCATCGGACACGGTGATACCAAGCCGATTAGCTGTGGCCATATTGATCATCTTGGCATATTCCTTGACCTGTTCAACGGGATTTTCGGCAATCGTTTCCCCGTTCAAAATCCGCGCAATCATGTGAGCGGTCTGTCGGCCCAACACGGTGTAGTCGATACCTACCGTCGCCAGTCCACCGTCAGCAACCATAGAATCGGCGCCTACATAAACCGGGATGCCCGCGTCGTTTGCCACCTGCATATAGATTGAAATGGACGAGGCGATCGTGTTGTCATTTGGCGTGAAAAAAGCGTCCACTTGGCCGACCAGCGACTGCGCCGCCGACTGAAGCTCACCGACGCCGGTGATCGCCGCTTCTTTATAGGGAATGCCGTTTTCGTCGCAGTAGGCGCGAGCACGCTTGATCCCAACCATGGAATTAATCTCGCTGGTGGTGTAAACAAAGCCAAAGGTTTTAATATCGGGAGTTAGTTCTTTGGCCAACTTGAATGTATCCTCAACGGCAATGGCGTTGGATACACCGGTGATATTGCCGGTTGTCTCCTCAAACGCGGTGACCAACCCCGCCTCGACCGGATTTGAAACGGCTGAGAAAATGATGGGGGTGGTGTCGGTTGCAGCGGCCGCCGCCTGTGCCGCACCGGTGGTGATCGGCACGAGAATATCCACACCGCTGCCAATCAGTTCGCTCATGATGGTTGGCAGCATCGATGCATCGCCGTTGGCATTGCGGTATTCAATCTTCACCGCACCGCTCAACCCAAGCGCGTCAAGCTCGTCAATGATGCTCTCCCGAATCTGATCGAGCGACGGATGCGCCATCGGTTGAATAATGCCGATGACAACCTGATTTGCCTCGTTGACCGACTCCGAAGAGGGGACCGATTCGCTGGATGGTGCCGAGCCACAGCCACTCATAACGGCCATCACAGTGGCGAGTGCGAATACAAGGATCTTTTTCATAATAAACTCTCTCCTTCTTATAAAACAGAGCGCTGCCTGTTGGTGCGCGCCGTGGTGTTGATCGACCGCTTTTGCTTTTTTCCACAAAAAAACTGCCCTTAAACCATCGTTTAAGGACAGATTATAAAAACCTGCGGTACCACCTTAATTGGTCTGCAAAGCAAACCCACTCACAGAAATGCCAACACATTTCCAGCCGATAACGTCGGCTTTACGTCTTGAATACTCAAACGCCCTAAAAGTCGTTCTTTCATCTCGCCCTCAGCGGTCCATTTGCCGTGCTGCTCTCCGCGGGGTTCTCAGCCTCCCCCGCTCTCTGTAGGCGCACCTCACAGTTTGATCTCCGCATCAAAGGTTTGTGCTATTGTTGGTGTGATAATAGCACATTATTTGCCGCTTTGCAAGACTTTTTCTAAAAAATTGAGCATGGCGGCCTTGATTGAGCCTTGGGTTTCGTGACCGGCACCTTGACGTGTCCGCTGCTTAACGTTAAGATTAAGAAGTATTACACCCTGGCGCAGGAGGACAAAGTATGAAGGTACAGCTAGAAGAAATGTTGCAAGCGCGCGAGCGCCGAGCAGCCTTTCAGCAGGAATTGCTTTTAAAATACAACATGCCGCTCATTTGTTTGACGATGAACATTGCAGGAGAAAATAAGCGCTTTAAAAGCGCCGACCGCCTGTTTGATATCGGTGTGAAGCTGATAAACGAACAACTGCACCGCCATAACATAAAGGTGGCTTTCTATACTAGCTGTGACTACAACACCGGCCTTGAATCTTATTGGTCGGTGGCGTTTTCGGACGAGGACATCAAAAAAATGATGGTTCAAATTGAGGATGCCTTTGAGGCCGCGCGGCTTTTTGACATTGACGTGCTGAATTCAGACGGGGAAAAGCTGTCGCGCAGCAATTTTGGTGCGCCGCCCCGACGCTGTCTCCTCTGTGGCGCACAGGCCGCGGCCTGTGCGCGCAACCGCCAACATGGGTTGGATGCCATCGAGCAGAAAACGAGGCAGCTCATCGCAGATTATCTAGACAATGAAACCGCCGATCACATCGCCGAATGCGCCGTCAAAAGCCTTTTGTACGAAGTGTGCGTCACCCCAAAGCCCGGCCTTGTCGACCGCGTAAATGCCGGCGCACATCGCGATATGGACATTTTCACCTTTATGGACAGCATCACAGCCTTAACCCCTTATTTAAAAGCGTGTGCCTTAAAGGGCGTGCGCAGCGGCACGCACTCGCCCGCACAGCTTTTTGCATCGCTGCGTTATATCGGCCAGTGTGCCGAAAGCAACATGTTTAGCGCGACAGGCGGCGTAAATACCCACAAGGGTGCCATCTATTCGATGGGGATTCTCTGCGCCGCGGCCGGACGGCTCTGGGCAAAGGAGACGCCCACACCAAAACAGCTCTGTCTGCTGTGCGCCGAAATGACTGCGGCAGAAACGGCTGGCGACTTAAAAAAGATTGAACAAACCGGTGCACAAACAGCGGGTGAACGCATCTATACAGCGCACGGTATTTCGGGCATTCGCGGAGAAGTGGCGGCGGGTTTCCCCAGCGTACAAAGCATCAGCTTGCCGGTATTTAAAACGCTGCTGGATGAGGGGCACAGCCTAAATGATGCGGGCGCGATTGCACTGCTGCATCTGATGGCCAATGCCACGGATACCAATGTGATCTCCCGCGCGGGCATTGCGCGACATAACGCCTTGCAGAAAACGCTCTTTTCGCTGCTTGAACAAACGCCCCGCCCCAAGCCGCCGATTCTCGAAACACTCGATGCGGATTTCATTGCGGAGCATATCAGCCCCGGCGGATGCGCCGATCTTTTGGCCTTAACCTTCATGCTGCATTTCCTGTGTGTGTGAAATGTCCCCGATATTTTAAAAAGCTGTGCGCCCTCGGTTATTATCGAGGGCGCACAGCTTTTTTAGTATGCCGATTTAATGGTCGAATTTTACGCGCAAGCGGCAAAATGAGCTGTTAAGCCTATATTATATGAAGCCGGTTGTGTCAAGATAACCGATCCCCACCCATTTTTTCGCTTTTTTGTTAGCAAGCCGCGGTTTATGACCTTTCTCGACCGCGTGTTTGCCTTATCCTTGTTGATAAGGAATTTTTATGTTTGGGGTATATTTCCCCGACTTAATTGAAAAAATATCCATATTACCCAAAAAGGAAGTGCAAAGCTGTGTGTACAATTCTTTCCCTCGCCGGCGATACGCTAACAGTGCTGCTCGCGGGCGAAATCGACCACCATTCGGCGGCCGGTATGCGCGCCGAGATAGACGAAGCCATTGAGCGTTATCGCCCGGCTATGCTGACGTTGGATTTTGGCGGCGTCACTTTTATGGATTCCTCCGGCATCGGTCTGGTCATGGGACGTTACAAACTGATGAATACATTCGGCGGTGCCGTGTGTGTTTCCAACACCCCTAAGCCGCTGCAAAAGGTGATGCGTCTGGCGGGACTGGACCGCTTGGCCAGTATTAAAACGGAGGAATGAAGAAGATGATAAAACCGCTCAACAGAATGAAAGCTGAGTTTGACGGCCGTTCGGTCAACGAAAGCTTTGCCCGAGCCGCTGTCGCCGCATTTATCGCACAACTCGACCCCACGGTTGAAGAGCTTTGTGACATACGTACCGCCGTTTCAGAAGCGGTAACCAACAGCATTGTGCACGCCTATACGAATACCCTTGGCCGCGTTTACATATCCGCTGACATCTATGAAGACAGGCGGGTGGTTATCAAGATAAGGGACAAGGGTTGTGGCATAAACGATGTCGATCAGGCGATGGAACCGCTTTTTACCACCGGCGCGGCGCAGGAGCGCTCCGGATTGGGATTTTCGGTGATGCAAAGCCTGATGGACCGCGTCAAGGTTCGCTCAAAACCGGGCGGCCCCACCGTTGTCACCCTCGAAAGGAGGCTCATCTCCAAAGGTGATACAAATGTCAGGGTGTAAAGAAATTCCTTCGCGCAGCGAGGTTATTGAGGGCAACATGGGTCTGGTGCATGCTTGTGCCCACCGCTTTAAGGGCCGCGGCATCGAATATGAGGACCTGTTTCAGGCAGGCTGCATCGGATTGATTAAAGCGGCTGATGCATTTGACTACGACCGCGGCGTGCGCTTTTCGACCTACGCCGTACCCGTTATTCTAGGTGAAATGCGCCGTCTTTTCCGCGACGGTGGCGCCATTAAAATAAGCCGCTCTATTAAGGAATTATCGATGCGTATCGTCCGTGCGCGGGAACGATTTTCGGCGACGCATGGTCATGAGCCGACTATTTCGGAGCTCTCCGCGCTGTTGGAGGTCTCTCAGGAAGCGGTGGTTGAAGCCATCGGCGTCTGTGCGCCGCCGATATCACTGACTGAAAGCGAAGAACAGGGCGGCGGCCAGCTTGATTTACCTGTCGATTCTCCGGAGGCGTTGACCAGTGATCTGATCGCGTTGCGTCAGTCACTGGATTTACTCGAAGAGCGCGACCGCGCGATCATTTTACTGCGCTATTTTGGCGAAAAGACACAATCCCAAACCGCACAACGATTAGGGATGACACAGGTGCAGGTATCGCGCCGCGAAAAGAAAATCATGGTCCAGTTGCGGCGCGATCTGCTGGGTACGGGATAATTATAAACGCCATCGGTGCTGTGCCGGTGGCGTTTTATTTAATAAAAAAATATTTTATAATAAAACCGCCGTTAAAACCGTATCATAAGACACGAATTATAAAAATAAGATAGTTGACTGCATGATTTGACTATGTTATTATTTGCCTTAGTTAGGTAATGCTAACTAGTGCAAA
The DNA here is from genome assembly GCA_047974975.1 of Candidatus Fimivivens sp. Taxonomy (GTDB): domain Bacteria; phylum Bacillota; class Clostridia; order Oscillospirales; family Ruminococcaceae; genus Yanshouia. The sequence goes on from JBKECV010000003.1 coordinate 8,756, forward strand.
CAGCAAGGGGTAAGAATTTTGAATGTGCAAGCGATGCGGCAAATTGTACGCCAAACAAATCTATTTAGCGGTGTGCCTGATGCGCAACTGACCGACTTATTTTCAAAACGCTACAAAAAAGGCGAACAGGTGGCCCGCTTTATCAACAACAGCCAGTGCATTGGCGTTGTCGCCACAGGCTGTTTGGACGTCTATAGTATAGCCTGCGATGGCAGTGAGATCAACATCAGTGTTTTGGGCACCGGTAATGTTTTTGGCGTATGCAGCATTTTTTTGCACCATCAGATCGGTGCACTTTTAAAATGCCGAAAAAATGCGACCATCGTTTATATGCCAAAGGCTGTTTTTTTGAGCCTTTTAAACGAATCGCCCGAACTTTTGACGCGTTACGGAAGCTTGTGCAGCCAAAAAATACAGGCGTTGATGAAGCGCATCGAAATTTTAAGCATCCAATCCTGCCGCCAAAAATTCGTTCAATTCCTCTTGAGTTGTGATACTGCTAATGACGTAATCCAACTGCCTTGCTCCAAGGAACAGTTTGCTAAGATGATGGGCATCAGCCGGACGACGCTGTTTCGCGAGCTCGCCTATTTTCAAAATCGGGGCATTATTGCCGTTGAGGGTCTAAAAATCAGAATCAAGGACAAAGCGCAAATAACACAAGCACTGTATCAAGCATAACGGCCTGTCTTTCGGACGGGTGCGACGACTTAATTTAAGAACTGGAAGTGACAAATTTTGATTAAAATTGCAATTTACGGCAAGGGTGGCATCGGGAAATCCACGACCACTTCAAACCTTGCAGCTGCGCTGGCCGTTTTGGGGTACAGCGTGATGCAGATTGGCTGTGACCCAAAAGCGGATTCCACTAAAAATCTGATGGGTGGTCGCAAAATTCCCACCGTACTCGACCAAATCAAAGAAAAAGGGGATCGTCTCTGTCTGGAAGATATCGCTTTTAAAGGCTTTGCCGATACGGTATGTGTGGAAGCCGGCGGCCCCACACCCGGCATAGGATGTGCCGGACGCGGTATTATCACCGCGTTTGATAAGCTTGAAGCGCTCGATGCCTATGCGGTTTTCAAACCCGATATCGTGTTTTATGATGTTTTGGGCGACGTTGTGTGCGGCGGCTTTGCCATGCCGATACGCGGCGGTTATGCCGACCGCGTTTTTATCGTCACCTCGGGCGAGATGATGTCGCTTTACGCCGCGACAAATATCTCGCATGCCATTGAAAACTTTGGGAACCGCGGCTACGCAAAATTTTCAGGCATCATTTTAAATTCGCGCAACATCGACAACGAGTTGGCCTTGGTGCAAAAGGCCGCCGATGAAATGCACACCGAAATTATAAAGGTTATGCCGCGAAGCGGTTATGTGCAACAGGCAGAAAATGCCGGCAAAACGGTCATTGAAGCCTTCCCGACATGTGAAATGGCGCAAGAATATACCGATCTTGCCAAAAAAGTGCTGGAGGTGTGCCAACATGTGTAACAGCCACTCATTTCCCAACACGTTGCATTATGAAACACCTGCGCACGGCGGATGGGGCCTTGTGCGAATGGGGATGCTGGTGCCCGACAGCTACCAGCTTTTCGTGTGTCCCTTTGCCTGCGGCCGACACGGCGCGCTCGGTGCCGTACAGCATGGTTTTAAGGCGCGCCTTTCGTATTGTTACATCGACCAAAGCGATATTATCAGCGGTTATGACGCGCTTATTCTGGACGCGGTCGCGGCACTTCTCGCCCAACTGGATGCCCGTCCACGTGTGCTGTTTATCGTTGTGAGCTGCTTGGATGACCTGATTGGCACCGACTGCGACACCGTGGAGGAAACGCTGAGCATACGCTACCCCGATATCCAATTTAGATTGGCGCATATGAACCCTATTACCCTCGGCTCGAAAGAGCCGCCGCCGGTGGGTATACAGCGACGTATTTACAGCTTGCTTGCACCGCAGCGCACACAGGACTGCGCGGTGAATACAATCGGCAATCTTGTGCAGATAAACCCCGACTGCGAACTGCATAAAATGTTGCAGCTTGAGGGTGGGCAGCAGATTCGCCACATCAGCAATTACACCAGCTTTGATGCATGGCAGGAGATGGCCAGAAGCGCTAAAAATCTCATATTGACACCACCGGGTGTACGGGCGGCGCAGGATATGGAACAGCGTTGCGGCACACCGCACAGCTTCTTCCCGATCAGCTACGACCTTGAGGAGATTGCCCAACAGTACGATGCTATCCATGAGTTTGTTAATCCTAACTCCACTGCGCGCTATGATTTTACCGATGATCTGGCCCAAGCCCAAGCTGCAATAGCGCAAGCTAAAACAAAAGTCGGCGATTTCCCCATCGTTTTGGATGCGTCTGCGGCTATCAGACCCTTTAGCCTGGCCAAGGCATTAAACCGATACGGTTTTAACGTCGTTCGCATCTTCGCCGAGGAGGTCATCCCCCCCGACCGCGCGGCATTTGAATGGGTCACGGCCAATATGCCGCAGTTAGAGGTGTTGCAGGCGCAGCATCACGATACTGTAAAGTATGATAAAAGGATTGAAAACAGCCTTGCCATTGGCTTTAACGCCGCTTACATTTCCGGCTCTCGCCATGTGCTCAACCTTGTAGCGGATGAGGGGATGTTCGGTTATTATGGGGTTAAAGCGCTGATGGGCATGATGGAAAACGCCATGGCGACACAAGCAAACCTTAGCGCCATGATTGAAGCTTACGGATTGGTGGTGTAAATAGCGTGTATAAACTAAGTGTCAAGCTGCCCCCTTTCTCCCCCGATTATTCCGGCGTGTGCTCCGCGCTGTTTGATTTGAAGTGCCTCGCTGTATTGCACGACGCTTCCGGCTGCTCCGGCAATTATACCGGGTACGACGAACCGCGATGGTACGGCTCGCGCGCAACCATCTATTGCTCGGGTCTGCGTGAAATTGACGCGATTCTTGGCGATGATGAAAAAATGATACAAAAAATCTTGCAGGCTGCGGACAGCTTACATCCTGATCTGATCGCGCTGATCGGCACGCCGGTACCAATGGTGATCGGCACCGATATGAAAGGCATTGCCACGGATATTGAGCAGCGTACCGGCATCCCCTGCTTGGGTTTTGATACCACCGGCACCCAATACTATTCCGACGGTATCGCCCAAGTCTGCACGGCACTGGCGGCGCGTTTTACCCAACCGCAGGCACCAAAAAATCCGCGTGGTGTAAACCTTTTGGGACTCAACCGACTCGATTTTGATCCGCATAGTACGAATGCCCTTAAACGCCTTTTGGCCGACCATGGCTTTGAGATTATTGCAAGCTTTTGTGACGGCCTCACCCTGCCGGATATCAAAAATGCGGCACAGGCGTCGCTTAATATTGTGGTTTCACAGTCGGGCATTTCGCCCGCGCGCTATTTTGAACAACAGCACGGCATCCCCTATGTGGTGGGAATCCCTGTGGGGGAACAAATGACGTCCGACTGGTTGGCAGAACTGCTCAGCAGCATCGAGACACAAAAATCCTGCTATCTGGACACCGATGGTCACGATGCCGACACGTTGATTTTAGGAGATGCGGTTCTTTGTAAATCGTTGCAAAGAGGTCTTTTGCGCAGCTATGGCATCAAAGCCGACTGCGGCTGCATTTTTGGCACAGAAGTCGGCTATCAAGATGACGGCTTGCTCGACCTTGCCAACGAGCAAAAAATCAGCATGGCCATCAACAGCGGCAAATACCGCACGGTGATCGGCGACCCGATGTTCCGAGTTCTGCTCAAAGCGGATACAAATCTGCATTTTATCGATTATCCCATCTACTGCGTTTCCAGCAAAATGGCAAAACAAGTACCGCTGGATCTCATCGGCAGTGAATTTGACGCCTGTTTTTCCGGTTTGTTACAAATTCCCTCAAGTTGTTGACGCGACGATTATATAGACGCGTTTACGATATTACAAAAATTCAGGGCAGCGTCGCATATGAGCGGTTTCATGCCTGCGTGCGAACAAGCCCGAAAGAAAGTAGGTATAAAATGATTAAACCCGGCCAAAAAATTTCGACGCTTATTTTATGTGGCGCTATGCTGCTCGCCGCTTTAAGCGGCTGCGCATCCGCCCCTGCAGATTCCGATGAATCCGCTGAGTCCCCCGCTTCCCAGACGGCGGCTGCAACACGCACCATTGTGGATCACACCGGTCGTGAGGTTGTAATCCCCGCCCAAATTGACCGCGTGGTTATCTCTTCAATTATGCCGTTGCCATCCGTGTTTTGCTTGTTTGATGGCGCCGCTGAAAAAATCGTCGGTATGGATCCGTCCTCCATGGCTGCCGCTAAAAACTCGATACTGCCTAAAATTTATCCCGAAATTGTGCAGGCTGATACCGGATTTATTAAGGACGGCAGCCTGAATATTGAAGAGCTGCTCAAGCTTAAACCCGACGTGGTGCTCTATTCCGCTGATAAAACGGCGGATTATGAAGCCCTTAAACAGGCGGGCATACCCGCGATTGGCTTTAGCACCAGCAAGTTTGAATACGATACCGTTGCAACCTTTGACCATTGGATTTCGTTGTTCGGCGACATCTTCGGCCAGCAGGACACCGCAAAGGCGATTGCAGACTACGGCTATGAGGTGCGAGATGAGATCGCCAACACCTTGCAGGCGCAGGGCGACACCCTTGTAAAGCCAAAGGTTCTGATTCTCTTCCGTTATGATAACGGAACCATTAAAACCTCCGGCAGCAATTTCTTTGGCCAGTACTGGCTGGAAACCACCGGCGCAATTAATGTGGCCAGCGACCTTAAAGGTATGGCGGAAATTAATATGGAGCAGGTTTACCAGTGGTCTCCCGACATTATCTACATCACCAATTTCTCACCTTATCAGCCGGAAGATCTTTACCAGAACACGATTGACGGCTTTGATTGGAGCGTCGTAAAAGCAGTTCAGGACAAAAAGGTTTACAAATTCCCGCTGGGCATGTACCGTTGGTTCCCGCCCGCGTCCGATACGCCTCTGGCCATGCAGTGGCTCGCGAGCAAGAACCACCTCGACCTGTTTGAAGATATGGACATGACCGAAGAACTCAAGACGTATTATAAACGCTTTTACAAATACGACTTGACTCAAGAGGAAGTCGACCGGATATTCAACCCCAGTAGCGAGGCATCCGGGTTGAAAAAATGAGCAAAATACGATACGGCGCCCTATCCAGAATACTCCTTGTTGTCCTGCCTTTTATTGTAGCCTGTGTTTGCCTTGGTATCGGGCGGTATTACATCACCATACCGGATACCGTTCGGGTGATCTTTTCTCCGCTGACCGGAACGGTGCAGCAGATGGACACAACGCAGCTGACAATTTTGTTTAACTTTCGGCTTCCGCGCATCATTCTCGCCATGTTTATTGGCGCGGGACTGGCCGTTTCCGGCGCGGCTTTTCAAGGTTTGTTCGCCAATCCGCTGGCAACGCCCGATACCCTTGGGGTTGCAAGCGGCGCCGCTTTCGGTGCCGCGGTGGCGCTTATGTTCGGCGCCAACCTGATAGCGGTCCAGCTTTGCGCGCTGACCTTTGGCATATGCGCTATTATGCTGACGCATTTTATCAGCCAGCAAAGAGAAAAAAACAGTATTGTCATGGTCGTGCTCAGCGGCATGGTGGTATCCTCTCTGTTTCAAGCGCTGGTATCCTTGGTCAAGTTTGCCGCCGATCCGCAGGACGTTTTGCCCAGCATCACCTATTGGTTGATGGGCAGTTTAACAGCCGTGAGCTACGCGCGTCTGGCTTTGGGGCTCCCTTTTATAACGTTGGGCATGCTGGTGATCTTCTTTCTTCGCTGGCGTCTGAACATCATGGTGCTCAGTACCGATGAAGCGCGCGCGCTGGGCGTCAATGTCAAACTTATTCGCATGATGATTATGGTGGCTGCCACCTTTGTGACCGCCTCGTGCGTTTCAATGTGTGGCCAAGTCGGCTGGGTGGGGTTGTTGGTTCCGCACATTGCCAGAATGATGTATGGCAGCAACAACAAAGTTGTCATTCCCGTGAGTATCAGCTTGGGCGCCATGTTTATGGTTGCCATCGATACGCTGGCCAGAAGCGCCACCGCGGCGGAAATTCCGATATCGATTCTGACTGCGGTAATCGGCGCACCGTTCTTTATTGCATTGCTCAGAAGAACAGGAGGAACGCAGCTTTGATATTTGAAGTCCTAAATGGATTCTTTTCCTACCCGCACACCGATCAGCAAGTTTTACAAAATATTTGCTTGCGTGTTGAAAGCGGACAGGTTTTAAGCATACTGGGATCAAACGGTGTCGGCAAAACCACGCTGCTGCGCTGCATGATGGGTTTGCTCACATGGAACAGCGGCAAAACACTTTTGGATGGCATCCCGCTCAATACGATACCCAGCCGACAGCTATGGCAGAAAATCGCTTACGTACCACAGGCCAAAAATGCCATTTTTTCTTATACCGCAAAAGAGATGGTGACGCTTGGGCGTTCGGCGCATCTGGACCTGTTTGCACAGCCCGGAAAAAAGGACTACGAAATAGCGCTTTCTTGCATGGAATCGGTCGGCATCATGAACCTTAGGGACAAACGTTGCAACCAAATGAGCGGCGGTGAGCTGCAAATGGTATTGATCGCCCGCGCGCTCACCGGCAACCCGAGTTTGTTGGTGCTCGATGAGCCTGAATCGAATCTGGATTTTAAAAATCAGCTAACCGTCCTCAACTGCATTAAAAATCTATCGCGCGAACGCGGCATTTCGGTGGTTGTGAATACCCACTACCCCGACCACGCGTTGCAGATGGCTGACGAGGCGCTCATTTTAAACTGTGACGGCACCTGTGCTTACGGCAGTAGCGATTCGGTTATCAATGAAAAAAATTTGCACAATGCCTTTTCGGTTCAAGTGCGCATCCGACATGTTGCGGTGGACAATCAAAATTATCCCTGCGTCATTCCTGTCGGTTAATCTACCGCAGCCTATGGAGTAAGTTAAAGGACCATAATGGAAAAATCCATTATGGTCCTTGTTGCATGGCGCCCTGACGCCCGATCATTTTCATCCTTATGACAGCCGCTAGGAACGCTTGGATTTTAAATCCGGGTTACTTTCAAGCCAATCATATCGCCGCCCTTTGTTTATCCGGCGCGTCCGGTCCATCTTTCAAAGGCTTCAACCACCGCGAATTTTGCTTGATAACACGGCTCGACACTCAGCGTGCGAATCTGTGCTTCCACCTCGGCAGCCTGTTTTTGGGTCGCCACCGGAATGCAGAGCGGGGGATACATAACACACCACCAGTTTTTGCCTTTACCTTCCCCAATCACCACCTGCAGCGCCGTATATTTCCCAGCTGGCAGTGTGACACCGTCCTCATAAGTGCGAGTATCAAAGTACATGTCGGTGACGCGCACCGCTACGTCGTGCGTATCCCCCACCGCTCGCAGCGTCTTTTTGGCCGTTAGTGTAATATCATCCCGCAAAAATTCGGCAATTCGGGCGGCCTGATCGGCGTCTGACCTGCCAAGCATCTCGGAATATTCTTGCAGTAACGCGTCACGCACCAAGAGTTTATGTTGCTGATCTTCATCAAGATCTGAATTAGCGATGATATGCAGCCGCAGCGTATTCTGGCGCACGGCAGCACACTGCGCGGCAAAGCTATCCAATGAAAGCAAAAGCATCGAGAGCATCAGCGTTAAAAAAAGAATGAGGGCAAATCGGTCCGTTTTTGTCATGATAAAAACCTGCCAATCCTGTTGTTAAAATCAGGACGGCAGGCCATGACCCCACTGTGTGCAGGGAATATTCTATGCGGTTATTTCTGCCTATCCTGTTGCAATATCAGGATAGGCAGGTTTTGTACGGTTTATTCACTGCAGGCATTTCTTTTGGGAACCGCCGTGTAAAATTTCAGAACGATTCCACCGCCACGCCACAATCAATCGGCTTTGCCAGCCAGCTTTTCCACCCGAATGGCAAGAGCGTTTCGCGCGCTTTTTGGGCGGACAGCGCATCGGCAAAGAGGCCATAAACCGCAGTGCCGGAACCGCTCATTGCGCTCCCAAGTGCGCCCGCTTGCAGTAGCGCCGCTTTCATCTGCGCAACCGCAGCCACCGGACAGCACTGCTCAAACGTATTGCCACAGGCTGTGGCAATACGTTTGAGATCGCCGCCATGCAGTGCATCTATCATGGGTTGAGCCTGCGGCTGGCGCGGATTTTTCAGCGCGTCAAACCGCCGATACGCCTCCGGCGTGGAAACTCCCTCATCGGGATGTAAAATCAGCAGGCTGCAGTCGGGGCAGCCGGGAAGCGGCGTAAAAATATCGCCTGTGCCCTGCGCAAGCTTGGTGCCGCCGGTCAGGCAAAACGGCACATCCGCCCCGATTGTTGAGGCGAGCTCAAGCAGCCGCTGCCGGGATAACGGTGCGCCAAACAACACATTACAAGCAGCGAGTACGCCTGCGGCATCGGCGCTGGCCGATCCTAGGCCCGCCTGATACGGCACCTGTTTTTGCAGCTTGACAAAGATGCCGCTGCGCCGTGGCAACCCGGCATAACACAAAAAAGCTTGCGCCGCGCGATAGGCCGTGTTACGTTCGTCGGTCGGCAAAGTGGGGTCATCACAATAAAGTGTAACGCCCCCACCCACGGTTTTAAAAACCTTGACCACATTGTAAATTGAAATGCTCTGCATCACCGAACACAGCGTGTGATAACCGTCGTCACGCCGGCCGGTAACCGCAAGGGTCATATTAATTTTTCCAAAAGCCTTTGCGGTAATGGATTCTGTCATCTTATTTAATTTCCTTTATAAACATCTCAATGCGTTCGAGCGCGGTTATGAGATGTTGCGTCGAATAGGAATAGGAGATGCGAACATACCCCTCGCCACATGCACCGAACGCATCACCCGGAATAACCGCTACGCGCTTGGCGTTCAAAAGCTGTTCGCAAAATTCGGCACTGGTCAAGCCGGTGGATTGGATGCTTGGGAAGACATAAAACGCCCCTCGCGGCTCAAAACAAGTCAACCCCATCGCGTTTAGGCGCTCGACCATCATGCGACGGCGCGCGTCATACGCGTCGCGCATTTGGGCGACGGCATCATCACAGCTTTTCATCGCCACAATGGCGGCGTACTGGCTCACGGTGGGTGCGCACATCACGGCGTACTGGTGAATTTTAAGCATCTGGTCAATGAGTGGCTTGGGACCGCAAGCATAACCTAGGCGCCAACCGGTCATAGCGTAGGCCTTGGAAAAGCCGTTGATCACGATGGTGCGCTCCCACATATCGGGGATATTCGCCAGAGAGCAGTGCGCAACGCCGCCGTAGGTCAGCTCGCTGTAAATCTCGTCTGAAAGCACCATGATATCGGTACCGCGCAGCACCTCGGCAATCGCTTCAAGCTGTTCTCTTGTCATGATACCACCGGTGGGGTTGGAAGGGAACGGCATAATTAAAAGTTTAGATTTGGGCGAAATAGCGGCTTTGAGTTGCTCGGGCGTCAGGGAAAAGCCGTTTTCGGCCTTGGTGGCAATCGGAACCACCTTGGCGTGTGCGAGTGACGCAATCGGTGAATAGCAGACAAAACTAGGCTCACACACCATCACCTCGTCGCCCGGCTCGACAAGCGCACGGATGCACACGTCTATCGCCTCGGATCCGCCCACTGTGACAAAAAGCTCGTCCGTCTTATAGTCCAGTTGAAACCGGCGCGCCATATAGTCGGATATTTCGCTTTTTAACGCATCCATGCCCGCGTTGGCGGTGTAGCGGGTTTTGCCCTCTTCAAGCGCCTGTATCCCGGCACGTCGCACCGCTAACGGCGTTTTAAAGTCGGGTTCCCCCACACCGAGCGAAATGACATTTTCCATTTCATTTGCAAGGTTGAAAAAGCGTCGTATACCCGAAGGCTTAATCTCTTTGACTGTCTGCGACAGCACTTTATCATAATTAATCAAAACTGCACCTCCCGCTGATCTTGCTTAACAGCATTCATCGCTTATATTTCTTTTCGTTCCAAGGCCATTGCCCTTTAAATATCGCGCACACTATCGGCCACATAATCATAACCGCAGGGGCGGATGACAGGCAGACCCAACAGATAAATATCGGTCGCACGTGCTTCCAGTTCGACAAAGGCCGCACACGTCTCGTTGACGCGGCTCAAGTAGGCCAACGAGTCGGATACCGGCAACGTGGCTGTTTCCTTCATTCGTGAGAGAATCTCTCGACCGCGTGCATTAAAACCCAACACGCGGATGTAAGGCGGATTTTGCGCCCCATAGGCGGATTCCAACCCCAAAAATGCCGACATGACCACCCGACGGATTCTGGCCGCGGTATAGCGCTTGGATTTGGCCAGCGTGTAAACTTCCTCAACGCTGCACGCCTGCCGAATAGCGCCATAGATGCGATTTTCAAGCCCTTCGGACAGATCCGGCACACGCGATATTTCCGCGGCTGTCATTCGGCGCAGGACGCCGAGCATCATGGCTTGCAGCTTTTTGTCGTCAAACGGCGCCAACGCATCCTGCACGGCGACGCCAAGCGCGGTATGCGCGTGCACCGGCATAAAATCGGCAACAGCCGCGACACCGCCGCTGCGCATCAACGCCCTGAGAAAGGAGGCCGAAGCCATTTCGCCCTTGGCAATGCCGTCATCGTGTCGCGCGCCGTTTCTTACAACAGCGAATGGCACAACTCGGCTGCCGACCAGTTTGAGCTGCCGAATATATTCCACCGCCAGCGCGTCGTTCGGCGTGCCGAGTGTGTCGGCAATTTCGTCCCCGCAAAGCGCACTGACCGCCTGCTGCCGCGCGCGCGCAAAGGTGATTCCGGTTGAGAGCAGCTGTGCCATGCGCGCGCGCACGGGCTCACTATCGATTGCATCGGCTGCCGCTTTTAAGATTGAAAGATACCCCGACTCGCTGCCAAAGGACAGCACATCCACACAGCCCATCCCCTGTGCAAGACCTGCAACGCCCAACGCAAAACGCTGTGCAGGCGCCATGGCATAGGGCAGTGGCAACTCCACCACCAGATCGGCTCCGCCCCCAAGCGCCGCCCTGACACGGGCGCGTTTCTCCGCAATGGCCGGGGTTCCACGCTGGGTAAAATTACCGCTCATAATCGCGACGATATGCGTTGCCCCCGCCTCACGCGTTTGGGCAATATGATAGGCATGCCCATTGTGAAACGGGTTATACTCCGCCGCAATGGCTGCAATCGTCATCAGCACGCCCCCTTTCATCTGTCGCAGTATTATAAATGCCACATGCCGCACACACATTTTCATGGAATTTCCAAATATTTTGCGCGCGAAAAGCGCTCGCACTCGTATAAATATCCAATAATACTGCGGTATACTTGAACTTTTTGAAATTATATAATATTATATTATTTATGCGCACCCTAGTCAAGAAATAACAGCGACGATTGGCACGCTTAATCGTGTTTGGTATGTCTGATTGACAAAAGGGGCATTCTTTTTTACAAGCTTGATCGTGTTTTAAGACTGATATTCCTCTAAAAAGTTAATTTCTCGGCCAACCGCTGATTTATTGAACCTTTTTATCTGGCATTTCAGCATAACAAAGGAGGACAATAATTATGAAAATTCTGGTCATCAATGCGGGCAGCTCCTCGATGAAGTACCAGCTCATCGACATGGACGCCGAATCGGTCATCGCCAAGGGCCTGTGCGAGCGCATCGGCGCCAGCGGCCAAATCAGCCACAAGCTGTTCAACGGCAGCAAAATTGAGTATGAAACCCCCTTCCCCACCCATGCTGAAGCATTTGCTGAGGTTGTGGAGCTGTTAACCAGCGGCGCGCACAAGGTGATTGACGACATCTCTGAGATTGCGGCCATCGGCCACCGCGGCGTACATGGCGGCGAGAAATTTACCCGTTCGGTGCTCGTCGACGACGAGGTGATGAAAGCCATTGATGATCTTTCGGACCTTGCCCCCTTGCACAACCCACCCTGCCTGACGGCGATGAGAGCCTGCCGCAAGGTATTTGGCGAAAATATCCCGATGGTTGTTGTGTTCGACACGGCCTTCCACCAGACTATGCCGGCCAAATCTTATATCTACCCAATTCCCTATGAGTATTATCAGGAGTTCCGTCTGCGCCGTTATGGTTTCCACGGCACCAGCCACCGCTTTGTCTCCCAGCGTCTGGTCGAATTGACCGGCAGGGACAACCTGAAAGTCATCACCTGCCATCTGGGCAACGGGTCCTCCATCACCGCTATCGACAGCGGCAAGTGCGTGGACACAACCATGGGTCTGACACCGCTCGACGGTCTCATCATGGGGACGCGCTGCGGCGCGATTGATCCCTCGCTCGTGAGCGTTATGTCCGAGAAGTCGGGCTACCGCACCAGCAAGATCATCGACATTCTCAATAAGCAGGCCGGTCTGGTCGGTATATCGGGCGTTTCCAGCGACATGCGCGACCTACACGCTGCTGAGGAAGCCGGCAACGAGCGCGCCAAGCTAGCTGTGGACATCCTGTGCCACCAGATCAAGAAGTATATCGGCTCCTATGCCGCTGCGCTCGGCGGGCTGGATGCTGTCTGCTTCACCGGCGGTATCGGCGAAAACGACGATATCGTTCGTGAGCGTGTCTGCGAGAACATGGAAGTGCTCGGAATCAAGTTTGACGATGCCAAAAACAGCGGCTGCCGCGAGGAAGCTTGCATCTCCACGCCCGACTCGAAAGTCGCGGTTTGGGTGTTGCCCACCAATGAGGAGCTGCTCATTGCACACGACACCAAGGAGATCATCGCAGCGCTGTAACGCCTTTGATGATGCGCTAATTAAAAAGAGTCTGCATTTGCCACATGGCAGTGCAGACTCTTTTGTGCTTAAATGAACAGGACGATTGACTCAAACGCAACCATAGCGACAAATACTACAGCAAGCAGGCTCGGATAGGCGAAACCTAAAAAACTGACCATAGAAAACCTCCTCCGCCTGATGCTAAACTAATGATAAGGCGGGCGGCATTCTGATAAAAACAAGCCTAAAACATGTAAACCATGGTGGGGCGGTTCGATGTTGAAGGCTTAAATATATTCCGATATGCGCAAGAACTGCCCGAAAACAGTGCTTGCCTGTTTTGATGCGCGTGAACATGAACCTTGATAAGTAAATACGCCTCTACAAAGAATGCCCCAACGGGTTGCGGCAAATTGCAAAAACCTGCGGCGAATGGCGGCTCGCGCGGGCGCTGAATCCGAATCCCAATCCCAATCCCAATCCGAATCCGAAGTAGAGAGAGCGCGCGCAATCACACCCTCAAAAAACAACCTAAAGTTTTAAATCTTTTGTGCAGTGCGAATCCGCTTGACCGTGACCATAAGACTTTCGTGCTGTACGGCCTTGGGATCAAAATGCACCAAGGTGAAAACGCCTTGCATAATAAAGCCGATGCTCAACACTGCAACCAATGTACCGATGCCAACCGGCCCCCCTAACAGCCAACCGCTCAGCAGCGCCGCCCCCTCAAGCAGCGCACGCATCAAGCCGATAGGAACCGTCGGAAGCTTGCGGTGAAAAGCAACCATCAGCGAGTCGCGCGGGCCGCCGCCCAATGCAGCGTTCATGTAAAAATACATTCCAAAACAGATGATCACTAAGCCTGCAATTAAAAGCAAAAGACCCAAGAAAAGACTTTCCATTTTGGGCAACAGTTCAATATAATCGAGCAGATCCACGAACTTGCCGATCATGATGGTGTTGATAATCGTGCCAAATCCAATTTTTTCACCCAACAGCACATCCGCCACCAAAATGAACAATCCCACGAGCACCGAGGCATTGCCGAAGCTGATACCGGTGGTGTAATTGATACCCATGTGTAACGCATCCCATGAGCTAAGGCCCAAATTGGCTTGAATTGTCATGTAAATACCGCAGCTGTAAAGCGCTATTCCAAAGATCATTCGCAAAAATCTTATTCCGTAGTTGGGCATTGTCTTATTCCTTCTCCGACTCAGATATCCCGCATGGTCAATGAAATCCGCTTGCGGCGAACGTCCACTTCCAGCACCTTCACCTTTACAACATCCCCCACGCGAACAGCCTCACTCGGGTGCTTTAAGAATCGGTCGCAGATGCGAGAGATATGCACCAACCCATCCTGATGGACGCCAATATCAACAAACGCACCGAAATCGACCACGTTGCGCACCGTGCCGTCCAAAACCATATCGGGTTTAAGATCCGAGAGTTCTAACAGGTCGGAGCGCAGCATGGGCGGCGGCAGCTCATCACGCGGGTCGCGCCCGGGTTTTAACAGCTCTGCAACCATGTCGCGCAGTGTGGGAACACCGATACCAAGCATTTGTGCCAGCGCCGATTCACCCTTTTGGGCCACGCGCTCAGGCAGCGTCTGAAGCTGGCCGACACGCAAGTCCGCCGCGGTAAAACCGCAGGATTTGAGCAACTTTTGCGCCGCGGTATAACTTTCGGGGTGCACCGCTGTATTGTCCAAGGGGTTCTCGCTCTCGGCAACCCGCATAAAACCCGCCGCCTGTTCAAACGCTTTTTTGCCGAGCTTTGGCACCGACAACAGCGCCTTGCGTGAGGTAAAGTGTCCGTTTTCCTCGCGGTAAGCCACAATGTTCTTGGCCAGCGCCGGGCCGACGCCCGCAATGTAGGCCAAAAGTGAAAAGGATGCGGTATTGACATCGACACCAACCGAGTTGACGCAGTCCTCAACCACGCCACCCAGTGTCTGATCCAGTCGATTTTTAGGCATGTCGTGCTGGTACTGCCCCACGCCGATAGCCTTGGGGTCAATCTTGACCAGTTCGGCCAGCGGATCCTGCAGCCTGCGGGCAATCGATACTGCCGAGCGCAGCGACACGTCGTACTGCGGAAATTCCTCCGCAGCAAGCTTGGAGGCCGAATAAACACTCGCCCCCGCCTCGCTGACGACCATGTATGAAACTGACACATCCAGTGTTTTGATGAGATCGGCGACAAAAATTTCCGATTCCTTGGAAGCGGTGCCGTTGCCGATTGAAATGATGCTGACGTTATATTTTCGGATCAGCGCCTTGAGTGTCGCAGCAGCTTCGTCAACCTTGCTTTGCGGCGGCGTGGGATAGACAACTGTCGTATCAAGCACACGGCCGGTGGCATCGACCACCGCAATTTTGCAACCGGTGCGGTACGCAGGGTCGAGTCCCAACGTCACCCGACCCTTGATGGGCGGCTGCATTAAGAGCGGTTTTAAGTTGAGCGCGAACACCTTTATCGCCTGCTCGGCAGCGTTTTCGGTCATTGTGCTGCGCAGTTCGCGCGCCAACGATGGAAAAATCAAGCGGATCCATGCATCGGCACAGGCTTCTCGAACCACGTGAATCGACGGAGAAAATCCTTTTTTGACCACCATGCGCAACAACGTTTGCAGCGCCGCTTCCATGTCGCACTCAATCGATACTTTGAGCACATCCTCGCGCTCGCCGCGGTCGATCGCCAGCACGCGGTAACCTGCCACTTTGTTCACCGGCTCGGAAAAATCACAGTACATGGCGTAAACACCCTGCGCCGCTTGTGGGTCCTGCGACATCGACCGCAGGCATGCCGTGCGTTGCAAAAATGCGCGCAATGCACCGCGCACCGCCGCATCATCTGAAACCATTTCAGCGATGATATCTTTGGCGCCCGCAATCGCATCCTCAACCGTTTCGACGCCTTTTTCAGAGTCAACAAACGGTGCGGCAAGCACGTCGGGCAGCGCGGCACCGGTTTGTTCAAAGAATTTAAGTGCCAGAGGCTCGAGTCCCTTTTCCTTGGCCATCATCGCACGGGTGCGGCGCTTTTTCTTATAGGGCAGGTAGAGGTCTTCAAGCGCCGCCAGCGTTTTGGCGTCGGCAATGGCAACCGCCAATTGGTCGGTCAAAGCACCCTGACCCTCGATATTCGACCGAATTTCCTCGCGGCGTTTATCCAGATTGCGCAAATAGTTGAGCCGATCTTCAAGATCGCGCAGCTGACTATCGTCGAGCGAACCGGTCACCTCTTTGCGATAACGCGAGATAAACGGCACCGTGTTGCCCTCATCAAGCAACCCAACCGCACTTTCCACCTGACTTTCGCGCAGCGATAATTCCTGCGCCAATTGCTGTATCAAATTCAAAATGTTCCCTCTTTCCAGGTGTAGTCTATGCAAAATCCAACGGCTTCCCGCCGCAGATCATACTTCCTATGCCGGTGTCAAAGACTATTTATGGTACTTTCCGCCCGCCGAAATGGAACAGGCGCGATAAAGCTGCTCGCAGAGCAGCAAGCGCATGAGCTGGTGGGGAAAGGTCATACGCGAGAACGACAGCCGCACCACGGCCGCTTTTTTAACGGCATCAGCCAAGCCAAACGAACTGCCGATAATCAGTGACATGGCACCGGCGCCCTGAACCTCGAGCGCATCGAGCCTTGCCGCAAGCTGTTCAGAAGAAAAAATTTCACCTTCGATACACAGCGCGATGAGCGCACTGCCATGTGCCTTATCCAAAATTTTTTCACCTTCCAGAGCCAGTGCGGCATCAATCTGTGCTTGGGAGGGTCGATCGGGCAGACGCGCCTCGTCGATCTCAATCACCTGAACGCGCGCAAAGGCCGACAAGCGTTTTAAATATTCGGCACAACCCTGAGAAAGATATTTTTCCTTGAGTTTGCCCACTGTAATTAACCGGATATTTCGCATTTGAACCCTCTTCTCTTAAAACAGAAATCCATCATCCATCGCTGCTTATCGGAAACAAAGGTATTAAAACCGCACCAATCTGGACAAACCATCGTAGGGCGCGACCTCCAGTTCAAAATCAAGGCCGCGCTGTGCACCTGCTTGAGCTAGAGCCATCGCCACCGTCTGTTCAGCCAGCGCAGGGTTGTTGTTCTCACGCGAGAGGTGCCCCAAAAAAAGCTGCGCTGTTCCGGATTCCACCAATGCCGCGGCAAGCGTCGCTGCGGTGCTGTTGTCCAAGTGCCCTTGATTGGAGGCGACACGCTGTTTTAAAAAAGAAGGGTATGCGCTCATGCGCAGCAGCTGCGGATCGTAGTTGGCCTCCAACAATACGGTGCGACACCCCCGAATCCCCTGCATGACTTCATCCGTAACGACCCCCAAATCAGTGGCGACCGCAACGGTCTGCTCATTGGGCAAGGTCAAGCGGTAGCCGACGCTGGCGACGCTGTCATGCGAGGTCGCAAATGCTTGAACCTGCATCCCCGCCGCTTCAAAGCGACGGTTGGTCACTTCGACCAGCGTGGCGCCGGCCGGCACATGGTTGCGTGCCGTTATGTATTCGAGCACCGGGCCGGTGGCGAACACCGCGGCACCGGTTTTTTTGATAAGATTTAACAGGCCTTTGATGTGGTCGGTGTGCTCGTGGGTAATTAACACCGCTTTAAGCGCTGATGCCGACTCACCCGTTTGAGCGATGGCATCGACAATTCTGCGGCAGCTGATACCCGCATCGACCAGCACAGCGCCCTGTGCACAGGAAATATAGGTGCTGTTGCCTGCACTTGACGAGGCGAGCACGCAGAATTTTGCCAATAGAATCGCTCCTTTAAAAATTAAACAAAACAGGCTATCCCCAAATTGCTTCGGGGATAGCACCAGACTTTTTTAAATCCGCTATTGAGCCGGTTTGATCACGTCCGAATCGGGTGTGATCTGCTTTTGAATATCCGCACCGACACGCACGAGTTTTTCGACGATTTTTTCATAACCGCGTTCGATATGATCGATATCCTCAATTTCGGTGACGCCATCGGCAGCAAGTGCCGCAATGATCAGCGCAGCACCGGCGCGAAGATCGGTCGCCTTGACCGGTGCACCGGTCAACCGTGCGTCCCCCTCAATGACCGCCATTTTGCCGTCGACCGAAATGTGCGCACCCATGCGCTTTAATTCGTCGATATACTTGAACCGGCCGCCTTCCCACACGCCCTCGGTGATGATGCTCGTGCCACCGGCACGACAGAGCAGAGCGGTGATTTGCGGCTGCATATCGGTCGGAAATCCGGGGTGTGGCAATGTTTTGACATTGACCTTGTTGATGGTGGTTTGCCCGATCACGTGAATGGCATCGTCAAGCTCTTCGACGACAGCCCCGGCCGCTTCAAGTTTGTCGGTAATCGACTCCAGATGCTTGGGGATGACGTTTTTAATGAGCAGATCGGATCCTGTCGCCGCAGCCAGCACCATGTAAGTGCCCGCCTCAATCTGGTCGGGAATGATGGAATAGGTGCTGGGGCGAAGCACGTCCACCCCATGAACCTTGATCACATCGGTACCCGCGCCGCGGATATCGGCCCCCATCGAGTTTAAAAAGTTAGCCAAATCGACGATGTGTGGCTCCTTGGCCGCATTTTCCATAATGGTGACGCCGTGCGCCTTTACCGCAGCCATCATAACATTGATGGTCGCGCCAACGCTTACGACGTCAAAATGTATGTGCGTGCCCAACAGGCGATTGGCCTTGGCACAGATCATGCCGCCGTCGACAGAAACCTCGGCCCCCAGTGCTGTAAAACCTTTGAGGTGCTGATCGATGGGCCGCACCCCGAAATTGCAGCCGCCCGGCATCGAAACATTTGCTTCGTTGCAGTGCGCAAGCAGCACTCCGAGGAAATAATAGGATGCGCGCATGGCCCTTGCAAACTCATAGGGAACCTCGTTGCAGTCCACGCCGGAAGTATCTATCTCAAGGGTATCGCGATTAAGACGGCGCGTTTTGGCGCCGATATGCGTTAGAATTTCGAGCAATGTTTCGACATCGCTTATGTCGGGCACATTTTCGATCACACAGCGGCCTTTTGCCAAAATTGTCGCAGGAATAATGGCGACAGCGGCATTTTTCGCACCGCTGATCGTAATCTCTCCACTCAGGGGTCGACCGCCTTTTATAACAAACTTTTCCAAGGCGAACCTTCCTTCCGTTATTTGCTAACTTATAGTATCTCTCACAAGTAAAATGTTTAAGCATCCGTCCTTGTAAAAATCAGTATAATTTATTTTCAGAAAAGCCAAAATATGGTTTAAAACGCAATGAAACACAGCTGTTTCAAGCTGAGTAACAAAAAAGCTTTATGTACATCCACGATTTTCTCACAGATATTGTTCATTGTACAATTTTTCGGTAAAATTGTCAATTCCAGTGCAGATTTAAAGACCTGCAAAGACCAAAAAGCGCACCCTCCAAATTTTGGAATCGTGCGCTTGGCGGTTGGACAAATAAGGCTAACCTCTCGGTTATTTCGTCCTCATTTTAGCATATTTTTCTCTTGTGGCAAGTCCCCCACGAATATGTCGCTGCGACTTATTCACCTCAAGCACATGCCTGCACTGATCATACAGCGACGGTGATAGCAGTTTGATGCGTTCACTCACGTCCTTATGTACGGTAGACTTTGAAATATCAAACGCCTTTGCCGCCCGGCGCACCGTTGCGTTGTTTTCAATGATATATTGAGCGAGCAGTATGGCGCGCTCCTCCGGCAAGCCTTTCACATGTGTGCCCTCCCCTGTGTCGTCTTAGTGCATGTATATGCAGGGGAAAACAATTTTAGAGATTAAGTTTTATTTAAAAACGCGCAACCCGGCATTTTGGCGCGCGTTTTTGTTTCTTTGACTGAAATCTGCCATAGACTGGAACGCAATCTGGCATGCCGACCGCGTATCAATCCACTTTACACCGGTGTGTGACAGCTGTCCGAAAAGCCTTCGCCATAAACCTCTTTTGTTTCGGATACGATAAAAAAGGCGTTGGCATCATAGCTGTCGATAATTTGTTTGACGCGGTAGAACTCCTTTTTATCGACAACACAGAGCAGCACCTCGCTCTCCCGCCGACTAAACGCCCCACAACTTTTTAAAAAGGTTGCGCCGCGTCCGAGCTGGCGCATGATGCCGTCGGCAATTTCGGCATTGTGCGCTGAAATAATCGTCACCATGGTGCTGCGCTTCATGCCGTAGATGATCATATCGATCGTCTGCGTGGTGCAGACGATGCACAGCAGACCATAAAACGCGGTGTCGATATTCCTGTAAACGATCACCGAGGCAACGACGATCAAAAGATCCACCAACATCAGCGCATGACCGATTTGAAAATGTGGCGCGGCGCGCTGAATAAGCTTCGCGGCAATATCCATGCCACCGGTGGTCGAGCCACGCATAAAGATCATCGCCATGCCCACACCGGAAAACACACCGCCAAAGGCAGCCAGTACGATGCGCTCCCCTGCGATAGCCGGAAAAAAGGGCGTCACCAGAATATCCTGCACCAATGCCATAATCGCGACTGTTTTAAGCGTTTTAACTGTGGACAGCCGCCCCAGATAAAGCCAGGATAAAATCAATAACGGGACATTCAAAACAAAGGACATAATACCCACCGGGAGTGCGAACATGTAATTAAGTAAAATGGCAATGCCCGATACACCGCCCGGCGCTATACGGCACCCTGAAATGAAACATTGAATGGCAATCGCCTGTAAAAATGCGCCCCCGATATCATAGAGCGTATCGACAGCAACGGTTTTAATCCGCATAATCCACTTTCCTTTCATTCTATTTTAACCCATTGTGTGAAATGCCGCCACCGCTTGAAACAACGACTTATAAAGGCATAGGCTATCCCAAAAAGAAGTCCTTTTCGGAATAGCCGCCAAGTTTGTCACAGTGGCTCTTAAAATATTGACAGCCATTTGTGTCCCTGTATCGATGCTTGTAGCAAAACGTTAGCGATATTTCTGTTTGTTTTCGGCAAACTCCGCTTTAATCTGTGCCATTAACTCGGGGGTTTCAATCAGATCCAGCGCGGCGCCGGCCATCGCCTTGGCGCCATAGAGCACGGCGTCGTGTGACGCGTCGGATTTACCTGCGTCCACATACTCCTGAGAGTGCGAGGACGTGCCTGCGGGTACAAACGCCACACGGATGCAACTGCCCGGAATGTGGTACATCACATTGCCAAAATCAGTCGAACCGGTGCGCTCACGCGGGGGTGACAGACGCGGCGCATTGGCAAGCGCAGCATTGTCCATCAAGAGTTTATTAAGCGCCAGAACCGGAATTTTGTTGTACAAAAATTTCTCTTCATTGATGTTATAAGTCACGCCTGCGATGAGTGCCGCGCCCTGAATAATTTCCTTGAAGCGCACAATGACTTGCTCGAGCGTCGTTTTAGAGAAGGAGCGCAGCGCAAACTTGCCCACCGCGCCGACCGGCACCACGTTGGCCGGACCGGGCAGCTGCGTCACTGTGTAGTGCATTTTGACATCCTCCGGCACGTGCTCACGCAGAAATTCAATGCCGTTGAAAGCGGCTAACAGGCCATCAAACGCACTTTTACCTTTTTCGGGCGCCAATGCAGCGTGTGCGCCCTTTCCGTGAAAGGTCACGTTAAAGGCCGCCAGCGCCATGCATTTGATATCGGTGCAGGTGTCGGGTCCGCCATGCATCATCAATGCTACATCAAGTTCTTTAAAACAGCCCTTTTCAATCATGCCGCACTTAGCGCCAAACGTCTCTTCAGCCGGCGTGCCGTAGACGACCAATGTGTAGGGGCGATCCTGCACTGCATTTTTCAATGCAACCGCCGCGCCCAAACAAGCCGGCCCCTGCATGTGGTGCCCACAGCCATGCCCCAGCCCCCGCAGCGCATCATACTCACACAGGATGCCGATGGTCGGCCCCCCTGTTCCACTTTGGTATTTGGCACAAAACGCCGTTTTAAAACCCGCTGTGCCGGTTTCGACCGAAAAGCCGTTGTCTTTAAGATATTCTACCAAGGTTTTGCTGGCTAGGACTTCTTCACCGTCGTATTCGGGATTGTCAAAAATGACATCGGCCATTTTAATCAGCGCATTGCGTTGGGCATCCACAGCTGAAAAAAGTCTTTCTTTCATGATATGTATCCTCCTTACGTCCAATTTGCAAGAGACATCCGCGCCGCAGTCTACATCGGGCCGAGGTGGATGATTTGCGCAACGACGAGCAGTACCGCACCGACAGCCATCCAGATGAGGAACATCTTCCACATGAATTTCATCCAGCGATCATAAGGGATATTGGCCGCGCCGGTGATGCCCATGAGTGCGGTCGAGGTTGGTAAAATATAATTACAGAAGCCATCGCCAAAGTTAAAAGCGAGTACGGCCGTCTGTCGGGTCATGCCAATGAGATCCGCCAAAGGTGTAAAGATCGGCATAACGGCGGCCGCCTGACCGCTACCCGAGGTCAACACCATGTTGATAAGGGTGTTGGCGATCAGCATCGCAGGTCCTTGCAGCAGGGGCGGCACCGAGGAAAGTCCGCCCGCCAGAAAATACACCACGGTATCCACGATTTTGCCGTCGGCCAGAATGGTGCCAATGGCGCGCGCTAAGCCGATGATGATGGCCGCCGCGAGCATCTTCTTACATCCTTCAAGAAAATGCTTTGAAATATCGGAAGGGGTAAAGCCCGCAATAAATCCAACGATAACACTGAGTGCCAAAAAGGTCGCAGCAGTCTCGGCCATATCCCATGCGAGCGCAATGCACCCGTAGACGATGAGCGCTAATGCCGCGCAAAGCGTCATCAGAATCAACACCTTGCGCAGGTTGAGCGTGCCAAAAGAATCAAGGTCGGCACCGGTGTTCAACTCGTTGTTTTTATCAAGGTCATACATGGGACTGAGTTGCGGGTTTTTTTGAATCTTCATCGCGTACCGAATGAGGTATATGTTGGTTACCACATAAAAAACAGCAAAGCAGAACGCACGATATTCCAACCCGGAATAAAGCGGCAGTTCGGCAACCTTTTGCGCGACCAGCGTGGTGGAGATATTGAGTGTTCCGGTTGAGAAACCCACTGCACCGCCCAGCAGGATGATGGCCGCACCCGAAATGGAGTCCAATCCCATGGCCAAGGTCATCATCACCATGACCGGTGCAAAAGCGATAAATGTATTGACACCCTGCGTGGTGCAGATCAAGCCAAAAATCAGCGTCAACACCGGGATGAAAATATACAGCTTGTTGGAAAAGCGCTTGGCGACCTTGGCGATCACAGCCTGAAGCGCCCCCGATAGGGTAAGCAGGTGGAATGCACCGCCTGAAAACAGTATGACCCACAGCAAATCGGCATTTTTAGTAAAGGCCTGCACAATATACAGCGGGATTGAAACCAAACTAATCGGTGATCTTTCCACAAAGTTGAACTGATTCGGATCCACCACCTTGATCCCCTGCGCATTTTCGACACGCACATAACTGCCCGCCGGGATAATCCATGTCATGACCACAGCGACAAGAATGATAGTACCGACAATGACAAAGGTATGCGGCATTTGAAAATGCTTTTTCTTAGTTGCGTTTTCCATTGTATTTCCTCCTCTGATATTTGGCGCATTATATATTTTATTCGAGTATATCAGTGTCGAAAAAATAAGTACACTATGAATATTTTATGAAACATATAAGTTTAACTTAATGAACCTGCCAAGATATCGTAAGTCCATCTTATATATTGATCCCTGAAGAACAGTGGCAGCCAATATCCTTGCCCTGCTCGATTAAAAGTGCAATCATGTGCTGCGTGTAATCCGGCCACTGCACGTTCCTTTTGTGCACCGCAACAAAATCGGAACGCGTTTGTGGCTCAAAACCGAAGTAGCGCACCGGCTTATCGTAGTGGATATCCCGGATATAACCCTCACGATTAAAACCGACCCCCAAGCCTTCAGCCACCAGCTGCATGCATAGTTCAATGCCGCTAATTTCTTCAATGTCGCCCGGTACCACCCCACAGTACGCCAAGGCGCGATCGCATTCATGCCGCAGGCTCTGCTGCTCGGTCTGCAATAAAAACAATTCACCATCCAGCTGCTTGAGATCCAGTATCGGATACGGCTGCTCCGGCACCACTCGCGCCATTGCACAGGCCGGGTGCTGCGCAGGCAGCATCACCAGCAGGCGCTCCTTATATATGAGATGCTCCACACAATCGGGCAGCTCTGTGTACTTGGTACACAATAGTAAATCGATATCATCATTTTTAAAAAGTTCGAATAAAGGCGCATAAATGCTATCTGTAATAATAATCTGAACATCGGGATACGCGCGTTTAAAACGCGCAAGCACCGGCGGCAGAAAATGTGGTGCGCGCCGCTGCTGCACCCCGATGCGCAGTCGACCGCATGACCCATTGAGTATGCCGAAAAGCTGGCTGTCAAACTCGCCTTTCATGCGAAGCATCCGCTGCGCTTTCTCCAAGTAGCACTGTCCGGCATAGGTTGGCCATAATTTTTTATCTTTGCGATAAAAAAGTTTGACGCCCAACATTTTTTCAAGATTGTTCAGATACATACTCAGAGCCGGCTGCGAAATATACAGTTTTTCGGAAGCCCTTGAAATACTCTGGCACTGTGCCAGTGTGCAAATATAAAGCTGCTCCTTTAAGTTCATAGGTCACCTCCTGCAATTGTATCCCATTATATCAGACTTGGCCGTTTTTACCTATTATTCCGATAGTGCAGGCATCACGCGCGCGCAAAACACCCCGCCTCCATCACGACAATGAATGCGGGGTGTTTGGGGTATTCATATTAAAGGTACAACCGTTTAATTAAACGACACTTTGTAAACCGAGCGTCTTTTCAATCAACAGCATGACGCCCATCGTCACCACCATCATCAAAGTGGCCAGCGCCGCAATAGTGGGGTCAAAATGATACTCGACATAACTCATCATTTCGATCGGGAGCATCGAAACGCCGGGTCCGGTTAAAAAGGCCGAGAGTGACACATTGTTAAACGAATTGATCATCGCCATGATGCAAGCCGATGCGATACCCGATTTTATATTGGGCAAAACGATGTGAAAAAACGTATAGA
This sequence comes from Candidatus Fimivivens sp., assembly GCA_047974975.1. Classification (GTDB taxonomy): domain Bacteria; phylum Bacillota; class Clostridia; order Oscillospirales; family Ruminococcaceae; genus Yanshouia. The sequence goes on from JBKECV010000003.1 coordinate 33,691, forward strand.
CTTTCGTCGCGCCCAAGCTTTCGGCCGCTTCCTCCGCTGCAAAGTCAAAGTTGGCCAAGCTTGAAGTCACCACCCGCATAATATAGGGGATGCCCAACAGTGTGTGGCCGATCAACAAGCTTGGAACGACCGGCAGGTTATAGTACTTAACGACATAGCGCAGCATCATAAAACCCAACACGACACATGGAATAAGCACCGGTGACAGGAACAACAGCTTGATACTCTCCTTGCCCTTAAAGTGGTAACGATTGAGGGCATACGCCGCCGGGAGTCCCAGCAGCAGCGCGATGAGCGTCCCTGCAATGGCGATGAAAAAGCTCATCTTGGCCGCTTCTATAAACGCGTTCATGGTCAGCGTTTGAGCATACCATTTAAGCGTAAACCCCTCACCCGGAAACTTCAGATAGGGGGTATCGCTGAAAGAGGCCGCGGCGATAACCAACAGCGGACCAATCAGAAAAGCATACACCAAAATGGTGATCAACAGCAGCGTTTTACTCTTTTTCATACCGTCTCCCCATAGACCATCTTAATTAAAAAGGATCAGCAGCTTCCTGCGCGGCACAACCGTTTTAAAGGGGTCATGCCGCATCTGGGGTTGCACTTAAATTACTGAACCGAAAAAATGGCGTTCCACTGCTCGATCCATTCCGCCTTACTTGCGTTGTACAGCGACCAGTCGGGGAACAGCAGTGCGTCAACAGCGTCCTGGCCGTAGGTGAAGTTGGCGGCCTGTTCTTCGGTGAGTTCGACATCGGTGCGCACCGGACAATCAACGCCGTCGAGCGCTTCGGCCAGCTGCACTTCCTTGCTCAGATAAAAGTCGATAAACGCGGTGGCCAACTCTTTGTTTTGGCTGTCCTTGACGATGTTGAGCATGTTATAGCTGGCAAAGCTACCCTCGGTAGCGTCTACCCAAACATAGTCCGGGTTGGCTTTTTTCGCTGCGGTGTAGCTGTAGTCGAGCAGCACGGCAACGCTCACCTCACCCTGATTGAGCATGGTGATGGTGTCGTTGGCGCTGGTGTAGGTTTTGACGACGTTTGCTTTGAGTTCGCCAAGCTTAGCGAATATGGCGGCGTCATCTTGACCCGGCTCGAGGTCAAACGCTTTGGCAGCAGCATAGTAAAACAGCGGACCGGTGGTGGTCGTGATATCCGGAATCGCAATACTATCGGCCAGCTCGGGGTTCCACAGGTCGGCCCAGCTATTGATTTCGACATCGCAATACTGCGCATCATAGACAATGCCTAAGCGACTAAAGGTATAGGCCGGGCCGAAATCGTCGCCCATAGGCGCTTTTGCACAGTCATAAAGGGCGTCCAAATTGGTGATGGCCGCGCGATCAACCGTGTCAATCAGGCCATCTTCGGCCAACTGTGCGACAAACAGGTCCCCGATAACAACGACGTCATAACTCTCGGGGGATTCTTTGATCTTGGTCACACGTTCGGCATTCTTGCCGGTATCGACGACCAGTTTGGCGCCGGTCGCTTCCATAAAGGGGTCGTAGATATTCTTTTGCAGCAGCTCCGCATTAAAGCTGAAAGTGCTGATCGAAAGGGTCTGTCCCTCAAAGGGTCTGCCGGAATCGATGGGACCGGCGGAATCGATGGGGCCGGCGGAATCGAGTGTTTGTGAAGAGCTTGTTCCCCCACAAGCGGACAGGGAAAGTGCAGCCATCGCCGCAACCAGAACAAGGGCCAATACCTTTTTACTCATTTCTTTTTCATCCTTCCAAGGTGGGCGCATTTCTTAAAAATCTCAACTGGAATAAATTCACCAAAGGCCGCAACCGCGCTGAACATGCAAAACGCCGCTTGTATTCCGGGAGTTTTGGCACAGCGGTCAACTTTTTTAGTGGCATTACCCAAAACTGCGTACTTTTAAGGATGCCCCTAAATTAAAATAATTTTATTCGACACCAGCGACAGCGTCACCGCATCGCCGATGTTGAAAGCTTGTTCCTGACCGGTGCTAACCAGCAGCTCCCCGAGGGGCGTCTCGACGTTATACTGGTTGCGCTTGCCCAAAAAGGTGCTGACGAGAATCCGACCCGATACGGCGTTTGCGGCCTTTTCCCCTGCGGGACAAACGACAATATCCTCCGGGCGGATACATCCCTTTAAGTGATCCCCCGTGCAAGGCTGATCGACCATCAGCGACATCCCGTTGACGGTAAAGCGCTTTTCAGCGGTGCGCGTGAGGTCAAAAAAGTTTTCAAATCCCACAAATCGGGCGACAAATTCAGTTTGGGGGTTATTGAATATCTCGCCGGGAGCGCCGAGTTGCTCAATGATGCCATTGTTCATAATGGCCACCTTGTCGCTGATGGCAAAGCATTCCTCTTGGTCATGGGTGACATAGATGGCTGTAAATCCCAGCTCCTGTTGCAGTTTTCGAATCTCGACGCGCATTTTGACGCGCAGCTTGGCGTCGAGGTTTGAAAGCGGCTCGTCAAACAACAACAGATCCGGCTTGACCACCAACGCACGAGCCAATGCCACGCGCTGCCGCTGTCCGCCCGAAAGTGCGCGCGGCAGCCTGTGCTCAAATCCTTCCAAATCGACCGTCTTTAAAATGCTATGTACGGCGTCGGCAATTGCGGCTGTGCCCATTTTGCGCATTTTAAGGCCGAACGCAACGTTCTCGAATATTGTCATGTGTGGGAACAGCGCATAGCTCTGAAATACAAAGCCAAAGTTGCGCTTATGCAGCGGTACCCGCGTATAATCCTTGTCATCAAACATAAAGCTGCCGCTCATAGGCTCCGAAAAGCCTGCAACCAAGCGCAGCGTCGTCGTTTTGCCACAGCCGCTGGGGCCTAAGAGACTTAGCAACTCACCTTTTTCCACACGCAGGTTAAAATCTTTTAGGATAATATTTTTATCGTAACCCGCCGTGATATTTTGTAGTTCTAAAAGCGACACAGATACACGTCCTCTCTAAACCATGGGGTTGATCTTTTTGCTGAATGCGTTGAAGACCATGGACACAGCCACCGTCACCGCGATCATGATCACCGCCACCACTGCGGCCTGAACCCAATCCCCAAGGCTCATGGCATATTGATAAATAACCGTGGCAAGCACCCTTGTATCGGTCGCACCGAGCAATTGAGGCGTCGTATAAGCGGTCAAACAGCCGGTGAACACCAGCACGCTACCGGTGACCAGTCCGGAAATGCTCAACGGAAACACCACGCTGAAAAAAGCCCGCAACCGCGTTGCGCCCAAATTACAGGCAGCCAAGGTCAAGTCGTCGGGAATGCTGTCCATCACCCCGATTAAAGATAAAATCATCAGCGGTAAAAACAGCTGTACAAAACCGACAGTCATCGAAAACTCATTATACAACAAGCTCTGCGGCTTAGCAAAAAGTCCACTGCCCACCAAAAGGCTGTTGATGATGCCCTTTTTGCCCAGAATGACCATCCAGCTAAAAGAACGGATAACCGGACTGGTGAACATGGGAAACACCGCCAACGCCATAAGCATGCCCTTGTGCTTTGAAAAGCGCGCGATGTAATAAGCGGTTGGAAATCCCAACACCGCACACACCGCCGTGCTTAAAAGGCTCAAACGCAGGCTGCGAACAAACACCTGGCGAAAATATTCGCTGCCAAACATGGCGATGTAAGCCTCCCACGAGAAGCTGCCGTTTTGGGACACGGTGGTGACCGCCAACAGGCACAATGGAATCAGCATGAACAAGGTGACAAATAAAATTCCGGGCAGCATGAGTAGCAACCAGACAACGCCCTTTGCACGCTTCATCGGCGCTTCCTCCCTTACTCTATACATTTGCGCAACAGCCGCGCCTTTGAATGTCTTGAGAAAATACATCTCAGCCTAACATTTTACGACACTAAAGTCAATTACAGCGTGTTTTTTCGGCAGTTTGGGTAGCGCCAAGTCTCGATTTGTAAAAAATTTTGAGATATATAACCGACAACGCTTTGATCATGACAATTGTGATAAAAAGTATGGGAATAAAACAGACGGATAACAGGCGTTATCGGCCGCAAAAATTTCCATCCTGAACGCGCCCGAGTTCCGACACTGCCGCGATCCAAAATCCTATTTTATAAATCGGCTTGATATTTTTCTGCGGCGGCGACAAATGGCGCCATCTCCGACAGCAGTGCACCGCGGATATCGCCCAAGCGCTGCCCTGCCAATACCTTGTCGCGCACGACGACCCGCCCTTGCGCCAGCACGGTGTGTACATTCGCGGCATTGGCCGAATAAACAAGCGCCGAAAAGGGGTCAAACGCGGGGAACATATTGACCGACTCGGTTTCGACCAACACCAGATCGGCCTGCATCCCCTCGCGCAGCTGCCCATATTCCTGCGCGCCATGCAGCGCCTGTGCACCGCCGGTGGTCGCAAAACGCACAATCTCTTTGGCCGGAAACAGTGCGCGGTCATGGTTGGCCATCTTGTGACAGTTGGCGAACATGCGCATCTGATCAAACATGCTCAATGTGTTGCCGGAGGACGCACCGTCGGTGCCAAACCCCACCGCAATGCCGCGTCCAAGCATCCCCTTGACAGGGGCAACCCCCTTGGCGGCCTTGGTGTTGCTGGCGATGCAGTGCGCCACCGTCGCGCCGCGTTTTGCAATGAGATCAAGGTCGTCACTGTTTGCGTGGATGCTGTGTGCCAGCACGGTGTGTGCATCGAGCACGCCAATTTGCTCGAGAAATGCGGTCGGCGTGCTGCCCTGCGCAGCAAAGTGTGCCATTTCGTAGTCCATCTCGGAGGCGTGCAGCGTGAGCAACGTGCCATATTCCACGGCGAGCGCGTGCGCCCTTTTCAACGCCGATTCATCGCAGGTGGTCGTGCCATGTGGCGCGATGATCGGGTGAACACGGTCATTGTTTCGATATTTTTGCAGAAAATTCTGCTGATAGTCAAAACCGCCATAGGGCGTTTGACCCACACAGGTGGGTTGGCCGATGAGCGTCTCGCCCAGATAAGCGCGGATGCCCATCTCCTCACAGGCGCGCGCCACCTCGTCCTCAAAGTAATACATGTCCAAAAAAGTGGTAGTGCCCGATAACAGCATCTCACAAATACCATATTTTGCCGCAAGATAAACAAGCCGCGGCGTCACAGCCTCATTTTCAAGCGGGAAGATAAATCGCCGCAGTCGGTCGGGGCAGTCATCCCCCAGCGAACGAAACGGCATCATCGAAACGTGGCAATGGGTGTTGACAAACCCCGGCAACAAAATGCCGCCCGCGCCATCAATATGTTCGTCATATGCCCCTGCAAAGGCGCCGCTGCCCAAAGCGGCTATTTTATCTGCGTCGGTCAACAAGTACCCATTTCGATGCACTGTGTTGTGGTCATCCATCGTCAGCACGGTGATATTGTCAATTAAAATACGGCTCATGCGTTTCCCCTCTCACGCTTATATTTTAGGGATTTTATCGGTATTCTCGCCGAGCAAATCCCAGACAATGGCACAAAAAACTTTAACACTCTTGGCCAGCACGGCCTCGTCAAAATCGAACTGTACCGTGTGTTGGGGCGAGGCAATCGGTGTCATAACGCGCATATAGGTTGCCAATCCACCACGCGACTGAACACGGTTCATCATGATAGAAATATCTTCGCTACCCCAATTTTGAGCGTTTTCACAGCTGCTGATCCTTAAATTCGGCAGACGGCGGCGCAGCAGCGCCGCGATGCGCGCAATGAAAGCCGGATCGCTCTGTTGCCCCTGCGCCTCGCCCATCTTGACCATCTCACAGGCGCAGCCTTGCATCAGTGCCGCACCGTTGCAGGCGTTGACCGCCATTTCGGTCATGTAGGCGTTGATCGCCGTCGTTTCGCCCCGCACCTCCAGCTGCATGCTGGCTGTGTCGGGAATGACATTGCGCCCCGTTCCCGCATGTAGTGTACCAACGTTGACGCGGCTTTGTCCGCCGCTGTGCCGCGGAATGGCTACAAGCGCCATCACGGCTGCAGATGCCGCAACCAACGCATTTTTGCCCTGCTCCGGAAAGCCACCTGCGTGCGACGCCTTCCCCTTAAATGTCACGTCATATTTCGTCGTCGCAAGGGATCCGTAGGTGCCGGGTGTGACGTCTCCGTCGTCCGAACCGTTATCCGGTGCAATGTGTGATCCGACAAAAAAATCCACATCATCCAACAGACCATTTGCCACCATGGCGGCAGCGCCACGCGCGCCCTCCTCCCCCGGTTGGAACAAAATTTTCACTGTGCCGTGCAGCTTATCTTTTAGCTGCACGAGCACCTGCGCCACCCCAAGGCCGATGGCCGCATGTCCGTCATGCCCGCAGGCGTGCATGCAACCCGCGTTTTGGCTGGCAAAACCTTCACGCGTCGGGCGGTGGCTGTTCTCGGTGCATTCCTGCATCCCCAGTGCATCAATATCAAACCGAAGCGCCACCACCGGTCCTATGCCACAGCGCAAAACACCGACCACACCGGTGTATCCTTGTTTCATTTCATCGGTCAAATAGGCCGCAGGGACGCCCTGTTTCAGCACCTTTTCAGCGTGCTCATGCAGTTGGATCTCATCCGGCAGTCCCATGCGCGCACCCTCGCGGCAGACGGCTTTTCCGGTGTGCACCTCATAACCCAAATCGGTCAGGTGCTGTGCAATGATGGCGCTGGTTCGCATCTCCAACCACCCTATCTCGGGGTAGCGGTGAAAATCTCGCCGAAAGGCGGCTAATTTATCGTTTAAAGCGTCGGAAAGTGTGATTATTTGCTCGTACATAAGCGTCCTCTTTTGGTTAAAATATTGTTGATGCGGCCATTGTCAATAGGCAGGCCAATATAAAAAACTCGGAGTCATTGTACCACAAATTGACCTTTTTCGCCAAAATTGATAAAATGTTTTAGTAAATGATTGATAGCAAGGAGATTGCCGCCTTGAAGAATGCGCTTATCATCGGCTCCACCTGTGTGGATGTCATTATCCGATTGGATCATCTGCCAAAAACCGAGGAAGATCTACACCCCGAAAGCCAACGTTTTGCAGTTGGCGGATGCGCCTATAACGTTGCAAATATTTTGCAGCGTGCCAAAGTACCACTGACCTTTATCACTCCGGTGGGGGGTCAGGGCGTTTATGGCCACTACGTGAAACGCCAACTCGACGCGCTCGCTTTCCCTGATTATATCGACCTGCCCGAGGCGGAAAATGGCTGTTGCTACTGCTTTGTCGAAAAAAGCGGCGAGCGTACCTTTGTTTCGCACCATGGGGTGGAATACACCTTTGATCCCACCTGGATGCAGCAACACAGCGATAAATATTTCGACTTCGGCTATGTCTGCGGGTTGGAAATTGAAGAGAAAACCGGCGATGCACTGATTGAATATCTTGAAGCCGCGCCCATCGAGACACTGTTTTATGCGCCGGGCCCCACCGGCGTGCGTATTCCAAGTGAAAAAAATGCGCGAATATACGCATTGCACCCTGTATTGCATCTCAATGAATCAGAAGCGATGGCATTGGGCGAAGCCGATTCGGTTTTGGCCGCAGCGCGCAATCTCACCGCCAAAACACAAAACGCGGTCATCGTGACACGCGGCGAGCAGGGCGTTTTTTGGATGAATCGGGGTGGCGCCGGCTATGCGCTGTCGGGCACGCCACAAAAGGTTGTGGATACCATCGGCGCAGGCGACGCACACATTGCAACAACCATCTTGGGGTTGTGCCGTGGATTGTCGCTCTCAGCGGCGCTGTCGTTGGCCAACCGCGTGGCAGCGGCGGTGGTCGCGACCGAGGGCGCCACGCTGTCGGATGCGGATTTTACAGCGCTTTTGGGGTTACCTGCCCCAGAAATTGAATACTAATCAGAAACGGCGGCGTCATGCGACGCCGCCGTTTCATTTATCCCAATTTATAAGCTATAAAGTTCCGGTCTTCTATCTTTAAATGTGGGCAGCTTTTTGCGTACCGCTTCTACGCGATCAATCTCGATGTAGCAAGGCAGCAACTGCGCACACTCTCCGGCGCAGGCCAGCGGCACCCCCATCGGATCCACGACAACACTCTCCCCAATATGGCTGGGCCCGACCTGATCACAGGCCACCATGTAGACGGTATTTTCAATGGCACGCGCTGTGACGAGCGTTCTGAAGTGATGGCTCTTCAGGTCACCGCGCACCCAAGCAGTCGGCATAATGATGATATCTGCACCTTTGGAAGCTTGATGGCGCGCGACCTCCGGAAAGCGAACCTCATAGCAAACAAACAGGCCAATTTTTCCGAACGGTGTATCAACAGGTTCAAAAAAGTCGTCACCGGATTTAATATCCTTTGACTCCTTATACCCAAATGCATCGTAAAGATGTGTTTTACGATAGGTTCGCACAATCATGCCCTGTGCATTCAGCATAACAGTCGTGTTGTAGTTGCGGTCATCCGTGGGATCATCGGTCTTTTCGTTCATCCCAAACACCATCCAAACACCGTGCTTTTTGGCCAGTGCCTGCATGCCGGTGACAAAGGGACCCTCGAGTTTTTGTGCGGTGGAAAGGCGGGTCATACGGTCGGTATTAGCCGGAAAAAGGCTCATGAAAGCTTCCGGAAACACCATCAAATCCGGCTTATAGGTTGCGACGGCCTTTTCTGTCGCTTGTTGGGCATTTTTAAGGTTTACCGTCGGTTCGCCGTGTGAATGTAGCTGTGCAAGAACAAAGGTTGCCGGCATATGCTTTCTCCTTTGCATGATAAGTTTGACGTTGGGTCGGGAACGCTGCCTGCCGCGGATAATTAAGAGATATTTTTAAGGCTCGCAACGCATTTCTTGAATAATTATGCCACTAAAAACCGCCATCGTCAATCGCTTGATGATGCTGGTCTTTTAAGGCTGTTTGAGCATCGCGTGCAAATCGGGAAAATAGTCCGACATTTGTTTGCCTTCACGAAATTCCGCTTTCATTTCAGCTTCATCTATATTCGCTTTTTCAGCTTTTTCAAGCAGATATTCCAACCGCTCGGGCGGGATCACGATCACGCCGTCTGCATCCCCAAATATAATATCGCCCGGCGTTACCGCCACCCCTGCGCACTGCACCGGCACATTATAGAGGCCGTTTTGGCACAGCAGGTTGGTGGTGATGGGCGAAAAACCTTTACAAAACACAGGAAATCCCAGTTTTTCGATCCCAATGCTGTCCGTCGCCATACCATCGATAACAATACCGGCCATGTTGTTTAACTGCGCGACCAATGCCACCACATCGCCGCAACAGGCATGTACCGACTCGCCCCCTCTATCCACCACAATAACCGATCCGGGCGCTGCATGCTCAATGGCATAATAAAGCATGGCGTTGTCGTTGCCACCCATCCAGACCGTCTCCGCCGGACCTGCTATCTTTGCTTTTTGGAAGACCGGTTTAATGGATGGGTTCATATAACCGCTTTGAATATAATGGCCGATCTGCGCGGGATCAACACGCATCATGCGTTCATATAGTACTTTTGTGAACGCCATAGGAATCACCTCCATTTTTAGGTATTCTTCAGGTCGCGCATTGCATCCGTCACAAGGATAAACAGCGTTGAACCGTGCTATTTGTCAAAGCAGTCTTGAAATATCCAACGTAACGCATCGGGAAATCGGCGTTTCCATTCCGACAGACGATGAACACCACCGGGATAGATATGGTATTCAATATGATCCGCCGACATACCCTGCACCACAAACGTCTTATAGATATTGGCAGCACCGTCTAAAAATGCCTGTTTGTCGGTCATGCGACCTTGTTCTTCAGTTCCCACGTCAAGATACAAGTATTTAATTTTACTGTAATCAGCCGACGCCATGACCCTTTCAAGGTGATCCATCCAGATACAGGCCGCCGGACTCATGGCGATGGCTCTGCTGAAAAAATCGGGGTATCGCAGCAGCGCATACAGACTGTTGAGTGCGCCGGTGCTGCTGCCACAAATAGCCGTGTGCGCCGCATCAGACAAAGTGCGATATCTGTGGTCAATCATGGGTTTTAACGTGCCCGTCATCCATGAAAGATAGGCGTCGCCCCGCCCCTCTATACGGCTTTCAAACTTCTTTCCGGCCGGAACATCAAAGTCCTTGGTAAAAGGGGAATATTGCGCAGTGCGCTCTGCAGCATCATGCGGACTGGCAATGGCTACGATAATAACCTGCGGCAGTGAAAAATGATATTGCCGATAGTATGGCGCATAGTCCAGACTATCCTTTTCGGGAAAATCTTCCTTATTAAACACATGCTGCCCATCATTCATATACAATACCGGATACCTTTGTTGTGACGTTTCATATCCGTCCGGCAGCATGATGCGAACACATACGTCCCGTTCAAGTGCCGTTATCACTGTGTTGATTTTTTCAATTCGCATGTTCTATCGTTTCCTTTCGTTGCCTCTACAATAAAATGCGCACCAAAATTCCCTGAAGAATAAGAACCATCGCACCGCCCAGACGAGATGAAATCTGCGAGAAAGGCATCAAATTCATACGTTCAGAAGCTGAAAGAATGGCGACATCGCCCGCGCCGCCCACGTTGGACATGCACAAACCTGCTGTGATCGCGGATTCTATAAAGAAAAATTTAACCAGCATCCCGACTAGTCCGGCACCGATTACTGCGCCAAGAACGACAAACAGGCAGACGGCAAAAAAGCCGGGTGTCAAAATAGAAATGAGTTCATCAATGTTCACCATCGTGAGGCCAACGCCCGCCATCATGGCGATGGTAAACACGGAGGCGAGCAATTTATACCATTGAATAGCGGCATATTCCAGTGTCTGAGGAATAACACCTAAAATTTTAACGATAGCGGTGATGCCGATGACGAAAGCGTAATAATGGACAGACGGCACAAAGCTGCCTACGATCTTGCCTAAGATGAACAATGAGCAGGCCATCAAAAGACCGATGCCCAAATCCTGCAAGGAGAATTGATAGTCAAAAGCCGTTTCCGTATCTTTAAGATCATAGCCTTTCATCAGAACGCCTTCACCCGAAAGGCCGGTAAATTTTTTGCCAACGGCATTGATAATCGCAGCCAAAAACAGCGATGTGATGCCACCGACCGTCACTGACGGGTAAATGCGTGAGAACACAATATCATGATCCATGGCCATGGCCTCGGAATAAATTTCAGACATGGGAATAGCGCCGCCACCGGTACCACCGCCCATAATGGGCCCTGCGATATAAAGCAATGTATCTTTCCAGCCGATGCCGACAATTTCGCCTGCGATGGCGCCAAAGGTATATGCAAAGACGATGCCGCCAACCAGCGGAACAAAATAACGTAAGCCTGCCGATATCAATAACTTGCGATTCATCCCCAAAATACTGCCGCAGATCAGACCACTGATGTAAAAGGTGATAAAATTGGTACCGCCCCCGATAAAACCTTTTGCAGTATCCAACAGATGCTCGGGCCATACACCTAAAAATTTAAGTAAGCCCAAACCTAACGCCACCATAAACATACCACCGACGGATTTTCGAATAAATGGGATATTGACGCCGATAAAATACATCATGTGTCCTAACACCATGCAAACAGCAAAACCGCCAATCATATCCTGAGGCAGCAGCCCCATCCAGGCCGAGGTGAGTACAATAGCTGCGCAGATGCCAAACCATATCGGCGGCATGCCCATAACGTGATTCATAAACAGCTTAGGTTGCTTTTTTTCTATAATGTTCATTTTTCTGTTCCTTTCTAACCGCATACCCTATTTGTAGACGACCCATTTATGACTGTGCCCAATGATCGGGGCAGATTGAACACGGCAACAAAATATGAAATATCAATTCGGCATTGGTGGCGTCTAAGCGAGGAATACCCCTCGAATAATTGATAGGTAACAGTCGGGCGTAAAAGCAAAAAAATGCATGGTAGTCGGTAGCAAAACCGCCCAATAAATTCAAAAAATTAAAATAGATAAGTTTCTAATGTTGTTAAGCTCATTTTAGCACCGCAATATTATTGTGTCAATATAATTTAACCGTTATTTTTTAGTATTACTAAAAAATATGTTTTTCTAAATTCAATAAAGCCGTGCACTTAAGCACAAAACAATGTATACTGATACTACCTAATTTTAGTATCACAATAATTGGGAGGTTTTTATGCTTGGAAAACAGATAAGAAATCTTCGAAAAGAGCGCCAGCTGACCTTAAGGGAACTGGCAGCGCTCACCGATTTGTCTGTAGGTTACCTGTCTCAATTGGAACGGGATCAGGTTGAACCCTCGTTATCCAGTATCAGGAAAATTGCCGCTTCACTGGATGTTCCGCCCTATATTTTTATGGATTTTGAAAAATCTTCGGCACTGACCCTGCGCCGCGAAGAACAATTGCTCCTTAAAAAACCGATCTCAGCGATGGAATATACTGTGTTGACACCATTGCCATCAAAGGACTATGTCCCCGGCTCCCTAGTTTTAGGTTATACATTGGCACCCGGCCAAAACGATTTTGAATCACTCATTGTGCATAATAACGAGGAGATTGTACTGGTTTTGGAAGGCCAGCTGACTGTTCATTTAAACGATGAGACTATTGTGCTGCGTGAAGGGGACACAACAATTCTGCAAAAAAATATGCCGCACCGCTTTTCAAACGACGGCGCGGTAAAAGTACGAGCCGTTTCAATTATGACACCGCCGATTTGGAGTTTGCAAAATTTATAAGCCGTATACGCTACGATTACAAGATGGTTGTTAGAATTTTATTGCATTTTACTTGGGAATGTCGGCCGTTACCTCGCTGTCCTCAAAGGTTGCAGTGATAATATCCTCATCATCTCTAATCTTGAAAAAATTGCCATCTTTTGCGATTTCAACTCTGTACTGCTCGGTGCTATCTTCATATTCGCCCGTTGCGACAAAGGCATCGCCTTCTCTTTTGAATTTAGCATCAATTTTAGTGGATTTGAGCAAGAGCGCCTGTGAAGGCACAAGGATTCACACGACCGATGGTAGATTGCAGACAGCCTAACACCCTGATTTCAAGCGGTTTTCAGCCACTAAATACAATAACAGCCGCCCAAAAGTGGACGGCTGTTATTGCATCAATCTCGATTGACTAATATGGTGGAGGCGAGGGGAATTGAACCCCTGTCCGAAAACCGATTCACAGAAACATCTCCGAGCGCAGTCTATCCTTTAAGATTCCCCCAACAGGCCGCCGACAAACAAGCTGCCTGCTTCGGTATCCCCTAATGTTCTAAAGGTGCGGAGAGTCTTCCCCTTAGAATGGACCGCTAATCGACGCCCTATCCGCGACCGCGGTACTTCGCGGTAGGACGGCAGCCTAATTAGGCTGCGTAAACGAGATTTTCGTCTGCGTTTAAATAAATGTTCGGGTATTATAGAGGGCCCGCCCTCTGCTCGCTTTTTCTGTTTCACAATCCCCGTCGAAACCTTTACGCCCCCATTTATAGGATATTTTAATTCCCTGTGAAGAAATCCAAAATATTATCCAGCTGGCTAATGTCGACTTTATAAATCTCGGTGTTGCGGCATCTCGTGCAACTCACCGTCGAAAAACGCTTATCTGAACATCAAACATCTTTGCAAACGTACCACCTGTCGCCTGAAACTGGTCGGCCTCATAGTCCTCGTTGCCACATTTGGAACATCTCCATTGAGCGGTTCTCATCTTTTTCTCCTCATCTTTGGCGCGCTTTTATCGCGCGTTCAATGTCGCGCTTCGCGTCACGCTTGGCCATGTCCTCACGCTTATCATAAAGCTTTTTACCGCGGCAAAGTCCCAACTGCAATTTGACAAGCGACCCCTTAAAATAGAGTGATAACGGAATAAGCGTATATCCCTGCTGACGCACCATGCCATAAAGTCGGTTAATTTCCCGACGATGCATCAACAGCTTTCGTGCGCGCATGGGATCCTTATTGAATATGTTGCCCTTCTCATAAGGACTGATATGCATCTGTTTGACGACAAGCTCTCCGGTGCCAATATCCACCCAACTCTCCTTGAGGTTCACCGTACCGGCCCGCAGGCTTTTGACCTCGGTTCCACTGAGTGCAATCCCCGCTTCAAACGATTCATCCACAAAGTATTCGTGCCGCACCTGGCGGTTGGACGCGATGGTTTTGGTTTGCTTTTTTTCCGCCACTTGGGCACCTCCTTTGTCACTTCATTGGTTATTAAACACCCAAAACTGATTGACAACAAAACCAACCAGTAAGGTCACGGCAGTTGCACCGAGTTTCGCGATGAGCTTGTTGTACCCGAGTTGCGAACCGAGCCACAGCACGGTAAGGCTGATCAACAGTAAGCTGAGATTTACAAGGATAAAACGCAACATCTGCACACTGAAAAAATTTTTTTTGCTGGCAAAAGTCCAGCTTCGATTGACGATATAGCTGTTGAGCATGCCACAGGAATAAGCCACGACCTGCGATAAATAAATATCGACACTCGAATATAATAACATCCAAAAGACTGTATAGTCAACCAGTGTATTCATGACACCGGTTAAACCAAATTTTATAAATCGCCACATTTCAGCCGAAAAGATTTTTTTCGTGATGCCCAACCTCCTCGAATACAAATCAAAACGATTTTTACAGGAGTCGGTCACATTTCATTCCTGCCCTCCAAGGCGCGGCAGAGGGTAACATCGTCGGCAAACTCCAGGTTGCCGCCCACCGGAATGCCATAGGCCAGGCGCGAAACCCTGATGCCCATCGGTTTAATCAGGCGGGAGAGATACATGGCCGTCGCCTCTCCCTCCACTGTGGGATTGGTCGCCATAACCACCTCGCACACCGTGTCTTTTAAGCGCGCAAGTAACGCCTTAACGGTGAGCTGATCAGGGCCGATGCCGTCCATCGGGGAAATCAATCCATGCAGCACATGGTACAGTCCATTATACTCGCGCATACGCTCGAATGCCATCACATCGCGCGGATCGGCCACGACGCAAATGACCGAACGATCACGCGTTTCATTCGCACAAATGGTGCATTCTTCACTATCTGAAAGATTCTGGCAGACAGCACAACGTTTAATGCTGCGGCTTGCCTCAAGCAGCGCGGCCGAAAATTCTTGGGCGTACTGCTCGGGCTGGCTAAGCACATAAAACGCGAGGCGCTGCGCCGATTTTCTGCCGATTCCGGGCAGCCGCGCAAACTGCTCAACAAGCTTTGAAAGGGCCGCAACCTGATACGCCATAGCTTAAAATAAGTCGGGCATCCCGGGGAGGTTCAAACCGCCGGTGATTTTGCCCATTTCTTCATTGGTGATGTCCTCGACGGTTCTGATCGCTTCATTGACCGCAGCCATAATGACATCCTGAAGCATCTCGATATCGTCAGGATCTACAATTTCAGGCTTGATGTTGAGCGCTTTAAGCTCTTTTTTGCCATTCATAACAACCTCAACCATACCGCCGCCGGAAGTCGTCTTAAATTCACGGCTTTCTATTTCAGCCTGTGTTTGTGCAATCTGCTCCTGCATTTTTTGTGCTCTACGCATCAAATCTTTCTGATTCTGTGGGCCACCGCCCATCCCTGCGGGAAGTCTCGCTTTCATATATCGGGTCTCCTTTATTCTATCGTTATATTTTGCGCATCACCAAGCGACGTTATCAGCTTTTGCAGTGGGTCCTCCTGCGGCGCCTCCTGCTTTGGCGGACGATAAGGGCCAAGTCCATACCGCTCTCCTGTCACCTCAAATATCGCCTGTTTAATACTGTTTTTAGTATATTCATTGTCGCGCAGCATTTCAAGTACTATCGGATTGGAAACGTCGATAAGCACCTGTTTGCCATTAAAATAAGCCTTGGTGCCGCGCAACATGGCGTAGATGGATAGATTGATTTTTGCCAAGCGCTCCAGTGTCTGCGACCAAGCGGCATATTCCAATATTTCGCCCACATGAGCGACGTTGACATCCACGTCCGGACTATCGCCGGACTGTGGCGCCACAGCCGCCGTTTTAGGCGCACACGCCTCCTGTTGCAGCGCCGGTTTTTCGGGATTTACCTCGGCCGCCGGCGGCGCCACCGTCGTATTCTCTGCAACCGCCACAGGCTCGGCCTGCGTTTGAGTCGGCGAAACACAGACAGCAGCGGGCGCTAAAACGCTTTTGCCGCTGCGCAGGGACGATTCCAACGCCTCGATACGCGTTAGTAACGCCTGATAACCCGTACGAGCGGTCGGTTCGCACAAAGTGACCAACGCCAACTCGAGTTCGGCATGCTTCATTGGGCTTTTGGCGATGCGCGCCACCGTTTCTTGAAGGACCGACAAACTGTGCAACAGGTCTATTAACTTAATTTTTTGTACCTGCCCACGCAGGTTGGGTATTTCAGCGGGCAGGCAATCAAGCATCGCCTCCGGCTTCTCAAGCGTTTTTACCAACATCAAATTGCGATAGTGGCCACAAAGCTGCTCACAAAGCCGTTGAGGTTCCAAGCTTTTTTGCCGTAGCTCGGCGAGTTTGCCCAGCATACCGGCGGTGTCCCCCGACAAAATGCTATCCGTCAATGCCAATAAATGCGCACTGCCGGTCAAACCTGCGGCTTTGAGTACCGTATCAATCGTGACTGCGTCGGTATCGGCCGCACAGACATCCAAAAGGGACAGTGCATCGCGCATACCGCCATCCGAAAGTCGCGCAATCAGTGCGGCGGCCTCATCTTCAAGCGTTAACCCTTCGCGCTGCGCAACGTCGCCAAGGCGCTGGGCGATCACAGCGCTCTCAATGCGCTGAAAATCAAACCGCTGACAACGCGAAATGATGGTGGGCAACACCTTGTGAACTTCGGTGGTGGCCAGAACAAAAATCACATGCGCGGGCGGTTCCTCAAGTATTTTAAGCAGTGCATTGAAAGCGCTGGTGGAAAGCATATGGACTTCGTCGATAATATAAACACGATATTTTGCCACAGCGGGGGTAAACGCCGCTTCGTCGCGCAAATCACGAATGTTATCCACACCGTTGTTCGAGGCCGCGTCAATTTCGACAACATCCAACAGAGAGCCGTTGTCGACACCGCGACATATGTCACATGCGCCGCAGGGGTTGCCATCTTGTAAATCGAGGCAATTAACCGCTTTTGCCACCAGTTTGGCGCAGGTGGTTTTGCCTGTTCCGCGCGAACCGATAAACAAATAAGCATGCGACGGCATGCCCTGCCGCATTTCACTTTTCAACACGGTGGTAATATGCTCCTGCCCGACCACTTCATCAAAATGGCGCGGACGATATAAACGATAAAGTGCCTGTCGCATCCTTGGTATCACCTCGCAAAATCGGAATAAAATGCCGTTGCGTTCAAAGGCCGAATGCCCCTGAGCGCAGCACGCAACAGAAAAGCAGCCAAAACCGCCTGTGGGCTCTCATGCGGGGATGCAGATTACCTGCGGCACACAAGGCGCTCCGCTTAATGCTGCTCGGTTCCCCGCCTGACATAGTTCACAGAACCTCGTCGCACAGGATCCACATACCCGCATGACAGGCCACACGCCCGTCCTGACTGCATCGGCCGCCCTTTACCACAATAACATAACACATTGTTGTGTCGCCAAAATGACTGCCGCAAATTATTATAGCATACCGTGCAAAAAAGCACAACAGCCAGATAGAAAAAGCTTGCATCTGAATCCGATAAAAAATCATGGGTCAACAGCCCGAATCGGTCTCTTTTTCAGCGAGTGTTTTGGTTTTATCTTTTGCATTGGATACCGACCACAGTGTGATGGCACCCAAAACGATAACAAAACCGGCAATGGTCATCGGACCCGGAATCTCATGCAGCAACAATGCCGTCCATACAGGGTTGAATAATGGGTTGACACAGGAGATCAAGCTGCAGGTTAAAGGCGGTGCACTGCGTGTGGCAAAGCTGAAAAGGGCGTAAG
This sequence comes from Candidatus Fimivivens sp., assembly GCA_047974975.1. Taxonomy (GTDB): domain Bacteria; phylum Bacillota; class Clostridia; order Oscillospirales; family Ruminococcaceae; genus Yanshouia. The sequence goes on from JBKECV010000003.1 coordinate 51,586, forward strand.
CCACCGCCTGCTGCAAAAAACCAAGCAACAACAAACTGCCAACATTTTGTGGGGTGAACGCAACATCGGAAAACAGTAAAAATGGGGACATGATGACAGCCGTATAAATGTGCCCAAGCGTAATAATACTTAAAGCTTCCTCATAGCTGGTGCTGCGTGCCGTCATCAGATACATAATAGCCGTTGCAAAACCGACCGCCAGTCCCATCAAATTACCTGCGGTGCCCGAAGGGCCGGTGCGGTCAAGCGTTAGCATCGCAATACCGACCACCGTTGCAATGGCGACCAATAGATCTTTGCTTTTCACCTTTTTATGAAAAACCAGTATGGATATGATCAGCACAAACACCGGATTTGTATACTGCAACGCGACCATATTGGCACTGGACGTCAATTTGTTGCCGACCACAAAGCAAACATATTTGATGCACACCGCAATGGCCGCCGTCAAAGTCAGGCGATTGAACACCAGTTTTTTACCTAAAAGACGCAGGTAGACACAAAGTGCAACAGCCGCCACCGCACTGCGCAGACAGGTGATCACCATGCCGTTCCACTCTATAAGCTTGATCAGCGCACCGGATGTACTCCATAAAAAAGCGCACGCCATCATGCAAAGCGTCGCGCTGCGGGGCGAAATTTTTTTGTCGACCGAAAAACCTCTCATGCCTGGCCCTTTCCACAACGGTACGAATAACAGCATAGCCTTTGAAAGTCCAAAAGCCATTCGGCTTAGGAAAAGTGCTTTCAAAAGCTATGCTGCGTGACACAAAGTAAAATATGCGCCTTATTTTTTCCCTCTGCCAAACATCCTCATGATAACCTCGTAAGGGTCTTCCTCGGGCGTCTCCTCGTCAGCGAGAAGATCGGGTTGCTCCACCCCGCCCGCAGCAGCCTCCGCCTCGGGCACCGGCGCACCGGTCGGCTGCGCAGCTTGTACAGCGGCGGGCACCTTATTGGCAGCAGTATTTTCTTTGGGCTTATAGCCGGCAATATCTTTAATATAATTGGAAACGCCAAACTCATCAGCGCGTTCAAAGCCGGTTGCAATAACGGTGATCAGAATTTCGTCTTCGAGATTCTCGTCATAGGCAACACCCCAAATCAGGTTGACGTCGGGATGCGCCGCGTCGCTGATCAGCTCGGAAGCCGTATAAACCTCGTCGAGTGCAATATCGGGCGAGGCCACAATATTGGCGATGACGCCCATGGCGCCATTGATGCTTGTTTCAAGCAACGGCGAATTGATCGCCATCTCGGCTGCGACTCGCGCCTTGTCCTTGCCGGATGCGCGGCCCATGCCCATGTGTGCGTTACCGGCCCCTTTCATGACGCTGGTGACGTCGGCAAAGTCGAGATTGATGATACCGGTGGTGCAGATCAGATCCGATATGCTCTGCACGCCCTGCCGCAGCACCTCGTCCGCCGCCGCAAAGGCGTTGGCCAAGGTAATTTTCTCGGTGGAAATCTGCTGAAGTCTTTCATTGGGAATAATCAGCAGCGCGTCAACGTGCTCGCGCAGCGCGGTGATGCCCATTTCGGCATGCTCCATACGGCGTTTGCCCTCGAACTTAAACGGCTTTGTGACAACGCCGACCGTTAAAACATCCATGCCTCGGGCAATTTCAGCAACGACCGGCGCCGCACCTGTTCCGGTGCCACCGCCCATACCTGCGGTGACAAATACCATATCGGCCCCTTTGAGCAACGCGGTAACCTCATCGCGGCTTTCTTCGGCGGAGCGCTGGCCCACATCAGCTTGTCCACCCGCACCTTTTCCCTTGGTAAGGCGGGCACCAATGTTCAGTTTATAGGTTGCGTGCGAGGTCGCGAGTGCTTGATAGTCGGTATTCATCGAGATGAATTCGACGCCCTTCATTCCGGAAAGCACCATTCTGTTGACAGCGTTGCCGCCACCGCCACCCACGCCGACCACTTTGATGACAGTGCTCTGTTCATGTTCGGGCACCATTCCAAAATTCATCTGCATTTAATTGTCCTCCTCGTATTCATCCTCGCAAGGGTCTCTATAAAATATTAAAAGTAGCATTGTCGATACGCCTATTCTACCATGATGACAGGGCTAACACAAGGTAATTTTGTAAGAACCTGCAAATTAATTTTGCCATTTTAATCACCTGTAATAACCAGATCAGTTGCCGGATGCCATCGCTGCTTCAACCGCGGATGACGCGCTGCTATCCACGCTGCTTTCCGGTGATCGACCACCGTCCGACACATCATTTAAGCCATTATCCTTGGGCACGACCCGTTCATAATCCTCGATCAAAGATTCAGGGAAAGGCCAAACAGCCTTGTCATAGAGATTTTGTTCCCGCAGTCGCATGGCCGGACGCGTTGAAACATCGAGCGTGCCGACGGTGGCGTCGGTCACCGAAAGATCTATGATGCTTTTTGCAGCGCGAATTTTATAGTCTATGTCCAACTGTCCGCCTAGCTCTATCGCGACTCTGCCATCATGAAGCAGACGGATGTTTGCGAGATCCGAAAGATCGGCTAGGCTGATCTTTGAAAGTCCGTTTTGGGCGATACTCTTCTGGAGTTGCGTGAGCACCTCAAACCGCTGCTGATCCTGTTCCGAAAGGAATTCGCCCGGAGAAAGGCCGTCGGCGGAAAATCCGACAACCCGAAAATACGCTTCTGGGCAAACCGGCAAACCGGTTTCAAGAACTTTTGCATGCGCGTCGAGCAACATATAGGCTTGTCCAATTTCGATGGCGGCTTGAGGCTGCGCCTCGGTCACATGCAGCAACAATGTGTTTGGCAATACGCGTTGCAACCGCACGCGCGCTATGTAGGGAAAGCCGGCAGTCAGCTTCTCGGCGGTATCCTTTTGACTGACGCGAAAAAGATTTTCCCCCAGTCTGATGCCGGCCGCATCGATTAACGCTTCTTTGACGTAGCGCGAATCCCCCATCACCTGAATGCTTTCAATGTTGAAAAACACCGTGAGGGAAAGCGCCAGTCCTATGCACAGCATAAGCGTGAACGCAAGCAAATAATATAATGTGTATTTTTTCTTGCTGCGCTTTCGCCTGCGCGCGGCGCGTCCGTAAGCGACGTCCTGCTTTTTTCTTCCCACTGCGTTTAATTCCTTTCTCTTTTAATCCTTGCGCCAAGGGCACGCAGCCCCACCTCAAGGTCGGTATACCCACGGTCTAAATGCCGCAGCTCCGTTAGCGTACTGACGCCGTTTGCTGCCAGCGCTGCAACAACCAATGCTGCACCACCGCGCAAATCGGTGCATTTTACCGTCGCACTGTGCAGGGCGGGCACCCCTTCTATCACCGCGACCCTACCCTCTACTTCAACCCTAGCGCCCATGCGCAGCAGCTCCCCCGCATGTTTATAGCGCGCTTCAAAAATATTTTCGACAATGATGCTGGTTCCCTTCGACACACATAACGCCGCCATGACAGGGGCTTGTGCATCAGTCGGAAAACCCGGAAACGGCATAGTTTTGATCGAGCGCACAGGCAGCAGCTGTTCGGGGGCACGCAATGTGATCACATCCCCCACAAGCGTTAAATGGCCCCCCATCTCCTCAATAACCGGCAACACCGCAGCAAGCTGTTGCGGACGGCAGCGCTTCAAGCTCACGTGACCGCCCGTGATCGCCGCCGCACAAAGGTAGGTGGCCGTTTCTATTCTGTCCGGGATCACCGTGTGTTCGCCGTTGCCCAAGGCGGTAACTCCGTCGATGGTGATGCGATCGCCCTGCACCAAAACTTTTGCGCCACACGCGTTTAAAAAATCGGCAAGATCCTGTATCTCCGGCTCGCGCGCCGCATTTTGTATGCGTGTCGTGCCCTCGGCGGTGGCGGCGGCCAAAATGATGTTTTCAGTCGCACCCACACTGGGAAACGGCAGGGTAATTTCAGCACCTTTGAGTCTGCCATCGACGCGGCAGTCAAAAAAGCCATGATCCTCCTCAACGATGGCCCCAAGCTTCCTTAAACCCTCAATGTGCATATCGACCGGGCGTGCACCGAGCTCGCATCCGCCCGGAAAGCTGACTCTGGCACATCCGCAGCGCGCAAGAATAGCCCCCAAAAACAAAATAGAGGAACGCATCTCTCGCATTAAAAATTCCGGCGGATCGCAGTATGTGACATGATTGGCATTGATAATCAGCGTTTCTCCCTCACGCAGAACCGTGCAACCAAGCGTCTTAAGAATGGACTCCGCCGCTGCAACGTCTGAGAGACACGGACAGTTATGTAGCACCGTCTCTTTACAAAGCAGCGTTCCGGCCAAAATGGGTAAAACCGCATTTTTCGCCCCATGTATATCAATTTCGCCATTTAAGCGGCGCCCGCCTTCTATTAACAGCCTCTCCATCGCCCTTACTCCCTTTCAAGTCCGCCCCGTAATGTGGCGAATTGCTATTCACAATCATCCTATGCAAATAAGCACACGGTGGTGAAGTGAGGGGCGTATGCCGTCGGATGGGCATCAAAATCTATTCGCTGGCCAAACTCAAAATTTCTTTGATAATGCGCACATTGGCATCTTTGATCGCCATGCTATGTGCCGCCTGTCCCAACGAAACCAAGCGACTTTTATCTTCGGTGAGTTTTTCGAGCATGCGGATCAGGCTTTCACCGGTCAAATTCTTTTCTTCTAAAATTTCTGCCGCGTGATGCGCCACCAGCGCCATGGCATTGTGATATTGGTGATTTTCGGCGACATTGGGAGACGGAATCAGGATGGACGCACTGCCCGCACACTGCAACTCCGAAAGGGTAATCGCGCCGGCGCGGCAGATGACGAGATCCGCAGCAGCCAAACAGGTGGGCATGTTGTCGATATACGCGCGCACATCCAAGTGCGGATGCGCTTTAAGTGAAATCTGCTTTTTTTGGAGCATCTCGAGAAAATCCCGATGGTCATAGCTGCCGGTGGCGTGGATATGATGGATTTTGCCGCTGTTATGATGCCATTGCATAACCTGGGCAATCGCCTCATTAACTTTGCGGGCACCCAGGCTGCCGCCAAACGAGAGAATGCAAATGCGATTTTCCACACCCAGCTGCGTCCGCGAAAGTTCGCGGTCAGCCGAAAAAATAGCTTCACGCACCGGATTACCGGTGACGCTGACTTTGCTCGTATTCTTCAAATGCAAATACTTTTGGGCGTCCGGCATCGCCAGTAGCAGCCTGTCCACATCCGGCGCCAGCAGCTTGGTGGTCACGCCGGGAAAAGCGTTTTGCTCGTGGGTGATGGTCTTAATACCCATCTGATGCGCCTTGCGCACAATCGGCCCACTGACATAGCCACCGGTACCCATCACGATATCCGGCCCGAAGTCCCGAATAATTTTAGCGGCACGCGAGCCACTTTTTGCCAGAAGATAGAGCGCCCGAATATTGCGCTTAATATTTTCTACCGAAAGTTTACGCTGGATTCCAGCAATTTTAACAGGTGCGAAAGGATATCCCGCTTTCGGAATAAGCGTCGCTTCCATACCGTCGGGATTTCCGACAAAAAGCACCTCGGTTGCGGGGTGGCGACTGCACAAAGAATCGGCCACCGAAAGTGCAGGATTAATGTGTCCCGCGGTGCCGCCGCAGGCAAATAATATTTTCATGGCACACTCCGTTTCTGCCGCCTCGGAACCGAATCCGGGCGGCTGTCATGGGGTCGAAAACGTCGCCGCTTAACCGCATTAAACCTTTTGAATCGCCGCTGTGCGCGAAATGGATAGAATAATGCCCATTTCACCCAAGAGCATCAATAAGCTTGTGCCGCCATAGGAGAAAAACGGCAGACTGATCCCTGTATTGGGCACCGAATTGGTGACCACCGCGATATTGAGCAGCGTTTGAATGCCCACCTGAGCCGTCAAACCCGCGGCGACGAGCGACCCGAAACGATCGGGACAACGGGACGCGATGACAAAGCCGCGCCACACCAGCAACGCAAAAAGGCAAATAATCAGTGTTGCGCCCACAAACCCAAGTTCTTCACAGATAATGGCAAAAATAAAATCATTGTAAGGCTCGGGCAGATAAAGATACTTCTGCCGCGAAGCACCGATGCCGGTGCCCATCAATCCACCGGAGGCGATGGCATAAAGCGACTGAATTGTTTGAAAGCCCTTATCCTTTGGGTCTGAAAACGGGTCGAGCCAAACGGTGATGCGATCGCCCGCGTAATGGGCCAGCGAAGTGAGCAGGTCAGGGTTAAAAATAACGGCTGCAATGCCGACCGTCGCCACGATAGCACCCGCGACAAACCAGCGCACATCGGTACCGCCGATGAACATCATCACAACACCGAGCAGCAGAATGAGCACCGTACCCGACAGATGCGGCTCTTTAACCATCAAAAAGGCAACCGGCGCCAAAATCGCGACAAACGGTAAAATACCATAACGCGCCGTTTGCATTCGCTGATAATTGTCACATATCATCGATGCAAACAAAATAACGATAACAAATTTTGCAATTTCGGAGGGTTGGAAGTTAAAAGGGCCAATGAATATCCAACGCCGCGCGTTATTAAGCGGCGGCATGAACAGCACAATGACCAATAAAACAAGTGTAACACCGTACAACGGTAGCGCCAACGGCTTAAAAATGCGGTAATCGATGTGCGAAGCCAAAATCATAATCGCAACGCCTGTCAAAGCAAACGGAATTTGGCGCGATATATAAAACAGCGAATTGTTTTTTAGATAAAAAGCATTGGCATAACTGGCTGAGAACATCATGATCAGCCCCAAGGAGACCAGCACAAGCACAATGATCAAAAAAGTGGTATCCATCGGTCCATAGATCACTTTTGTTTTTTTGGGCTTTGGCGCAGGTTTGGCTGCCATCAGTCCACCCCCTCATTATATGGTTTTTTAAAGATTAAATATTCTTTGCCGCAAAGAAAGCAAATAATGCACCGCAAAGCGTAATAAATGAAAAGGAAAAGACAATCTGTACCTCGCTGTAACCCGACATCTCAAAATGATGATGAATCGGACTCATTTTAAAGATGCGCTTGCCGGTTGTTTTAAAGCTGATCACCTGCAGAACCACCGACATCGACTCACAGATGTAGATAATACCGGTGAAAGCTAAAATTAACGGCAGTCCCACTCCAAAGGCCATAGCTACGACGCAACCGCCCAAAAACATCGAGCCGGTATCGCCCATAAACACCTTGGCCGGATAGAAGTTGTAGACCAAAAAGCCGATACAGCTACCGGCTACCGCCGCAGCCATCAAACCGATCTGGAAAAACCCCAGTACCGAGGCCACCATCAAAAAACCGAGCGCTGCCATAAATGTCACCGAAGCCGCCAGGCCATCGAGTCCGTCGGTCAGATTGACCGAATTGACAATATACACAATGCCCACTGCACAAAGTGGATAATAGGCCACACCAAGGTTCCATTGGCCGATAAAGGGAACGACGAGCGTCGTCGAGTTATCCCCTGCGGCGACAAGACTCCAGAGGTACACCCCCGCCACCAAAAACTGTACGACCAGCTTCTGTTTTGCAGTCAACCCCAGATTCTGCTTTTTGGCAACCTTGACATAATCGTCGGCAAAACCGATGAGTGCAAATCCCAACGCCATAAGCAACCCCGACGCCATGCGGGTATTGAGTATACGGTGATACCCCTGCCCCAGTTCCGGATGATTGAGTATCGCCGCACAAAAAGCGACGGAAACGGCACACAGCACACCGGCGATGAACATAAGGCCGCCCATCGTGGGCGTGCCCTGCTTGTTCTTGTGCCAATTCGGGCCGATATCCAAAATCGTCTGGCCATATTTGAGTTTTCTTAAATAAGGGATAATCCACAAACCCAAGATGGCGGTGATGCCCAAAGAGAGCGCCGCCGATAAAAACAAGTAGCTGTTCACGCGTTTTCTCCTTTGCTATAAAGCTGTTGGATGACATCCTCGAGGCGCATACCTCGGCTGGCCTTAAACCAAATCACATCGCCGGCGCGCACCGCCTTTATCAACTCTTGAGCCAGTTGCTCCTTGCTGTCGTAATGACAACAACGCTCCATACCGGCTTGATCTGCACCGATGACTGTGTGCTCGGAAAGCGCGCCGCAGGCCATCAACAGATCAATGTCCTGCTTAGCGATAAACGCACCGCATTGGGCATGCATTTGCGCGCCATCGGATCCCAGTTCGAGCATATCTGAAAGCACCATAACCCGCCTGCCGCTGCAGGGGAAGGAGGCGAGCGTCAGCGCCGCCGCTTTGAGTGAGTCGGGCGAACAGTTATAGCAGTCCTCGACCACGATCATCCCTTTAAAATGCACCACATTCTGCCGCATGCCCACAGGCAGATAGTTTGACAGGGCAGCCGCCGCCTGTTGGGGTGCGACGCCCATCACGCAACCGACCCCAAAAGCGGCGAGCGCATCGAGCACATTGTGCTGCCCCACCACCGAAATGGCCGCGCTGAATTCGCCCCAGGGAGAATGGATAACAAAGCAGGTCGATTCCCCCTTTTGGACGATATCGGTCGCACGAATCTCACTCGTCGGATTGGTGATACCGTAGCGAAAAATTTTAAGCCGCGGCACCTGCACAGTGTTGAGGTATTCGTTGTCGCCACACAAGAAGAGGGGGGCGCCGTCCGACATGCCCTCCAGCAGCTCCAACTTGGCTTTAAGAATATTCTCGCGGCTGCCAAGCTGCTCTATATGCGAAACGCCTATGGTGGTAATGACACCAACAGCGGGTTTTATAGCGGTGGTTAAGTCGCGGATTTCGCCAAATCCACACATACCCATTTCGATTACGGCGGCCTCATGCGCATCCGCCAACGCAAAAAGCGTATTGGGGACGCCAATCTCATTGTTTTGGTTGCCCTCATTTTTATGGGTGCGATATTTTGTGCTGAGAACCGCGTGAATAAATTCCTTGGTCGTTGTTTTGCCCACGCTGCCTGTCACGCCGATGAATGGGATATCAAAAAGGCCGCGATACAGCCCGCCCAGCTGAATAAATGCGCGCTTGGTATCGGGAACAACAATCGCCTTATCCGGATCGACTCCCTCAAAAAGCGTGTCGACCACCACCGCCTCGGCTCCATTTTCCAGCGCTGAAGCAGCAAACCGGTTACCGTCTAAGGTTTCACCACAAATAGCGACAAATAGTGTGCCCGATTTCGCCTTGCGTGAATCGGTTACAATCTCGCAAATATCTGCATCATAGGAAATACGGGCCGCCAATATTTGGGCAATCCGCGATAGCTTTAGCTTTTGCACCGCTTTTATTCCTCCGTTTATTCTTCCAACAACTCGGCAACAATTTCCCGTTCGTCAAAATGAATGGTACCATGTGCCAATACTTGGTAATCTTCATGACCCTTTCCCGCCAACAGCAGCGTATCCCCCGCGCCGCAATTTTCAAGCGCCCATTTAATGGCTTGGTAGCGGTCGGGTATGATAATATGATCCACATTATGTTCAAGTAAACCCGGTTTGGCATCCTCAATGATCTGAACCGGATCCTCGCCCCTTGGATTATCTGAAGTCAACACCACAAAATCGGCCAACCGCGCTGCGGCTTCGGTCATTAATCGGCGCTTTTTTCGATCGCGATTGCCGGCACAACCAAACAGAATCATAATTTTTTTATCGGTCACCGCTCTGATGGCCTGCAATATTTTTTCGATGGCATCCGGCGAATGCGCATAATCGCGTATCACGGTATACGGCGTCTTGGTATCCAACACCTCAAAGCGCCCCGGAACACCGCGGCTGGCAGCCAGAAGCGTCACTGTTTTTTGCAAATCCAGCCCAAGCGCTAAACAGGTTGCGATCGCCGCCATCGCATTCGAAACCGAAAATTCTCCCGGCACCGGAAATTTGACGCGCGCAATGCGCCCACTTCCCACAAAGGCAAACGACGTGCCCTCGACACGCATTTCGATACTTTTAGCAGTATAATCCGCCTCATTGAGCGCTGTAGAAAAACTTTTAGCCTCACAAGAAATTTCGCTCAACAGCCGCTTGCCGTAGCTGTCGTCGATATTGACCACCGCTTTATCACAGAGTGCAAACAAGCTTTTTTTGGCCTGATAGTAAGCTTCCATTGTCTTGTGATAGTCCAGATGATCCTGCGTCAAATTGGTGAAAACACCCACTGCAAACCGGCAGGCGGCAACGCGCTTTTGATCCAATCCGTGCGAAGAAACCTCCATAACGGCATACGCGCAACCGGCTTGAACCATCTGCTCCAACAACGCGTAGAATGTCAGCGGCTCAGGGGTTGTATATTTAGCGGGAAAGTGCATCCCGCCCACATCGGTTTCAATGGTGCCGATCAACCCTGTTTTGTGGCCAAGCCCCTCAAGTACATCACGTATCAGATGGGTGACGGTCGTCTTTCCGTTGGTGCCGGTAACCCCCACCAGTTTAATTTTTTTCTGCGGATTTCCAAACAAATTCGCACAACAAATGGAATAAGCTTCGTGGGTGTCCGGTGTGAGAAGTTGCTTCTCGCCCAACCCCAAGTCGCGTTGGGCCACCACCATAGCCGCGCCCAGTTCCAACGCTTTTTGGGCGTAGTCGTGTCCGTCATGCGTAAACCCGTCCAAGCAGAAAAACACGGCGTCGGGCACCACTTGGCGTGTATCGGCACAGATGTGTCGCACCTCTAAATCGGGTAGTGACGCATCAATTTTAACATCATTGAATAATTGAGAAAGCTTCATTGCGCATCTCTCCTTTCAAAAGTTGCCTGCCCAAAGGGTTAGTTTGGTGCCGCAAAGGTGACTGTTACCACTGCGCCTGCCTCCACCATTGTTTCGGGTGCGGGGTCTTGATTGACGGCCATGCTTTGTGCATTTTCAATGTCATCTCCGGCAAGCCGGATATTTAACCCTGCATTAAGCAACGTGCGATTGGCCTGCTGTGCTGACAATCCTAAGACGTTGGGCACAGTGATGCTGCCACTTTGCGCTTCTTGGTCGGTATAGAGTATGACGGTGCTCCCCTTGGGGCAAACCTCTCCGGACGCAGGCAGTTGCCGTATCACCGTTGTGCCTTCGCCGACCATTTTATATTTCAGGCTTTTGGCATTGAGCATGGCGATGGCATCGTGCACCAATTGACCCGAGAGTGACGGCACTTCCACCTCCAACTCGGCGAGCTCTTTTTCATTATACTGCGGCTCAACCCCTAAGTAGGGCATCACGTCGGCCATGATGGCACCGACAATCGGTGCTGCAATGATAGAACCGTAGACGTTTTGCATATGCGGCTCATCCAAAAGCACCAAAACACAAATTTGTGGATCGTTGGCGGGTGCAATACCCAAAAAAGACGAAATACGTTTGGTGACCTCGCCGTCCTCTTTGGCGTCGAGCTTCTCACTCGTTCCGGTCTTACCGCCGACGCGGTATCCGGGCACGTAAGCAAAGCGGCCTGAGCCATCGGCATCACCGACCACATGCTCCATAATACCGCCGATCACCTTGGAGGTCTCTTCGCTGATCGCCTGTCGCTTAACAACCGGCTCGGTGGTGGAGATGACATTGCCCTCGGGATCGAGCACCTGGCTAACCACATAAGGTTGCATCAGCTTGCCCCCATTGACCGCAGCTGAAACGGCTGCGACCATCTGGATCGGCGTCACTTTAAAAGTCTGCCCAAAAGCAGAGGATGCCAGTTCTTCTCCCGACTCTTTGGCCAGCGTATCATAATCGTAAAAAATACCGGTGGCTTCACCCGGAAGGTCAATGCGGGTCGTCTCCCTGAGGCCGAAGCGGTCAAAATAATCGTAAAAGTTCTGCGGACCAACCAATGCACCGACCATCATAAACGCCGGATTGCAAGAAAATTTAACAGCTTCGGTAAAGTTGATGGTGCCATGTCCGGCCGCTTTCCAGCAAGCTTTGCGCCGTCCGGCCACAATGTGAAATCCCGGGCAGGTGAAATATTGCCCCGTCGGTTTGACAACATTTAAATCCAACGCCATCGCCGCTGTAATAACTTTATACACCGAGCCCGGCTCGTAAGGATCCGAGATCGCCTTATTGCGCCATTGCTCAAACTGCGCCTTGCCAAGCGCCTCCCTGCGGGCTTTCTCCAGCGCCTCGGCGCGTTGCTCACCATCGGTGATTGTGGCCAGCTTTTCAAGCACAACCGGGTCATTGGCAAAATTCTCAACCTCGGCGCGAGTTCTTTCATCGTATATTTCGTTGGGCGCATTCGGGTCAAAATCCGGTTTTGTGGCCATGGCCAAAATCGCACCGGTGTTGACATCCATGACAATGCCGGTTGCACGGTTTTGTACGTTGTGCTCGATGACCGCCGTTTCAAGATGTCGTTCCAAGCTGTGCTGCACAACCTCATCGATGGTCAACACCAACGAATTGCCATCCACCGGTTCGTACTGCCGCTCGTAAGAGGACGGCATATTGCCACTTTTGGCGTTCTTGGCCGAAACGATCATACCCGGAGTGCCCGAAAGCATTTTTTCATATTTGGATTCAAGTCCGTAGGCCCCGATGTTGTCATTGGTCGTGAAGCCGAGCACCGTGGAAGCCAAACTGCCATAGGGGTAATAGCGCTTGGTGTTTTCAATCAGATGGATGCAGCTGAGATTGTTGTCCAGTGAAAAGGCCGTTATTTGGTCAGCTTCTTCCTTTTCTATGCGCTGCTTGATAATTTCGTAATAACTGGATTTTTTTTGTCCGCGCTGAATGATTTTCTCGCGATCAATCTCCAAAAGTGGCGCCAGAAAATCTGCAATTTTGTTGAGCTCCTCGTCCGAAGTGATTTCGGCCGGCGAAATGATAACGGCCCAAACTGTGGCCGAAGCCGCCAGCGTTTTCATGTTGCGGTCATAGATGGTACCGCGCTGAGCTGCAATAGTTGTGGGGCGCAGCTGCTGGCGCAGCGCTCTTGCTCGGTTTTCTTCAAAATCCACAAGCTGAAGATAATAAAGCCTGCCGATTAAGCTGCAAAACCCAAGCACAATCAGAACGGCCAGAACAATATTGAGTTTTATTTTCATTGAATTACTGCCCACCGGTTTTGCCATGCTGCCTCCTGACGATTACCGTCGAATGTGCTGTGAAAAGAAACAAAGAGCTAAGGCATCTGACTTAACTCTCCGTCGTTTTCACTCTATTGCATTTTTATGCGCTACTGCACCGCCGCTAAATGACTTGAAAATAGCTGCGGGCATTAAATAGTCTATTTTCTTAAAATCCAAGGTATTCCAAAACGGAACAATATGCCAGTTGAATCTGATCTATCACATTCAACTGCGGTGCGCGTGCCAACACAACACGGTCACCCGCGCCCAGATCGATATACTGAACCTGATAGCCCTCAACCTTGGCCATGCCCAGTTGATTTTCCGCAATTTCCTCAACAGCGCGCAGCGACGTTTTACTTTCAAGCTCCACATTCATCAGACGGCTTTCATTTTTGAGCATTTCGAATTGTGCTTCGGTATCTTCAATCTGGCTGGTCAGTTCAGTGAGCAGCATGTTGTTATAAAGAATGGCACATACAATGCCAAGGACCAATACAAAAATTGCAACACCGCGAAACATGACCGCATTAGAACCGGCATTGCGATTTTCAACCACCCGAAGCTCAGGCGGCTGCTTCACTTTAGGTGCACCTGAAGCAGTATAGTGTTGTTCCAGCCTTTCAAAGTCATAAGCTGAACTTCCTTTTGCCACGCTGTTCATCCTCCTCGCCGAGGCTCTTTATCATAATATTGGTGCGATTGGATACGCCCGATATTATGCGTCCTTGATTTTTTCAATGACGCGCAACTTTGCGCTGTGACTGCGATTGTTTTGTGCGAGTTCATCCACACCCGCTGTTTTAGGTTTTTTGGAGATAAGCCTGCCCCGCGGTGTTTTGCCGCACACACAAACGGGAAAATCCACGGGACAGGTACATCCCTGTGCAAAAGTAGCGAATCGGCGCTTGCAAATACGATCCTCAAGCGAGTGAAAGGTAATCACTGACAGTCTTCCACCCAATGCAAGCAGCTCAAAAGCATTGTCAAGTGCGCAATCCAAGGAAGCCAGCTCTCCATTGACCTCGATTCGAATTGCCTGAAAGCTGCGTTTGGCCGGATGACCGCCCTCGCGCCGTGTCGCTGCGGGAATTGCTTGTTTTATAATGTCTGCCAACTCTAAAGTTGTCCGGATCTCAGCCTTTTCACGGGTGGCCACAATGGCCCGCGCAATGCGAACAGCAAATCGCTCCTCGCCATATTCTCGCAAAATGCGCGCAAGATCACGCTCAGAATAGGTGTTCACGACATCTTTGGCGCTCATGCCGGATTGTGACATCCGCATATCCAGCAACGCCTCGTTGTGGTAGGAAAAGCCGCGCTCAACGGCGTCGAGCTGATGGGAGGATACACCTAAATCCAACAGCACGCCGTCCACTCTTTCGATATTCAGCGCACGCGCCACCTCACCAATGTGGCGAAAGTCATTTTGCACCACTGTGGCGCAAGTAAAAGGTGCCAACCGCGCACGAGCGGCGGCAATAGCGTCCGGATCCTTGTCGACGGCGATAAGTCTGCCGGTTGTTAGGCGCTTTGCAATCTCGCCGGAATGGCCGGCGCCACCCGCTGTGCCGTCTATATAGATGCCATCAGGCTTAATAGCCAGGCTTTCTATCGTTTCGTTAAGCAGAACCGGCTTGTGTGAAAATGCCATTTTGCAATGCTCCTTTAAAAGCCGAGTTCATCCATCGCTTCGGCTACCAGCTCGCTGGTCAACTCGGCGTTGGATTTATCCCATCTGGCGGCGTCCCAAATCTCAACCCGGTTTGAAACACCCACAACCGCCACCTCTCCGGTGACCTGCGCATACTCCCGCAACGCCTGCGGAATAAGAACACGCCCCTGTTTGTCCGGCTCGGCGCACACCGCACCCGCAAAAATAAACCGTTGTATGGCGCGGGCCTTACTGACGGGAAGCGAGGCTGTCTGTTCCACCAGCTTGTTCCACTCGCTCATGCGATAGACAAACAAGCAGTTGTCCAACCCCTTGGTGATGATAAAAGTGTCGCCTAAATCTTCACGCAGTTTAGCAGGAAAGCTGACTCTGCCCTTGGCATCAATGCTATGTCGATATTCGCCAATGAGCATTGCGCTTCCTCCTTTCACCACATAAAGGGAATGTACACCCTAATTTACCACTCTTCACCACTTTTATTCCATTATAAGTGGCAAGCACAAAAAAATCAATAGTTAATTTCGCTTCACAACATCTTTTTTCATACGACCCTTGACGGCATAATTCAGCTTTATAAGCGCATTTTATACTTTTTTGTTCCTCTTACCGGGCATCTTCCTAAAAAATCCACCTTGCAAAATGCAATGAAACTGTTGACATATCCTAAATTTGTCGCTTATGATCTAACCCAAGATCACAGGTCAATTTGAACAAAACAATTTCGTTCCCAAAGATTGATTATGATGCAACGCAACTAAAATGATGAAACGCACCACATTATATATGTGTGTTGTGGTACAATATAGACTGTTCCCTAGACAGTTGGTGTGTACAGGCACCCCTGCACCGCATATGGTCTTTAAGCATAGGAGGGTTTAATGGCAGCATCTCTTTTAAATAAAATCGCTTTGGTAATCCCCTCTCTAAATCCCGATGATAAGCTGCTCAACGTCGTAGAGGGCCTGATTGCACACGGGTTTTGTAATCTTATTGTGGTCAACGACGGCAGTGACCAAGATAAAACACATTATTTTGATACGATTGCCGCTTTCCCCGAATGCACCGTATTGACTCACGAAATAAACTGCGGCAAAGGCCGCGCACTTAAAACCGCTTTTGCTTATATTCTGGAGCATTGCTCGTGCTGCGTCGGCGCGGTGACAGTGGACGGTGACAACCAGCACCGACCCGAGGATGTGGAAGCACTGGCCAAGGCGCTGGCGCAAGATGACACCGCTTTGATTTTGGGCGTACGCGATTTTTCGCAGGCGAATGTGCCCGCCCGCAGCCGTTTAGGAAACCGCATCACCGCCTTTATATTTAAACTGATTTGCAAGCAAAATTTTTCCGATACACAAACTGGATTGCGCGCCATCCCACGCAAAATGTTGCCCGACATGTTGAATTTAGCGGGGGAACGGTTCGATTTTGAAACCAATATGCTGCTTGTGTCAAATAAACTGTGCATACCAATACGAGAAGTTAAAATAGAAACCATCTATATTGAGGAAAATGCCAGTTCGCATTTTCGCGCTATTTTTGATTCCTTGAGCATCCTCAAGCTCATATTTGCATTTGCATTTTCGTCGGTGGCCAGCACCGCATTGGATTTGGGGTGCTATTGGCTAACCATCACACTGCTCGCAGCGATGCCCTTGCGCGAGCGGGTGCTGATTGCCACAATCGTTTCCCGTGCGGTCTCCTCTATCGCCAACTTTATGTTTAACCGAAAAGCTGTATTTTGTAGCAACCGCACACTCTCCCACGCCCTGCCGCGTTATTATGTGCTTTGCTTTTTCCAGTTTCTCCTCTCATGGGCCGGCGTTTGGGGTTTAACGCTCATCATTGGCGGCAGTTCTGTTCTGTCCAAAGTCATCGTGGATACTTCGCTGTTTTTTGCCAGTTTTAACATTCAACGCCACTGGGTATTTTCAGCAAAAAATGATGAAGAAGCGGTATAACCCACTTGGCCATATTCAAAATACAACCTTAATAATCGGCGCCGCTCAACAAAACGAGGGGCGCTATTGTATTGAGTAGCACCGTAAAATGGGCTGTTCAGAAAAACCTTTTAATCTGACGCCCCCAAACTTCGACAAAATCTTCAATGGGGACGCACTTGTTATGGTTGCAGAACGAATTATATTCTTTTTTCACTTTTCATAGATATAAAATTGTGCTATACTGTGTCCATAAATGCCTTTTAACGGCTAATAGAAAATTTCATTATGAGGTGAAGTAAAACTATGGCAAAGAACCGTATGGCAAAAAAGTCGCCTGTGTCCTCCGTCATCATCATCGCCCTTGCGTTGCTGATATTCATTGTCGCTGTCAGTATCGGCGTATCGCTTTTAAAGAAAAGTGATGTCAATAGCGTCTCTTCCAGCATCTCGGAATCGAGCAGCGCATTGTCATCCTCCTCTGATGTCTCTGAAAGCACGCCCGAATCCTCCTCGGAAGCCTCCTCCTCTTCTTTGGTATCCTCGAGCAACGTCGCCACCTCTTCCTCTGCCCCTTTAACTGCTTCGAGCACGCCAACAGCAACCTTTAACCCGGCCAATATGGGTGCCAGCGGAAAGGCCAACCTCCCAAGCTACAAGCAAATTAATACCGACGTGAAGGCTTGGCTGAAGATTCCGGGCACCAACATCAACTACCCTATTTTGCAAAGTGCCAGCGGTTACGATGCGCATTACTATTTGGATAAAAATATTTATAGACAAACCAGCCGAAATGGCGTTATTTACGCGGGTTCTACCTGTAAATTCGGAACAGGGTCTGCCGGTCTTTCTAAAAACACCGTACTGTTCGGGCACAACTGGACCAACTATTCGGCGGCGCCGCGCATCGGCAGTGCCAGCGATGTGATGTTTGGCCAGTTGACCGGATACCACTACCTCAACGTCGCCAAAGCCAACCCCTACCTCTGGTTCTCCACCGAGTCACAGGAGATGACTTGGGTCATTTTTGCAGCTTTCTATACCGATATTTCGTTTAACTATATTGAGCCCAACCCCACCGACACAGACTTCTCCGCTATCATCAGCGGCGCCAAGGCGCGCAGTCGCCACAACTTTGATGTCGAAGTCACCACCAGCGATAAGATCTTGACGATGTCCACCTGCACCAGAGCATACGGCTCAAGCGACAGGCAGCGCTTTGTGGTTATGGCCCGTCTGTTGCGCAACGGTGAAACGCTAAAGGAAATCGGCGTTACCACCAACCCCAACCCCATTCTTCCCAATCTTTAAGAGGTGAGATGATATGATCTATCGTTATTCTGAACGTCAATCCACGCCTGTTCGCGCACAGAAAGCAGGTACACCCGATTTTAACAAGCTTGAAATTGTGCCGAAAAAAGATCTGCTAGGTGCCGGTAAATTACTTTCTCAGATCACGCTGCCACCAGGTGCCTTGGTCGCCGAACATGCCCACAACGACGAATATGAGGTTTACCTGATTGTGGCTGGTGAGGGGACGTATCACGACAACGGCACCGCTGTCAAGGTTTCTGTGGGGGATACCACCCTGTGCCGCAGCGGTGAAAAGCACAGCTTGGTCAACACCGGCAATACCGATTTGACCTTTATTGCGTTTATCGGGTTTCCAAACCCCGATAAGATGTAACTTTATCGAAATTGAAAAGCGCTGTTGTAAAATTAATTTTGCAACAGCGCTTTTGGGCATATAAAACACAATTTTTCGCCACACATTGCACGCGTGGTGATCGCATGATTGAGCATTCTCAGACCAAGCTTTTAAAGAACCTCCATTGTGTGCGACAGCAACAAATTTCTTTCTAAATCACTTTTACTTTATGCATGAACAAAAACTACGGTTTTCCAAAAGATTTTTAGGTAAAATCGTTGCAAAATGCGTTTGGTTTTGGTATGATATTGTGCAGCAAGAAAGACGCAGACAAAAATTAGTCCGCGTTTTTGAAAAGGAGGGAGTCACATGATGCGCCATCAAATGAGGATGTTGTTCTCTGTGCTTTCCCCATTTTCACTGTCAGCATCTTGGCTTTTTTATGAAGCCATGGATGCTTTTTTTGTGGATTGAGTTCGGCTTGCCTAGGTTCAGCCTTTTTTAAAGCGCAACGCATTTGGCCGAAAACGTGTAGTAGGCTGCACCTGCAAAAGGCTGAAAAGGGCAGCCAAACAACCGCCGTACTTGCCTTATAAAACCTGTTATAAACGGAAGATGTAAAAGGAGAAATTTTGATGCGTGAACAAACAAAAGACATCGGCGACGCGGGTCTTTTCGATGCGCGGCAGCTCGGGTGGCCCAAAATGCTCATTCTCGGCGTCCAACACACCTTCGCCATGTTCGGTGCCACTGTTTTAGTACCACTACTCACCGGACTTGATGTTTCCACCACATTGCTGATGGCCGGCTTGGGCACCCTGTTGTTCCACTTTCTCACAAAGGGTCAGGTGCCGGTTTTTCTCGGCTCTTCCTTTGCCTTTTTAGGCGGCTATTTCGCTGTTGCACCGATGATCGACGGCAGGCCAAACGCCGAAATGCTCCCCTATGCCTGTGGCGGCGTATTTTGCGCCGGCATCGTCTATATTTTATGTTCCGCTTTTATCCGCGCATTTGGCGCAAAAAAGGTGATGCGCTACTTTCCCCCGGTTGTCACCGGCCCCATTATTATCTCTATCGGGCTCATTCTGGCGCCTTCGGCCGTTAAAAATTGCGCATCCAACTGGTTGCTTGCATTGATTGCGCTGGGCACCATTATCGTCTGCAATATTTGGGGCAAGGGTATGATTAAAATCGTGCCCATCATCTTGGGCATTACCGTTTCCTATATCGTTGCTTTGCTAACCAATGCCGTCGATTTTACGGCGGTCATCGCTGAGCAACGGATCATCGCCGCGGCACCTTTGATGCTGGCCAAGTTTGATGCTTCATCCATCATCACCATTATGCCGATTGCGCTCGCCACGATGATGGAGCACATCGGCGATATCTCAGCTATTTCGGCTACGACCGGCAAAAATTATATCCACGAGCCGGGCCTGCACCGCACACTGCTCGGTGACGGCTTCGCCACTTCACTCTCGGCGCTTTTTGGTGGCCCTGCCAACACGACCTACGGGGAAAATACCGGCGTTTTGGCGCTCACAAAAGTTTATGACCCGCGCGTTGTCCGAATTGCAGCTGTCTCAGCGATATTACTGTCCTTTTTTCCCAAGTTCGCCGGTTTGGTCAACACCATTCCTGTTGCAATCATCGGCGGCGTTTCACTGATTCTTTACGGCATGATTTCCGCTATCGGCATTCGTAATGTCGTCGAAAATCAGGTCGATTTCACCGTCTCACGCAACTTGATTATCGCCGCGGTCATTCTGGTGTCAGCACTGGGTTTTGATGCTATTGGCGGTATCACCTTTGCTGTTGCAGGTGCCTCGGTCACCCTTTCGGGACTGGCACTTTCCGCAATCGCCGGCATCACTTTAAATGCGATTTTACCTGGGAATTCCTACGAGTTTAATGCGCCCTCGGAGGGCAGTCAGGCCGTCATCTTCAAAGTTTGATTGAATCTTTAAACCGCCGAAATTCGGCGGTTTTTCTTTTGCTGTTTTCTGTACGCATTTTGTGATTTTACACTTTAAATTTCCGATATATCGGAAACACTATTGCATTTTTTTGTAAGTTTTGGACATGCTATATTTGACATTTCCATAATATGAAGCTATACTGTACCAAATAAAAGGGAGTAGCTTGCATCGTTTTTTGATGTGGCGTAGCGCGTCAGTACGAGGGGAACCCCTTCCGCGCACGAATTAAAAAGCAAGACTTTTGTCGCGTGTGGTGGCAAAAGTCTTTTTTGTTGGCCATAAGCAGACAACACTATGCAGAAAGAGGAATTGCAATGATAATTCTGGGAAATTTAATGGCGGTTACACCGCAACAGGTCCTTATGTGGATCATCGGCGGCCTACTGATTTACCTCGCCATCAAAAAAGGGATGGAGCCCACGCTGCTGCTGCCAATGGGTTTTGGCGCCATTTTAGTCAACCTCCCCTTCTCCGGCGTCATCGACCAGTTTTACAACGGCGAGTTGGAGGAAGGCGCGATTGATGTGCTGTTTCGCGCAGGTATCGCCAATGAGCTGTTTCCATTGCTGCTGTTTATCGGCATTGGCGCGATGATCGACTTCGGCCCGCTACTGGCAAGTCCCAAGATGCTCTTATTCGGCGCCGCTGCGCAGTTTGGCATCTTCTTCACCCTCGGCTTTGCTGTCCTTTTGGGGTTTGATTTGAAGGACGCCGCTTCGATCGCCATCATCGGTGCAGCCGACGGCCCCACTGCTATTGTTGTGGCAAACTTTTTTCGGAGTAATTACATCGGCGCTATTATGGTGGCCGCCTACTCCTATATGGCGCTGGTACCGATTGTACAACCGCCGATTATTCGTCTCATCACCACCAAATCGGAACGCCGCATCCGTATGAAATATGCGCCGGATAGCGTTTCTCAGCGGGTAAAGATTCTATTTCCCATCATTGTCACGATCATTGCAGGTATCGCAGCGCCCCGCTCGGTGGCGCTCATCGGCTTTTTGATGTTCGGCAATCTGGTGCGCGAATGCGGTGTTCTCGGCAGCTTGTCGCAAACGGCGCAGGATGTTTTAGCCAATCTGATCACACTATTTTTGGGATTGACGGTTGCATCCAAGATGCGCGCTGACCTGTTTATAACCCCTGAAACGTTGATGATTCTAGGTCTTGGCTTGGTCGCTTTCATCTTTGACACAGTGGGTGGCGTCTTGTTTGCCAAGGTGCTAAACCTCTTCTTAAAGGACAAAGTGAATCCTATGATCGGCGCGGCCGGCATCAGCGCCTTTCCCATGTCGGCACGTGTCATACACAAAATGGGCCAGCAGGAGGATAACCAAAACTTTTTGCTCATGCATGCCATTGGCGCAAACGTCTCGGGGCAAATTGCTTCGGTCATTGCGGGCGGTATGATTTTGAGCCTAGTCGCGCGATAAGGAGGGCATAAATAAATGAACGTTCAAGCTTTGATCGATGTGTTGCCGATTGCAACGCAAGGAATGGCCGGCGTCTTTCTCGTCATTGTTTTGATTTGGCTGTCCATTGTCGCACTCACGACAGCTTTTAAAAAATAAAATAAGAATTGCAGGGTCTCCACTACGCCCCACAAGCCTTATTTTCCGAAATATAAAGAACCGCAATAAGTGTATCTTCACTTTTGCGGTTCTTTATTTGTTCGATATGATATTTTCAACCATGTGTTAAGCATCGCTGTTTGTTTAATTCGATCAGTAGTACTTGTTTACGGGTGTATGTTATTGTCAATTATGATAATAATTTTATACTGTGTGCCAATTATTAAATTCTTGCTTTGCGAATGTTAAATTATGATGTACAATATATAAAAGTCCTTTTGCAAAAATATAAATTTTTTATGACCAAAAAACTTCACACACGGATCATCAATTGTGAAAATTTGGTAGTCCTTTTATGGCACGTCATGCTGCGTTTTACGCGGTGCGCTTTAAGGCAGCATACGCAATAGAAACCAAATTTCAAAGGAGGAGCGCATATGAACAGCTTATTAGCATTTCTGATTCTGGCCGCCATTTATTACTTAGGCGAGTTTATCGGAACCAAATCCAAGGCTTGGATCCCATCGGTATTCGTCATCGCCTGTCTATTCCTGCTGGGTTTCTGGACTTTCTTCCCGAAAGATATCGTCGCCCAAGCAGGTCTTGGCCCACCCCTCGGTGGGTTGATTGTCATCATGCTGTGCGTCACCCACATGGGTACCATTATCAGCATCAAGCAGCTGCTTGAACAGTGGAAAATCATCTGCATCACCCTCGCCGGCTTGGTCGGTATGATGGTGCTTTGTTGGTTTGTTGCCATGCCGATCGCCGGGCGCGAATATGTCATCGCAGGTCTTCCCCCCCTCACCGGCGGTATTGTCGCCGCAACCATCATGCAGGCGGCCGCCGCTGAAAAGGGTCTGATGACTGCGTCGGTGCTGGCCATTGCCATGTACTGCATTCAGGGTTTTGTCGGCTATCCGCTCACCGCGATCCTGCTTAAAAAGGAAGGGCGCAAGCTGCTGACTTCTTTTCGCAAGGGCGACGTTAAAACCGCCGCCGCTGTCAGTGCTATCGATGCGAATGTCGGCAATATGAAAGTGGAAGATGCGCCCAAGAAACGCCTGCTTCCCCCCATGCCCGAAAAATATTCCTCGACCGCATTCATCCTGATGAAGCTGCTGGCTGTCGCCTACCTGGCCAACCGCCTTTCGGCACTCACCGGCGGCAAGGTCAACCAAGCCGTTATCACGCTGATTCTCGGTATTGTGTTCACTGAAATCGGATTTTTGGATAAAAATTCGCTGCAAAAGGCGGGCTCCTACGGCTTTTTGATGTTCATGCTGATGATCTACGTCTTTGACGGTCTGAAGAACGCCACACCCGAAATGCTGGCCTCCTGCATAGGCCCGATGCTCATTATCATCGTGATCGGTGTCACCGGCATGGGTGTGCTCTCCATCGTTGTCGGCAAATTGCTGGGCGTAAGTTGGGAGATGGCGTTCGCCACTTCGCTCACCGCGCTGTACGGATTCCCCCCCAACTACATTCTCACCGAGGAATCGATCAAGGCCTTGGCCGAGAATGAGCAGGAACACAAATATCTCATGGATCTGATGCTCCCGCAGATGATCGTCGGCGGATTTGTAACCGTTACAATCACCTCCGTCTTTATTGCCGGCTTCTTCGTCAATCTATTATAACGGTGTTGGGCGCGGCAGCGGTGCCATAAAGGTATGCGCACCGCGCTCTTGATTTATTTTTTTAAGAAAGGAATTAGGCAGATGGATATTAAACAACTGGCTGAAAAATACGACGATTATATCATCGAACAGCGCCGCTATTTTCATGCACGTCCCGAACTCTCTTTTGAAGAGGTGGAAACGACCAAGGCCCTGTGCGCACGCCTTGCAGAAATGGGAATTCCAACGACCACTTTCTCGGATTATAACGGTCTCGTCGGGCACATCAAGGGTGGAAAATCGGGTAAAACCGTCATGCTGCGCGCCGACATTGATGCGTTGCCCAGCGTCGAAACAACCGGGTTGTCCTTTACTTCTCAAAACAAAGGTAAAATGCACGCCTGCGGCCATGACGCACATATGGCCATGCTACTTGGCGCAGCGAAAATCCTTAACGACGTCAAGGATGATCTTTGCGGCGATGTCGAAATTCTTTTTCAGGCCGCTGAAGAATCCTGCCACGGCGCAAAATATTATGTGGACAACGGCGTACTTGATAACATCGACGCAATTTTTGGCATGCACATTTGGGGCACACTAAACGCACCGCTCATGAGCCTTGAGCCGGACGGGCGCATGGCCTCCTGTGACAACTTTAAAATCACCATCGAGGGCACCAGCGCGCACGGGTCGGCCCCGCATTTGGGCAACGACGCCATTGTCGCAGCTGCCTCGGTCATCATGAACCTGCAAACCTTTGTCAGTCGTGTGAATGATCCGCTTAATACGTTGGTGTTCTCCATCGGCACCGTCAAGGGTGGGCAACGCTTTAACATCATTGGCAACCACGTCGAGATGGAGGGTACCATCCGCACCTACTCGCGTGAATTCCGCGCCACGATCAAAAAAAAGATTGAAAAAATTATCACCTGCACAGCCGAAGCACTCGGTTGCGAGGCGACGCTGGATTACCGCTCGGAACTCGGTCCGGTCATCAATGACCACGATGACCTTACACGCATCGCGCGTGACGCCGCAACCAAGCTTTACGGTGAAGAAATCCTCGCGAGTATGCCCAAACTAACCGGATCGGAAGATTTTTCTGTCCTCGCCGAAAAGGTGCCCGGTTTTTATGGTTTTATCGGCGCTCTCAACCCCGAAAAAGGCATCATCTACTCCAACCACAACGATAAATTTACTGTGGATGAGGATGCTTTGCATCATGGTGCGGCGCTGTATGCACAGTTTGCGGCTGACTTTCTCGTTGAAAAAGCAAATGAAAAGTGAGGTTTCGCCATGATTAACATAAAAGCGCTTTCCGAAAAATATGACGGCTATATCATTGAGCAGCGTCGCCATTTTCATGCGCACCCCGAACTGTCTCTGCAAGAGGTGAACACCACCGCAGATATCGTGGAACGCTTGAACGCCATTGACGGCATTGAAGTTGTAACGTATGAGGGCTTGACCGGTTGCATCGGCATATTAAAGGGTGCAAAGCCGGGCAAAACCGTCGTGCTGCGTGCAGACATTGACGGCTTGCCCGTCAATGAAAAAACCAACCTGCCCTTTACCTCTAAAAATGCGGGCAAGATGCATGCCTGTGGCCACGATTGCCACATTTCCATGCAGCTGGGCGCCGCCAAAATTCTGTCGGAGTTGCGAAACGAACTGGCCGGAACCGTCAAGTTTTTCTTCCAACCCGCCGAGGAGGTCGCGCAGGGCGCTAAGCAGTATATTGCAAAAGACCTGATGAAAGATGCGGATGCCGTGTTCGGCATGCATATTTGGTCGCAGGTAGATGCCCCCCGCTTCAGCTTGCAGTGCGGTGAACGCATGGCTTCGGCCGACGTTTTTACACTGACAGTCAAGGGCACCGCCGCCCACGGCTCGGCGCCGCATCTGGGCAACGACGCCATCGTCGCTGCGGCTGCCATTATCATGAACTTACAGTCGGTGTCTAGCCGCGCTAACGACCCGCTCAATGCGCTGGTCGTCACCGTCGGCACCTTTGACGGCGGACAACGTTCCAATATCATTGCTGATCATGTTCGCATGGACGGCACAGTACGTACTTTCAGCCGCGCGTTTCGCAACACAGTCGAGGCACGTATCCGCAGCATTGCCGAACAAACAGCAGCTTGTTATGGCTGCACAGCCCAACTCGATTATCAGTACCTGTGCAACGCCGTCATCAACGATGACGCAGAATTGGTCGAACTTGGGCGCAACGCTGCAACCAAACTGTTTGGTGAGGAGATTCTCGTCGACTTTGAAAAGCTGACCGGCTCGGAGGACTTCTCCTTTTTGATGGACGAAACCCCCGGTGTTTACGGCTTTATCGGCGCACGCAGCGTCAAGGTGCCCGGCTCCGAGCTTTCTAATCACCACGAGTGCTTTACTGTGGATGAGGACGCCCTGCACCACGGTGCAGCCATTGCAGCACAGTTTACCTATGACTTTTTAAACCGATAAGCATCTTGTATGCTGTGAAAAGAGGCCCTGGCAATTGCCAGGGCCTCTTTAAATTGGGCAGATTAAAATTGAATTGCGTCTGCTCTATTGACCCATTATATCTTTATTCAATTGTTTCGATCGCCTTTTGCGCAAAGGTGGTATCCACCAGCTTGTCATAATCGACGCGACCATCCAACTCCCCGGCCTGTTCCATCACCGTTTGCAGGCGGTCGAGCGCTTCCGGACGCAGCAGCGGATCACTCATAAAGGCGTCAATATCGGCGTGACGCTGGCAAACCGTTTCAAGCAATACTAAATCGGTATCGGGAAAGAACTCGGAAATCGCCTGCGCCACCTCGGCGGCCGAATGATTCCGCACCCAAAGTTGCCCCTTATAGATGGCATTGGTGAAGCGCTGAATCACGTCGGGGTTCTCTGCGATATAGCTATTGGTTGCATAATAGCACGTATAGGGAATTTCACCGGAGAGTTCGCCGATAGAAGCCAAAATATGACCCTGTCCCTCCCGCTCAACCGCAGAAGCAGTCGGCTCAAAGAGTGTGACATAATCACCCTGTCCGCCGACAAAAGCGCCCGCCATCAGTGCAAATTGTACGCCGGAGTCGACATTTAAATCCTTTGACGGATCAAGTCCCTGTTGTCTTAACACATATTGCAACGTCATAAACGGCACGCCGCCCTTGCGTCCACCCAAGAGTTGCGTCCCCTTGAGCTTATCAAAATTGAAGTCCGCATCGGGCTGGCGCCCAATCAGAAACGACCCGTCGCGCTTGGTCAGCTGCGCAAACACCATCGGATAGTCGGCCTTGCCCTCTTTTAAGACGTAGATCGCAGCCTCCGGCCCCGAAAAACCGATATCGACCTGACCGGATACGACCGCAGTCATCACCTTGTCGGCACCTTGGCCGTTGATCAGCTCGACCTCCAGGCCCTCTTTTTCAAAAAATCCCTGCGAAATGGCAACGTACTGCGGCGCATAGAACACCGAGTGGGTCACTTCACTCACCGTAATTTTTGTCGATCCCTTTTGGTCGTCCGTCGGCTTTGTCTGACAACCTGCAAACAAGGCAGCGGCAACACCCATCGCCAGCATCACCGAAATCACTCTGCTTTTCATCGACCTACCTCCAATTAATAAAGTGCCGCCTAACACTCAGCGCATGGCACCCCTGCGCCGAGAAAGCAACTTTTCTATATACTGTATGCAAAAATACATCAAAGTGGCAATAAAAGATAAAATAACGACACTCGCCATGACCAAATCAAGCTGAAAAACCTGACTGCCATAGACAATAAGGTAACCCAGTCCGGCCTTGGAAATTAAAAACTCACCGACAATAACACCGACCCACGACATGCCCACGTTAACTTTAAGTGAGCTGATAATGGTGGGCAGATTAGCGGGCAGTACCACCTTTCTGAGCACCTGTGATTTATCCGCGCCAAAGGTTTGCACCAAGCGAATCATATCCGGATCGGTCGAAACAAATCCACCGAGCACCTCAAGCACCGTGACCACCAATGAAATAGAAATCGCAATAACCACAATGGCCATCGGGCGTGCACCGATCCAGACGATAAAAATAGGCCCGAGTGCAATTTTAGGCAGTGCGTTAAGTACCACGAGATACGGCTCGAGCACACGGCAAAGAAAATCGGAACCCCACAGCACAATGGCAATGATGGTGCCTAGAATCGTGCCGCAGCAAAATCCGACAATGGCCTCATATGTTGTGACCCCAATATGCCGCCACAGCGCCCCCCTGGCCGCCAAATTCCCAATACTGCGCATGAATCGCGATGGAGAGCTTGTAATAAATGGGTCGATGATGCCGGCGCGCGCAGCGATCTCCCAAAAAAAGAGTAATGTGAGCAGCAGGCCCACCTTTGTAATCCACACAAACATCCGGTCGCGGTGCCGCCTTTTGAGCCACACTGCACGCGCGGGCGAAACCGCCTTTTCAGATATAAACATCGATATCCCTCCAGATGCTGTTAAAATAATTGCGGTACTCCGCGCGCTCACGACATTGCATTGGGGTGCCGCGCCCCGCCGCAAATTCAATTTCATACACCGATTTAACGACGGCCGGCCGTCTTGATAGGACAATGACCCGATTGGACATGGCGATTGCTTCTGAAATGTCGTGGGTTACCATCAGGGCCGTCTTTTTTTCGCGGCGAATAATCGACGCGATATCGTCGGACACAGCCAGTCGCGTCTGATAGTCCAAAGCTGAGAACGCCTCATCCAACAACAACAGCTTGGGACGCACAGCCAAGGTGCGAATCAATGCGGCACGCTGACGCATTCCGCCCGAAAGTTGACTGGGAAAACTATCTCTAAACGCCCACAGGCCGTACGTGTGCAATAGATCATCGACATAGGCACAAGCGGCCTTTTTATCCTGACTGCGAATTTCCACACCGAGCATTACATTCTGGCGTATGGTGCGCCACGGAAACAAACTGTCCTTTTGCAGCATATAACCGATATTGCCACCGCCGCTAATATCAACACGACCCGAAGTGGGTTCCAGTAACCCCGACACGATGGACAGTAACGTCGATTTTCCGCAGCCTGAAGGACCGATAACGCTGACAATCTCGCCCTCGTATACCGCAAAGGATATGTCGTGTATCGCCTCTATCTCTCCTTCATCCGACTGATATGTTAAAGAAAGGCGCTCCGCCTGCACAACAGGCCCGGGCGCTTTAATCGAATTATCCATAGGCAAAACCTCCTTACCGCATCATATTCCAAAATATGAAAAAGTGTGGCTTCCCAAAAGGATACAATAATACAAACCGTAGAAACATCAGTAGTTTCTACGGTTTTCGAGCAAATGCGCGTGACGATCAGCAGAATAAAATCGAACTTGCTGAAAGCTAACGCCACTATTCAATTAAAAAGTTACACCCAAAGATCTCTATTCCCCATACCAAAATGTTTTGGTGAGATCAACACAACCATCCTCTAAAAACACAACCTGTTCCGCCTCCAACAGACGCCGCTGCTCCTGAGCACCGCCAAAAGCGAACTCGGGCGCTAACCGCCCAACGCGGTTGACCACGCGATGGCAGGGGATTTCCCCGGGCCGCGGATTCTGATGTAGTGCCCACCCCACCGCGCGGGCAGCGCGTGGATTGCCACAGAGCAATGCCACCTGCCCATAAGAGGTCACCCTGCCGCGCGGGATACGGCAAACCACATCATAAACTTTATCAAAAAAACTCTTTTCCTGTATCATAAGCGTCCGATTACTGCAGCGTATCAATATTGCTGCCCGGAGCCTGCTGTTCGTCCTCGTTCACAGCGGGTTGCTGGATTGCAACGTCGGCGGGCGCCTCTTCCTGCGCGCTCGGTTGGGGGACATTGTCCTGCGGCGGATTCTCCTGTTCAAGGCCTTCCTTCGCCGCCTTCTTTTGCTCTTTATGCAGCTGATATTTTCGACCGATCATCAGCAACAAAACACATATTGCCAAAACGGCTGCAAAAGCCAAACCGGCATAGTAAATGTTCACCGAACCCACCATATGATAGGACGTATTTCCGGGATCCGTCTCGATGCACAACACAGCTACCACTGTATGATTGGCTCCATAAATCGGCAAGCAGGCTATCGCAACCTTGTTAAAATCCTGCCGCGTGACAATCTCCTTGGTGTATCCCCCCGTGATCTTTCCATTGTAGATTTTGTCCACAACCGTTTTGACCGGCTTGTAAGCATCTTTAATCGGGTACTCCTCACCCGGGGCAAAGTAGTCGGTTCCTGCCTGCGCATTGTCGCGGTAGCTGCCATCCACCAGACAACGCAGCGTTTTATTCTCTCGGTAAAGCAGATAGCTTTTCTGATAATTCTGCTGCGTATTCAGCTGGCTCAACAGTCCGGCCAAAAACTTGTAATTAGCGTCGATGGTCGGCTCTTGCGCCATCCCGCTAATCTGCTGTGCGGAATAATAAGAAATGGCGGTGGCGGCGGCGCGCATCTCACTCATCGTTGCTTCGCCGGCGGTGCGCAGCGCATCACTTTTGCGCATATAAGGTGCCGCAAAACACAGCAACGCCAGAACTGCACATAATACGGCCGTCAATTTGAGAACCATACTGAATCCATAGCGCCTTTTTTCTTTTGATTTCTTCATGTCATTCACTCCCTGTTGATATTATGATCATTTAAACACAAGTGCAGCGCACGCAGTGGTATTAATCGCGCATCAATAGGCGGCGGTCGCTTCAGCGGTGAGCCATTGCGCATAAATCCACGTTATAATAGCCGACTTGCGACTATTATAACATAATTTTCGCCGGTTTACAGAATAATATCCTTTTATTTAACAATATTTTATGCCATAATAAAGATGTTAAAACGTACTGGAGGGCATTGAGGATTCATCCCCTTTTCCCACTGTTCAATAAATAGCAAGGATGTGTTTCGTATTTTTGAAATTCTTCAGCCCGATCAATATGAAGCGCTTGATCGCTTCGTAGAAAGTCATCCGCAGGGTAGCTTTACCCAGTGCAGCTGTTGGCATAAGGTCAAAAACAACTGGGCGTTTGAAGCGGTGGTCTGCCGTGATGATAAGGGCGAAATTATCGGTTCCGTTTCGATTTTAATACAGAAAATACCGCTGATTGGCAGCTGCTTTTTATACGCACCGCGCGGTCCTGTCTGCGATCTGCACGATGAGGCGACGCTGCGCCGGCTTAAATCCGGTGTGGATGCGCTGGCGAAAAAGTATCGCGCGCATGTTTTTAAAATGGATCCCGATTCACCTGAGGATAATACGAAATTCTGCCATATCGCCAAAACGATGGGCTTTGTTCGCACCTATGGCCCCGATGGCTTCGAGGGTATTCAGGCGCGCTTCAACTATCGCTTATACCGCCACGGCCGTGATGAAGCGGCGCTTTTGGCAAATCTCACACAGCAGACACGTCGCAATCTTCGCAAGGCGATCAAATTTGGTGTCACCGTCAAAGTGGTCGGTGAGGAGCACCTCGACGACTTTGTCCGCCTCATGACTGTGACCGGTCAACGGGACGGCTTTGCCGTGCGCCCACGCGCCTATTTTGCACGTTTTTTAGAGGCCTTGGGCACACACGCGCGCCTCTATATGGCGTTTTATGAAGGTCAGGCCATCGCCGGCGCGATCACCACCAATTTTGGCGACAAAACCTGCTATGTCTATGGCGCTTCGGATAACAGCCACCGCGAGGTCATGCCCAACTACCTTTTACAGTGGGAAATGATCCGCTGGGCTATTGAAACCGATTGTACCGTCTACGATTTTCAGGGCATATCAGGCAACCTCGAGGAAACGGGCAACCACATGTATGGCCTCTACCGCTTTAAACGCGGCTTCAATGGACAAGTCGACACCCTGTTGGGCGAATTCGACTACACCTATCGTCCCATAGCGGCCAAAATGGTTGATCATGCCATCGCCTGTCATGAGCGACTGCGAAAGCTAAAGCGCAGTTTTTCCCGATGAAGCCACCACTTTTAACGGCGCTTGGCCGCTATCTCGATAAAAAATACGAGCGCCTGCATATGCCGGGCCATAAGGGTCTGCTGCCCGCCCCACTGGATGGTTGTGCACCCTTTGATGTTACGGAACTGCCAGACACCGGCTGCCTTTATGACGGTGCGGGCGCGCCGGTAGAAACTGAGGCGCTCTTTTCCAACCTTTATGGCAGCGGCACCACGCTTTTATCAACCGGCGGCAGCACCCTGTGCATCCAAACCATGCTGGCATTATATTGCCCGACGGGATCCAAACTGCTGATGACTCGTGCGGCACATCATGCGGCGGTCAACGCAGCAGCAGTTTTAAATCTTGAACCGGTTTGGCTGTTCCCCGATGAAATCACCGGTGTCCAGACCCCTGCACGCATCTCACCGCAGGCGGTTGAGACGGCATTGTTGCAAAATCCGGACGTATCGGCCGTTTATCTGACCAGTCCGGATTATTTCGGTACACTGTGCGATATAAAAACTATTGCAACCCTGGCTCACAGCTATGGCAAACCGTTATTGGTCGACAATGCCCACGGCGCACATCTGATTTTTTTTGATCGTCTTCATCCGATGGCCCTTGGGGCTGACGCCTGCTGCGACTCGTTACACAAAACGTTGCCCACCTTAACCGGCGCAGCACTATTGCACCTAAAAGATGGGACGTTGGCTCAGGAGGCTCGGCGGCGGATGGCCACTTTCGGCTCTACTTCACCCTCCTACCTGATCATGCTTTCAGCCGACCTGCTGCTGCCACAATGGGAGGGACTTAAAAGCGGCTACGCAGCACTGGCGCAAGCCGTTGCTCCTTTGCGGGAGTGCGCCTTAAAAAAAGGCATCTGGGCGACCTGTGCGAATGACCACCCCCACATCGATCCTGTTCGGATTTCGCTGTTGTTCGCTCAAGGACAGCGCAGCACCGCCTGCGCGCTACTAAAAGACTGCGGTATCGAGGCTGAATACCGCTCGCCGCGTCACATTGTGCTAATCCCCGGGCCGCCAAACAATCTCACGCCGGTGGCAAAACTCATAGAACGGCTGCCCACCTTGCACGAAACACCATCACACCCGTGCCCCATCCACCGGCCGCAATACCGCCTATCGCTGCGCTGTGCCGTGTTTTCTCCCGCAGAGCACCTGTCATTATCGGATGCATCGGGACGTGTCGCCGCCGCGCCGGTATCGCCCTGTCCACCGGGCATAGCCTTGCTGATGCCGGGTGAAATGTTAGATCACACGACCGCTGCTGCCTTAAAGTCCGCTGGCATAACATCTCTTTTTGTGGTAAAATAACTGCAAATCAGTTATTTTACCGTGGTTTTTTTGCGCTAATATGTCAACCTGATTCAGCATTGAGATGGATTCAGAAAAATCGCAATGCAACAACTATTACATGTGCGCATTGTCAATACTGTTTAACGACTAGAAATGGAGGCGTTATCATGAAGCTCATTTTTGCAATCGTATCAAACGAGGATGCCTCGCGTGTACAATCGGCCCTCACCGCGGCAAATTTCCAGGTGACCCGCCTCGCCACAACCGGTGGCTTTTTAATGTCCGGCAACACCACCTTTTTGTGTGGAACCGATAACGATAAGGTGGATGAGGTCATCGCCATTGTCTCGGAGCACTCCAAATCGCGCACCCATACCATCCCTTCCGCCGCATCTTATGGTGTTGGCATGTACACGACCTATCCGGTGAAAGTACCGGTGGGCGGTGCGACCATTTTTGTCACTGATATAGACCGTTTTGAAAAGGTGTAGCCCATGACTTTTCCGCTGTTGTATCAAGACGCACTTGTCGCTCGCCTCAATGCCCTGTGGGACGGCGGGCGTTTTCCCCATGCCCTCCTATTGACCGGCCCCGTCGGCAGTGGAAAACGTATAGCCGCACAGCACGCTGCGGCCATGCTGCTTTGCCGCAAAGAAGGGTTGCCCCCATGCGGCGACTGCCCCTCCTGCCACAAACTGCTGGGCGGTAACCATCCTGACTTTTTCACATTGCTGCCTGAGGGCAAGAGCAAAACCATCGGCGTGGATCGGGTACGCGAAATAAAAGCCGCAGCCTACATAGCTCCGCATGAGGCGCCCTGCAAAGTGTTTTTTATCCCGGAGGCACAGCGCCTGCGGGTGGAAGCACAAAACGCACTGCTCAAAATTATCGAGGAACCGCCTGATACGGCCTATTTCATCTTCACTGCACCGGGCGCCGGCAACCTGCTCGACACGGTTTGCTCACGTCTGACCATCTGCCCCATGGGGGAGTTGAATGAAAAACAGCGTTTTGAGGCGCTCGCGCATCATTTACCTGCATCTGCACCCGAACCGCTGCGCACTCAAGCCGCGCTATTCGCCACCGTTGGACAAGCACTGGATAGCCTCAACGACCCTGCGGTCCGCCGCTGTGCAGAAGATACCGCCGCTATATTGGAGGCCCTTTCACAAAACGATCGCTATACCATTTTAAAGTGTTTTGCCGACTATGAAAAAGACCGCGAACAATTTACCCGGCTGCTAACCGCACTGCGCAGCGCGGTTATAACCCAGCTTACCGGCAGCGCGCGAACCCTATCTGCGTTGCAGAGTTTACAAATAATTGCTATAATAGACGAAATGGCGCTGCGCAGCGTCCAAAATGTGAGCACTTCACTCATTTGTGCCGCCGCTGTCAATCAGTTGGTGAAGGCCACCGGATTAATATAGAATAAGAGGATTACAAAATGTCTGAGGTTATCGGCGTTAAATTTAAAGAAGGTGGCAAGGTTTATTACTTTGACCCCAACGGCAATACCGCCACAGCAGACGAGGCGGTCATTGTCGAAACGGCCCGCGGTCTGGAATGCGGCGTGGTTGCCGTGGCCAACCGCGAAGTGGCTGAAGAAGAGATTGTCAAACCCTTAAAGCAGGTTGTGCGTCTGGCCACTGCAAAGGACGTGGCACAGATGGAGGAAAATCGCAAACGCGAAGCACATGCTTTCGAGGTGTGCCAGCAGAAGATTCTGGATCACAAGATGGATATGAAGCTTGTGGATGTGGAATACACCTTTGATAACAGCAAAATTCTGTTTTATTTTACCGCCGACGGGCGCGTGGATTTTCGCGACTTGGTTAAGGATTTGGCAGGCGTGTTTCGCACACGCATTGAGCTGCGTCAAATCGGGGTGCGCGACGAGGCAAAAATGCTCGGCGGGTTGGGCATCTGCGGGCGCGTTTTCTGCTGCTCAAGCTTTTTAAGCGATTTTCAACCCGTTTCAATCAAAATGGCCAAGGAGCAGGGCTTATCTCTCAACCCGACCAAAATTTCCGGCACCTGCGGCAGATTGATGTGCTGCTTAAAATATGAGCAAAACGCTTATGAAGATCTGCTGCGCACCACCCCGCGCGTGGGCACCGCTGTCAGCACGCCCGAAGGTCCGGGCACGGTATCTGAAATTGTCAACCTGCTCACCGGAAATCTGAAGATTAAAATTGAATCGGGTGACGCCTACTCTTTTAAAAATTTTATGAAACATGAGGTAAAACTATTGCGTGAAGATAACCGTCCTGCACGGGAATCACGCAATCAGCCGCCACCCCAGGCCGTTGCGCAGGAGCGCGACAAAAACGGCCAAGGCGAACCCAAGGGCGCGATGCCCCGCCGCAAAGAAAATGCCCCACGCCGGGAGAACAGCAAACCCCCTGTGCGTGGCAGTCGCTCCGCCAAACGTCCGGAGCCAAAACCCACCCCACAGAACAAGCAACCCACCGCGCCGGCCCCCGAATCGGACAACCACTGAAAATCAATAGTCAACGCATATAAAAGTGGAAAAATGACAAGCGCTTTTCACTTTTGTATGTAGTTGCAATTCATTTTCTGTCCTGCAAACCTCTCGGCGCACTTCCAAAGCGTTTCAAATGAAACGCTTTGACGGTTTGTCACAACTATTTTTTGTAAATCTCTATCAATTAGACAAAATCTATGTTATTATAGACACGAAATATAAAAGGAGGTGTATTCACATGGCATATGTTATTAACGACGCATGTATCAGCTGCGGCGCTTGCGAGCCCGAATGTCCTGTAAATGCGATTTCGGCTGGCGACAGCAAGTATGTTATCGACGCTAATACCTGCATCGATTGCGGTGCTTGCGCGGGTGTATGTCCCGTTGGCGCTCCTAATCAGGAGTAATTTGAAAAACTTACATCAAAAAGCGCGTAGCTTTAAAGCTACGCGCTTTTTCCTTTGTCTGATCCACCTGCTCATCAGCCAAAAGTAGTGCGGCGCCCTTTTTATCAAAGGTATCGTACTTTTGTATTTTAATGCAGCTCAAAGTGCGACTTATTAAAATCCAATACCCCTTCATTGCGCAGCTGGCTGAGCGCATTGGACATAGCGCTTCGGTCAACGCATAGATAGTCGGCAAGCTGCTGACGGTTAAATGGAATGTCAAATGATGAACGGCCCGTCACCTGCGCTTGCTTAGAGAGATAAGATAAAAGCTTTCCCCGCGTGCTACGCTGCGCAATATGCTCGATTTTGTCGGTAAGCATAATGTTTTTAAAGGCTAAAACTGTTATAAGGTTTTGTATCAGGCGCGTATGAACAGCGCAGGCTGATGAGCAGGTAGTAATGATCTGCCGCACATCTAAAAATATGATGGTACAGTTTTTTGCCGCCACCGCGTTAATTGTCGTCGATTGGTCGGGTACGCACGCATAGCTTTCACCAAACAACCCGCTCTGCGCGATCTCTGAAAGTATGGTGCGATTGCCCCAGAAATCTTCACGCTGGATATGCACACTGCCCGAAACAACCAAGGCCACCGAGGAAACACAGTCCCCGCTGCGAATAATAGCGTCACCCTTTTTAAACTTGCGCACCCTCGCGGACAGACAGTCTAGCATTTTTTCAATTTCCTGTGAATCAATGTCGTCGAACAACAGCGACTTTTCAATTTGTGCCAGATATTTTTTCATGCGTCCTACTTTCGTTGCTTTTACAACATACATTTTAGGCTTATTATATTATGATGGTACCACAAAGTCAATCATCAGCAACTGTTCTTTGGAAGGAGTTTTAATATGATTAGAAAAATCATTCACATTGATGAAGATAAATGCAATGGTTGCGCCGCCTGCGTCACAGCCTGTCATGAGGGGGCCATCAGCCTGATCAACGGAAAAGCCAAACTCATGCACGATCATTACTGCGACGGTTTAGGCCACTGTTTGCCGGTTTGTCCCACCGGTGCGCTCACCTTTGAAGAGCGCGAGGCTGCCGCTTATGATGAAGCTGCCGTCAAAGCAAACCAAGCGGCCAAGCAAGCAGCAAGCGGTGGCTGCCCCGGCTCGCGAGCACACATTATGACGCGCGATCCCATTCCCAGTGCGCCGATTGGGGAGCGCCCCTCGCAATTGCAACAGTGGCCGGTCCAAATCAAATTAGCCGCCATCAATGCCCCGTTTTTTAATGGTGCCAAGCTGCTGATCGCCGCTGATTGTACCGCTTTCGCCTATGCTGACTTCCACAGCCGTTTTATACGCAACCATGTTGCACTGATCGGTTGTCCAAAGTTGGATGAGGGCGATTATTCCGAAAAACTCACCCAAATAATTCGCAGCAACGACATTAAAAGCGTAACCGTTGTGCGAATGGAAGTCCCCTGCTGTGGCGGTATTGAAAATGCGGTCAAACGCGCTTTGCAAACCAGTGGGAAGTTTATTCCTTGGCAGGTTGTGACCATTTCAACCGACGGCAGAATATTGGATTAAGCTGTCTTGCCGCCGACGGCATGTGACGCGTCATATCCAAGCTTGAAAAAAAACGTTTTTTTTAATATAATAGAGAAAACGAATTGGAGCTGATTAAATGCTTATACACGCCTCTGCCGAAGACTACCTCGAGGTGATACTGATTCTGACCGAGCGACTGGGATTGGTGCGCTCCATTGATATCGTCAACGAATTGGGGTATTCAAAGCCCAGTATCAGCGTCGCCATGAAGAAGCTGCGCGAAAATGATTACATCCAGATGGATGATGACGGTTATATCAGCCTTTTGCCTCCCGGCTTAGAGATTGCGCAGCGCATCTATCGTCGGCATAAGCTGCTTAAAAGCTTTTTAATCGGCCTTGGCGTCGATGAAACGACCGCGACTGAGGATGCTTGCAAAATTGAACATTGTATCAGTGAAGAAACTTTCATTAAGTTGGCTGCACATCTGGAGCAGGGTAAAGCCAACTGAAAATATAGCGTTGAACCAACGCAAAAAACACCTGAATTAAAATTTGGAAGCCTCCGGTTAGGGGGCTTTCTTTCTGTAGTCATATGGGTCTATCCTTAAACAGCAGCATCTGCCACAATGAATGAAATGTTGCGTCGATTATGCGTGCGTTCATCAACACACTTCTGATCATCCAACTTTTTCTGTCGGAGGTTTACACATGAAAATATCCACTAAAGGCCGATATGCACTTAGAGTGATGGTCGATTTGGCCGGCCATGATCCTGGCGCGGTCATTTCGCTGCGCGACATTTCACAGCGGCAAGGCATCACACTAAAATATCTTGAGCAGATCATCCCACTGCTCTCCCGCGCCGGATTGCTGAAAAGTGTGCGCGGCAGCAACGGCGGGTACCGACTGACCCGCCCCGCCCAAAAATATACCGCAGGAGAGATTTTGCGTGCGGTGGAGGGCGGTTTGGTGCCGGTCGCCTGTCTGGAGGATGAGCCCAACTGCTGTACCCGTTGCCACGATTGCAAAACACTGCCCTTTTGGCAAGGCCTTGCACGATTAATTGACGATTATGTCGATAACGTAACCTTGGCGGATTTATCGTACGGTACACCGTTTTTCCCAAAAACATTTTAATATCTTTTTATCACAGGCACGCGCTCCGCCTCTTTTAAAATCGCCGTTTGTTTCACAACCACTTTTGCTTGACTTGTGGTAAACGGTATATTATAATAGCAAATAGAATTTGAGATTCTGTTTCAAATTAGTGCCCGGCTGATTAAACCGGCCAAAACCCCGGGTATACGCATAACAAGTGCACCATTAAAATAATGATACTACTGTGGAGAAAAAATGAAAAAGCTACTCACGATGATATTGTCTGCCGCCGTGTCAATACTGCCACTTGCAGGGTGCGGTAACAGCGCGGCTACCTCGGTAACACCTACAAAGAATGATGGCCAACTAAGCATTGTCACCACCATTTTCCCACCCTACGATTTTACGCGCGAAATCGTGGGAGCCTACGCCGACGTCACCATGCTGCTGCCCCCCGGCAGTGAAAGCCACACCTACGAGCCTGCACCGCAGGATATCATTACCCTTCAAAACTGCGATCTTTTTATTTATGTCGGTGGCAAAGGGGATGTATGGATCGACGATATTCTGGATTCGATGGGCGACAAGGCGCCGAATACCTTGAAGATGATGGATAGTGTCACCACCGTTGAAGAGCAATTGGTTGAGGGCATGGAGCAGGGGGGCATGCACCAATTTTCGGACAAGGATACACAAAGCCGAGCGCATAAAGAAACCGAATACGATGAGCATGTCTGGACTTCACCCGCAAATGCTATCAAGATTGTGAACAGTATAACCGATGCCATCGCAACGCTTGACAGTGCCAACACCCAAATTTATCGCGCGAATGCCGACGCCTATATCCAAAAGCTTGCCACATTGGATGACGATTTTTACCAGGTTATTAAGACGGCCAAGCGCAATACAATCATCGTGGGCGACCGCTTTCCTTTTCGCTATTTTGCAGACGCGTATGGCTTAAACTATTACGCCGCTTTCCCCGGATGCAGCAGCGAGACAGAAGCCAGCGCAGCCACCGTCGCCTTCCTCACTGACAAGGTCATGGCAGAAGGTATTCCCGCTGTACTCTATATCGAGTTTTCAAACCATAAGATCGCCGATTCCATCGCCGAGACAGCCGGCGCAAAAACGCTGCTGCTTCACTCTTGCCACAGTGTTTCAAAAGAGGAGATACAGGCGGGTGTCAGTTATTTAAGCTTGATGCAGAATAATATTGAGACGATACGCCAAGCGCTCAACTAGATGGCGAACAACTGAAAATAGCGCCTTTAATTTTTACAATTCGACGATATTCACCATAAGATAAAAGCACCTCCGTGTTATAGTAGCGCTATGCCGGAGGTGCTTTTATGGACAATTATATGGTAAAACGCGTTTTATGGCGCCTATTGACAGTGTCATTGGCCCTTTCGCTCTTTCTGGGATGCAGCACAAGTCGTGCGCCAACGCGCGTGCCGATGACCACCGCCGGCGCTGTTGCCGCAGTCTTAAGCGGTACGCGTAACACGCCATCCACCGAAAGCCCACATTCTGCGGATGATATTGCAGCCACCGATCCTCAGAATCTCCTTGTTTATATAACCGAAACAGGCAGTAGATATCATAGCAACGCGTGTTCTTACCTCGCGAAAAGCTGCATCCCGGTTGA
This sequence comes from Candidatus Fimivivens sp., assembly GCA_047974975.1. Classification (GTDB taxonomy): domain Bacteria; phylum Bacillota; class Clostridia; order Oscillospirales; family Ruminococcaceae; genus Yanshouia. Next base: position 91,522 of record JBKECV010000003.1, read on the forward strand.
AATGGGAACAGCCAAGCGAAGCTACAGTCCCTGCTCGAAATGCCGCCCACCACAATAATTTATTGACGCGATATCTTTCCCCTACCTATCATAACACTGTTAATGGCGCCGTTGCTAAATACAACGGCGCCATTAACAGCACAGCTAAAATCCTGCTTTATGATGTTGGGTCATGCATCTTTTTGCCGACATGCTGCCCGCAGCACATCACGCCAACTCAAAAAGCTGCTTGGTGAGTTTGTTCGCTGCATCGGTTGCGGCAATGCCGCCCATCGCCGTCTCGCGCAGTTGCATCGGCAGTTGTCGCCCAACCTGATACATCGCGTTGACCACTTCATCGGTTGGGATAACACTCGTCATGCTCGCCAGCGCCAGATCGGCCGAAAGTAGGGCGTTGACCGTCTGAGACGCGTTGCGCTGGGCGCAAGGTACCTGTACCAACCCCGCCACCGGATCGCATACCAACCCCATAGAATTCATCAGCGCAAAACATACAGCGTCCAAAGCTTGGCGCGGATGTCCACCTGTCAGCTCCACCGCGGCCGCGGCCGCCATTGCCGCCGCAACCCCGCACTCCGCTTGGCAACCACCCTCTGCACCTGAGACCGTGGCATTTTTCATGATGACAGCACCGACACCCGCAGCGGTGAGTAATCCGCACAACGTTTGATGTTGTGTCAACGAAAGTGCCTCTTTCAACGTGAGCAGCACCGCAGGCAGGATACCACAGGCTCCTGCAGTAGGGGCAGCGCAAATCTTACCCATGGAAGCGTTGACCTCGCTGCAAGAAAGCGCATAGGCCATCGCCTTATTGACCAGCGCGCCGCAAAGCCCACCCTTTTGTTCGGCGTAGCGATTTTGAGCCGAGCTGATACCCGAAACCAACCCCAAGACCGTCGGCATCGGCTCTTTTAAAGCGCGGTAGGCGGAGGCTTCCATCACCTCGTAACGTTTCTGAAGCAGCTTGAATATTTCGTCCTCGGTGGTATCTGTGTGCTTTTTTTCATTCTCTAAAATAACTTCCCAGAGCGGCAGGTTGTTTTTTTCCGCCAAGTTTAACATGCCATCAAAATTTCCATACATCAAAATGCCTCCCCTTCGCTCAGGTTAATGGCCTGCACGCTGCGCACATTGTTTAACTGCTTCAGGCGTGCGACCACCCCATCATCAATCGGTGCATCGGTCTCGATGATACAAAAGGCCGTTTCCCCCCGCGCATGTCGACTGACTTTCATCGTTGCGATATTCATGCCGACTTGCGCCAGCACCCGTGATATATCGCTGATAACGCCGCGCCGGTCGTTTTGGCTGATAACCAACGTACTGGACTGCACCGAAATATCTGTGAGAAAGCCATTTATCGCACGGATAATAATTTGTCCGCCGCCGATGGAAGAGCCTATAATCTCTTGACGGCTGCCATCTTTCATGAAAAACGTCATTTTGACGGAATTTTCGTGTACGTCTAATAGCTCCATGGGACTAAAATCCCATGTGAGTCCGGCTTGTTCGCCAAGCGCAAAGGCATTGGCGATACGCTCATCATCCTCGTGAAACCCCAATGCACCCGCAACCAATGCACGGTCGGTCCCATGTCCTCGATAGGTTTGCGCAAATGAACCATGCATGCCAAAGGACACATGGTTAAATGGGCCCGCAACAATCGTACGCGCAATACGCGCCAATCGGGCCGCGCCCGCTGTGTGCGAACTCGATGGCCCAATCATCACTGGTCCAACTGCCTCAAAGATGCTGATATCCACAAAAACACCCCCAATTTTTACAGGGCATACCGGCATTTCCAATAGCCAGTATGCCCAAAAACTACAACAGTATTGCCATCAGTGCCGGCGTTAGGTACACTTCCAGTACGGCCGCCACCGCCAACAACGGCACAACGACCAGTACAGAAACTCTTGCAATCTCCGCCAACAGCGCCGAGAACGACCTGTCGCGTTTTTTACGAAGAATCCGCGCGCTGATATCCAAACAAAGCGCCACGCCCATGGCTGTGCTTATCAGCAACGCCGGAATCTCAAACACACCATGCGGCGCAATCGATACCACCAAGTCGAAAAATCCACCGATCCCCGCAGTGCTCATGATCGCGGACATAACGCCCACAATCGCCGCATTTAACGCCAAGGATGCCAATGGCACAAACAAAAATGCAATCCCACCCATGACAACTGCCATACCGGACGCGATAAAATTGTTAAAAAATAATCCTGTGACGCTCAATTGCCCACTTGCATCCAGCACGTCCTTTTCATTGAACAGTTCGGCAAGCCGCATCATCTGCTGCTCCATCTTAGCAGAATCCGCCTGAAACTGTGCCGAAAAGACAAAGTGTGCGGCAATGGCAACAGCAAAAAACACAACCAACATCAGAAAAATCAAAAACCGCAGCCGCTTCAAGGTTTCAAATGCTCTTTGATATTCTATAAGCATAAAAGTCATTTCATCTTTCTTAAAAAATCCATTTTATTCGTTGCCATTTTAGCATAACCGCGCATGATATACAAGCATTTTACCGCTCAGTTGATTTTTGCCCCGTTGTGACAAGCAGCAGAAAAGCGTTCTTTACACTTTTCTGCCGCTCGATTTTAATTGCTGTATACTTTTTAGGGGCGATTAGCGCTTCTTCAGCGCCTCGTTGACCGCCACTGCACAGGCGACCGTTGCGCCTACCATGGGGTTGTTGCCCATGCCGATCAGACCCATCATTTCAACATGTGCTGGCACCGACGAAGAACCTGCAAATTGTGCATCGCCATGCATGCGGCCCATCGAATCGGTCAACCCATACGACGCCGGCCCCGCCGCTACGTTGTCGGGATGCAGCGTCCTTCCGGTGCCGCCGCCTGAAGCTACCGAGAAGTAATTCACGCCGTTGGCGAGCGCCCACTTTTTATAGGTGCCGGCGACCAGATGCTGAAAACGCGCCGGATTGGTCGAGTTGCCGGTAATGGAAACATCAACTTGCGCACGCTTCATAATAGCGACCCCCTCCAACACCTCGTTGGCACCATAGCAATGAACAGCCGCGCGTTCCCCGTCGGAAAATGCCCGCTGTGAAACAATCGAAACTGCATTCTCGGTAAAATCATATTCGGTTTGCACATAGGTAAATCCGTTGATACGCGCAATAATATAGGCCGCATCCTTTCCAAGGCCATTTAGGATGACCTTCAGCGGCGTTTTACGTGCCTTATTGGCAGTTTTGGCAATCCCGATCGCCCCTTCAGCCGCTGCAAAGGATTCATGCCCAGCCAAAAAGCAAAAACATTTAGTTTCTTCGCGCAGCAGCATCGCCCCCAAGTCACCGTGGCCTTGTCCAACGCCGCGCTCCTCTGCGACCGACCCGGGTACGGTAAAGGCTTGAAGGCCGTGGCCGATGAGACCGGCCGCCTCGACAGCACTCTTTGCACCTTTTTTCAGTGCAATAGCAACGCCGAGGGTATACGCCCAAACCGCATTTTCAAATGCAATGGATTGCACGCCCTTGACGATATCATCCACATCGATGCCGTGTTCAAGACCCAGTGCGCGCGCATCCTCCAAGCGCGCAAAACCATTTTCAGCCAGACAGACGTTTATTTTGCCGATCCTGCGCGCCATTCCCTCAAATTCAACCATCTTGCAGCACCCCCTTAGTTTTCTCTAGGGTCGATATAGGCAGCTGCACCTTCATATCGACCATAGGTTCCTATGTTTTTTTCATAGGCAACCGTCGCATCCACACCGTGGCGAATATCTTCAAGCATTTTGCCCACGCGAACAAATTTATAGCCGATGACTTCTCGACTTTCGTCGAGCGCCATCTCCAAGATGTATCCCTCCACCATTTCGAGGTAACGCACACCTTTGGTGCCGGTCGAAAAAATGGTTGCAGTCTGACTGCGCAGTCCCTTTCCGAGGTCCTCAAGCGCAGCGCCTATCGGCAGGCCACCCTCTGAGAAAGCGGTTTGGGTTCGACCATAAACCAGCTGCTTAAAAATTTCACGCATTGCCACGTTGATCGCATCGCATACCAGATCGGTATTAAGCGCTTCGAGGATGGTTTTTCCGGGCAAAATCTCGCCTGCCATCGCGGCCGAGTGCGTCATGCCGGAGCATCCTATTGTTTCGACCAACGCCTCCTGAATAAGGCCATCCTTGACATTTAATGTCAGCTTACAGGCGCCCTGCTGCGGGGCGCACCAACCCACGCCGTGCGAAAGCCCCGAAATATCGGTAATTTCCTTGGCTCTAACCCATTTACCCTCTTGCGGAATTGGCGCAGGGCCATGACAATGCAGACAGTGCACCTGCTGCATCTCTTCAACTTCATGCGAATACTGCAATTGTTCGTCCTCCTTATCGTTGCCGTCGGGCAGCGCATATTGTCACGTGTTATTATAGCACAGCCGATTTGCAACCGCAACGAATTGCGCCGCCAAAATGCCCTGTCGCCACACAATTTCAGCTGATAACGGCATACGTTATATCGGCTTTTTAAAACCGACAGCCGCCAAAAGGTTGGATTGATGCCGCGTGTTTATTTCCGGATTAGTTGCTTTGACAACTTTTTCTTTCGATGGTATAATTAGGTAATAATTTCCTTATGAAAGGATCATTATTTTTATGGATACGGATGCCGCATTCCAAGCAGAACAAGACCAAAAACATAGGATTATGACCCAAACGCCCATTCCACAGCTGGTTGGTCGTCTGGCCATCCCCACCATTTGCGCGATGCTAATCACCGCCGTTTACAACATGGCGGATACCTACTTTGTCAGCCAGATCGGCACCAGTGCATCGGCGGCAGTCGGGGTCATCTTCTCTTTGATGGCCATTATTCAGGCGGTGGGTTTTACCTTTGGAATCGGCTCATCGGTGCTCGTTTCGCGCCTGTTGGGCGAAAAACGCAGGCAAGCTGCCTGTGAATCGGTCGCAACATCCTTTTTTGCGTCACTCATTTTCGGTGTACTGCTGTCGATTATCGGCCTCCTTTTTCTCGATGAGCTCGTGATGCTCTTGGGTGCAACCGAAAGCATCGCGCCCTATGCCCTCGACTACGCCCGCTACATTCTCATCGGCGCGCCTTACATGGCGGCCAATTTTGTGTTGAACACATCTCTGCGTGGACAGGGCAACGCCTTTTACAGCATGATCGGCATCATGTCTGGCGGTCTCCTCAACATCGTGCTTGACCCCATCATGATCTTTCACATGGGGTTGGGTATCAGCGGTGCGGCGTTGGCTACCATCATCAGCCAGTTCATCAGTTTTATTATTCTCTTTTATTTTAATTTAGGCAAACATGGCGCTCTGCCGCTTAAAATGAGCAATGTACGCCTGTCCTGTAAGCTGTTGACCGATATTGTCAAAGGGGGCACCCCCTCCCTGTTTCGCCAGGGATTGGCCAGCATCGCCATGGTTTTTATGATTCGTTCTTGCAAACCGTTTGGCGACCCAGCCATCGCCGCTATCAGTATCGTCACACGTCTGATTATGTTTGTCATTTCAGCAATGATCGGTTTCGGGCAGGGTTTCCAGCCGGTTTGCGGCTTTAACTACGGTGCCAAGCGGTTTGATCGTGTCAAAGAATCTTTTTGGTTTTGTGAAAAAGTGTCGTTTTTGATGCTGCTTATTGCGAGTGTGCTCATGTTTTGGCTGGCACCGCAGGCGATTGCCGCTTTCAGGCGAGACGACCTTGAGGTTATTGCCATCGGTACCACAGCGCTAAGGCTGCAATGTCTTGTATTACCTTTTCAAAGCTTTTTCATCATGTCCAATATGTACCTGCAATGCACCGGCCAAAGCGCCCCCGCCACACTGTTAGCCAGTGCACGACAGGGCATTTTCTTTTTGCCGGGTACGCTGATTTGGCCTGCGCTGTTTGGACTTTTAGGGGTTCAGATGATACAGCCGATATCGGATGTCTGCTGCTTTATCCTATCCATTTACTTGAGTCGCCACTTTTTGCGCGACTTAAATCAACAGCTTGCACACCAATTAAAAGCGGAGGAAAGCACATGAATCGCGCCGTCATCCCCGCAAACAAATTTATTTCTATGATCTATCGCTATACCCGCCGCTATTTTGCCCGCGAACTTCAGGACTCCACGCTGGATGCCGGACAGTTGCCATTTTTGCTGCACCTCTACCGCTGCCCCGGCGTCACACAGGAACAGCTCTCCTGCGCGCTGGGCATGGACAAAGGCACAACGGCGCGCAGCGTGGCACAGCTGGAAGAATGCGGTTTGGCCTACCGCATACCGGATGAAAACGACCGTCGTATCAATCACGTGTTCCCATCCCCGGCTGCCCTTGCACAGGAGGATAATCTTTTTGCCATCATCGACCAACTGCATGCGCAACTCTTTGAAGGCTTTTCCGCCGTGGAACGTGAACAGGCACTTTCACTCATCATACGGATGAAGAATAATATCGAAAAGGAATTTTTAGAATAGCTATCGATAGTTTTATTATTGTATTGGAGGTAATAGGGATGAAAAATATTGGATTTATTGGCATTGGCGTCATGGGTGAATCGATGGCGCGCAATTTGAACCGGCACGGGTTCAACGTGTTTATTTATAACCGCACCAAATCAAAAGCGGAATCGTTGATTGCCGAAGGACTCACTTGGTGCGACAGTGTGGCCGAATGTGCGGCCGGACGCGATGCTGTCATCACCATCGTCGGTTATCCCAAGGATGTCGAGGAAGTCTACTTTGGTCAGGGCGGCATCATCGCAAATGCAAAGCCGGGTACCTACCTCATTGATATGACCACCACCAGCCCACAACTCTCCAAACGCATCTACAAAGAAGCGTACACCCACGGTCTTTCTGCCTTGGATGCCCCTGTTTCGGGCGGTGACGGCGGCGCCAAAAACGGCACACTGGCCATCATGGTCGGGGGCGACAAGCCGGTGTTCGACGCCTGCATGCCCTTGTTTGAAACGATGGGCCAAAATATTTTCTACCAAGGTCTGGCCGGCAGCGGCCAGCATGTCAAAATGGCAAACCAAATTGCCATTGCCGGGATTGTCTCAGGTGTATGCGAGGCCGTGGCGTACGGGCGCGCTGCAGGTGTCGATCTCGATACCATGCTCAAAACCATCGGGAGTGGCTCCGCTGCAAGTGCACAGTTGCAAAAGATCGCGCCTAAAATGATCGCAGGTGATTATACACCGGGCTTTTATATCAAGCATTTTATCAAGGATATGTCCCTTGCACAGCAAGAAGCACAATCAGCCGGATTGTCACTGGAAATTTTACAGCAGGCCTGCCGGATGTATCAAACACTGGCGGACGCGGGCAAGGGCGATAACGGCACACAGGCCATTATTTCGTATTATGATAAATAGCGCCATTGCCCGCAATTTGAAATTAAAAAGGCCCCCTCTTCTGTCCAGAAGAGGGGGCCTTTTTGTGCGCCATTTAGCAAACGGCGATGCATTGTTCATCCAGGGGAAGCTTAATACATGCCACCCATGCCGCCCATGCCGCCGCCGGCAGGCATTGCCGGCTCATCCTTAACCGGCTCGCTAACCAGCGATTCGGTGGTGAGCACCATGGATGCGACCGAAGCCGCATTTTGCAGCGCACTTCTGGCAACCTTGGTCGGATCGACGATACCGGCCTCGACCATATCGACGTACTCCTCGCTCTCAGCGTTAAAGCCATGGCCAACTTTATTGGTGCGCTTGATCTGATCGATGATGACCGACCCTTCAAGACCCGCATTCTTAGCGATCTGGCGAACCGGCTCTTCAAGGGCACGCAGCAGAATTTTGACACCGGTTTTTTCGTCACCCTCCAAGTCGGAGAGCAGCTTCTCGACAGCGGGCATCGCGTTGAGCATCGCCACACCGCCACCTGCGACAAGGCCTTCTTCAACGGCAGCCTTAGTAGCCGAGAGGGCATCTTCAATGCGCAGCTTCTTCTCTTTCATCTCAACTTCGGTCGCAGCGCCAACCTTGATGACAGCAACACCACCGGCGAGCTTAGCCAAGCGCTCCTGCAGCTTCTCGCGGTCAAATTCAGAGGTGGTGTTCTCCATCTCAGAACGGATCTGTGCAACACGCGCCTTGATGGCAACGGAGTCGCCTGCACCGTTGACGACGACGGTGTTTTCCTTGGTGATCTTGACTTGGCTGGCACGGCCGAGCATGTCGACAGTTGCATCCTTGAGGTCATAGCCCAGATCCCCGCTCACGACAGTGCCGCCGGTGAGTATGGCAATATCTTCGAGCATGGCCTTGCGGCGATCGCCAAAGCCCGGTGCCTTGACAGCAGCGCAGGTGAAGGTGCCGCGCAGGCGGTTGACCAGCAACGTTGCGAGTGCTTCGCCCTCAACATCCTCAGCGACGATGACAAGCTTCTTGCCCGACTGAACGATCTGCTCAAGCAGGGGCAAAATCTCCTGAATGGAGGAAATTTTCTTATCGGTGATCAGCAGGTAGGCATCATCCACGATGGCTTCCATCTTGTCGGAATCGGTGACCATGTAGGGAGAGATATAGCCGCGGTCAAACTGCATACCCTCGACAACCTCGGTGTAGGTTTCGGCAGTTTTAGACTCCTCAAGGGTGATAACGCCGTCGGCGCCGACCTTATCCATAGCCTCCGCAATCAGCTTACCGATAACGGCATCACCCGCCGAAACGGTCGCAGCGGATGTAATATCAGCCGAGCCGGAAACTTTCTTGGAGTTCTTTTTGATGGCATCGACAGCAACATCTACAGCCTTCTGAATACCGCGCTTGACAACCATGGGATTGGCACCTGCAGCAACATTCTTCATCCCCTCACGTACTAAGGCCTGCGCTAGCAATGTCGCGGTGGTGGTGCCGTCGCCTGCAGCATCGTTGGTCTTGGTGGCCACCTCTTTAACAAGCTGCGCACCCATGTTCTCAAAGGGGTCCTCGAGTTCGATCTCCTTAGCAATGGTCACACCGTCATTGGTGATAAGCGGTGCACCGTACTTTTTGTCAAGTACAACATTGCGCCCCTTGGGTCCGAGGGTAATTTTAACGGTATCAGCAAGCTTATCAATGCCCGCTTGCAAAGACTTTCTGGATTCTTCGCCGTAGGAAATGATCTTAGCCATGGTAAATTTCCTCCCTTTATTCTTTATCAGTACTATTATTCAACAATTGCAAGGATGTCAGACTGGCGCAGGATGGTGTATTCCACGCCATCAACCTTAACCTCGGTTCCGGCATATTTGCTCATGAGGACCTTGTCCCCCGCCTTGAGATACATTTTAACCTCTTTGCCATCGACAATGCCGCCGGGACCCACCGCAATAACCTCCGCAACCTGAGGCTTTTCCTTGGCAGAACCTGCGAGGATGATGCCACTTTTGGTGGTTTCTTCCGCTTCAACCATTTTTATTACGACTCTGTCGGCCAACGGTTTAATGTTCATTGTTGTTCCTCCATTTATATATATTTTTTATTTGGCTTTTTAGCACTCTTATCTTTTGAGTGCTAAGTATTATTTTAGCTTATTTTTCAAAAAAATCAAGGGATTTTTGAGATTTTTTTCAAAATTTACAACAAATTCATTTTTAATCATGATTGTCAACCCATCGATTTTAATGCGAGACAAAAGCTCGATTATTTCACCCAGACTCTACAGGCAGCGATTTAGCAACATCAGCAAAATACCAAACAAGAACCCTGCGATGCCGTATCCCCGTGTTTTATCACTGAGTGCTTCCGGCAACAGCTCAGCTACTGAAATGGCGCTCATCAATCCTGCAATGCCACAAAAAATCATGGCAAGTCCACGCTCGGTGAGCACCGGCTGCAAGAATCGCAGCGCCAACAATGCGCCCAACGGCTCCGCTGCGCCCGACGCCACTGCCAACAGCAGTGCGGGTGCGCGGCGCCGGAGTGCTGCATATATCGGCAAGGCGATGGCGACACCCTCCGGAATGTTGTGCAGTGCAATAGCGGTGCACAGATTCATGCCCATATCGACATTCCGGCTCGCACTTAAAAAGACCGCCATGCCCTCGGGCAGATTGTGTAGCATCAGCGCCAGCATCGAAAACAGCCCTAACCGCAACAGCTGGCGCTCCCGCGCATTGCCAATCCGCCCAAACCCGCTGGGCAGTACGCAATCCAGCATAAAAGAGCAAAGCATGCCCGTTGAACAGGACAAAACCGCCACAGCGGCGCAGGCTGCGCCCGGCATCTCAAACAACAGCACCTCGGTCGCTTGCGGCAATAGCTCAAGCAGTGAGACAGCCAGCATAACGCCGGCCGAAAACCCTAGCGCAGACGTCAACAGCGACGCTCTTGGCCGGCGAGCGAGCACAGCGAGCAGCGCGCCTACCACCGTGGCCGCACCGGCCGCAGCGCTTAAAGTCAGCGGTATAATCGCATTTTGTGGCATCGTGTATCACTCCTTTTGCGGCGACCCATCTTTTGTGGCCACCACATCAATACCTATTCACCTCAAAGACAAATTATTTGCCAAACATTTGCCCTACGATTGACAAAACGCGCAATTTAGTGGTAATATTTTTATATCGTTTGATGATATATTCGAAAGTTTTTTAATAGGCCATCATACTTCATATTTATGTACAAAAGAAATAATAACAACAGTGAGGAAAAAATGATGAAAAAAACAAGAAAATCAAAAATCCTTGTCTATACGGCAATAACGGTTGTGCTGATGCTCTATGTTTTCAGCAATGCTTCTAACCTCAACCCGATGTACAGCGACGGTGCATTTTTTTGGTGCATCGCCATCAGCGCTTACACCTTGGCATGGTGTGTATTAAAATTGGGCAGTGCTTTTCTGCGGTTGGACGCCAACACGCCGGGCCGTGTACCGATCAATATAGATTCTATCAATTTCAAATCATTCCCCAAGGCGGCCAAGCTTCTTTTAATAGTGCCGTGGATTTTGTTTATAGGCATCAATATATTTTCGATACCCTTATTCCACTACAAAGCCTATCGCGATCAGCTCGGCCCCGCCAGTCAGCAGGTATTCTCCAGCGACATGCAGGCTGTCGATCTCACCAAAGTGCCGATTGTCGATGAAGAGCTTGCCCTAAAACTGGCGGATAAAAAGCTCGGTGAGCGCGCCTCACTCGGCAGCCAGGTCGTTCTTGGCGAGCCGACAATTCAGATGAACAACGACAGGCTCATTTGGGCTGTGCCGCTCCATCATTCCGGTATTTTTAAGTGGTTGACAAATCTTTCGGGAACCCCCGGGTACATCGTCGTATCCGCAACCAATACCAACGATGTTAAATATGTCGAAGGACACAAAATTAAATACCAACCTCGATCATACCTCCTGCACGATATCGGCCGTTATACACGCTTTACCAGCGCTTTGTTTGATGGCATAACCGATTACTCTTTCGAGCTTGACGATACCGGTACGCCTCATTGGATTGTGAGCACCTACAAAAACCTGCGCGGCTTTGCGCTTCCGGAAGCAACCGGCGTCATTATTGTCAACGCCTCCACCGGTGAGACCCAAAAGTATGACATCGCAAACGTTCCCGATTGGGTGGATCGCGTACAGCCGGAATATTTCATTCGAAACCAGATCATCAACCAGGGCGAATATGTTCATGGCATCTTTAACTTTGCCGACAAAGATAAGTTCCAACCCTCGGAAGGCCAGGCCGTCGTTTATAACAATGGGCGCTGCTATCTGTTTACAGGACTAACCAGCGTGGGCAATGACGAGAGCGCTATCGGATTTATGATGGTGGACATGGTCACCAAAAAGCCTTTGCTCTACCAAATGAACGGTGCGACCGAATACGCTGCACAAGGCTCGGCGCAGGGCAAGGTTCAGCACCTTGGCTATTATGCTTCTTTCCCGCTGATCATCAACGTGGACAGCATTCCCACCTATTTTATGACGCTCAAGGATCAGGAGAGGCTGATCAAACAATATGCCTTCGTCTCAGTTTCCAATTATTCCACTGTCGGTGTTGGCGAAACGATCACGCAGGCATACCGCAATTACCAGACAGCACTGCGCCAAAGCAACGACAGCAATCAGCTGCTGCCTTCATCCGGTTCAGAACAAAAGCTGACCGGCACCATAGAGCGCATTTCAAGCCAATATAACGGTGAGGATACCGTTTATTTTGTCATTTTATCCGATTATACAGATAAAATTTATACCATCAATTCCAGCCTATCCTCCGAGCTTGCGCTCACCCGCGAAGGGGACCGCGTACAAATTGCGTACTGGCAAAATGAAGGCAACGCGCAGCCGATTGTTAAAGCCACCGATTTTGATAACTTGCAATACACCCAGAAATAACAGTCGGGCATAAGGAGACTTTGATGCGGATTCTTGTTGTCTCAGATACGCACAACAACTTTGACAGGCTCTATCGCCTTGTACTGCGCGAAAAAGACCGCATCAGCCTGTTGCTGCACCTTGGCGACGGCGCACAAGATATTGATGATCTGCGCGCCGTGTGGCCGCTGATGCCGATGCGTTTTGTGCGAGGCAACTGCGATTATACGTCCGGCGCACCCGATACAGCAGTGGTCGAGGTGGAGGGCGTGCGTCTATTTCTGACACACGGGCATCTGTTCAACGTCAAAGCCACAACCGAGCGGTTGGCGGCCGAGGCGCGGCGGCAAAATGCCGCTGTGGCACTGTTCGGGCACACCCACCGCCAGCTCTGCCGCAGCATTTTAGGGGTGCAGGTGATAAACCCCGGCAGCCTCAACAAACCTTGTGACGGCAAATTCGGGTATGGCATTATTGAAATTACGCAAGAGCAACCGATTTGTTCGTTGCACCAATTTGAATAAGAAACAGCTACTGTCACGGCGCCCCAACCGTTCCAATATGAAAAACCCCGCTGCACATCACGAGTGCAGCGGGGTTTTTATGATCGTAATTAACCGATAGCAGTGCCGGTGGGAACCGCATCATCCACAAAGATGACCTTGCAGCCACTCTCCTCACTGGTAGCGGCCAGCAACATGCCTTGGCTCTTTTGACCGGCGAATTTGGCCGGTTTGAGGTTCGCCACCACAATAATCTTGCGCCCAACCAGTTGCTCCGGCTGGTAGTCGCCCTTGATGCTCGACACAATCTGGCGTCCGCCCAGACCATCGTCGAGCGTCAGCTTCAAGAGGTTGCGCGTCTTTGGCACCTCGACGCACTCGAGCACCTCGCACACACGAAAATCAAGCTTCGCGAAATCATCAATAGCAATCTCAGCCTTTAACGGTTCGGCTGCATCTTTAGGCACCGCTTCAATCTCAGGTGCCTGCGGCTGTGCTGCGGCCAGTTCCTCATCCGAGGCAGGCGCAGAAAAATCGAGCAACGGCAGATAGCGCCCCTTGTCGATAGCATGCAAAAACAGGTACAGCCGCGGTCCCCGCTCCTTGTTGAGCAACAGGCGATAAACGTTTTTAAAGAAACGCCCCTGATTGCGCTTAATCTCTTTCTCATCCCCACCCGGAAACACCGTGCGAGAAACAGCATAGAGAAATGTGTTCAAATCATCCAGACTGTCATCCACCGTCGAGAGATGTTCAAACAACAGCTTGATCTCCTGCTTTTCGTCATCTGACAGTGAATTGTAAACCGCAAAGTCACGGATATTGCGCAGCTTGTAGGCATTTTCAGGCGAACAATTCTCCAACCAGAACTGTGCCAACGTCAAGCGCTCGGCAAACGCCTCGCGCTTATATGGTGTGCCGATTTTCTCGAACACTGTCTCGAGCGCATCAAGATTAAAGTCCACCGTGCTGCCCAACTGAACCAATTGACTCATCGGCACCGTCTGAACCGCATGCCCCGCGACATCGACATTGTACATGATGGCATTGAGACGCGCATCTCCCGTGCCTGCACGGTAATCGTTAAGCGACTTGTCGAATTCAAAGTACTGACGCAAAATTTCTTCATCAAAACAAAAATCAAACGCCTTGAGTGGCTCAGTCTTGGAATACAGCCACAAAATGACCTCGGGTTGATAAATTTTCAGCAGCGTTTCGGGCGTTAAATTAAGCCCCGATGAACCCGACATTTTGCCAGTCATGCCCTTGATACCAATAAATTCATAGCCAGTAAAATACGGCGCCGAGTAGTCGTAAATTTTATCTGAAATAATGCGGCTGGTCTGATAGCTGCCGGTGGGCGATGCGTGATCTTTACCACCGGGTTCAAAATCGACGCTTTCAGCTTTCCATCGCATCGGCCAGTCGATTTTCCAAGCCAGCTTGGCATTGCAGCCGTTCACAAAATCATAATCGCCCTCATAACCACATTTGCAGTTAAAGTGGCCGGTTGTGCAATCCTCTGAAAAGGACGTAAACGTGGTGGTGTCTTTACCGCAGGATGGGCAGTACACAATAGCGGGACTGTAGGCCTCCCGCTCGCCATGCGCCGCATCTTGCGTGCGAAAGCTATCTAAGATATCAAAAATTTCGCCGCGGTGGCGCAGCGCATGGATGATACTCTCGTTGTAGCGCCCCGAACGATATTCAGTGGCCTGATAGCGAAAATCAACCGCAATGCCAAAACGCGACAAGGAGCGTTCAAACTCCTTTTCAAAGTGTTCGGCATAGCTGCCACAGCAGCCGAAAGGATCGGGGACATCCACGTAAGGTTTGCCAATATACGCGCTCCACGCCTCAGACACATTTTTGGGCACCTTGCGAAAACGGTCGAACTCATCCCACGAGAAAAGCAGCTTGGCCTTTTTACCGGCTTTTTGCAACGCGCGGCAGACAAAATAGCTCGTGGCAATATCTCGAAAGTTGCCAATGTGCACCGAACCTGAAGGGCTGATGCCCGCGGCACAGACATACTCTTCCTTATCAGGCTTTTTTGTAATGAGTTCATTGGCAATTATTTCTGACCAATGCATACTTCAAACCATCCCTTTCAACTGCAAATATAAAGCACGCGCAAGGCTATAAAAGCCATTTCTAGCGCATGCGCATTTTATGCTATTATTTTAAAAATTTTACTATAAAGGAACCCAAAAGTCAAACCTTTACCCACTCTTCCGGCGAGACAGGCATCCAAGTGTTTTAGTGTTACCGCCGTGGGTTCATGCTGATAATCGCCAAAAGGACCTGCCATAGCAAAGGGGCCACTGCAAAACGCAGTGACCCCTTTGCTATGTTTAACCGGCGTGATTGATGACCAACACATCATTTTCTTTGATGATGGTCGATCCGTGCGGGATGATCACCCGATCTTTTCGCTGCACCATAATGATGAGCATATCCGGCTTATTAAAAATTTCCGAGACGCATTTATTCTCCCACTTGTGGCCCTTGCCAACATGCTTTTCAAACAGCGAGATCCCTTCAATCTTGCCCGGCGCCTTAGCACTTAAAACCAATTTATCGCCCGCCTGCAAAACAGTCTGGCCATTAGGAACAATTTTTTGACCTTCACGCAGTAGCAAAACGAGAATCGTTTCAGCCGGCAATAAAATATCCTGAATCATACTGTTTGCCCACGGGTGGCTTTCGGGTATCGAAAATTGAATAAATTGAATCGGCACCTCGTCACTGTAATCGGTAAAGGTTTTCATAACGTCGGCATTCTCGTCAATCATATCCAATCGGCGTGCCACGAACGGAATCATCGACCCCTGGATTAAAATTGACAACAAGACAATAAAGAACACAATGTGGAACAGGTCGGTGCTGGTGTAAGCGGAGTGTATGGTCGCCATAACCGCAAACACGATGGAAGCTGCACCGCGTAACCCCGACCATGCTACAAGCTGTTGTTGCGCAATAGTGCTGCGAAACGGTGCAAGAATGGCAAACACCGCGACCGGGCGCGCCACAAAGGTCAAAAACAGCGCGATGGCCAACGCAGTAAATGCCACATTTATCAGCAGGGACGGCGTCGCCAAAAGGCCCAACAAAAAGAACAGCACGACCTGCATCAGCCCAGTGGCTGTGTCGAAAAAATTCACGACGGCCTTTTTGTTCCTAATATGGTGATTACCCATAATAATACCGACGATATAAGCACTCAAATAGCCATTTCCCCCAACCGCTTCGGGTGCGGCGTAGGAGAGAATCGCAACGCCCAGAATAAAGATCGCATCAAATCCATCTGCAGCGAACCGAAATTTTTTAAGTGCCCACAGCGCCGCTGCTGCAATGGCCACACCCAAAACCACACCATAGGTCAACTGTGCAAAAATCATGTATGTAATCTGTCCGCCTTTGGCACTGCCGCTCATGATCGACAAAATCACGATAGTAAGCATATAGGCGCACGGGTCATTGCTGCCGCTTTCCACTTCAAGCATTGAAGCCGTGTTATGTTTAAGATTCAATCGCTTTGAACGCAGAATGGAAAATACAGAGGCCGCATCGGTTGAACTGATAACCGCACCGATCAGAAAGCTTTCAAGAAAATTGATTTGTAATACAAAGTAACAAAAAAGTCCTGTGATGCCTGTGGTGAGCACAACACCGACTGAAGAGAGCAGCATCGCTTGCACCGCGACGGGCTTCGCTTCACTCCATCTCGTGCCAAATCCGCCGTAGAACATGATAAAAACAAGTGCGACGGCACAAATCTGCCCGGCAAAAGCATAGTCGTCAAAAGGGATTTTCACAATTCCTTCCGCACCAAAAAGCATGCCTAACAAAATAAATGCCAACAGCACCGGAATGCCCAGCTTGCTCGACAGTTTGTTGAATGCCACGCAGGTAATCAAAATGAATGCTGCCAATAATAAATAGAGCGGCAAAACCAACCCTCCCCTTGGGTACTTCACAGCACATTGCACGCATAAACGCTGCCATACAACGCGCCTTATGTCATCACTTCATTGCCTGTACCGCTCAAGGCCAGACGCACCAGTAAAATTCTTTGATAAAAGTAATGGGATCGATAAAGCGACCAATACCTGCGCCTCGATAGCGCCGAGTGCTGCTATCGGTGACGTTTATTTTTGAACAACATCATCATTTCGCGCGTCAAACTCAAATTATCAGGCTGCAACACAATTTCATCGCGCGTAAGCCACTCGGCTGACGCCAGTTCGTCGGTTTGCAGCGTAACGGTAGTATCGCCGTCAACCTCAGCAAAAAATCCACACAGCAACGAGCTTGAGTAAGCCCACGGTTGGCTTTTATAGTAAGTGATATTCTTGACCTTGAGACCAACCTCCTCCATCACCTCGCGCTCAACCGTCTGCTCGAGTGTCTCACCGATCTCGGTAAAGCCCGCCACCAGTGCGTAGTTAGAAAAGGGCCGGCCGGCATATTTGGTCATCAGCAGCCGGTCACCATCGGCGATGGCGACGATGACGCCAGGACATATTTTGGGATAGATCGTGTTGCCGCAATGTTCACAAGCCAACATACGCTCTTTCTCACTGGGAACCAGTGGATGCCTACAGCGCCCACACCATTTGTTGTCGGTGTACCAATTGTGTAACTGCCACGCGACAAAACCAGCAAAAGCCAAGTCGCCCGGCAACGCCTTGCGAAATAGCGTGATGTTCTCAAAGGTAAAACCACCGGGCGCTTCATATTCGGTTGTGCGCAGCAGAAAATAATCTGCATCATCAATCGAAAATAGAAAGGTGCAGTCGCCTCGGCCGCCCATCTGCGCCAACGTCGGGTATCGCACCATCTCGCCACTTTTGTTGCACAAGATAGTGTTTTTTTCAAAAACAAAAACGGTGTCGTTTTGTTGGGGACTTTTTACATAAAAGGCGTTGTCATATTTTTTTGGTGCAATGTCTTGTATCACGTGTGAAACTTCCTTTATCTTTCATTTAACGGCTGATTTTCGGCTATTATACCACCCCGTTGTAAAAAAGTCATGTTTATATATTTAAATATTTATGTCTTGGCGATGCAACTGAAAACATATACTGAGGCGGTATCCATTTGTATGTAAAATGCGCGTGCGTCATGCCGCGTTAAGAAGACAAAACCGATGCACCACAAAAATCTGTGGTCCGGCATTTTTTTAATTCGTTTTATCGATGCCCCTTGACAATCTGCTCATTATGACATATAATGTACCAAATAAACTTAATTTCGCCCAAATGCGGTGAAGGGAACAGTACCTGTGACAGGATGCATTTACAGAGAGTTGTCGGTCGGTGTAAGACAACAATGCAAGCGCAGTGAATATCCTCCCCGAGCAGTCGATCGAACGCCCTTGGCAAGTAGACTCGAACGATTAACACACGTTATAGTGTTCGGTATTCGGCAGTTTGGCTGCCTGATGCCTGAATGAGTGGCCGCTTATTATAATGCGGCAATCAGAGTGGTACCGCAGAGTGCATATGCCTTTGTCTCTTGAAATAATAAGAGACAAAGGTTTTTTTGTTTTACAGGCTCTGAAACCGAATTTGAGGCGGAGATGACGGGAGAATTTATTATGAAAAATCAAAACGGAAGCTATCTGGCCACCATGCTCACCGATGATGCCACCTTGACGTTAGCGCGATTCATGGGTGTTCTCGGGCGGTGGGGTTGCACACTTGAAACATTGACCGTTTCCAAGGACTGCGCCGGACTTAACCGGCTCACCTGTGTGTTTAGTGCCACCGCTTACCAAACGACGCGGATCATGAGCCAAACGGCGCGTTTAGAGCAGGTAGCCGAAGTGCAACTGGTGTCGCAAAACCCACTAGGCAGCATCAGTCCTCTAAAAGTGCGCATCTCCTGCGACCAGCTCAGCCACGCCGAGGCCTGCCGCCTTTGCGAGAGGCACAGTGCCCTCATCTCCGGCCGAACCGATATTGAGATGACCATCGAAACGCAGTCGGACCCCAAGGGGTTGGCGCTCTTTTTAAACGATGTTGCAGCCTACGGCTTGCTCTTTGCCGAGGTGCCAAATGTAACCTATTTCCCACTGGAAACACAAGCGCGCGTTAGCGGCGCCTGCTAAAAAATTTGGCGCGTATATCGCATTTTTTAGACATTTAAACACCGACCGGTGGCCGGGCAAGGCAAGGTGCTTTGTCCGGCCACCGGTCGCTTACACACCGCGCGTGTTTGCTTTTTAATGCATTTTGCGATAGAATATAGCACAACAAACTGTGAATCTATAATATTTTTGAGGCAGGTGTTTTTTTGGCAAAAAAAATTTTATTTTGCGCATCGACCGCTTCACATATTAAAAATTTCCACATGCCTTATCTGGAAAAGTTCGCGCAGTTCGGTTACGAGGTCTATACCGCAACAGGCGACGTCGAAGAAATAGCCGGCACACAAGCGTGTTTTACCCTGCCGTTTTATAAAAGTTTTTTTAGCATTAAGAACCTGCGGGCAATTTTAGAGACACGCAAATTGCTGCTTGAAGAGCATTTTGATATTATCAGCCTACACACCACATTGGCCGCTGCTGTTGTACGCGCGGCGTTGCGCACAATCCCAAAGTGGCAACGTCCCCGCGTGTTTTATACCTGCCACGGCTATCTATTTGGCGAACACGCCGGCGTTGGGCGATTAAAATATCTGTTACCTGAGATGCTTTGCGCAAGCGTTACAGACGTGTTGATGGTGATGAACCGTGAGGATGAACGCATTGCACAGCGCTACCACTTATCGGGCGGCAGTATTCGGTACATAAACGGCATGGGGCTTTCCCCAGAGCGGTTTACTGTGCCTACGCCTGAGCAGCATATGGCGGCTAAAAAAGCATTGGGCTTTTTGCCTGAACATCTTCTATTCGTTTATATCGCTGAGTTTTCAAAGCGAAAAAATCACCACCAGCTGTTGACTGCTTTTGCTGCTGCAGTGCCTCATATCCCCCATGCGCGGCTGTTGTTGGCCGGTACCGGTGCATTGCTTGAAGATTGCCGACAGCGGGCTGCACAGCTCGGTGTGATGGATCATATTTATTTTTTGGGACATATTCAGGATATCCCCACTCTTTTGTCGGGGTGCGACGTCTGCGTTTCTACTAGCTTGATAGAGGGGTTGCCCTTTAATATTATGGAGGCGATGGCCAGCGGCCTCACTGTGATTGCCAGCGATATTAAAGGCCACCGAGAGTTGTCCGAATGCCACCCCAATTTTACATTGTTTGACAACACATCGTCGTTAACCGATCTGCTCATTCAATCCGGGCATTCGCCCGCCTGTCGTCATTCTGCTCAACTGGCACAGCTTATGCTCCCGCAAGTATTGCCGACGTTGATGCAGCTTTATCTTGGTGAGGAAATACAAGAATATCAAGGAAATTATTCGAAAGCAGGTGTCTCATAATTGCTGCCATATGTTGTTTTATTTGCTATTTCGGGATTGTTGGGTATTGTGATTTGTGAACGCAAGCCATCACCCAAAAAAGAATTGATTGTTTTGGGCGTTATGACGTTATTGATGTGCACGATGGCGGCTCTGCGGAGCGGCAGCGTTGGCGTCGATTATAACTGGGTATACCGCGACTATTTTTTGACTGTTCGCGCACACGATTTTTCTTTTTTGTTTTCGGCAGACAATCTGTACAAGGCCGAACCAGTTTTCGGGCTGCTTAATCAGATCGTTGCACTTTTTACCGGCAACCCATTGGTGCTGTGGTGGACCGCATCGGTTGTGATCATCCTGCTACGGGTTATTTTCATCTGGAAATACTCCTCAAAGATTTGGTTGAGTGTCTTTTGCTATATAGGCCTCGGCTTTTTCACCTATGCTATGTGCACCCTTCGGCAAGAGCTTGGCATTTCTGTCGCTATGTTCGCGCTGCCCTTTTTACAAAAGCGCAAACCGCTGCCATATTTTTTGATTGTCGTATTGGCCGGTCTATGTCACACCAGTCTTTTCATTTTGCTGCCCCTCTATTTTATCGCGACCATTCCGCCCACCAAGTGGATGATCGGCCTATATGCAACCGGCTTCTTTGCCGTGATATTTTTCTCGGAGAGTATCTTACAGCTGATTACCACACATATACCCCGCTTTGCAATATATACCCCTGATTCCTACTACATGCAAGGCCGGGATATTAACACTGTGATCATCTGGATTATTATTTTAGTGATCGCCTCGCTATTATATAAAAAGCTCTTGGAACGTGATAAAAATAATCTGGTGCTGTTCAATCTTTTCCTCTATGGCACCTTGATTATGTCATGGACCATGAAGCATTTCGTTTTTCAGCGTGTCGCGTTCGTCTTACTGCCGTTTTCGGTTATTCTCATCCCCGAAATAGTGCAAAGCCTACAGCCTTCGCCCAATCTGCTTAATGCACTGGATAATGCTAAAACCAAAAAGCTCAACGGCCAACAAATTGCGTCGCTTAAACACGAGCACAAAGAGGCTGTCAGAATGCAATATTCGGTCATGGGTCTGCTCATGACGCTGGTTATCCTGGAATATTTCTTTTTGCTGTATGCCAATCGTCTGCTGTTGCTGCCCTATACCCCTTTTTGGATGTGAGTTAAATGATGAAAAAAAATCAGCGCCTGTTTAACTTTCTCTTGCAACTGTTCGACATTTTAACTTGGTTGGTTGCTATGAGCAGCGCTTATGCGTTGCGCTTTTATCTGCTGCCACACAGTGCCGGCTTCAACCTCAGCCTAAGCTATTATTCACGTATAATGCCGGCGCTCATTATAAGCTATATGGTACTGTATCATGTCAACGGTCTCTATGATCCCTTTCATAGAAGAACGATTATTGCTGAGACAGGCAAGGTCATTGTTGCCAACATTTATGGCCTTATCGGTATTTTTCTCACGTTTTTCTGGATTAAAGAGGTTCATGTTTCCCGACTTGTTATTTTAACTTTTGCCCTTTTCAGTGCGACTATTTCAGCTTTTGTACGTGCGATGGGGCGGCTTTTTCTTCGTTCCATGCGTCGCAAGGGTTACAATATCAAGCATATCCTGATGGTGGGCAGTAATGAGACGGCAGCGGATTTCTATCGCAAAGCTACAACCAACAAAAACTATGGCTATGTTGTCGATGGCTATCTCAACGATTCGCCCACCGATTACGGTTGGCGCGCTGAATACCTAGGTGTGATCGACCGGTTGGACGAGGTGCTAAACGATCGCCACCCCGATGAGGTGCTCATCTCGTTGGCGTATGAGCAACTCCCCATTCTTGCCCAAGTGATCGCCACCTGTGAATCACAGGGTGTCAAATCGTCGTTGCTGCCATTTCACAGCAAGTATTTACCCACTCAACCCAAGGTTGAAGTGTTCGAGGGCATTCCCATCATCAATTTGCGCCACATTCCATTGGACAATTTGATTTTAGCTGCACTCAAGCGCACCTTTGATATCATCGCTTCTTTTTGGGGACTTATAATTCTTTCTCCGCTCCTTTTGGCCACGATGCTGGCTATTCGGCTGAACTCCCCCGGCCCGGCGATTTACAAGCAGATTCGCATCGGTAAAAACCGCCGAGAGTTTACCATGTACAAATTTCGTTCAATGCGCACCGAAAATAATGCCGACGCCACAACATGGGGCACTAAAAGCGACAACCGCCGCACACGCCTCGGCGCATTCCTGCGCAAGTTTTCGATCGATGAGCTCCCGCAGCTTTATAACGTCCTTAAAGGCGACATGAGCTTGGTAGGGCCACGGCCCGAGCGGCCGTTTTTCGTTGAGCAGTTTCGTGATGAAATTCCGCTTTACATGCTCAAGCACTTGGTTCGACCCGGCATCACCGGCTGGGCCCAAGTCAACGGCTGGCGCGGTGATACCTCGATTTTAGAGCGCATTAAATGTGACATGTTTTACATAGAAAACTGGTCATTGCTCTTGGATATTAAAATTTTGCTGTTGACCGTATTTAAAGGAATTGTCAACAGCAGCGAACAACTTTAAAAATAAAAGCGGCGTGTCGTGCAAGGATGTTTGAACCCTTGGCACAACACGCCGCTTGATATATACGTTTTATGTTAAACACACGTTTTATAAGGCGCGCGCAGCGCGCGCCGGATGCCCCACTTCGCGCAGCTTACCATCCTTTTCAACAACGAAAAAGGTCACATGCGTAAACTTGCGCCAAATGCGGGCGGTCACCGAGTTCCCTTTCTGCGGTATACCGGTCATCAAATAAGATACTTTGTTGTCCTTGATATAGTGTATGATCGCTTTCGCGACATCATCGGCGTATAGCAACGCCATTTCTGCGCCATTTTCCTTAGAAACTGAAAAAAGATACTCCATAGATTCGGGGTCTTGAACCGCTTGGGGACGCACAACGTTGATGACTGCAAGATCGGTGCCCGACAGATTCGCCAACGTTTGACCCGCGCGGATAATACGATCGCACTGCCGCTGATCGGTCACACAGACTACTGTTTTTGCACGAGGGCCTGAAATACGCGCCTGCACATCACTTATCGACACTGCCTCACCTCCCATATCTAATACTATAACAGATTATTTTTGCCAATCTTTTATTTTCTGTAAATATTAGCTTAAATAACTAGAAACTCTTGGTTTATCACTTTATTTATTGATCGCTGTTTCCTACCGCTGTCACTTCTTTTGACACCGGATGTTAAATCCTTGACTATATACCCTCGTTGGTATACAATCATTTTAGATATTTATTGCGGTAATCTTTTTCGGGAGGTGTTTGCCCTTGCCGCGTAGTCAATATGTTTCCAGTGCTGTTATACGACGTCTGCCTCGTTATTACCGTTTTTTAGAAGAGTTGCTTGAAAAAGATGTCCCCCGTATTTCCTCAAAAGAGTTGGCTGATCTGATGGGTCTTACCGCATCACAGATTCGACAGGATCTCAATTGCTTTGGTGGCTTTGGGCAACAGGGTTATGGATACAATGTCGCATTGTTGCAATCCGAAATACGTAAAATTTTGGGCCTTGACCAAAATTTTCAGGCCATTCTGGTCGGCGTCGGTAATTTGGGACGCGCTTTTGCCAGCAACATAGATTTTGACAGCGCCGGTTTTCATCTGTGCGGCCTGTTCGACAAGGATGCCGATTTAGTAGCTTCAGGTCACACGATTAGGGGTTTGACTGTGCGCAGCGTCGATGAGCTCGAGCAGTTCTGTGAGAAAAACACGGTCGACATCGCCATACTTTGCGTGCCAAGTGATGCAGCCCAGAGCATGGCTGATCGATTGATTGTCTGTGGCATTACCTCATTTTGGAACTTTACCCATTTTGATATTAAAGTTGCCCACCCCGAAGTCATTGTTGAAAACGCGCATCTTGTGGATGGGCTCATGGCCTTGTGCTATATGATCAATGACATGAAAAAAAGCGACTGATCATTTAAATTAAATAAAAACAGGGGCGCCGATTAGCCGTAGTCCCATAGGGACATTTTCCTAAACTACGGCTAAGCGGTGCGGTATTGGGCAGACAGTGAGTTTTCGCTGTCTGCCCTTTGCTGTTCCTAAGCGACCTCTTGTTGTTTTCTTGTGGTGGGTTGTTCGATGGCATCGTCAAGCAGTCCGATGTAGCGATAATGAATTTGGATTTCTTGCAGTGCTGTTCTTGAGTATTTCTCGGTGCGTTCGCCTACAACAATCCTGTCAATAAATCTGTGGAGGATGGTTGCCGTCAGCTCATTGATTTCGGTAATCTCTTTAGCTTCTTCAATAAAGGCATTGACATTTGCAACCGAATCCTTCAACTTTTCCAGTTTACTTCCCTTTATGGGAATGGTGGACTGGATTTCTTTTTGTTCTGCAAGGTAGTCATCGCTTAACTTTCTGAATACCTCATTGGGGATTTTACCGAGTACATTGTCCTCATACAGCCTTTTGAATAGCTTGGTGAGTTCATCATCACGTCGTTTTAAAGTAGTAATTTATTTAGTCATCAAGGCAATTTCTTTTCCTGTTTCCTTGCTGTTTTTCTTCGCCACAACCTCTGACATAGGGCAATTTGTGGCGACGCTGGCGAGATTACTGGCTCTGAGTTGTAAACTATTAGCATCAGAGAAGTAATTGCTACTACAATTTTAGTTTTCTTTTTCATCTTTTTGCACCTCCTTTGGCATAAAAGAATGCCCACAGTTTTGAGAGTCTATCTCAGCACTGTGGGCATCGTAGGTTTGTAATTCTGTTGTTAACTCAAAGCCTAATCTGAAACCTTGGATAAAGCTTGCCTTGGTTTGATACTTACAAATTATTTCTAAGGCATCAATAATTCGTAGAACGATTTTTTATCCTCCTTTGATAGACGGATAATCAATACTTTGTGATTGTCCTCTATGGAAGATTTTAACTCTGGTAGTTGCAACGGTGTGAAGAATTCGTGGTATAGGTCATCTAATCTTTTTGGCATGGTAGCACCTCCCTTGTAATCACAAAGGATAGCACAGAAAGAGAAGAATAGCTATTACAAATAGTAATACGATAACAATATTTTGTTAGATCGAATTATTGCAAAAAAGATACACACGAGATATAGAATTGTGTATTTATCGTTGATTTTTTAATTATGCTGAGATATAATATAAAGTATACACAGAGATGCTATATTTGTGTATACTTTTAGCCGAAAGTTGGTGTAGATTTTGAATATACAAGAAATAACGAAACAAGTTATTGTAAATAATAATGGAATTACTAAGGCTGCTGATTTAATATCCGCTGGCATTAGTAGGACGGAAATACGAAAATTATGTAATGATGATTACATTGAGCGAATTTGTCATGGCTATTATAAGCTAACAAAACAATACGATTTTTTAGAAGAGCAGATTATTGCAACAACAATTCCTAAGGCAATTGTGAGCTTGGAATCAGCCCTCTATCATTATGGCTATAGTGATTTTTCTCCACGAAAATGGTCTATTACGGTTCCACGAAATATCTCCAGAAAAATCTTGGGTTCAAGTGTTGTTCCCCTACAGATTTATTATGTGCAGGACAATCTTTATGAATTGGGAAAGACTACTGATATTTCAAATGGAATTCAAATTTCGATATATGATCGTGAACGCACAATTTGCGACTGCTTTAAGTATAGGTCAAAAATAGATAGCGAAATTTTTAATAAAGCTGTAAATGCTTATGCGAAAGATAATAAAAAGAATTTAACCAATCTTTCGTTGTACGCAAAAAAACTTCGAGTATATAAAAAAGTTACGGAATTAATGGAGGTGCTTATCAATGGCTGATATAGCTGCATCTGTTCTTGCAAAATTAAAAAACAAATCAATTCAAAGTGGCCGAAGCAATCAGCTATGCTTACAACTATTTTGCCAAGAAGAATTTCTGCGCAGACTTGAAAACTCAAAATATGCTGATAATTTTGTGTTAAAAGGTGGACTGTTCATCTATGCACTGACTGACTTTGACAGCCGGGTTACAGTAGATGTTGATTTTTTGCTCAGAAAATTACCGAACTCTCCTGAAAAGTTAAAAGAAGTATTGAGCGAAATAATAAATACAGAAAGTAAAAATGACTATATCACTTTTGAAATGACCTCGGTAGCACCTATTGCCCTACAAAAAAGATATGCCGGCATCGGTGCTACTATTGTGGCTAAGATAAAAAACACAAAGACAACATTTAGTATTGATTTGGGTGTTGGCGATATTATTGTCCCTGAAGGCGAAAAGAGAGAAATTCCAACACAGCTTGAGGGATTTGCCAAGCCGGTTGTAAGTACATATTCTATCGAAACTACCATTGCCGAAAAACTGGATGCTATTTTAGATTTAATGGAGTTTTCCAGCCGGATGAAAGATTATTACGATATTTACTATATTGCAAACACTTTTGACTTTTACGGTGAAACGCTTGCAAAAGCTTTAAGGACAACATTTGAAAATAGGAGGCGCAATTTTTCCATAGAACAGTTTAATAGAGTCATAACTTTTGCGGACGATACTAATATGCAAAAGAAATGGAAATTGTTTATTCGAAAAATTGATGTAAAGACCGATGGATATAGTGTTGTGGTAGATACGATCAAAAAATTCCTTGCAAAACCGTTTGCCTCTGCAGTAGAAAGTACAGAGTTCAACAAAAAATGGTCTGCAAGCCAAGGACTATGGTTATAAGTTTTGGAGGGTTACAATGAATAATAATTTATATAGATTTTTAAACAATCCCGCATTTGATGCTTTGCAAAAAACACATGAGCAATTTGATAATAGTGCTCTTTTTTCTACGATGAATGAATTACAAAGAACACTGGATATGGTGAAGGTGCCGACATCCGGTATCACGGCGGCTCTTCAAACATATCAAGATTCTATCGCTCCATTAATGTCAACCGTGCAAAATATTAACAACTTATATGCCCCAATTCTTGAACAGACAAAAAAATATGAGGGTGTATATAATAGTTCTATGGTTGCTGTACTGCAAAGCAGTGCGGCGGCAATGAAGGCAATGGCAGGTTTAGATTTTTCTGCTATTGAAAATATTGCCAATTCCCTGCCGAAGTACGATTTTTTATCCGAGAGTATACTTAGAAACATTGATTTCGATGACATAGGGGAATTATATGAGAACGGTGAAATAACTGACGATGATATTGCTGGAGAGTTCAGCGATATAGTTACACAGAAAGACTTTTCATTTGTGGAATCGTGGGATAAAGTGAAAAAAGCAAAGTGGTTTTTAGCACTACGATGCTTATTTATAATTTTGACATTCTTAGGAAAACCGGCTATAGATAAAGTAGCCGACAACACATTGGAAGCCTTGGGTGTAAAAGAATTTTGGGCAGAATCCGGAATTTATGAATGGTTAGATGATTTTTTTGGTGTCGAGTCTTGTAACGGAACGGTTACGGAGCAAGAAGCCAAAGAAACTGTCAAGGAAGAAATTATCGGCAATGTGTCTAAGCAAAAGCGTGATGACCTTATTTCTAAAATAAAAGAGATACGCACCTATATTTCGGCAGCACAACAAGATGAGAATACCGGCAACCTACTTACATACCTTTCAGAGCTTGAAAAAGATGTAAATGGAAAAAAATATGGACTTATATTTGAGGAGCATCGTGAGGAAATAGATGAAGTCCTTTCTACCCATACACCAGTGCTTGAAGAGGACGAATCTCTTTTCATTGACAATGGTGGAAATATGAATTTTCTCATTGAGGGAGATAATCTTGCATCTCTCAAATTGCTCGAAAAGACACATAGAAATAAGGTGGATATTATATTTATTGATCCTCCATATAACAGGGGGCAAAATGATTTTATTTATGATGACAACTTTATAATAAAAACAGATACTTTTATCCACAGCAAATATCTTTCGTTTATGGAAAAGAGGTTGCAATTAGCAAAGAAACTATTATCATCAAATGGATGTATTTTTATAAATATAGATGACAATGAGTTTTCTCAACTTAAAATGTTATGTGACACGATTTTTGGAAACGAAAACTATGTTGCGTGTTTACCCTGGCATAATCGCACATCAATACAAAATGATACAGATATAAGCATAAACCATGAATATATACTGGTGTATGCAAAGAGGAGACGCCAAACAAATCGAAGATTAAAAACTTCCAATGCTGCAACATGGTATTCATTAAATGATTTTGTATTTCAACCTAAAATTACTGATAAAAGCAAATACAGCAATCCAGATAATGATGTAAGAGGATTATGGAAAGCTGATCCGTTTGATGCACCAGCAATAAGAGAAAATTTAACATATGAAATTATAAATCCAAATACTGGAGCAATCTATTTGCCGCCCAAAGGAAGGCACTGGAGAACGGAGGAAAGCAAATACAAAGCACTTTTAGCAGATAATAGAATCGTTTTCGGAAAAACAGGCAAATCAAAGCCTCAGCTAAAGGTTTTTTATGACGAGGTTCAACAAAAAGGTGAAATTGCTAACAGTTGGTTGGATTCTAATGTTTTTGACACATCTACAAATGGAAAAAAAGAATTATTATCTATTCTGTATGATATACCAGCCGACAAAATGTTTGATACCCCAAAGCCTACAAAATTGTATGTTGAATTATTAAGGCTTATTGTTTCACCTATGGTGCATAGACCTATTGTACTGGATTTCTTTGCTGGATCAGGTACAACTGGTCAATCTGTTATGGAATATAACAAACAAGAAAACAAGAATTTAGTATACATTCTCTGTACAAATAATCAAAATGATATTTGTAAAAGCATAACCTATGAGCGCATTAAGCGTGTTATAAACAAAGAAAACTATACTGCCAGCCTTAAGTATTTTAAGGTAGAGTATGTTCCAATTTCAAAACGTATGTACTACGAATACGCCGATGAGCTACTGAAACACATTCGTGAATTGGTAGAGCTTGAAAATGGTGTGAATTTCAATGACAATGCTGAAATCACCATTGTACTGACAGAAGAAGAATTAGATAGTTTTGTTTCTTCTCTCGGAAAGGATAGCAGGTGTTGCAAGCTCTATATGGGACATGATTTACTACCATCTGGGGAACAGGAAAATATACTTGCAGCTCAAGGCATTAAGATTAACATTATTCCCGATTACTACTATCGGGATTTGCAGGAGGGGTAATCAATGGAGTTAAAAGAATTTCAACTCACAGCAGTAAAATCGTTGTTTGAAGCTATGGACAAGCCTATCCAAGACATTATTCTCAAAAGTCCTACCGGTAGCGGAAAAACTATTATTTTGACTTATTTTATGCACCAATATATACAGTCATATTCTAAAACGGTATTTGTATGGCTGACACCTGGTAAGGGAAGCTTGGAAGAACAGAGCAAAACTAAAATGGATAAGTATATTCATGCCTCTCAGACGAAGCTTCTCTCCGATGTTATGACTGCTGGATTTGAAGAAAATGACAGTGTATTTATCAACTGGGAAAAGCTAACGAAAAAGGGTAATAACGCTCTCAAGGACAGTGAACGCACGAATTTTTTGGAACATATCCAACACGCACGCAATGATGGTTTGCATTTTATTGTTATTGTGGACGAGAGCCATCAAAACAACACTGTTAAAGCAGATGAGATTATGCAGTATTTCCATGCTGATAAAATAATCCGTTGTTCTGCCACCCCAAAAAGGATTGCTAAAGCGGAAATCATTGAAATTTCTGAAGAAGAAGTCATTGCTGCTGGACTGATTAAAAAGATGCTCGTTATCAATGAGAATTTTCCTCAAAAAGTAGAAACCGATGATCAAATTGCGTATCTTTTGGAAAAAGCATATATAAAGCGGAGAGAACTTCGTTCAGAATACTTACAGCGTGAAAAGAATATCAATCCACTCATCATTGTGCAGATACCAAACAAATCGGAATCACTGCAAGATGGTGTAGAGCGGTATTTTGAAGAACAAGGTATTACCTATGAAAATGGACAGCTCGCAGTATGGCTGTCTGACCGTCACGAAAATTTGGAAGGTATTGATTGCCTAAACGCACAAACCGTTGCCGTTATAATCAAACAGGCAGTCGCCACAGGTTGGGATTGCCCAAGAGCACAAATACTTGTAAAACTTCGTGATAATATGGATGAAACTTTTGAAATTCAGACAATTGGTCGTATTCGTCGCATGCCAGAAGCAAAACACTATGAAAGTGATTTGCTCGATAGCTGCTATCTTTACACACTCGATGAAAAATTTACCCAAGGAGTTAAACTTTCTATGGGCAAGGGTGCTTTCGAAGCTTGCACCCTATTTCTTAAAAACGAATATAAAGATATAACCCTTACAAGTGAGCAGCGAACAATGGTATCTTCTGGTCGAGATCCACAAAAAGCATTGCTTGCGGTGGCAAAATATTTTGAAAAAGAGTACGGTGTCAGCGGTAATAAATCTGAAAATAAAACTTGTTTACAGTCACAAGGGTTTATATTTAGTGAGGATATTATTCGGCATACGCTTTCTGGTGAAACGACTACACTCCAATTTGATTCGAACGCAATGAACAAGATTGCAATAACAGAAAAACTAAATACTCATAAGCATGGTCGTGACTATCATCAGAAAATAGGCAAAATTGGCTTGGAGATCGGAATGGAATATTCCTATATGAATACAATCATCCGAAAACTGTTTGATACAGGTTTTACATATAATCGCAGAATTCTATCACTTTCACCAAGAGAAGTATATGCTTTTGTACTAAATAACGCAGATTTACTTAAACACATTGTCCGTGAAGCAATGGCAGTAGAAATTGCTCAGTTGGAATTTGATTATAAACTTGTTTCAAAAAATCCGTTTCATATACCACAATCCTGCCTGTTTACATTCGATGGTTCTTCAAAGACACAGAGTTTAATGAAGAAAAATGTTTATCAGAATTACTTATCCTCTGCCGAAATTCGCTCTTCTTCGGAGCGTAAATTTGAGAAATTTTGCGAAAAATGTGACAACGTAGAATGGGTATATAAAAATGGTGATAAAGGCAGTGAGTATCTCTCGGTAGTTTACCAAGACAATTCCGGTAAACAGAAAAACTTTTACCCCGATTATATTATCTGCGTTGGTAGACAGATATGGATTATTGAAACAAAGGGCGGTTTTGATCGCAGTGGTAACAGCCAAGATATTGATATTTTTACGCCTAAGAAATTTGAGGAGTTGAAGAAATATCTTGAGCGATACGATTTGCTGGGTGGAATTGTTCGTTTTGATGCAAAGAGTGAAGAACTGTGTATTTGTATGGAGCACTATTCTAATGATATACAGAGTGCTGATTGGAAAATATTAAGCGAAGTTTTGTAAGTGAGGTGAAGGCTTTGAAAATTATCGAACACCGAATGATTGATAATGTGGGAACTGCTACAGTACAATTTTTTAGAATTGACCCAGAGGATTTGTCTCTTACACTATCTGCCATTCTTACAAGGTTAATGGATTTATCATGGCTTAGTAAGTTTGATGCAGATTATAAAGTCAAAGCCTTCTCTTCTCGAGCAAATAAAACAATAGCAGATATTCAATGTAAATTCGATATATGTTCCGATGACAAAGTGACTAAGGATGCCGGAGAATATATTGTTTCTGAACTTGCACGTGAAGCCATTGTAGTTAAGTTAAACTATTTGGATATTCCAATTGGTGAACTTCTCGGAAAGAAAAAATCGGGGAATCCCGGATTCGATTTTCACAGTCAAAATAGTACAACCGATACAATTGTTTTTGGCGAATCAAAGTACGTAGCTGCAACCACAGCGTATTCTACAGCGTTGCCACAGATGGTTAAGTTTATCAATGATGGCAAAGATATCGAGGATTTACCAGAATTAGAACCGTTTTGCACATCAACAGCTTTGCAACGCGTTGTAGATGGCCACAAAGGATTTGCCGCTGCTTTTTCTGCTAAGCATACAACATCAGATAAAATAATTGAGAATATATTGAAACGTGCAGATTTTCAAAAATTAGCTTCTTTTGAAGAAGTGATTTTAGTGGCGGTGAATTTATGAATACTGTATTTGATTCAGGTAATCTGATTAAACGAATCAGAGACGGCAAAGACTTAAATGAAATATCTTCATTTGTTCGCAATCGAATTTACAGAAATGGTCCAGTGGAAACAATAATTCTCGAAACATTGTCATATCTTAAGCTGTTTCAACCAGATTACTTTAAGAAATTTGAGAATGAAATAATAGAAACGATGGGCCTCTATTTCAAGTCTCCTGAGCCGGAATCATTGCAAGGTGTTGTATTTGACATGTATAGGCAATACATACATGAAACATATGGTGAAAATTACACTCCGATGCAAGCAAGTATTCTAAAGCAAGTATCTGAAACAAAGCAATTTAGTTTTTCTGCGCCAACCAGCACAGGCAAGTCGTTTGTATTTCGCAATTTGATAAAATCGGCAATTAATGATGTAGTTGTCATCGTCCCTTCACGAGCACTAATTAATGAGTATTATGATAAAATCAGAGAATTAGTTGATATAAAGCTGGTTAATGTTCTTACTTTTGTTGAACATATAAATACAAAGCATGTAAATCGAAACATTTTTATTCTTACACCAGAACGTGCGCGGGAATTATTTAAGAATAAAAGCTGGTTAAATATTGAATTAATTTTGTTTGATGAGGCTCAATTAAGCGATGAAGAGTCTATACGGGGACTGTATTTTGATAGTATTGTACGTCGTTCATTAAAAATATTTGAAAATGCAAAATTTATCTTTGCGCACCCATTCATTTCTAATCCTGAAGCACAGCTCGAACGTAATGATGTTGTAAATACTGTATCTACAGCACATAGTTATGAGCAAAAAAATGTTGGACAAATATTTTATGTCCATAATGTTTCAAAAGATATATTTTATCATCTTGGCTCTGATAAAGATGTGTTAGGAAAACAGAAGTTAATTACAGATTTTGATCCAATTGAAAAGGCAATTCAAGATGGTGGAAGTGTTTTGATTTATGTTCCAAAATCGCATATTTATGATAAATCAATCTATACACAGTTTGATAAATATATTAAGATGTGTTCACCTATACAATCATCAGAAGCCAATAATATGATAAATACATTACGTGGTTATATAGGTGCTTCATTTAATGAGCCTTTGTTTTGCAATTCAGAAATGTTAGAAAAACTATCATGTGGAATTGTGATTCATCATGGGTCTATGCCCCTTACAGCAAGACTAATACTTGAGCATTTTACGCAAAGAGGGTATTGTCGAATTTGTTTTGCTACATCAACATTAGAGCAAGGTATAAATATGCCTTTTGATGTTGTTTATCTTGATAGATTTGAAGCCAGCAAATCGTTATCAGTAAAAAATCTAATTGGCCGAGCCGGGCGTTCCACTCAAGAAAAGAAATTCGATTTTGGTAGTGTAATTATTAGAGAAAACGCTAAAACGGAACTTAGAAAAGTGCTGCAAAAGCAAGAAGTGATATCTGCTATTTCGAGTTTAGATACATTAGATGATTCGGTAGATAAAAAGTACAATGAATTTAAAGATGCAATAAAGAATGATAAATACTCCGATGAGTATAACCTAACAGAATTAGATCTGCAAATCCTATCTTCGGATGATGTAATTGCTGATATTCCTGCATTACTTGATATATTTTTTGTCAACAATAAATTGATTAAGCCAGAAAGTGATATGGGTGCTGTTTATGAGATTTTTCAAGAGTTATACAAAATATACCTTAGAAGAGATTTAACAAAAGCTGAAAAGGCTGTGGTAAGTATGGCAATAAAAATTATGGTTTGGAAAGTGTACGGGAAAACATTCCGAAACATTTGTCAATATCGCTATGCGTATGTATCAAAGATCAACGAGAGAAGAAGACTGATTAAAGAGGGAAAACAATCTGAAGCGGAGTCGATTACAGTTAAATACTTACAAGGATACCACGACATACCAGATAAAAAACTGGCAGCATACCCCTTGATATCAGCGGATGCAAAAGCAAAAGACGTTGATTACGATTTAGTAGTTTATGATACATATGATTATTTGGATAAGCTAATTGGATTTAAATTAAGTGATATTTATTATGCAATTTTTCATAAATATTATCTTTCTACTGATGACAATCGTGCTTTAAAATTGGCAAACTATTTCAAATATGGGACGGATAACAATAAAGAAATATGGATGCTTCGTTATGGTTTAACCTTTGAGGATATCGAATGGGCTTCAAGCTATATTGAAAAAATAGATGAGAATGAAATTTTATTCAATGATAAAGTAAACGAGTTGGATAATGATAAATTAAATATAATTAAGCAATACATTTACTAAATTGTAAACGAACACGTTGTTGATTCGCTTATAATTAAAAGGCACACCTTAAGTTTATATTTAGCTTAAGGCGTGCCTTTTCTCGTATTCAGTTTGCTTTTTTTATTTTGTCCCTATGGGACTGTGCCTTTTAGCGCCCCTGTTTTTTAAGGCGCTATTTGCACCAGCAATGCGTCGGAAAGTGCCGCCAGCTGCATTAATGTCAGCCGTTCAGCTCGGACATTCAAGTCCAACCCACAATCCACCAAACAGTCGGACACTGTCGCTTTCGGCAAACTTAACGCTGAGCTTAATGCATTACAAACCGTCTTGCGCCGCTGTGAAAAAGCGCCGCGCACCACGGCGAACATAAAGGCCTCATCCCGCAGCTGCACGGGCGGCGTCTTTCTAATATCCAGGCGAATCACAGCTGAATCAACATTGGGCGCCGGCATGAATGACCCTGCCGACACTGAAAAAAGCTGCTTTGGCTCGCTGTAGTAGGCGATAGCTGCGGAAATAGCTCCGCATTCGCGCACGCCGGGGGTAGCACAAAGCCGCACAGCTGCCTCTTTCTGCACCATGACGGTGATCGATTCCACCGGCAGTCGCGCCTCTAAGAGGCGCATGAGAATCGGCGTGGTGATGTAATAAGGCAGGTTGGCACACACGCTGACCGGCATACCGTCAAAATGCTCGACCAAAATATTTTCAAGATCGACCGTCATCACATCGCCTAAGATGATCTCGACATTGTTAAAATCCGACAATGTCTCAGCCAAAATAGGCTTTAGACGCGCGTCCAATTCGATGCAGACCACCTTTTCGGCACGCCGTGCCAGTTCAGCGGTCAAGACGCCCACACCGGGTCCTATTTCCAGCACCCCATACCCCGGAGCAGCGCCACCTTGTTCGGCCATGCGTGGGCATACAGAAGGGTTGATTAAAAAATTTTGCCCCATGGCTTTAGAAAAGGTAAAACCATAGCGCTCAAGCAGGCTGCGCAGATAAGCTCTATCGGTAAGCGCCAATCCAAGCCCTCCTTTAGATTTTCAGAATTTATGATTATTAGTATAGCATATAACCGATGTACATTGCCATATATCGACTAAAAGTAAGAGAGGCACTTGCAACTTGGGCGCTTTTATTTTATGATATAAAAAATGCTTGGGAGGTTACGCACATGACCAGACGCGATAAAATAAATTACTACCTTGACATTGCCGAGACGGTGACTAAACGCGGCACTTGTCTGCGCCGACTGTTTGGCGCGATTATTGTTAACAACGACCAAATTATTTCCACCGGTTATGCCGGGGCACCACGCGGCCGCCACAATTGTTCAGATCTGGGGTATTGTGCACGCGAAAAACTCAATGTTCCCCGCGGCGAGCGCTATGAGTTGTGCCGTTCGGTACACGCCGAGGCCAACGCCATAATCCATGCGTCCCGCGCTGAAATGCTCGATGCCACACTCTACCTCGTTGGCCGGGAAGTCGCAACAGGCGACTATGTTGAAAATGCCAGCGCCTGCGCCATGTGTAAGCGCATGATTATCAATGCCGGTATCTCAACAGTTGTCATCCGAGAAAATCAAGAGGATTTTCGTGTGATACGGGTGTACGACCAGTGGGTGCTTGGTGATGAAACACTTGACTTAAAACCTGGCTATTGATTTTTTGCAGGTGCCTTAAAGGCATCTGCATTTTTCTTTCAGGTAACAGTTTTTTTCGACATTCGCTATTAATTCGAGCCGAATTTATGCTATAATAACTATTACCCTGCGCGTTATGCGCGGCGACTCGCCGCCGATGCAGCTGCCGCCTTTTGGTGGGTTATGATACGCCAATTTTAAATACCCTATCTTGACGCGATGGTACAAATTCTCTTTTTGACTTCCCATGCACATACAATATTGCATATCTTTGTGCATTTTAGGAAAAGATTAAGGCATCCACATTTCGACGGGAGGATGCCAAATGTCAGATAACACAGGTTCCAAAAATCAGACGACTGCAGAAAACGAACAGCGTCAGATGGATGAATCGCAGGATAAACAAATAGAACAGATTGAACAAACAGGCTCTATAACACCCATGAGTGGCAGACACGCCATTCATTGCCTAACCATCATCGGCCAGATTGAGGGGCATTACGATGCGCCGCCCCAAACCAAAACGACCAAATATGAGCATGTCATCCCACAGTTGGTTGCGGTTGAGCAGGACCCACGAATCGAAGGCTTGCTGATCATTCTGAACACCGTGGGTGGTGATGTTGAAGCGGGTTTAGCGTTGGCTGAGCTGATTTCCGGCATGAAAAAGCCCACTGTCTCGCTGGTGCTCGGCGGCGGCCATTCCATCGGTGTACCACTGGCTTGTAGTGCCAAGCATTCTTTTATTGTACCCAGCGCCACCATGACCATCCACCCGGTACGCATGAACGGCATGGTGTTAGGTGTTCCACAGACACTTTTTTATTTTCAGCGTATGCAGGATCGTATCATTGATTTCGTCGTTGAAAATTCCCGTATGTCCGAGGAGAGTTTTCGCGAATACCTGATGAACACCGGCGAGCTTGTCATGGATATGGGAACAGCCTTAGACGGCGATTCAGCCGTAGCCGAAGGGTTGATCGACGAGTTGGGCGGGTTGAACGACGCAATTGAATGTCTGTATGCGCTCATTGAAGCGCTGCAGGAGTCTCCACCGGAAAATAACCAGTAAATATTCCCAGCTCGACGCGTTATGATTGCAACGGCGCGCCTTTTGTCTTACACTTGACTTGTGACATTAAATTATCGGAGGCGTTCATTTTGACAGTTACAGAAGCAATTATTCAAGGGATTATTCAGGGTCTGACTGAGTTTCTCCCTGTTTCCAGTTCGGGCCATCTCGCGTTGTACCAATATTTCACCGGTCAGAGCGGCGAAAGCGGCGCACTTTTTTCGGTCGTTTTGCATTTGGGTACGTTAATCGCTGTGTTTGTGGCCTTTTGGGGCACCATAAAGGCGCTCATCGTTGAGTTTTTCAATATGGTCGGCGACCTGTTCCATGGAAAGCTGTCCTTTAAGAGGGTGAATCCACAGCGCAAAATGATCTTTCTTTTGATCGTGTCGCTGTTGCCGCTGTTCATTACGTTGTTGCTTAAAGATATTTTGCGTGGTGTTGCTCAAGATAATAGCATCTTCATTGAGGGACTCTGCTTTCTGGTGACCTCCTCGCTGCTCTTAATGGCGGACAGTTGCACCGGTCGCACAACCGCACAGGGGATGCCCTATCGCACTGCCGCTACCATTGGTCTTGTGCAGGCCTTTGCACCGTTACCGGGTATTTCGCGCTCCGGTTCCACGCTTTCTGCCAGCATGATGCTTGGACTTGAACGCAATTTCGCCGTTAATTTTTCTTTTATTATGGGCATTCCGGCTGTTTGTGCAGCATTGCTGCTTGACGCAAAAGAAATTGTTGGCGGAGGACTTAATCTCCCCACTTCGGTGATTCTAATCGGGCTGGCATTTTCTACTGTTTTTGGCCTGTTGGCCATCGGCATGATACGCTGGCTGGTCGCCGCACATAAGCTGCGCTGGTTTGGGTATTATACGCTCGTGCTGGGTATCTTTGTTGTCGGTGCCGGCGTCTATGATGCCATTTCCGGTCACGCTCTGCAAAACATCGTGATCACGCTGTTAAAATAACTTTTGAAAACACAAGGAGGTTGCCGCCTTGGCTGCCAAACGCAAAAAGAAATCTCGACGTAAAACAAAAGCGCAGCTACATGCGCAGAACCAGTTGCTGGCCATTCTATTATTTACCTTGGGTCTGCTGTTCGTGTTCCTGTCGTTCATCCGCGGCAGCGAAGGTTGGTTGATGACGCACAACGTCCTGCTAGGCCTTTTCGGCTGGTCGGCTTTCTTCATCGGACCGGTCTTTCTTTACATATCCGTGATGTCCTCCTTTGACAAACTTTCGGATGACCTGCCGATCCGCGCTACGCTCACCGGTGTATTGCTCTGTTTGATTTCGGCGGCTTTTCAAATTTTTCTCGCCGGAAAACCCGAGGGGCAGACGGTAGGCGCCGTCATCCGTCAGCTTTATGCAGATGGCCAGTCCCTGCGCGGCGGCGGCATTTGTTCGGCATTATTCGGCGCGCCGCTCATGCAGCTTGGCGCACCCGGTGACCGCATCGCCGTGTCGTTATTGCTGTTTTTATTGACGATGATCATCACAAAATCAACGCTTGCGGGTATTTTACGCTCAGCCAAAAAGCCAATGGAAAAAATTTCTAATGGCTATCATGAACTGGTGAACGCCATGCCGGAACCACAGTCTGTTGATACCAATAGCACCGCGGCTGAAAAGCCTGTCATCGACATTCCGCTCGACGAACCCGCCACTGCCTCCAGGCGACGCAAGAAGCCGGTTGCGCAGGAAAGCGGAGGCGCGTCCGAACTGTTGCGTGCCAAGCAAAAACTTCTGGACACTGCAGCCGACGACGCGCCGATAGCTGAAGATCATCCTGTTACCCCGCACGACGACCCCACCACCCCTGCAACCGATGACGAGGCAGGTCAACAGCTCATCATCGAAGATATTATCAGCCGTGTGGCGAAAGTGCAGGAACACAAGGCGCAAAAAGTCGTAGAAGAAGCGGCCGCCGCCCCTGAACCGCCCGCACCACCGCCCCAACCAGTTGAGCCCCCCGTCTATCTACTTCCCCCGCTCACGCTGTTGCGTGAGCCTGCTGTTGCATCAGCAGGTGACATTACGGCCGATGAGTTGCGACAAAATGCACAGCGCCTTGTCGATACGTTGCAATCGTTCGGGGTGCAGACGCGCATTATTGATATCTCGCGCGGTCCGGCTGTCACACGCTACGAACTACAACCCTCCGCCGGCGTAAAAATTTCTAAAATTACGAATCTGGCCGACGATATTGCGTTAAATCTCGCGTCGTCGGGTGTGCGTATTGAGGCGCCCATTCCCAATAAGGCCGCTGTCGGCATTGAAGTGCCCAATCGTAAAGTTACACCTGTCACACTGCGTGAGGTGGTGGATTCGACGGATTTTACCGATGCAAAAAGCAAGGTTACAGTCGCGCTTGGACGTGACATTTCCGGTAATCTGATGATGGCGAATATCGCAAAAATGCCACATCTGCTCATCGCAGGCGCCACCGGTTCGGGTAAGTCGGTTTGCATCAATTCTATCATCATGAGCATTCTTTTCAAAGCTAAGCCCGACGAGGTCAAGCTGCTGTTAATCGACCCTAAGGTTGTCGAGTTGGGCGTTTATAACGGCCTGCCGCATCTGGTTATTCCGGTTGTTACCGACCCGAAAAAGGCCGCAGGTGCCCTCGGCTGGGCCGTGGCCGAAATGCTCAACCGCTATAAGATGTTTGCGGCGCACAACGTGCGCGATATTGAATCGTTTAATCGTTTTGTCGAAAATGCAACGGCAAACCCCACACCCCCGTCTGAAGATGCCCCCCCTGCGCCCCAGCTTTCAAAGCTGCCGCATTATATCATTGTGGTGGACGAACTGGCTGATTTAATGATGGCCGCCCCATCCGAGGTGGAGGACTCCATTTGCCGTCTGGCCCAGATGGCGCGCGCCGCCGGTATGCATCTGATCATTGCGACACAGCGTCCGTCAGTCGATGTTATCACCGGCGTTATCAAGGCAAATATTCCCTCGCGCATCGCGTTTGCGGTGTCGTCTCAGATCGACTCGCGTACCATCCTCGACGTGGGTGGCGCAGAAAAGCTCCTGGGCATGGGCGACATGCTGTTTTCGCCGGTCGGTTCTTCAAAACCCACCCGTGTTCAAGGCTGTTTTGTTTCGGATGAGGAAATTGAACGCGTCGTCACCTATATCAACAGTGCGATTACGCCGCAATACGACAATCAGGTTTTAGAAGAAATAGACAAGCATACCCCTGTGGGCAAAGGGCATGCATCCGGCACATCCGGAGATAGCGGCGGTGACGAGGATGAAATGCTCGCCCCTGCTATTGAATGTGTCATTGAAGCGGGCATGGCTTCCACCTCGCTGTTGCAGCGCAGGCTGAAATTGGGTTATGCCCGTGCGGCTCGTATTGTCGACGAGATGGAAAGCCGAGGCATTATCGGACCTTATGAAGGCTCTAAACCCCGTGCGGTACTCCTCTCAAAGGAGCGCTGGATCGAAATGAAATTAAACCGGATGGCTAAAACCGGCGAGTAAAAAGAGGATGACATGAATCGTTTTCTCCCCATCACAGCTAAAGAGATGCACGCGCGTGGCTGGCAGCAGGCGGATTTTATCTGCGTCACAGGCGATGCTTATGTCGACCACCCCAGCTTTGGCATTGCGATTATCTCGCGGCTGCTTGAGCGTCTGGGTTATCGAGTTGTCATTTTATCACAACCCAATTTAAGCGACCCCAACGCTTTCAAACGTTTCGGGCCACCAAAATATGCCTTTATGGTCACAGCGGGGAACATCGACTCGATGGTGTCCAATTATACCGTTGCCAAGCGGCGGCGCACACAAGACGCCTACTCCCCGACCGATGCGCAAAACCGTCGTCCCGATCGTGCGGCGACGGTCTATTCGCGCGCCGCCAAGGCGGCTTACCCCGACTGCCCGGTCATCCTTGGCGGCATTGAAGCTTCGCTGCGCCGCTTTGCCCACTATGACTACTGGGCGGATTGCGTGATGCCGTCGATCCTTGTCGATTCAGGCGCGGATATGGTTTCCTACGGTATGGGTGAACACCAAACTAAAATGATCGCCACAAGGCTGGCCGCAGGAGAGCCTATCTCAGCGCTAAACGATATTCGCGGAACCGTTTGCTACATTACACCTGAGCAAATTCCAAATGGTACGGTCAGCTGCCCCTCGTTTGAAAAGGTGGCGCGCGATAAATCGGCCTATGTACGGGCCTTTAAACTTTGGCTCGATGAGCAGGATGCTGTAACCGGCCGACCGGTGTTGCAAAAACACAGTGATCGTTATGTGTTGCAAAATCCACCCATGCCACTTTTAACCCGCGAAGAGTTAGATGACGTATTCACCATGCCGTTTGCCAGGGCATACCATCCCAGCTATGAGGCACTCGGCGGTGTCAAGGCCATTGAAGAAGTTGAATTTTCTATCATGCACAATCGTGGTTGCTATGGTCACTGTAATTTTTGCTCTATCGCCGTGCATCAGGGGCGGCAGATCGTTTCTCGGAGCATCGGTTCGGTGCTTCTAGAGGCTGAAAGCTTTGTTCGCAATCCGCGTTTTAAAGGCTACATTCACGATGTCGGCGGTCCCACCGCCAACTTTCGCTATTCGTCCTGCAAAAAGCAGGAGACAAAGGGCCTTTGCAAGGATAAAAAATGCTTGGGCAACCCCGCCTGTCCCGCAATAAAGGTGGATCACAGCGAATATCTGGAGCTGCTGCGTCGGCTGCGCGCCATTAAGGGCGTCAAAAAAGTATTTGTACGTTCAGGACTGCGTTTTGACTATATCATGCTGGACAAGGATGATACGTTTTTAAACGAGTTGGTTGCCAACCACGTCAGCGGACAGTTAAAGGTTGCACCTGAGCATTGCAGCGATGCGGTGCTCGATGCGATGGGCAAGCCGCACGTCGAGGTATACGAGCGATTTGTCAAGAAATTTTATCAATGCACCAAGCAAGCGGGCAAGGAGCAATATCTCGTGCCCTACCTCATGAGCTCCCATCCCGGCAGCACCATTCGCGATGCGGTATCACTTTCCCTGTTTTTAAAGAAAAACCGCATGCGCCCTGAGCAGGTGCAGGATTTTTATCCCACACCCGGCACCATTTCCACCTGTATGTTCTATACCGGTGTCGATCCCTTGACCGGCAAGGAGATCTATGTGCCCAAGACCGACCGCGAAAAACAACGGCAGCGTGCACTGCTACAGTATTTCAAGCCGGAAAACCGCCGCATTGTTATTGAGGCTCTGGAGGAAATCCGCCGCCCGGATCTCATCGGAACCACAACGGACTGCCTTGTCGCGCCCGACCGGCAATATCAACAAAAACTTACGGAAAAGCGGCTGTCACAGCAGGGACGGCATCAAAACCGCGGCAAGTCTTCGCGGCGCGCCACCGGAAGAAAATCAGGAGACAGACGATGAAGCAAATAAAGATATACAGACGGGGCAAGCAGTGGCGCATTTCTCCGCTAAAACTTTTAATTATCACCATTATCTGCGCTGTTTCGTGGTATGCCACCGAATACAAACCCGCACAGCAGGTGGTGCCTACACTTGCGGAAAATGTTATCGCGCAGGTCCATGTACTGGATGTCGGTCAAGGCAGCAGTTTATTGTTGCGCACCGAAAACGATACGGGCACCTATGCCGTGCTCATCGACGGCGGCGAACAGTCAGCTTCTCAGGCAGTTTGTGACGCATTGGATGCGGCAGGTATTACCCGATTGGATCTTGTCATCGTAACCCATCCGCACACCGACCATTATGGCGGCCTAATTTCCGTTTTGGAGAACTATGAGGTTGACAGCCTATGGATGCCCGCTGTTCCCGAAAATTTGGCGCCGACCAACAACACGTTTGAACGTTTCTTAGATGCGCTTGAAGAGAATGGCTGTGATATTGTTCAGGCCGTGTCCCCACGTGTCGAATCGCTGGATAACGGCATTTCGCTGGAACTGCTCGACGCCTTTGTGCCGGATCCAAAGAATCTCAATGATACTTCTCTATGCATTCGCATCGACGCAGGC
Organism: Candidatus Fimivivens sp.; assembly: GCA_047974975.1. Classification (GTDB taxonomy): domain Bacteria; phylum Bacillota; class Clostridia; order Oscillospirales; family Ruminococcaceae; genus Yanshouia. The sequence continues at coordinate 134,888 of JBKECV010000003.1, forward strand.
AATGCTTCTTTTCTGGTCACCGGCGATGGCGAAACGGCAGTGGAAAAGATGCTGCTTGAGAAAAACGCACCCGTTGCTGCCGATATTTTTGTATCAGGACACCATGGCAGCAACACCTCCAACAGGCAAGATTTTCTAAATGCAGTCCGCCCTGCCGCCAGCGTTATCTCTTGTGGACGCGACAATACTTACAATTTGCCAAACCAAAAGGCACTGGCCCGACTTTCAGTCTTTGGTTCAGTTTATCGTACCGACTTTAACCGCACTGTCACCTTTTCAACCGATGGTGACACCATATGGATTGCTGCAGACAACATAAACGATGCAATCGATGCAAAGGAGGCGGCGTAGAATGGTATTATCGGTCGACCGAATTGAAGGCAATATGGCTGTTTGTATCGACACACAGCATCAGCAGCATGTCATTCCTCTATCAACACTGCCTGAAGGCACCAGTGAGGGCGCTATCCTGCACCGGACAACAAATGGTTATGCTTTGGATGTACAGGATACAACCCATCGGCGCCAAGCCATTGCCGGGCGGCTCTCGCGTTTGGGCGCCGATTCACGCCGCAGCGCTGTGACAACGCTCTTGGAACAGACAACGCAACCGGTCAGCGCCTCGGTGTTGGCGGAAAAGTTTCGCGTCAGCCGCCAGATTATCGTCGGGGATATTGCGCTTTTACGCGCTGCAGGTGCACCGATTGTGGCAACCCCGCGCGGTTATCTGATAGAGGCTGCTATGGATACTGCGGCACAGGACTATACCGTCGCTTGCCGCCATGACACTATTGCGCAACTTTTACAGGAGCTGTATATTGCAGTGGATCAGGGCGCAATCGTACGGGATGTGATTATAGAACACCCCACCTACGGCCAACTTACCGGCCAGCTTCAGATCGGTTCACGTTTTGAAGCTGAGCGCTTTGTCGAAACGCTCAGCACCTCAGAAGCCTCTCCGCTCTCGCAGCTGACGGGCGGCATTCACCTGCACACACTGCGCTGCCCTGATCGCGCCTGTTTTGAGCGCATCCTTGCCGCACTGAAAGAGGCGGGGATTTTAGTTTTGGAAGAATAAGCCCATATAGCATTTGTGTTATTAAAGACAACACAGCTTATTAAATGTGTTTCATTTTATAAAATAATAACGGCCGACAGTTAACCTAAAAAAGTTAACTGTCGGCCGTTATGTGCTGTTATATGCCATTCGATTTAAATATATAACAGATACTGATCATCGCCTCAACAGAATAGACTCCTGTTATCAGGGTACATTAAGACAGGTATGCTACATCATGGCGACGCCATTGATGCACAGATGAAACTTAAAATCAAAAAACTTTGCCGCCTTGCGACAAAGCAACATCCGCTCCAGAAAAATCTCAAAATAATCCGCCAACGTGCTCACTTTGGAATCGATAGTCAGCACCAGTGTGATGGTTCGCGCCTGCTTGTCAATTTTTAGAGACGACTGCTCCACAGAGTAATTCACCCTGTCGTGAATATCAAAGCTGGCAATATCGCGGTTACGCACGCGCGAACGGCGCACATCGCTTTTATCCGCGAGAATCAACGCAGCAGCCAATGCATTCACCGGGTGGGCCGTGTGCTCGTCGTGGTTGCCGATAGCTGAAACCACCTGCGCCACTTCAACTGCTTCCATCCCCATCTTTTCGAGAATACGAAAGGCCATCGCCGCACCGGACTGCGCGTGGTCGATGCGATTGATCACGTTGCCGATATCATGCATAAATCCTGCAATTTTAGCCAGTTCAATGGTACGCGCATCATACCCTAAATCGGTGAGTATATTCTGTGTGACAGTGGCCGTGCGCACCACATGCGCAAAGCTATGCTCAGTAAATCCCATGCTGATCAACGATGCATCCGCCTGCCGGATGTAAGCCTTCACTTCTTCGCTGTTCGAAACTTCTCCATAGGTTACCATTCGGGTTTCTCCCTCTGTTTTTCTCGTTCATTCTTTTATACGATTTTAGTATACTGCCTTGGTCATAAATTTGCAATCCTGTATTTGTAAGGAGCCATTATGAAGCCGCTACGATTCATGCGTCTGTTGTGCTGCCGCGCTGTGCTGCTGCCGGCCTTAGTCCTATTGGAAGCTGTGCTGTTCTTCTGCACTGTCTGGTTGCTGGCACACCGCTGGCCATTAGTAGCGCTACTGCTGCATGCAATGAGCATCGTTGCAGTTTTGTACATCGTTTCAAAATATGATAACCCCGATTATAAGCTGGCCTGGGTTATTCTAATTCTTATGGTACCCATTTTGGGCGGCTTGATATACTTGCTATCAGGGAATAAGCGCCTGCCCCGCCGCTTAAAGCGTCGAATCGCCGGCTTTTATGAGCAAAACCTCTTGCCGATTTCCATGGATTCCGGCAGTGAAGCGCCGCTGGCCATGCTGGATGAACATCTCGCTGCACAGAGTATTTATCTTAAAAATTGCACCGGATTTTCCGCTTGGCAAAACACTGTTTGCGAGTTTTTTCCTTCCGGCAACGCCTTGTTTGATCGCATGTGTCACGAGCTGGAAACAGCGGAGAAATTTATATTTATGGAGTACTTTATTATAAAACCCGGTCTACTTTGGGAGCGACTGATCCGCCTATTAGAAAATAAGGCGCGCGCAGGCGTCTTGGTGCGGCTGATGTATGACGATGTTGGAACCATGAGCCAGCTGCCACGACATTTTGCAAAAACATTGCGTGAAAAAGGGATTGAAGTCACGGTGTTCAACCCCTGCCGCATGCATGTCAACCCCTCGATGAACTATCGCGATCACCGCAAAATTTGTGTCATTGACGGCAATATCGGATTTTGTGGGGGCGCCAATCTCGCCGACGAATATATCAATCGCCTGCCCCGCTGCGCCCACTGGAAAGATACCGGCGTATTATTAAAGGGCCATGGTGTTTGGAACCTGACCCTGCTGTTTTTAAGCCTTTGGGGCTTTTCAAACGACGCGCAACCGGATGACTTCTCCTCCTTTGTGCCTACTGTCACCTGCCAAAGCGACGGTTTTATACAGGCGTTTGGGGACAGCCCCTTGGATGCGCTCTATGTCGCCGAGTCCTTTTGCCTTAAAACCATTGCACGCGCCACCAAATATATCTATATTACAACGCCCTATCTGATTTTAGGGCATGAGATGATCTCCGCGTTGGGCACTGCCGCACTCTCCGGCGTGGATGTGCGCATCATTACGCCGGCTGTGCCCGACAAATGGTATGTGCATACCGTTTCGCGCAGTTACTATACGGCACTACTGCGGCATGGCGTGCGCATTTTTGAATATCAGACCGGCTTTATTCACGCTAAACAATTGGTCAGCGATGATATCACCGCCATGGTTGGTACAACCAATCTGGATTTTCGCAGCTTTTATTTGCATTTTGAGTGTGCCGTTTGCCTTTATGGCAATTCAGCCATCAAAAACATTTTAGATGATGTTAATGACACATTGGCATGTTGCCGCGAAATAACTTTTGAGGAGACGCAACAATTTCCACTGAGACAGCGCATTATAGCTGCTATATTGCGCCCTTTTGCCCCACTTTTTTAGTAAACAGATCCGCGCCGCCGAGCATTTACAAAAAATCCTTTACGAGGTTATGACCACCACTTTGCTCCGTTGCCGGCACGGGTATCTATTGCCCGCGCAACAAACCGCAGCCTCGCGCCCAAAGTGGGCGCGAGGCTGCGGTTTGTTAGTTATACCGACACTGCTTAGTACAGTATATTTTATCGTAGCTATCAGTCTAGATAATCATAACCACGATTGTATAAATACTCCTCATTATATCGATTTAACGCAGCCTGGTATACCTTATATTGCATCTGATCCGACAATTTTTCGAATGGCAGATAATAGTGGCCGCTAATTCTTTCTTCCCCCTCTTGTGTGTTCGCAATTGCCACAACAACATAGGGCCCGCTGCCAACGGCATATACGTTGGTCAGATCGTCGCGGATGGCCATGAGCTGCGCTGAATCAATCTCTACAAAATATTGCAAATTGTCGTTACTCCGGTAGTCGTTGCTCAGCATATCCTGAATTGCTTGAGACCCATCCTGCCTTGTCTGAATCCAAATGGAATTTCCCGACCGAAAGTAGTCTCCGAGAATACCCACATAAGCTTTTTCAACCTTTGAAAAATCATTGTTCAGCTGTTCGACGGCACCGAATTGTTCGATCAATCTGCGCGTATTTGTAAAACTTTCGGTGACCAAGACTTCGCTGAGTGCAACAGCATATTCCTTATTATGGTGTGTTCCGGTGGCGTCTTCGAATATAGCAATGTTTTCGTCCATATATTGATATTCCATCTCAAGATGGCCCAATGCCCGAGTGGCCTCTTGTACCTCTTTGACCAAAGGCCAACTCAGCAGATCCGCACGCACAGCTTCCAAAAGCTGTTCTTTCTGCGGCAGGGTAAGCGCCAGTGTCTTGCTATTATCGCCCAACACATTGGATACTGTAACCGATGAAAGCATTTCCGGCGTCGCCTTAAAGGCTGCATGGCTTTGACGAATCAGCTCGGGCTGTTCCTCAAGTGCTGTCATGGCCACAAGCGTGTCGGGGTAAAGATCGTGGTATCTGCGCGACAGCGTTCTGCCATTTTTTAGCGTGTAAGTAAAAGTCAGCGTGGGGGTATCACTATAGCCGCGCTCATCTGAATTTTTGTCGCCAAGATGCCCTTTAACCTGTGCCTGATGTACTTGAGTCATCAATTCAACGGCTTTCGGATCGCCGATAAGAACCGTGCTGCCGTCATCCTCATTCAGCGAAGGTTCGTCTCTATAATATACAAGTCGTACGGACTTTACCGAATCGACGGAGGGCACACGCTTCACATGACCGAATCCGCCAAAAAGAATGCCACCCACCAGCAGACAAATGCCCAGCGTTGTGGCTAAAGCCGCCGGCAACGCGCGCGGAATCGAACGCACTGTTCTTGTTAAAATGACATCTCCAATGAAATAAATAATCAGCGCGCCAAAAGCGACCGATATTAAAAACTCTATCTTGTCGGCTTCATCACCAAGCCAAATGCTCCAGAAGAGCGTTCCTAGCAGCGCGCCGCCCACCAATGCGCCCACACTGCGCATAAATATTTGAAGCGGGCCCAAGTTTCCAACCGATTCCGCCTGCTCAGAATGGCGTTTTTTATAAATGCATAAACCCATAAAAAACAAGACCAGTCCCACTATAAACCACAGCGCAACGGCCATATTATTATCCCTTAACACCGTTAAATTGCTCTGGCTCAATGCTTGTCGACCATACATAAGCGACATCGGAGAAAGGCGATAAGCAATTTGATAGGAATGCTCACCATTAAATCCGTATAAAAAAACGTTGGCGATGGCTAAAATCGTCAAATATACCGCAGGCAGCGCCACGTTGAGTCCCAATGAAAAAATAGCAGTATCAAATGTCGTTCCCACATTGACCGCCGAAAATGCGGTCAATGCAAATATGACAAAGGTGATGACCATCCAGCAGAGCAACTCTAAAAATATCATGCCTAAATTCTGTCCGCCTACCAAAACCGCGCAGACTGAAACGAACAGAAAATTCAGTATAAGCGGAACCCATATCAAGGTAAGTCCCGCCGCCGAAGTAGCAAAGTACAACTCGCTTCTCGTCAACGGCAGCGCATGATAGACATCTACAGAACGCTTATTTTGCATATAATCAAACAGATTTGTTGCCATAATAATCGCCACGACCATCGACATAGTGGTAAAAAGCACCACGGAAACACCGTTATATACATTAGCAGGGCCAATCAGCTGAAAAGGCGGATTAATATCGTCCTGAAATACGTAGTTGACATGCTCTAAATAAGTAAATACATACTGCAAACCCAAAAATATAAAACTCAGTACACCATAAAAAATGGCACTGCCGCGGTGATGGCGCACAAGATTTTTGTAAACCGGTAAAATGCGCGCGGCATTAAAAGATGATTTTGCTGTAGTCATAACCGACCGCCTCCATTTCATAGATAAATACCTCTTCGAGCGTCAGATTAATTGCCTCGCAGAGAATGGGGTTGAGCTTTGAAACGGCGGCGATGGCCTCTTTTTCTCCGGCGGCGCACACCAATGTTACTACTCTTCCCCGAATCTCTTTAGAGATTATCGATACCCCTTCAAGTTCTAAATTTTGCGGCAGATTTTCGAACACAGCCTGCACTTTACAAAATCCGAGTTGGATATGGTCGATCGTGCACTCCAATTTGAGCGTGCCCTTATGCAGCAGGCTGACGCGGTCGCAAAAATCTTCGAGCTCTCTCAGATTATGCGATGAAATAACCGCCGTCATATCATACTCCGAAATCATGTCGGAAATAATTCTGCGCACTGCATGACGAATAACCGGGTCGAGTCCGTCAAACGCCTCATCCAGCAGCAGATAATCCGGCGCACAGGAGAGCGCCAAAATCAATGCCGCCTGACGGCGCATCCCCTTTGAGAAAGTGGAAAGTTTGCGCTTTGTGCCGATTGGAAACAACTCGCAAAGTTTATGATAACGCACTTCATCCCACCGTTGATAAGCGGCACGGTAAAAATCGGCCATATCCTGAAGCCTAGCCTGTGGATGAAAATACAGATCATCCGAAACAAAAAACACCTGCTGTTTTTTTTCGGGATTTTCATAGGCCACTTCTCCGTCAATAGAAACACTGCCGCCATCGGGCGAATAAACCCCCGCTATCAAGCGTAGCAATGTCGATTTACCTGAGCCATTGGTGCCAACCAATCCATAAATACAACTTTTTTGAATCTCAATGCTAACCTGATCGAGCGCGGTGCTGCTCTCAAATCGCTTGGTGACATTCTCGATCTTAATCATCAAATTCCCTCCTCGTAAATTTCGTCGACCAGTCCAATGACCGACTCTTTAGACACGCCGATCTTTCTGGCAACACGCATCGGCTCTTCAATTGCTTTTAATTTCTGTTCTAAAACAACTTTTGTCAAATTTTCACCGGGGCAAATAAAGCTGCCGCGCCCTGCGGCCTGATAAATTAATCCGCGAGTCTCCAGCTCCTGATAAGCCTTTTGCACGGTATTGGGATTTATGCCGATTTCCCGCGCCAAACTGCGAACGCTTGGCAACTGGTCATCATCGGATAAAATACCTTTACTGACAAGGCTGATAACATTTTGGACAATCTGTTCGTATATTGGCACCCTACTGCGCGTATCAATCGAAAACATAGCCCGTCTCCCTTTCTTAGTGCTCAACAAAGCACAAAGCCTCATGTGTACTATTTGTTGTAGTACACATAGAATATCATGCAATCCGTGATATTGCAAGCTTTTTTGAAAAAAAATATCGGCGCTGATAACAGCGCCGATATTTTTAAAAATTTTTCTCTTTAGATCGCAGCACCCGTGCCGGGGTTTTCAGGGATATTGGTATCGGTCTCAGGCACGACAATCGCATCGGTAATGGCTTTATCGGTGACGACAAAGCGACCGAGGGTATTGGTGCTAAAGCTCAAAACTTCATCCGTATCATCGTAGTTCGAATTGATGAGCGTAAGCTTTCCGCCCAAGTAGCGGTAGACAAAGAACTTGCCGCCAAAATCGTCAGTGTAGTCCGCAACGTCGATCTCCATTGTGCCATTGGTGGTGAACTTTGTGCCGGCCGGAAAGGTCAGGAACGCAAAGTTGTTGTCCTCATACTTATTCAGAACCTCAGCAATAGCATTGTTGTTGTGCAGCATGTTGATATCCTTCATGCCGGAAACGATAGCGGTGTATTTCCAATTGTCATTGGCAAAGGTAACCTTTTTATTGTTATTCAAATCAGAAATTTGGTTGAGTTGAGATTTTGTAAACACAGGCGCGTCGTTATCAACCTTAACTTCGTCTTCTTTGGCAAGGGATGCGATGTAATCATCTGAAACAACCTTGTAGCCGGTCTCGAACGCCACAGTAAGCTCTACAGCATTTTTGCTGGCAGACTTTTCAGTCAACTTCATAGAATACTGCTCCTCGGTGCTAACGGCAGGCCAACCGGCTTTTACTGTCGCCGTGACGTAATAGACGCCGCCGATTCTGTCGAGCACAAATTCAGACATGGAGTCGCCCTCGCCTGTATTACTGATCTTAAAGCTGTAATCTTCAAGCAAATCATCGTTGAGGGGGGTCGCCTGAGCGCCGGCGATGGAAACGGATACAGGGAAATGATAGGTTTCGCCGGGCTTGAGCAGGTTGTCTTTGAGCACCAAGCCGCTATCGGCGTCGGTACCAAGTGTGATATTGTTGTTTGGATCTACTGCAAACGCGGTCGCTACCAACGAAAGAGACAACATAACCGCAAGCAGAATAGAAAAGGTTTTTCTCATGTGAAATCCTCCTAGTAATTTGTTTGCGCACAATCGCGCTGTTGTTGTGCCACTCTTGCTGAGCACATGACAAAGTATAACGCGGTTATGTATCAAAGGCAACCGGTTTTTGTTACCAATTTGTAATTATATTCGTATAATAAAATCTTGTTTCTACAATTTGGATTTAAATTTGCGAAAATAGCCGCAAATTCCCAATATTTATCGGCCTTTAATAGTTGCAAATTGTAACCATTGCTTTGATTGGTACTTTTATCACCAGTAATAAAGTAATGGCCTAAAAGTATTAAAAAGAACCGGACAACTATCCGGTTCTTCGTTCATAGATCAGGCGGGGTAAAAGCGCTTCTTGCGTTCCTCGGACAATACATGTCAAATATATACGGCAACTTACATAAAGATGCCTCGCTCCAATAGCCAGCCTTCCAATTGGCAAATATGTTGAGCCGCACGTTTTTTTCGTGTGGCTGCCGCTGCACGGCTGATAACACCAAAAAGAGAGAGGCAGCTAGTATAGTTCGGAAAATAGTAACTTGATGAAATGGTGCAGTGAAAGGAGATATCTGAATAAGGGTGCGCCGGAGACAACCCTGTATCGGTGATGAGCGCAATCGGTATACCCGCTTCATGCAAGTCGCGCATGGCCTCTACAACCAAGGATGTATAACGCGGAAAACTTATAACAATGACCAGATCATCTTTTTCTACCATGGAAAGACGATCTAAGTAATCCCCAACACCAAAGCTGACATCATAAACTTTTAAGCCAAGGTACCTTAACATATTCGCAAACAAACTTGCCAAAACGCCCGATGACCGCCCACCGGTGATGTAGATCCGTTTTGATTTGTCCATCATCTCAAGCAATTTTGGCAAATTTTCTCTATTTGTAACATCAGCTAATGTTGCGCGGATTGCAGCAACATCCTCATCTATTTGCTGAGCAAAAAATCCTTCGTCATCATCATGTTCGGTACTTTCAGAAATTTTATTAAACATGACCAGCTCAGAATGTGCGTAATCTGAGAACACTTTTTTAAACTCGGTAAACTTGTTGTACCCTAATTGGATACAGAACTTAACCACGGTGTTGTCACTGACACCAATATTTTTGGCCAATGTCGAAATAGATAAAAAAGGAATCTGATTATAATTCTCCAACACATAGGCCGCCACTAATTTTTGAGCAGCCGGAAATGATTCCTGTTCCTGGCGGATTCGATTGAGCAGCTCGGTCACCTTTGTTCACTCCTTTTTGTCTTTGCCGATAGACATTTATATTATTTATTATACCACAAGTGCAGGGCACGCAGTGGGATAATTGCGCATCAATAGGCGGTTGCCGCATCAGCGGCGAGCCGTTGCGCATAAACCACGGTATAATAGCCGTTTGCGGCTATTATACCAGAATTCTTCCAACGCGGAAAGAAAATAAATTTTTTCTTTCCAACTTGAAATAAATTTTATTATATGTTATTATAAAAAAAATAAAAAACTTATCAATATTTTTATATCAAATAACGCATGGAATGCTTTCGATGCGGCGGTTTGATACATAAACGTGAAGTCCGGCCGGCTCACGCACTTATTTTTGCACCGTACCGCTTCCCCCACAAAACTGCTTTCCATACCGTATTTGAATAAAATACAAAGGGAGGAACGAACAATGATACCTGTCGAAAAAATTGCAAGCAGTACGCTCTCCAACTTGCTCCTTTATGTGGCCATCGTAGGCTTGCTACTGGTTGTGGCAACCTTAATTCGCCTAAAAATTACTTTTCTGCGCAAGGCATTTATTCCCGCTTCCCTTTTAGCCGGCTTAATCGGATTGATTTTGGGGCCCTATGCCTTAAAAGTCATTCCAGTGGACATGATGGCTTCCATCAGTGCACTGCCCGGCCAGATGATCACTGTGGTTTTCGCTTGCATGCTGTTAGGCATTAAAAAGCAGACATCCAGCAAAACCATGCTCCGCGACGCAGCTGCCGGTTTAGGGTGGCTGTGGTCCAATAGCTTTATGCAGGTTGGTATCCCGTGCCTGCTATGCGCTTTTTTGTTTACACCTGTGTTTGGCGTCAATCCCTTGTTTGGCTCGCTGTTTGAGATTGGATTTGCCGGTGGACACGGTACGGCAGGCGGCATGGCAAGTGTTTTTAAAGACCCCGCTTTACTCAACTGGGCCGACGGCGCCGATCTGGGACTGACCACTGCCACCATCGGACTGCTGAGCGGCATTTTCGGCGGGATGATGATTATCAACTACGGCGTGCGCAAAAGGTACACCAAGGTCCTAATTGTGCGCACAAGTGCCGACAGTTCCAAGGAGGTGTTTGCACAAGACGAACGCAACCCCGCCGCCTATATGACCATCAGTCAGGACGTCGTCGAGCCTTTTGCTTTCCATTTGGGCATCATCGGCATTGCCATTTTGATTGGTCGCACCTTTGTCTGGGGATTTGGCCTGGCGTTTAACTACACGGGATTGCCATTATTCCCGTTCGCGATGATCGGCGGCTGGCTTGTCAATCGAATCGTCCAGCGCACCTCGCTGAAAGATATGTTCGACCGCGCCATCTTTCAACGCATTCAAGGCATCGCATTGGAGATTCTGGTGGTGAGTGCAATGGCCTCTATCAAAATTCCAATTGTACTGGCCTATTGGCTACCTTTGCTTATAGGCAGTTTTACCGTGCTAACGCTGATGATGGTTTGGTTTTTTGGATTGAGTCCCCACATTTTCACCGAGTGTTGGTTTGAACAGGGCATCATCAGATTCGGCGCCTTCTGTGGTGTGTCCGCCGTGGGTTATATGTTATTGCGGACAGTTGACCCTAAAATGGAAACGGATGCCGGTACCATTTATGCACTGGGGAGTCCCTTTATGAGTCCCTTTATTGGCGGTGGCCTCATCACTACTGCTTACCCCTACATGATTCAAAGTCTGGGGTCATTGAATGCCGGTCTGATTTTCTGTGGTGTATCTATTGCCATTGTCATCGTGCTGCGCCTCTTTTTCTGGAATGGTCGGGTTAATTTGACACAACGCTGAGCACTATCCGCAGTTTAGGCACACAGCAGATAATGACAGCATTTTCAATATGGAGGCGACTACAAAACGATGAAAACAATTATAACCGTTATCGGCGCAGGTAACGGCGGAACTGCTATCGCAGGCCATCTCTCCGGCATGGGCGCTATGGTCAATCTCTGCGACTTATTTCCTCAGTATTTGGAGGGAATTCAAAATGCGGGAGGAATCGATTTAACACACCATGGCCAAACCACCCACCATGTGGTAAATATGACAACAGATAATATAGCACATGCCATTCAGGGGGCACATCTTATTATGGTTGCCACCCCTTCTTTCGCGCACAAGATGATTGCCGAAGCTTGCTATAACGCCTTGGAGAATGGGCAAATAGTCGTATTGAATCCCGGCCGTACAGGAGGCGCACTGGAATTTCTTAATACTGTCCGACGCAAGGGATGCAAAGCTGATATCACTGTGGCAGAAACACAAACCTTGATCTATTCCTGCCGCAAAACCGGCCCTTCTGCCGTCGAGATTTATGGTGTAAAAAAGGAAGTGATGTTCGGTGCATTTCCCGCCAGTCGTACGCAAAAGGTTTTGGATCTGCTCCACCCATTTTATCCGCAATTCACACCGGCAAAAAATTGTCTAGAAACCAGTTTATCAAACATCGGCGCTCTTTTTCATCCCACACCGATATTGCTTAACATCGGCCGAATCGAGAAAGATCCTCAGGGATTTCGCTACTACCGGGATGGGATATCCCCTTCTGTGTCAACCTTAATCAAGGCAATCGATGATGAACGTATAGCTGTCGCAAAGGCCTACAATGTTAAAATTCTCAGTGCTGAAGATTGGTTATCTCGGTCTTACGACACCTGCGGTGACGATTTATATCAGATGATTCAAAACAATCATGCTTACGCCGATATTATGGCGCCCAATACCATACAAGCACGGTATGTCACCGAAGATGTGCCCATGAGCTTGGTTCCGATTTCTGAATTAGGACGTATTGCCGATATGCCCACACCCAATATGGATGCCGTCATTCAATTGACAAGCAGTATTTATAAGCGCGATTTTCGCACTGAAGGACGCTCTATTAAAAATATGGGATTGGAGGGTATGACAAAAGAACAGGTCGCTCATTTTTTCGAAACAGGCCTGCGACAATAACGCTTATTTTAATATGCTGAAAGGAAATTTATAGTATGAATAAAATTGATATGTTGTTTTTAAGCAATAAAGATATGACCTATTTGGGCGCAGGCGACATGCAAGCTGCTATCCACGATGTGGAGCGCGCATACATACTGATCGAAAAAGAGGATGTATTGGTCCCCGGTAAGTGCGTTATGCGGTGGGGCGATACCCCCGAAGACGAGAATGTCTATGGGCGTATCAATGCAATGCCCGGATTTTTAGGCGGTGAATACAATATGGCCGGAATAAAGTGGATTGGCAGCGGCCCCATGAACTATAAAAAAGGGTTGCCGCGTGCCAGTGTCACCATCATACTCAATGATCCGGATACAAAACTGCCCGTTTGCGTTGCGGATGGCACCGAAGTGAGCGCCAAACGAACCGGGGCCTCGGGCGGTGTCGCCATTAAGTTGCTCGCACGCAAGGACGCTTCCGTTATGACTATTTGTGGCGCCGGTGCGCAGGGGCGCACTCAACTGGAGGCGGCCTGTCTGGTGCGCCCCAGTATCAAAACCGTCTATATTTATGACATATTATTCGAAAATGCCCAGAAATTCGCAGCTGAAGCAAATGCACAATATGCCAACATTTCAGCGATCCCCATAAACAGCCCTGAGCGAGCGATACGCGAGAGTGATATAACCGTTTGTGTCACGTTAGCCAACGAACCGATTGTTTCGGCTGAGTGGTTAAAGCAAGGCTCTTTACTGATGAATATGGCGGACTACGAGGTCACCTATGACTGTGTGCGCAGAGCCGACAAAATTGTGGTGGATAACTGGGAAACCATCAAGCACCGCATGATCAGTACCGTCGCCATGATGTGGAAAGATGGCATTATTAAAGACCATGATATTGATGCGCAATTGGGCGAGATTCTAACCGGCGCCAAATCCGGTCGTGAAAACAATGATCAAATAATCTATTTTAACGCTGTGGGAACCGGAATTTTAGACTTGGCCGTCGCAACGCGCTGTTATCGCAAGGCGATAGCGGTCGGTACAGGTACCACCGTTCCCTATTGGGAATAAACCGCCACCGCCCGATCCGACCGTTTTATATGAGCGCCGCGATGGCCTCGTCCAATTTTTCCGGCAAATAGGCAGGCGAATATCGCGCCACAACATGCCCCTCCCCGTCAATGAGGAACTTGCCAAAATTCCATTTGATATCCTGCTCTTTGTTGCCCGGTGTGAACATCTTAACTTTCTGCTCAAAGGCTTTTGTTTTCTCATCGCCTTGATCCTGCGGAGCCTGCTCCTTGAGCCAGACAAACAGCGGGTGCGCATTTTCTCCATTGACATCAATTTTGGCAAAGCGTGGGAAAGTCGTGCCGTAGTTGAGCGAACAAAATGTGCTGATTTGGGCATCGTCGCCGGGCGCTTGATTCAAAAACTGATTGCAAGGAAAGTCCAAAATTTCAAAATTCTTATCCTGATATTTCGTGTACAGCGCCTGTAAAGCGGTGTATTGTGGTGTGAGGCCACATTCTGTCGCAGTGTTGACAATGAGCAACACCTTGCCCTCAAAGTCTTTCATAGAAACAGGGTTGCCGTGACGATCGTTCATACTAAAATCATAAATATTCATATTGCTACTCCCTTTCAAATAATACACATCGCAACGGGCATACGCCCGTTGGGCGATACAATTTTTGCTCACACTCTCTCATTTGCCACGAAAGAGGCGCTCTCGCTACCGCGTGAACGCCTCTTTCGTCTACAATCTGCAAATCGGCAATTTACCCGGTTCGCTTCAACAATCTATCAGGCCGATTGCTAAGCAACCGCGCCTGTTGGCGGGTTCACTAATCCCGGCGTCTGCGTAGACGGATCAGTCGTTGTACCGCTGCCATCGCCTGTCGACGAGGAAGAATCAGTGTTGCCGGAGGGGGTCGTGGACGTGCCCTTTCCGTCTTCAACAACATTGCCGCCATTTGCCCAGACCTTGCTGGCATCAAGCATCACACTGGAAGCCACATAGGTGCCCAATCTGCTGGTTGTATAGCCAAAGTGACCATTGTTGTTCACATCGGCCACCAGCGTCAGCGTGTTGTCATCGCCGATTTGATATAAATATTTCGTCGATTTGGGTGCTTGAACTTTAAGCACACTATCGTAGGCAAAGCTGGGATGCGCATAGAACGAAATAAACTTAAAGCTGGCATTGGGATACGCTCTGGTGATAGCCGTATTCTCGGTTGTGTTATATCCAAGGTTAAACTTTTTAACTCTCGCCAGCTTGATATTATAATAGCTGCCGTCCTCAAAGTCGAGTCGGCAAGATTTCAATTCTTCATCAAATTCAACAATCGGTGCGTCGGAATCAACATCATACTGTGACTCATCAACCAGCTCGGTCTCTTCCTTGTCATAGTAACCAATTTCAATATCCATCTCATACCAGGAACGTGAATCTTCTCGATCCTTGTCGCGGCTATTGTCTTTGGCCAAGACTGTGATATGAACCGCGGCATCATCCGCGTAGGAGTAGTTGGCCTTGGCTCTAAAATGGAAATAGTATTTATCACTGTTGTTGAGCTTCACAAATTCCGCTTTTTCCACAATTTTTTTAGCGGTGGAAGATGAAACATTATCCTCATCTGAACGGCTCACACTGACCGACACACTGTAAAACTTGAAGAAATCGTCGGTGACAGGCCCTCCCTGCCATTCGCAATCAAAATAATAGTCGGTGCCCGGCCACAATACAGATGTATCCTCATCAATCGAGAAAATGTACTGATTGTCATAATCCTCTTCATTCAACGCCAACGCCGACACCGAAGCAATACTAAAAACCATGGCCACCGCAAGCAATGCGGTCATCAGTCTTTTCATAACGCCATCCCCCTATTAATCATCATTATAATACTATATCTAATGACATTATAGCGCACCACAATCAAAAAGCAAAGGATACTGTCACAAATTTACAATTTATTTGTAAATAACCTGTTTTTTACTGTAACACATAGAAAAAAACGGCTAAATAATGCAGCAATGATCCCAACAAAATAAACAGATGAAAAATTTCATGAAAACCAAAATTTTCGCTGATAACCGGGCGTTTGAGCATATAGATCACCGCGCCCGCACTGTAGGATAGTCCGCCCGCCGCGACCAGGTACAGACAATCGAGCTCCATTGTGGCAAAGGATGAACAGTCAAATATAATAGCCCACCCCATCAACAGATACAACGAGGTATAAAGCCAGCGTGGCGCCATAAGCCAACAAAGTTTCACGACAATGCCCACCGCCGCCACGAGCCAAATCACCCGTAAAAAATGAACAGCCTCTTGATACGCCATACAATGCATCGCAATGGGCGTATAGGTTCCGGCGATCAGCACATAGATAATGGCGTGGTCGAGTTTTCTCAAATACAGCAAAACGCGGTCGCATCCTTTGTAAAAATGATAAAACGTGCTTGCTGCATAAAGCGCAATGAGCGCAATGGCAAATACAACGGCGCTGAGCAGTAGCCTCGGTTCAGTTTGCAGCGCATTCGCACGCAGTACCAAAAATAGACAGCCAAAAGCAGCGCAACACATACCGATATAATGGGTAAAGCTGCTGATAGGATCCCTTGCATAGGTATAGAAATAACTCACAACATACGTCACTCCTTAAACTACATTATATGTTTTTAAAAACTATATTATAGGATTCATTATACTATAATTCGAATTATTTTCAACACTTTTCATTGAAAATAAAACAATATTTTGTTATTCTACTGTTAAAGGAGTGGTTTTTATGCGTTCGGAGCTTGCCCAACCTGCGGATATCTTTCACAAGGCCGTTATCCATGTCTCGGACCTACCTTCACTCGAGCTGTATATCGACCAAGTCATCACCCTGATCGAGCAAGGCTATGCTGCCAATAAGCACACCGCACAGGATAAACCCCTGACAAAAATGATGATCAACAATTACAGCAAGGCGGGGCTGGTACGCCCAATTAAGGGCAAAAAATATGCCAAGTCGCATATTATACAAATGTTGATTATCTACGCGCTCAAAGGCGCACTTTCTATCGGCGAAATTAAACATGTAATGGATAAGCTTTATGCCCAACCCGAATTTGAAAGTGCCGCTCTGTTTGAAAGCTATGAAAATGCACTGGACAAGCAAGGGGAAAGTCTGGCGGCTCTTGAAGAACTCCTCTCATCCTCTAAGCTATTGGATACGTCGAGCACGCCTGATCGCTTTGCGTCGCTTATGGCCGTGTGCGCCATGTCAGAAGCGTTATCACAATTAGCTGAGCGCATGGTGACACAATATTTTTCCGCCGAAAATTCCGGCGAATTAACCGCAACCCCCAAAAAGAAAGAATCCCCACAAAATAAAATGCACAAGTAAAGCGGCAAATAGACAAGAGGCACTTGAAAAAAGAAGTGGCGCTGCTTTCGCAGCGCCACTGTGCTTAAATCTAAAAACTTAGTAATTATTTGCGAGCACCTGGAAAAATGCCTTGGGATGGTCACATACGGGACACATTTCGGGTGCTTTTTCACCGACATGAATGTGTCCACAGTTGGCGCACTGCCAAAGAACCTTCTCGCCTTTGATAAAGACGGCATTGCCCTCGACATTGGCCAACAGCTTGCGATAACGCTCTTCATGCTCTTTCTCTATCTTGGCGACAGCCTCAAACAGCGCGGCGATCTTGGTAAAGCCCTCTTCCTTCGCGTCCTTAGCAAAACCTGCATACATATCAGTCCACTCATAATTTTCGCCGTTAGCCGCGTCAAGCAGGTTGGTCGCGGTATCCGGAACACCACCGTCGTGCAGTAGCTTAAACCAGATTTTCGCATGTTCCTTTTCGTTGTTTGCGGTTTCTTCAAAAAGATTCGCAATCTGTACGTAGCCTTCCTTTTTTGCCTTGGCAGCGTAGTAAGTGTATTTGTTTCTGGCTTGGCTTTCGCCTGCAAATGCCGCCATTAAATTGGCTTCGGTCTTGCTTCCTTTTAAATTGTTCATTGTAATGCTCCTTCTATTTATAAAATAAATTACTGACGATTAAATAATAATCTTTATTACTTTTGAATCATAACATATTTGAAACATATGTCAATAATTTTGCTCAATAAGATGCAAGGCTGTTTCCTATATTATAGCTTATATTACGTGATAATTCATCAGAAATAAAATTAAAATTTTTTACTTTTTAATTTGACTTATTATTGACAACAGTACAACATCTTTTTATAATGAAGAAGACATCTAAATAAGAGGATGCCTTGAAGAAAAGAATTGCGATACCACTTTTTCAACAGAGAGGACGGCAAAGCTGAGAACCGTCCGCAAAAGTACAGCAAGGGCCATTTCGGAGCACCGCGTTGAAGAGCCGCGGCGTGTCTCGCGCGTTACTGCGAGCTAAAGTGGCATGCCGTAAGGGCATGCAATTTGGGTGGTACCACGGAGAGCAACACTTTCGTCCCATATGGCGGCGAAAGTGTTTTTTGTTGTGCAAAAGTGTACGGCTCTTTTGGGTGGCGTTTAAGTATCGCGACCTAGGACTCACTATTCCAATATTGGACGCATAATCAAAGGATATTCGCTGACAAACAATTCATAGAAACAGGATGTGACAAATCAAATGGAATGGACCGGACTAAACGAACTGCGCAGTAAATTTTTAAATTTCTTTGAAAGTAAAGGGCACGCCTTGCTGCCCAGCGCTCCGCTCGTCCCTCGCGACGACAACAGCCTGCTGCTTATCAACTCAGGTATGGCACCGCTGAAGAAATACTTTACCGGCATGGAGACCCCGCCCAAAAAGCGCGCAACCTCCTGCCAGAAATGCATCCGAACCCCCGACATTGAAAATGTGGGTAAAACCGCGCGCCACGGCACCTATTTTGAAATGCTGGGAAACTTCTCCTTCGGCGATTATTTTAAGCAGGAGGCCACAACGTGGGCGTGGGAATTTTTAACCACCGAACTGCAAATTCCCAAAGAGCTACTTTGGATTACCATCTATGAAGAAGATGACGAGGCCAAAGATATTTGGATCAACGCGGTTGGCGTACCGCCCGACCGCATCGTGCGCATGGGTAAAGCCGATAACTTTTGGGAGATTGGCTCCGGTCCTTGCGGCCCCTGCTCCGAGCTGTATTTCGACCGCGGTGAAAAACACGGGTGCGGCGCGCCAGACTGTCGCGTCGGATGCGACTGCGACCGCTATATTGAAATCTGGAATCTTGTCTTCACCCAGTTTAACTCCGACGGCCATGGCAACTACACGCCACTTGATCACCCCAACATTGACACCGGCATGGGCCTGGAACGACTGGCGTGCGTGATGCAGGGCGTAGACAATCTCTTTGAGGTCGACACTGTCCAGCATATTATGGACCATATCAGCAAAATAGCGGGTGTCACCTACAAAGATACCGCCAAGACGGATGTTTCGCTGCGTGTCATCACCGACCATGTGCGTTCGACCACCATGATGATCGGCGACGGTGTCGTGCCCTCGAACGAGGGCCGCGGCTACGTATTGCGCCGTCTGTTGCGCCGCGCTGCGCGCCACGGCAGGTTACTGGGCATCACCGAGCCGTTCCTCTATCGGGTAGTGGATACTGTCATTGAACAAAACAAAGTCGCTTACCCCGGACTTTCCGATGCCCGCGATTATATCATCAAGGTCGTTAAGATGGAGGAGGAGCGCTTCTCCCACACCATCGATGCAGGGATGGAATTGCTTGCGAGCATCATCGACCGCATGGATATCGATGCCATGAATCCCCAGCGCATATTGCCGGGCGAACTGGCGTTTAAGCTTTATGATACCTTTGGTTTTCCGGTTGATCTCACCCGCGAAATTTTAGAAGAAAAGCAGATAGGCCTTGACGAAAACGCGTTTAAAAAGTTAATGGCCGAACAGCGCGACCGCGCACGCAAAGCACGCGAAAATATGGGCGATACCAGTTGGGAAGACGATGTACTGGCCCACCTTGACAGCAAGACGGATTTTGTCGGCTATACAACCAACGACATAAAGTGCAAAGTAGTGGCAATCGTTGCTGATGGCACGCTGGCCGACGCCGTCGGTACAGACGACCGCGCTACCATCGTGCTGGATGCGACTCCGTTCTACGCCGAGAGCGGTGGCCAAGTGGGCGATGCCGGCATTATATCAGACGGCAAAGCCATATTCCATGTGCATGACTGCAAAAAATCTCCTACCGGCCAGTTTTTGCACATCGGTGAGATGATTAAAGGCAGCCTGCTAACCGGCAGCGAGGTGACTGCCGTTGTCCCCAAGCCTCGCCGCCATGCCATTATGCGTAATCACACCGCGGCACATCTGCTGCAATTTGCATTGCGCGAGGTGTTGGGGTCCCATGTGCATCAGGCCGGTCAATTGGTCGACAGCGACTATTGTCGCTTTGATTTCACGCATTTTGCATCTGTCACGCCTGAGGAACTCACCCAGATTGAAACATTGGTAAACGACATGATCTTCTCTGCTCTGCCGATTGCCATCGCCGAAATGTCACAGGATGAGGCAAAGCAGAAGGGCGCCATCGCGCTGTTTTCTGAAAAGTATGGCAATACCGTACGCGTCGTGGATATAGACGGACGCGCGATCGAGCTCTGCGGCGGCACCCACGTGGACAACACCGCTAAGCTGGGCATATTTAAAATCCTTAAAGAATCATCGGTTGCGGCAGGCGTTCGCCGTATTGAAGCCATCACCGGCAGTGGTGTGCTCGATTATGTCAACCAGCTTCAGACCCAAATTACCTCGGCAGCCGAGCTTTTGAAAATCGGCACCGGTGCAGACCTCGCCGGCAAGATCGGCGCATTACAAAGTGAGCTCAAGGCTAAGGATCGTGAGATAGATTCGATGAGCCAGCGGCTTGCAGCCTCACAGATTAAGAGTCTGTTTAAAAATGCCAAAGATGTCGACGGTATACAGGTGGTAACCGCTTCCTTTAATAATATGACGCCCGATGCGCTGCGCGCACTCGGCGACAAAGTCAAAGAAAATGCGCAACCGGTTATGGCGGTGTTCACCTGCGCCACCGGTGCAAAGGCTTCGGTGTTGGCGGTGGCCAGCAAGGCTGCTGTGCAGAAAGGCGCACATTCGGGTAAGCTGATTAAATCGCTCACGACAATGGTCAGTGGATCGGGCGGTGGAAAACCCGATTCCGCCATGGGCGGTGCGCCCGATATAGCCAAGCTGAACGAGGCGATATCACAGGTGGAACCCCTGCTTAAAGACATGCTGGCAAAATAATGAAAACCTGCTTACGCGGTGGGCCAATGGGGATAAATCCCCTTGACTGCCGCAGGGGTTGCTCATTTAAGAAAGGAATATTTATGGACTGCCTATTTTGTAAAATAGTCGCGGGCGAGATTCCCAGTGCAACGGTTTACGAAGATGATCGGGTTCTGGCGTTTCGCGATATTGACCCCAAAGCGCCGTTTCATGCGGTGGTTATCCCCAAGGTGCATCTTGCCTCGGCTGTTGATATCAACGCTGACAACAGCGCTGTAATCGCGCATTTGTTTGAGGTCATTGCCCAGATCGCACAACGTGAAAAGCTGGATAAAGGTTTTCGCGTGGTAAACAACTGCGGCGAAGAGGGCGGGCAGACGGTTGGCCATCTGCACTTTCATCTGCTGGCTGGGCGCAATCTTGGGTGGCCCCCCGGCTGATTGCAGTTTTATGTATTGCTACAACTGAAAGGAAGTTTAAACCATGCCTGAATCCTACCACCTGAAAGTCGCCGGTTTAGAGCGCAATCTGACACTTTGCCCGATCAATGACAATCTTTCTATTGCGGGTTTTATCATGTTTTCCGACGTTGAACTAACCGTCAACTGCGCCGCCGCACTCCTTAAAAAGGTGCCGCGTTTTGACGTTATCATCACGGCGGAATCCAAGGGCATTCCGCTGGCCTATGAAATGAGCCGCCAGTCGGGCAAGAACTATTATCTGGCGCGTAAAAGCAAAAAGCTTTATATGGTCGACCCCGTCGAGGTGGCCGTTAAATCCATCACCACTGCGAATATTCAAACGCTCTATATGGCTAGAAACGATTTGGATGCACTGTCCGGTCAGCGCGTGCTGATTGTGGATGACGTCATCTCGACCGGTAAATCGCTCAATGCCCTTAAAGCGCTGGTGGAAAAAGGCAATGGGCACATTGCAGCCTGCGCCGCTGTCTTGGCCGAGGGCGACGCCGCCAAGCGTGACGATATTATTTTCTTAGAGCCGCTACCGCTGTTCCCCCGCTAAGAGCAAGGGATAATCACATAGCGTATGCCCAAAGCCATCTTGACTTTTTGATTGGGAGAGTTATCTAATGAGAAGACCGTTGTTTTGGATGGGATTTGCTTTCCTATCCTCAACTGCGGTCTTTTTGCGCTTTGACCGGACTGTCGCTGCGCTTATATGTGTCGGCATCGCACTGCTGGCGTTGCTTTTCTCAAACGCGCGGTTGCGCACAGGCCTTGTTTTGTTCGTTATCTGCACCACTTTGGGGGCATTGTTCAGTGTGCTGTATACCACAGGAATGCGTCATTATCTCTCCCCGGTTTTAACGGCAGACGAATCCTCAGTGGAAGTGATTTTGACCATTACCCAACAACAGACACGCGGTCATTACGTCCAATGGCAAGGCAAAGGCACCGTCATGACAAACGGCATATCGCGAACCTATACCGTCGGTTTAAGCGGCTATACAAAAGGAAGAACCAATATTGGCGATGTGCTGCACTGTACCGCCAAAATCAATCAGCCTTTTACCGGAGATATGCTGCATTTGCGGCTAATCAAGCGACTGCCTCCGGTAGCAAAATCGCCTCACCCTTTCACCCACCTTCGGGTGCGTTGGCAACAGATACTCTCAAATCAGGTGGGCACATTGTCCAAAGATGCAGAGATTTCCGGCGTGCTATCAGCAATCCTGACCGGTGACCGTTCAAGACTACCGGCCAATGTGACTGCTAATTTCCGCAGCAGTGGTTTGTCGCATATTTTGGTGGTATCCGGCCTGCATCTGATTTTGGTTAGCCGATTGGTGGGGATTCTGTTATTGCGGTTTAGCACGCCTCGGTATGCCGGCTTGTTGTCGTTGAGCTTTTGTTGGCTTTTCGCGATGGTCAGCGGACTTGGCAGTTCGGTTAGTCGAGCCGCGCTTATGTTGACGCTGGTACATCTGGCGGAATTATCCAAACGCCGCAGCGACACATTAACCTCCTTAATGGTAGCGGCACTTCTAATGGGACTGTATAATCCCTATACCCTTCTTTCTGTGTCATTTTTACTCTCTTTCGGGGCAGTCGCAGGAATTGCAACGCTTGAAAAGCCAATCTTTAATATTCTGCAAGGAGAAAAGCCACACCGAAATACAACAGTGTATCTGCTACAAAATCTTGCGGTTGGTATGGCGGCACAAGTGGGTGCTGCACCGGTATTGGTCTGGGTTTTCGGTTCAATTCCGCTATTGGGCATTATTGCAAACCTTGCCGCGACCTGTTTAATTGAACCCATTATGTTGCTGGGACTTTGCGCACTGGCCCTCAGTTTTGTGTCTCCTCTTCTGGGAGCCATCGTCGCATTGCCCTGCAACATGCTGTTGCGTTCGCTTCTTTTAATCGCACGGGTATTTTCGCGCTTGCCGGGTGCGCAACTCGGTTTCAGCGAACGTTGGCAGATTGCATGGCTGTTTGGCAGTTTATTCCTTGGCATGTTGATCCTCACCAGACGCCCACGTGCACCGGTGGGGCGCTTTGCCGCATTGGGATGTCTTGCTGTCGGATTAACCGCCATGGTACTGTTTTCGGCTATGAACAGCAATCACGCAGAAATTATCTTGTTTAAAAACAGTGGCGCCGCGGTCATTTGCGGCAGCCGTGCCGTTCTTTTCGGCACACCGCAAGACAGCTATGCGTTGCAGGAAGTTCAGACTGCGCTTGAACGCAGCGGCATAAAATCACTCGATGCAATTGTGATTGATTCGGCAGATCAGGCGACATACTACACGGGCGCGCTCGCGCTGAATTATCCTGCGACTGTTTTATGCGCGCCACCCTCGCGTGCCGCCGTCACTTTCGCGCATGCAACCGGATTGCCGTTGCGCAACCTGCCACAGGATACCCTGTTGTATGGCGCCATACGGTATCATGAATCCGACGGTGAAATCACGCTGACATTTTCAGAGGCAACGCTCTTAAAAACCGGCGGCGATTGTGTTATAATAGGAAAATATGCGACGTTATATCCTTTTTCGCCCGATATTCTACGTGCGCGAACTAAGTTAAAATAATTAAATTGCACAAACCGCCGGCATAAAACGATCAAAGTAAACACCGTTTGCTTTATTAAGCTTGAAGGGAGCCACCCAGATGCTTTGCACCAATGAGAAGCAGCTTAAAGTACAACTCTCAACTGAAAATTTTGAGCCGCTTTATCTGTTGTTTGGAAATGATTCGCTACTGTTGCGTATTCAACGACAAAAGTTGTTGAACATATTCGAGCACGCAGGAAATCAACTGGAATATATGGATGGCAAGGCGTTGAATCTATCGTCCTTGTTTGACGCGGCCGAGTTGCTTTCAATGTTTGGCGGCCGGCGAATCATCGCCATCGATAACTTTGAACCCGAACAGATGAGCGACGCAGACTGCAAGGCGCTGTGCGCCTTTTTTAGCGAGATCCCCGAGGGTACCATCTTGATTATCACAGCGGCAACAGACAGCTTTGACGAAAAGAAAGGCAAATGTGCCAAAAAGCTTCTGGCCGCCGCTGAAAAGTCCGGGTTGGCCGCGCGGCTTAATCATCCTGAAAAAAATGATCTGCGAAACTTTGTCATCGCACGCTGTAAAAGCAAGAACCACACCCTTTCTAACACGGCGGCCAGCTTTCTGTTGGTGCATTGTGGCGACGATATGGGCATCCTTTTAAATGAGTGCGACAAGCTTTGCGCCTATGCGGCAGAAACAAAAGGCGCTATTGACAATGACATGATTCGCCAAATTTGCCCCGGCGCGCTTTCTGCCGACCCCTTTGCGCTTGCGCGCTTGATGTTGCGCGGCGATTTGCAGGCGGTTCTCTCACAAATTGACGCGCTGATGCGCCTGCGCCAACCCATCATCATGGTCTTAGCGAATCTCAGCGGTGCTTTTTGCGATCTTGCGCGTGCAAGCGCCGCCCGTGCAAGCGGCCGCACCGCGTCCGACTTGGCCACCGATTTTTCTTATCGCTATGCTTGGCGCGCACAAAACGCGTATCGCGATTGTGCCAGGCTCGATGCCGATGCCATTTATGCGGTGTGCGCGCTGCTATGCAAGGCCGATGCCACCCTTAAAAGCAACAATGCCGATGAACGCATCGTGCTGGAGTCGACCATTATCCATGCCATGCGCGCATTGCAAAAGGGCGGCGCAGTATGTTGATAAAGGTTCGACAACCCATTATCGTTGAAGGTCGTTATGACCGCATACGCCTTGCATCACTCATCGACGGCGTCATAATCGAAACCGGCGGTTTTCGCATCTTTAAGGATAAGGAACAGCTGGAATCTCTACGCTATATCGCCCATACTATGGGGCTTATTTTACTCACCGACTCGGATCAGGCCGGTTTTCGCATTCGCAATTTTTTAAAGAATGCCATGGGGTCAAGCGCAAAACTGACGCAGGTTTATATTCCAAGCGTTCAGGGCGTAGAACGGCGAAAGCAAACCCCTTCGGCAGAAGGGTTATTGGGTGTTGAGGGAATGAACACCCAAACGCTGCGCACCGCGTTTGAGCGAGCGGGCATCGGCTGCGAGGCGGTTGTGCAAAAGAGCAACCTTACTGTGGCAGATCTGTTCGAGGCCGGCCTGACCGGCAAACCCGAGAGCGCTGCTCGGCGTCGTGCAATGCTTCGCAAGTTGCACCTGCCGCAACGGCTGTCAAATTCGGCCATGCTCACCATGCTAAACACTCTGCTCACACGCGAGGAATTCTTCACATTGGCAGCGTCTGAGCTGCAATAGCGCAGAAAAGGAGGGAACGCCATGCAGTTTATTGACCTTGGATTTTTGTTTTTGCTGCTTCCAATGTCGGCGGGCATTTATTACTGCGTTCCCAAAAAATATAAACCTGCCATTTTACTGGTCATTTCGGTGTTTTTTTACTATTTAATGCAGCCTGATTTTATCTGGCTGCTGCTCACCGTCACACCGGACTGCCTCTGGCTTGCTTATATGGGCGATAGCAACGGCGAAAATCCCAAAAACATTGCGCTCTCGAGGCTTTTCATCATTAAGAATTTTATTGTCATGCTGATTTTTGGCCTTTTAAAACCTTTGTTGCAGCAAACGACAGTTCCGGTGGGCATTATGGTTATTTCTCTTTCTCTCATTGAATTGCTGATAAATCGAAACTGCGGTACATCCAGTCTTGATTCCCCTGTTCAGACTGCCGGCAGCACGCTGTTCTTCGCCCGTTTTGTCTATGGCCCTGTCGGCGTTACACAGGATCTGGTCACGCAGCTAAAGACGACAGCGCCCTCGCTCGCACAGATTGCCAAGGGTATTATGTTTTTGATTGCCGGCGTTGCCAAGCAGGTCGTACTTTCGGAGCAATTTTTTGCGCTGTTAAAGACTATTTCCCGCCTGCCAGCTGAACAATTTTCGGTTTCACTTGGCTGGCTGTGCGCGCTTTGCAGCGCATTGGGGATTTATTTTTGGTTGTCCTCTGTCAGCGATATCGCTAGAGGGATTGGCGCGATTTTTTCCTTGAAACTGCCCCCCATGCTTTATTATCCGTTTCAGGCTCGCAGCATCCGCGAATATGTTTACCGCCTGAACATCCCGCTCGAAGATACCGTTTTTCGGCTCATTTTTCCCGGCTACAACCACACTGACAACGATGCGCGTGCCTATTGGATCTCGTTTTGCATGCCGCTACTCCTCGGGTTGTGGTTGTCGCCGTCGGGCGGTTTTCTTTTGTGGGGTGGCTACTTGGCCTGTTTGGTGTTACTCGACCGGATGTTGCTTCCGTATATCCCCACACTGCCGGGTTTTGCTGCACGCCTTTTCACTTTTGTCATTGCACTACCCGCTTATGTACTAACATTACCCGTCACACTGAGCCACCGTTTTTCCATCATGACAACCATGCTGGGATTTGGCGGTATGCCCCTGACCAACGACACAACGGTCTATCTTTTTTCTTCAAACTTTTTATTAATCATTGTGGGCATATTGGCCTGCTCGAATATTTTCGATTTTTTGAGCCGTGCCACCGAACAACAGTTTCCGCGGCTCTGGTGGATCGGCTCTTCGCTGGCGCATCTGGCGCTGCTGGGAGTTGCCGCATCATTTTTGCTCTGGAACGTGAGGTGAGTCCATGCTGATAAAACGTATTTTTTCTTGCCTGATGGTGGGGCTGATTCTGCTCATCGGGATGTCAACCGCCTTAAAAGCCGTCATCCACGGCTATTTTCCATCCTCTTTGCAGGATATCGGCAACTGGTCCGACCACGCCGTCAATCTTCAATTAAAAAACTTTGACCGTTTGGAGCAGCTGGCTCCGGCCATGCTGCTGGCCGGGGGCGCCAAGGAGCAGGACGGAATTTTTATTACTAAAAATTATCTGCTTGAAAATATTGCGGCGGAGGATGCCACCATTCTGGAAGAGAATCTAACCGGAATTGAAAGCTTTTTAGAAACACACAACATTCCGTCAACTTTTCTGCTTATTCCAACCGCTTGCGCCATAAAGCAGCAAGAGATTCCTTCCCGCGCCCAACTCTACAACCAAAAGGACCTTATCGCAAAATGCTATACTCGTCTTTTGGGCAAGGCCGGCACCGCAGACGCTTACGGCAAGCTTTTTTCGGCTAAGAACCAGTATACCTATTTTCGCACCGAATCCAACCTCACCGGGTTGGGCGGCTACTATGTTTACACTGCGCTGGCGCCACGCATGGGTTATATGTCGCGCGCACTTGACCAATTCGAGGTCGAGCAACTGCCAGACGATTATTACGGTACACTTTATCAGCGCTCGAGTTACAAGGGCATCTCCCCCGACCTGTTAACGCTCTATCGTTTCTCACGTTATTCGCGGCAATATCAACTGTCGCAGACTAACAACGGCGAAAGTAAAAACTATTATTCGCTGTTTCCAACCCATCTGGCTCAGTTGGGCCGGCCTAAATCTGTTATTTTAGGCGGTTTTGGCCAGCGAATCGATATCTCGGTGGTATCTCCCTTTGAAGAATCTTTGCTCATCTTTGGGGATGAAACAGCATTATCTTATTTACCCTTTCTCGTCGTGCATTACGGTAACATTACGGTGATTGACCTCCAAAACTGTTCAGATGATATGCTCGCTTCTCTGGTCGCTGACGATTATGATCAGGTTCTGTTTGCCTATTCGGTGGATCATTTTATCCACGAACCTGTTGCTGTACGCGCCCGCTCTCTGCAATAAAAATGCGATCACGCTAAAATCAAACAGGGGCCCTGCCGAAAAACATCCGGCAGGGCCCCTGTTTGACTAACCTACTCCCTGTGCCCATCAATGCGCCTGCTGAGCGGCAGGGCGTATTTTCTTTTTCTTTTTATAGCGATCTTCTTCGCTAAAAATGCAGCCGCAATACTTTTGCATATACAGTTCCAGATCGCGCGCCTTTTGTTGCCCATCTCTAAAATAGGGGCGGAAATCCCGGTATAAAAAGCTGACGCCATATTGTTGCGCCACCTCACTTGCCACCGTGCAAATACGTTCGTGGTCTTGGTAGGGGCTGATCAACAGCGTTGTGGTAAAAGCCTCAAAGCCGTTTTGTACGGCGTATTGCGCAGTCTTCTCAAAGCGAACACGGTAGCAATAGCCGCAGCGGTCGTCAAAATCCGGGGACACCCCCGCAATAAAGGGCCGCAACCCATAATCCCCTTGCAATACCAGATCAAGACCGATGTGCTTGGCATACCCGACCAGCGCATTTTTTCGCGCCCGATACTCAGTGAAAGGGTGGATATTGGGGTTAAACCAAAACCCGGTCGGTTCAATGCCCTCTCCACGCAGCAACTCAATACACGCAATAGAGCAAGGGGCACAACACATATGCAACAGCGTTTTCATGTCTTTTCTACCTTCCAACCTTTTAAGTGGCACACTTGTTATTTAATCAATGCCGAAATGGCTTTAAACTGCGGGTGTTCCTTGGCGCCCATCATTTCAAACAGCGCCATTTCGGTGCTGATAAACTGGACACCCTCACGCTCGGCACGCATAAAGGCGGCCATTAAATCGGGCTGGTGGCGCGACGCTATGCAGTCGGTGACAAAAATGGGCGAAAACCCCTTGTCCAAGAGCTGCAGCGCCGTCTGCATCACACAGATATGCGCCTCAATGCCGCACACCAATACCTGCTTGCGACCGGCTTGCCCAAACCGTTCCAAGTGACTTAGCACGTCGTCGGCGCCCAATGCGCCAAATGCTGTTTTGGCAATAATCGGGGCGCCCTGTAATGCCTGCGCAATATCGGGTAGCGTGCTCCCCAGTCCCTTGGGATATTGTTCGGTGATCAGCGTCGGAATTTCCAGCAGCGAGAGGCCTTTGAGAAGCTTCACCACATTTTTTTGCAACGCATCGCGGCTGTCCATAGCCGGCATCAGCTTTTCCTGAAAGTCGACGACCAGTGCACAGCAGTTGTTTTGTGTCAATCTCATTGATAATTCCTCCTTATATCATACGTTCAGCGGCAGTTGCCACATGCAGTGCTAAAACCGATGTGGTGACAGCCCCTACACCACCCGGCACAGGCGTTACTGCATGGACATGCTTTTCGACCTCTAAAGTGCGTACATCACCACAAAGGGTGTTATCCGCACCAACGTGTATGCCTACATCTAGCACTACCTGCCCGGCGCGCACCGATTCTACACCGATCACCCCGGCTTTACCGGCAGCCACCACTAAAACATCGGCCTCCTTGCAAACATCGGGCAAATTTTCAGTTTTAGCGTGACAAACCGTCACGGTCATATTTTCAGCCAACAGCAGCATGGCGACCGGCTTACCGATAACCAGACTGCGCCCTACCACCACCGCGCGGCGACCTGTCATGGCAATATTGTAATGTTTGAGAATTTCAACACACGCCTGCGCAGTACAGGGGGCAAAATCCTTTTTACTGCCGGAATAGATCCCCACCATCGATCCGTCGGTGATGCCGTCCACATCTTTAGCAGGCGAAAGTGCACGGCGAATCGCTGTGTCGTCAAAGTGTGCCGGTAACGGACGCATTATTAAAACCCCATGTACCGCAGCGTTGGCATTGAGTTCTTCCACCAAAGCTAACAACTGTTGCTGCTCAGCCTCGAATGGCAAAACAAACGATTTGACCGTCACCCCCGCTTGCGCACATCTTTTGATTGCGCCACGCTCATAGGCCAAGTCGGCCTCTCTCTCACCTACACGTACAATCGCCAGTGTGGGATCAACACCCTTTTGTTGTAGCTGCAGCACCTTGTTTCTTGCCTTTTGGGTCAACGCCGCCGCAGTTTCGGTTCCTTTTAGTAAAATTCCCATTAAACAAAGTTCTCCTGTGTGGTTTATGCTGTCACATCATCGTGTGTGAATCATATTTATGAGCGATGATGCGCCCAATAATTGTCACTTTTATCAGGCAAACAGGATGATAACGGCATCCCATATCAAATTAATCGTTCTTCTATTGAATCTTGTCTTCTATTTAAAGCCAATTTCCCATATTTTTATTTTATACGCTATGCCGTGCGTATTGCCGCGACGGCTTTCAATGTGTTATAGTGATAAACAAAAACTGTCTTATTTCG
Organism: Candidatus Fimivivens sp.; assembly: GCA_047974975.1. Taxonomy (GTDB): domain Bacteria; phylum Bacillota; class Clostridia; order Oscillospirales; family Ruminococcaceae; genus Yanshouia. Next base: position 165,332 of record JBKECV010000003.1, read on the forward strand.
ACAGAATTTTAATATGGAGGACACCATGCCCTACATACCTGAAAACAAAAGAAACAGCAAAGGTTCTGCCACAAAAGTACTGATTGCGCTCGTCATCCTTGTGCTCATCGCCACAAATATTGCCACCGCAGCATTATTGCTGCGAACCGGTGCGACATTGCAGGAAGCCATAGCGGCCGGCGCCATCGTCACCGACGCCGAAGCATTCGCCGAACCCAGCATACCTGTATCGGTCATGCTCGACTACGCTGAACGGGATGGCATCTCGATCGAATTTTTGCAGCGTTTTTTTTCCGACAGAATTGTGTTATGGGATCAAAGCAGACTTAAAACCATTCCGATTAACGACGCGTTGAAAAGAAGCAATTTTAACGCCAAACACATTGTATTGCAGGAAAACGGTATTCGCACCTATGAACCCAACGGTGAAGATATCTCGCTTTTGGGCATTGATGTTTCAAGTTATCAGGGTATCATTAATTGGGGAAAAGTCAAGGCAGACGGTGTCGATTATGCCATTGTCCGACTGGGCTACCGCGGCTATGGCACCGGCAGCATCCGGCTTGATGACCGTTATGAAACGAATATGGCGCAGGCCATTTCGGCGGACGTTCCGGTAGGCGTCTACTTTTATTCCCAGGCCATCACCGTGGAGGAAGCCGAGGAAGAGGCCCAGTTTGTCCTTGATAATCTATCGGATTTCGACATCACCTATCCTGTTGTTTTTGATATGGAAGAGGTGGATGATGCCGCCGCTCGCACCAACGGATTGACCCAAGCAGAACGCACCGCCATCACCATCGCTTTCTGCGAAAAAATTAAAGCGGCCGGCTATACGCCAATGATATACGGCAACATCCGCTGGATGATCATTCACCTTGATCTGGCTGAGCTTGAGGGCTACGATAAATGGTTTGCCCAATACTTTAAGCAGCCTTTCTTCCCCTACGACTTCTCAATGTGGCAATATACCGCGCGTGGCACGATTGACGGCATTGACCACGAGGTGGATCTCAACCTTGGGTTAGTCGATTATGCCAAGGATAAAACCAACGCCACATAACGTCGGCAAATAGCGCCTTGCTTTATAAGTCTATTTGCGCTTTTTAAAGATTTCAAGGCCGGCGCGCACGCCGACAACACCGCCGACCAGTGCCCCGATAATAACAGCAACCAACCCAAATCTTATAATAAAGATCAGGCCGACAGCCATGCCGACACACAGGCCAATCGCAACACTGTTACCAACAACCTGCTTACGCCTATTGTCTATTTGCTGCTGTTGTGTATCTTGGGACTGCGCCTCATTTTGCGCCAAAGAATCAGGTTTTGGATTTTCCTGCATGCTTGCGCCTCCCTTGTGTGCTTGATACCGCTATTGTACCACACAACCACTAAAAGCGCTACGATGTTCTATGAGTGACAAACTTTTTTGCAGCCTTTGTTGTCTATGCGGCTAAAACACCTTTTGCACCAAAAACATATAAATGGCAGTGCCAAAACAGATGCTTAAAAATGCATTACTGCGCCATTTTTGCAACGCAGCTGTCACTGTGACGGCAATAAGTTCGGGCAAGCCGTACGGCGCACGAACCAATGAAACGCTTTTGAGGCAATAAACCACTAAAAATCCCGCCATCGCCGATGGCAGCACCCGCCCCAGATAAGCAATTATTTTAGGCTGCTCACGCGTTTCGGGGAACAATAAAAATGGCATAAAGCGTGTAATCATGGCACCTAGCGCGACGGCAAGGAGCATCGCAATCGTTTGCAACGGTGTTAAAGGCATCGTTTTTCCCTCCTGAGCAGCAAAACGGACAGAATAAGCAGCATGGCGGGAATAACAAAACGATCTGCACCAAAAACAACGAGACAAGCAACTGTGCAAAGCAGTCCGATTAAACCGTGCAACCGCTTCTCATGTTTTTTCACCTGTTCAATAAACAGTACGACAAATAACGCTGTCAATACAAAATCCAACCCTGTTGTATCGAAGGTCATCAACTGCCCTGCTATACCGCCGAACAAGGTGCCAAAAACCCAATATATGTAGTTTAGCAGAGATATCGCAAGGTAAAAATACTTTCGGCTTATTCCCTGCCTCGGAGAAACACCGGAGCAAATAGAAAAGGTTTCATCACAGAGGGTATAAATTAAAAAGAGCCGTACCGTTCCAAGTCCCCTATACTTTTCCAACATTGAAATCCCATAAAAGATATGTCGCGCATTCACCATCAGGCTGAGTAAGAAAGCCTGAATCGGATTAAATGCCACCGTTAACAATGTAATAGCCACAAACTGCATGCTGCCACAAAATGCAATAGCGCTCATCAGCACTGCCCAAACCGTTCCATAGCCTTTAGCCTGCATCAACATACCATAGGCGGCGCCCAGCATCAAAAATCCGGTCAAAACCGGAATGGTGTAGGGAAATGCTTCGACCATCGCTTTTTTAAATTCTTTCATTTTTATTCTCGTATATCCTCCCCTACACCGTATTATCCTTTAGGATGTATAGGATACAATGTACCTGGATTTTCTCTTTTAGTCAATCAGGTCAACAAGCCGATGGCTAAAAATACATGTTGATATCTGCACGAATCAAATCTGCGTTCAGCACATTGCCGGCGTACCACCAATAAAAGCCGCTACCAAGCAGCAGTGCTCGGTAACGACTTTAGTAAATTTATCCGATGTGGGTTATCAGTGGATGCTGGCCGCAGGGATATCCCTCGCTTTTTTCTTGCTGCCTTTGGCCTTGCCTTGAAGTTCCGGAACCGGCGCCACCTCATTTTTAGGGAAGCTTTGATTGTGGTTGCTTTCTGTGCCATGGGGCTGCTTGGGATCGGGTCTTTTCATTCCTGATTTAGCCATATAAAGTTCCTCCTTGCATTGCATTTTTTCAAAAAAACACATCTTTCCTGTGTATCCATCTATGTGATCATGACCCAGGGGGTTCAAATGGTGCAAAAATTAAAAATGTTTTAATATCCTCTTATTCTCAAATTTAATTATCTGCAATTTCGAATGGTTTATTTGCGTCATCTCTTGACAATTTTAAAATGCAAATCGAACCATTTATCCGTCGGCTGAGCCGACAATTCTAAGCATTGCTATGCACTGCCCCAATCAATTTTAAAAGCTGTGCGAGACAAAAGTATCCCGCACAGCTTTATTTTATTCTGTGTTTTATGCCCTGTTTAGTGATTGCGGCTGCTGGCCGATATAAGCCAGAATGCCACCATCGACATATAAAATATGTCCGCTAACAAAATTCGAAGCATCTGAGGCTAAAAACCCACCGGCCCGAACCCGTCTTCAGGCACGCCCCAACGCGCCGCCGGTGTTTTGGAAATAATAAATCGATCGAAAGGATGACGGCCACCGTCCGACTGTATTTCGCGCAGCGGCGCAGCCTGCTCTGTCGCAATATAACCCGTCCCAATGCCGTTACACTGAGTGTTCAACCTGCCATGTTAGCAACCGCGTTACCCCGTACGCATAGTGCCGGACATTTTTCGGTTGGCGTCATAACAGCATCCAGGTTTACCCGAATACCGACTTAAAATAATGCGGAAAACGTTCTCGAACTGATTTTTCAACCGATCGGTACTGATCGAGATGTTGCGCCATCTGTCTGCGAGCCGCCGCGGGATCGCGGTTGGCAATGGCTTCGACGATATCCCCATGCGCCTGAATCACATTGGCGGGCATCACATCCGACAACGTAATATTACGCACCCGATCAAAATGAATGGCAATATTGCGCATCAGCGTAAAAACCTGTGGCTTTTGAGCAATTTCAAAAAGCATTTTATGAAATTGATCATCCAGATGTAAAAGCATGCCGTCATTATCATTGATATAAAATGCCTGAAGCCGCACATTTTCACGCAGCCTGTTCAGATCCTCAGGGGTAGCCGCAGCACAGTCGAGCTCCACCACGGCCAATTCAAGAACCCGACGCATAAACAGTGATTCCTCGACGAGATTGTAATCAATCAATGCCACCATACTGCCCTTTTGGGGGTATATCTCCACGATCTTGACTTTTGAGAGCTCAATCAGCGCCTCGCGTACCGGCGTGCGAGAAAGTCCCATCTCTAGCGCCAGCTCATTTTCGCTGACCATACTTCCGGGTTCAAGTGATAATCGAATAATATTTTCTTTGAGCGTGCGCAACGCATAATCCCGTCCGGTCTCACGCGGAAATCGCTCTGTTAAATACATTAATTTCGTCCTCCGTAACTTCTCCTGCAAATTTACAAGATGAGGTGTGCGATGTCAATAGTCGATATCCCGTTTAACGATATTCTCTAAACGTTTTGCTCACAGCGCCCGACCCTTCCAACTGTTCGCGCAGTATGCACCTCGTCGACATAAACCTTGATCTCTTCCTCGGTCCAAACCTCACCGGCGGCCTTATAGTCCTACACCCATCAAACCCGATGTTCCGGGGATCTGCCCAATCTAGCTTAGCGCAATGCGGTCACTTTTAGAACCAAACCAGCGAAATGTCCTCTTCATAAATTTTCCTCCTTAAACCATTTAAACAGGCTGGGTTGAAACAGACGAGTCAACTTCATCAAACGGATTTCCCTTCAAAGATTATGTAAACTTCAATGACTTTAAATGTAACACATCAGCCAATAATTATCTACTAGTATACCAGTTACAGCGCATGCTGTGAATTTGTTCAAAACGCCATTGAGCACTTGTCGCCGTTTGTTTAACTGATGGCATTTTCAAGACGACAAATCCACAGGAAAGCAACAACGCCAATACCCAAGGACTTCTAGTCAATTTGATGTAAAATTCACAAATTTATCCCATTAAATTTTATTGCATTTCATCTTGCGTTCTAGTATACAAGTTATATAATAAAGATAACTGCTTATATGCCTGTGCTAATTGTCTATACGCTTAAAAAATAATAGGAGGTATTTGTTATGAATGGGATTCTTGAACGTGTGTCCAATATCGGCATTATTCCGGTCATTGCCATTGAGGACGCAGCCAAGGCCGTTCCCCTTGCCAAGGCACTGGTAGCCGGTGGCCTGCCCGCAGCAGAAGTTACCTTTCGTACCGCTGCCGCCGAAGAGGCTATGCGCGCCATTGTCAAAGAGGTGCCCGAGATGCTGGTCGGTGCCGGAACCGTACTGACCCCTGAACAGGCTGACCGCGCGTTAGACGCCGGCGCTAAATTTATTGTGACGCCCGGTTTTAACCCCGAAATGGTCAAATATGTCCTCGCAAAGGGCGAATTAATCATGCCCGGCACCGCTACGCCCGGCGAAATGGAGCAAGCCATGAGCCTTGGCCTCTCGGCAGTCAAGTTTTTCCCTGCCGAGCAAAACGGCGGTATTGCCACACTCAAGGCTGTCGCCGGCCCATACAAGAACTTAAAATGGATGCCCACCGGCGGTGTAACCACAAAAAATTTGATGGACTACCTGTCATTTAATCAAATTTTAGCCTGCGGCGGCACTTGGATGGTGAAAAAAGAGCTGATCGACGCTGAAAACTGGGAAGAAATTACTCGAATCTCCCGCGAAGCCGTCAAAACGATGCTGGGCTTTTCGCTGGGTCATATCGGCATCAATTGCACGGACGAAGAAGCAGCGCACAAAACAGCCAAAACGCTGTGCACGCTCTTTGGCTTCGACTATAAACCAGGCAACAATTCCAATTTTGCAGGCGCAACAGTCGAGTGTATGAAGCAGTCCTTCCCCGGCACCCATGGGCACATCGCCATCGCAACCAATTCGGTGGCGCGCGCCATGTTTCATCTGAGCTTTCAGAGCATCGATTTCGACGAATCTACGCTTAAAACCGATGCCAGTGGCAACCCTAAGGTGATTTATCTCAAGGATGAAATCGGCGGATTCGCCGTACACCTTCTACAGAAATAAGGAGAAACGATCATGAGTAAACGCATTGTTACTTTCGGCGAAATTATGCTGCGCTTGGCCCCCAACGGCTATTACCGATTCTTCCAAAACGATCAGCTTCAAGCGACCTTTGGCGGCGGCGAAGCAAATGTGGCCGTCTCTTTGGCAAACTACGGCATGAATGCCGCTTTCGTCACTAAGCTGCCGTCACACGCCATCGGCCAAGGTGCGGTGAACGCCCTGCGCGGATTGGGGGTTGACACCGCCCAAATTACGCGCGGCGGAGAGAGGGTCGGCATCTACTTCTTAGAGAAAGGCGCTTCTCAGCGCGGCAGCGTATGCATCTATGATCGCGCACATTCCGCCATTCAGGAGGCACAACCCTCAGACTTCGATTGGAATGTCATTTTTGAAGGAGCAGACTGGTTCCACTTCACCGGGATTACGCCCGCACTGGGGGAAAATCTCGTCCAAATTTGCCTGGACGCCTGTAAAGCCGCTAAGTCAAAAGGCATCCCCATTTCCTGCGACTTAAACTATCGCGGCAAGCTGTGGACGCGCGCACAAGCGCGCGAAGCCATGACCATGCTCTGTGAGTATGTCGATGTTTGTATCTCCAACGAAGAGGATGCTAAAGATGTGTTTGGCATTGAAGCCGAGGGCAGCGATATCACCAGCGGAAAACTCAACAAAGCGGGTTACAAATCGGTGGCAAAGCAGATGACTGACAAATTTGGGTTTAAACAGGTCGCCATTACGCTGCGCACCTCCATCTCTGCAAGCGATAACGACTGGGCAGGCATGCTCTATGATGGACAAAACTGCTACTTCTCAAAAGAGTACAACCTGCGCATTGTCGACCGTGTCGGCGGTGGCGATTCATTTGGGGGCGGTCTGATTTATGCGCTGCTTAACGGCAAGGACGCACAAAGCACCATCGAGTTTGCAATCGCAGCCTCCGCCTTAAAACACTCTGTGGAGGGTGACTTCAATCGCGTCACAGTCGCCGAAATTGAAAAGTTGGCCGACGGCGACGCCTCTGGCCGTGTGCAGCGGTAATATCGGCTTATTCTACAGAAACGATTTTTTCATTGTTGCACCCTTCTGTTTTTTCTGCTGTCGGCCTCTTGCTCCGGAATTCGCATCATTTTGGAGCAAGGGGCCGATGTCCTTTTGATGGACGGCACCTTATCATTATTTTAAAAATTAAATTGCCAAATTGTTGTTTTTCCAACTGATTTATTATGTTAAATTTTTTATAATAAGGTTATAAGAGGCGTTTACAGCACAAACTTCTACCAAAGAGCATAGGAGGTGTGATAATGAAAGCGTTCGTAAATGATGCATGTATTGGCTGCGGGTTGTGTGCCGGGCTATGTCCCGAGGTATTCCACATGACTGACGCCGGCCTTGCGGAGGCTATCTCGGATGAAGTTGAATCCTCGCAGCAAAACAAGGCCACAGAATCGCGAGACAGTTGCCCTGTAAACGCAATCGAAATTAACTAAAAATATGACAGCGAGGTGTTTGGACATGATTAAAAACTTAACGCATGAAACGGTGCTTTCACTTGCGTCGCAGGTCGAGGCTCAGCCCGGACAAATCGTCAGCAAAACGCTGGCACAGAACAAGGCTGTGAGCGTCACGCTGTTTGCTTTTGCACAGGGCGAAGAAATCAGCGCACATGACTCGGATGGCGATGCAATGGTTACCATTTTGGAGGGCACCGGACAACTTTGGATTGACGGAAAAACCTATGTTTTACAGGCTGGAGAAACGTTGGTTATGCCCGCTAAAAAGCCACATGCGGTATTTGCCAAAGAAGCCTTCAAAATGCTGTTGATGGTCATTTTTCCGCCAAAATAGCGCCTGGTTGCACACCATGTAAGGTGTTTCTTTGCCTTAACAAACTCAAACCGGCAACGCTTAAAATGAGTGCACCCCGAAAACAGCTTTTTAAGCTGTTTTCGGGGTGCACTATCTGCATTTCTCCAACTTTATTGGCTGATAGCAAAGCGGTGCTGCATTTTGAGCAGAAGTGACAAATTTTACGCCAGATGATATACTTTGCTTAAAACAAACATTCATAAAATAAGGAGATATATTTTGAACCAAATAAAAACACTTTGTGTAATGGGAACATTTGATGAGCAGACGAACCAAAGGATCCGCCAAATCAAAGAAAAGTTAAAAGCGCAAAACATCTCCATTGACGCCTATGAACCGCATATAACATTCGGAATTTACACGCATCTTGACGAGATCAGTCTTTTTAAATGGATTAGCAAGGTTGTTGCTCAGCATAAAAGATTCCCACTTTCTTTTAGGCATTTTGGTTTTTTCCCGGACTCACAATTTTGTTTTTTAGTGCCCTGTGCCAATTATAATCTGCTGGAGCTTCATTCGAATATACATGAACAATTCGACAGCTGCTGCACCGATAAAGGTTGTCTATATTCGCTTAACCAAAAAAGTTGGTCTCCACATATGACGATTGCTTCGGTTGAGCCGGAGCAGGTGGAAACGCTGTTTTCAATACTATCGGAGAATTTTTCGCCTTTTACGGCGGAGCTCATGCAATTAAAAATAACCGCTTCTGATGCCAGCAAGCCCATCGGTATTTTTGATTTGAAAAATGATGTGACACCGTTAATCAATAGTTTCTAAATTTTGTTCAGAGCGTTTTAATCTGAAATATATAGGTCCTGTCTTCCTTATAAAGGCAAACCCACTGTTTGCATCGATACTCGAAATAAAAAACCGCCTTAGAACCTCATTCTAAAGCGGTTTTCTTCTGGAGCAGGTAACGGGATTCGAACCCGCTCGATCTGCTTGGGAAGCAGAGATGCTACCATTACACCATACCTGCCTACACAAATTACTTATTGATTATACTGCAATTGGCAGGCAAATGCAAGGCGATTTTATGCTTATTTGAAAAGGATTCAAGTGAAAAGAGGCGTTGTCATGTCAAACGCGATCATCATCAGACCCGCTTCACCCGAAGATGCCGAGGCACTGCTAAAAATCTATGCCCCCTATGTTATAAATACGGCTATTTCCTTTGAGTATACCGTGCCCTCCGTCGAGGAATTTGCCCAACGTATCCGCGATACACTCGTATTCTACCCCTATTTGGTCGCGTTACATAACGGTGAAATCGTGGGTTACGCCTATGCAGCAACCTTTAAACCACGCGCGGCCTATGCCACGTCGGTTGAAAACAGCATTTATATCGCCCAATCTCACCACGGTGGCGGCGTCGGCCGCGCGCTTTATGAAAAACTGGAAGTTGTGCTGCGCCACCAAAACATCTTAAATCTCAACGCCTGCATAGCCTTTCCTGATGGTGAAGATGAATACTTGACCGCCAACAGTGCCAAATTCCACGAAAAGCTGGGTTATCAAACAGTGGCACACTTTCATAAATGTGCTTTTAAATTTAATTCCTGGTACGATATGATCTGGATGGAAAAGTTATTGGGTGTGCATACTCTCCCCCCCGATCCAGTGCGCCCTTTTTGGGACGTCTGGCGTGCCCACTTTGAATAGAGAAACCACCTTATACTGTGCGAACGGTCGCATCCCTGTTTCATGTACAACCGGCATTTATGTACAGCGTTGACAAAAAATGCCGATTATGCTAATATTTTATACAGATTATATGACTGACGGAAAAGTGGATTTACCCACATGAAGTATAATTGTTGAAGCCGACCGTCTGGGCAATTTATGTCCGGATTGCCGGCTTTTTCTATTGCCCAAATTCACACATAAGGTGGTGAGGCTGTAACAAAAGTAAAATAACCCCCTCAAGACTATGGGCCTTGGCGTTTTAGTGCCGGCCAACGCAACGGATCGATCAGGCGCCAATCAATTTTGACCTTACGCACTTCCAATAAGATACTATTTTAGCTTTTACATACTGAAAAATTAAAAAATTAAACGTTTTTTAGATGGTTAGCTGATATAATATTAATCATACTCCTTTTGAGAAAAGTGCGAAGGCAGAAACGCAACTCATAAAACACATTTAGGAGGTAACTAAAAATGACTTTTGAAAAAATCGACAATATTCTCAATATTAACACCGATGCCATCATGACGGTCGCAATGGCCGCCGTCCTGCTTTTGATCGGCTACGCTATCAAAAACAAAGTACAGTTTCTAAACAAGTATTGTATACCGGCACCGGTAGTTGGCGGCTTCCTGTTTATGTTCGTCACCTACCTCGGCCATGTGACCAACAGCTTTTCCTTTAACTTTGATGCAACTTTTCAATCCCCATTTATGCTGGCCTTTTTTACAACAATCGGTCTGGGGGCAAGTTTTTCATTACTTAAAAAGGGCGGTATGTTACTGATCGTCTATTGGCTGATCGCCGGCGTTGTATCGATTTTTCAAAATATAATCGGCATCGCCGTCGGTACCGCAATCGGACTGGACGCACCCTATGCGCTGCTTTCCAGTGCCATTTCGATGATCGGTGGACATGGTGCGGCCGGCGCCTACGGCGGTACTTTTACCGAAATGGGGTATAGTTCCGGCACATTGGTCGGTATGGCCGCCGCCACCTTTGGCTTGATCTCCGCTGTGCTGGTCGGCGGTCCCGTGGGACGTCGACTGATCGCCAAATATGATCTTAAGCCGGACAACAGCCAGGAATTAGACGCTGACGTTACCGCAGTCAACAAAACGTCCACAACAAAGCTCAGCGGTCTTGATGTCATCAAAAATGTCACCGCTATTTTAGTATGCATGGCACTGGGCACCATTGCAGCAGGATGGATCGGCAATCTGATTAACATGTCTTTCCCCACTTATGTAGGCGCCATGTTTATCGCTGTTATTCTGCGCAATGTCAATGAATCCGTCCACTTTTACAAATTCGACTTTCCGTTGGTCGAGGGCATCGGCGATGTCATGCTGGCGCTTTACCTTTCGATGGCGCTCATGACCCTGAAACTTTGGGAATTGTCCGGCCTTATCGGCGGTGTTCTGGTTGTCCTGTTTTGTCAGGTTCTGTTTATTGTTCTTATCAGCTATTTTGTTGTTTTCCGCATACTGGGCAAAAACTACGACGCAGCCGTCATGTGCTCGGGCCTGTGCGGTCACTGCCTTGGCGCTACACCCTCGGCTATCGTAAACATGACCGCCGTCAACGAGCGTTACGGTATGTCACGCCGCGCTATGATGATTGTTCCGATTGTTGGCGCGTTTTTAGTGGATATCATTTATCAGCCCCAGACAATTTGGTTTATTAAAACCTTTGTCAAAAACTTTGTGGGTTAAATGTGTAGGTCATTATATTTATACATAATTAGGAGGATATTCAAATGGCAAAACTTGTTGAGTGCATCCCAAATTTTAGCGAGGGGCGCGACCAGGCTATTATCGATGGCTTAGCTGCGGTGGCCAAGGGCGTCCCCGGCTGCACACTGCTTGATGTTCAGTCCGATGCAAACCACAACCGCTGCGTTTTTACGCTGGTCGGCTCACCCGAGGGCATTGAAGAGATCGCCTTTTTACTTACCAAAAAGGCCGCTGAAACGATCGACATGACCAAACATGAAGGCGCACATCCTCGCATGGGCGCAACCGACGTCATCCCCTTTGTTCCCACCATGGATATGACTGTGGAGGAGTGCGTCGCCATCTCAAAACGCGTGGCACAGCGCGTCTGGGAGGAACTGAAAATTCCCAGCTTCCTGTATGAAGATTCCGCCGCTTCACCCGACCGCGTCAATCTGGCTCGCGTCAGAAAAGGCCAGTTTGAGGGTATGCCGGAGAAGCTTCTGGAGCCCGAGTGGGCACCCGACTTTGGTGAGCGCAAAATTCATCCCACCGCCGGCATCACCGCCATTGGTGCCAGAATGCCATTGGTTGCATTTAACGTGAACTTGGGCACCTCAGATGTCGAAATCGCCAAACAGATTGCTAAAACCATCCGCGGTTCTTCCGGCGGCTTTAAATACTGCAAAGCCATCGGCCTCATGCTGGAAGAACGCAACGTTGCACAGGTCTCGATGAACATGGTCAACTATGAGGGAACCCCGCTTTTCCGCGTTTTTGAAGTCATCCGCGCTGAGGCGCAACGTTGGGGTGTACCGATCATTGGCAGTGAGGTCGTCGGCCTTACCCCTGCCAAGGCACTGGTTGACTGCGCCGAATACTACCTGAAAATTGAGAATTTTGATTACAAGACACAGGTCATGGAAAATCATCTCATCGGCTAATATATACCGGAAAAGGAGCACCAAAATGAAACTTGTCGACCATACCGTAACCGAATTTATAGATCTGATGGCCTCGCAAGAACCCGCACCCGGAGGCGGCTCCGCAGCTGCTCTACAGGGCGCGTTGGGCACGTCGCTAACCGCAATGGTCTGCGCCTTGACCATCGGGAAAAAGAAGTATGCGGATTATCAGGAGTTGGCCACTGCAGCACAGTTGGAGGCAACATCGCTAAAAAATCGCTATCTTGACGTCATCGACCGGGATACCGAGGCCTTTAATGGTGTCAGCGCCGTGTTTGCCATGCCCAAGGATACAGACGAACAAAAAAGTGCGCGCGCTCAAGCGATGCAGACAGCATTGAAAGCCTGCACCGAAACGCCCTTTGAGATGATGCAGTTGGCTTGCGAAGCGCTCAAACTCACCCAAAGTGTGGTGGGGCGCTCGAATGCCAGTGCCGCCAGCGATTTAGGCTGTGCTGCCCTGAGTTTGAAAGCGGCCATTCAGGGCGCTTGGCTCAATGTGCTGATCAACATCGGCGGCATAAAAGATGAAGCATTCACCAGCCGTTATCGAAAGGAAGGCGAAGCGCTGATGGCGCAGGCCTTGCCACTGGCCGATAGCATCTATCAGGAAGTTTTGGCCGCACTCTAGGATCATTTCGGAGAAAGAAGCGTGTAGAAATGAATACCGTTATTTCCCTTATTACCCCTGAGACTTTTACTGTCAGTCAGTGGAGCGGCGGCGTAACCACTCAGGTTGCGATCGCCCCGTCCGACGCACAGTATGCCAATCGCGATTTTCTCTGGCGGATCAGTTCAGCCACCGTCAACCTGTCGGAATCGGATTTTACGCCTTTGCCGAATTATAAGCGTTACATCTCCCTGCTCGAGGGGAGCATGGTGCTCACACACGACGGTGGCAACGCCATCGTTCTTTCCCCCGGAGAGATTCACTGCTTTGACGGCGCCGCCGCCACTAAGTCGCAGGGCACTTGTGTAGACTTCAATCTGATGCTGCGCAAAGGCAAATGCGACGGCACCCTCTCCTGTCTGAAAATGACAGCAGCCGGTGAATATCCATTGGTAAGTCCGGCACAATCAGGCATTGTTCCACAGCCTCAAACCGCAGTGCTTTATTGTGTTCAAGGTCGTGGTACAATCAAAGCCGGAAACCAAGTCGTTTCATGCGCGCGTGGCGAAGCAGCCCATATCCAAGTGCTCGCACCTGATATAAGCCTTGTCTGTAATGAACCGGCCATCTTTATGGCAGCGTTTATACACTGTTGCTAAACACTGTTGCGCCTCCGGGTAAATGGCAGCAAAGTCATGTGTAACACACTTATATGGCGCTTGGCAGCGACCCTCTTTTCTTTCCCACTGCGGGTCTGTGCAAATTTTGCACAGACCCGCTTCAATTTATTTCATACCCAATTTGACATCATTCAATCAAATACGCTGCAAATCTCTGATGGCAAATCACATGGGTTTCGAACGCTTTAATCCCTGTTGCATATCATGGGGGTAGAGAGGAGAATAAACATATGGTGAATTATAATAAGAGCGCCAATTCCATCAAAAATTCAACAGCTACGAACCTTAAACCCACCGCGCAACCCCTTCATGTCCTCTTGCCGGATATGTCTAAAAGCACCGGATCTCAGTACAATGCGCGCCTCAGCATCAACAGCTTAAAGCGCGATTCGGCTACGGCTCAACCCAGCTACAGCAACACCTTATCCCTACCTGCTCAATCGCCCGGGAAGCTCCCCGCCGAATTCACTGAAATCCGTCACCAAAACTTATCGGTTGCACATAAAGATAAGACTATAACTTCTGCATTTTCAGGCAAGACTATTTCCACCCCAAAAACCGATCGGCAACCTGATCAACTCGGCTGCAATCTCGTTGCCTGCTCCCACGAGGGCGATATGACGGCCGAGTATCCTCAATCCGACGCACTGGCCACCATTATCAGTGGGCAATCCATAAGCTTTGGAGAGCCACTTTTGAGTGAGAATACCGCCATAGAGCATCAAGCCGCCAGTGATACTTTTATCATCAAGGAAACTGGCATCTATGCGCTGCACTATCGCCTAAGCTACGAAGCACGCGCACCGCACCTACTGATTTTGGGGTTTGAAAATTTTCCGCAGTCTTATTTTAAACAACCGATGACAAACGTGCCGACTCGTGGCAGAGTCAACACAACGGTTCGGCTGTTACTTGAGGCCGGTACTGTCTTGCGCTTCGTGCTGATTGATGGCGCCTCCCTGCCCACAGTTGAAAGCGCCCTGATCAGCAACGCAATGCTTGAAATAAAACTACTCTACCGGTTAAATCTGAACTGCGCCGTTTACAGTTCGGAAAGTGGAGCGAAAAACTTTCAATCGGAGAACCACGTTTTGTGATTCCTCAATACATAATCTGTTTTTTAAGCGCAGATTAGCGCCGCACAACTTTTTTATAGCAGCGTTATAAAGCATTTTAAAAAGTGATTGATGGGTCCCTTATAAAACTCTAAATACTGCGGACAAAAGATCCGCCGCCGTTATTTTCTGCGGCGGATCTTTTGTCCGTGTGCATATATCGTGTTGAAGTTGCGCCAGCCTTGTCATTGTTATATCTATAAATCATAATTAAGTCACCAATTCAGTATCTTTTTGACAAAAATATGCGTTTAGTGCAAAATTATAGTGAAATTTTCTTTATTAAGCGTTATAATAGGAAAAAGAGGTTTTGAAATCATTTGCTCTTAACTGGATCACTCCAGTCCAGAGCGCCGTCACATAAAAACACAATAGACCTATAAGTCCAAATCACTTTTGAACAATACAATTTTAAAGATGATTTATAGGCACTCTTTAATGGCTCAATAAAATGTCGCGCTGTCTAAGCAGCATCAATGACAAGATGAAAATAAATCTTGAAAGGGAACATCGCACTATGAAAAATCTTTCTTTTGGCAAAAAGCTTACTGTCGGATTTGGCGCTGTATTATTTTTACTATTGGTTTGCATCGCTATAGCGTTTCAGAGCGTCAGCGCGCTCAATGAACAGGTAATACAATACGGAGACTATATAACACCTAATAACACGACACTGTGGAATATTCGCTACAACATGGTATCCGCACAGCGTTACATTGAGCGGGCCTTTATCGAAACACAGCCGAATGCGATGGCCAGTTTGCTGGAAGAGGCGGAGCAAGATGGACAGTCCACTCGGCAATTGATGGACACTTACATAGAAACCCAAAAAAATACCGATCAGGCTGAGCGGGTACAACAGGTCAGCCTGTTGATGGACACAGCAGCCGCAGTACGGCGCGAAATTACAACTTTATTGAAAAATCCATCGGAAGACAATCGCGATAGAGGTTATGCCCTGTTTATCAATTCCTATGTACCGATCTTTGATGAGGCTGCCAGCATCTTAAACAGCCTTTCGGACACTGTCCAAAAGAATGCTTCGATACAGCGCACAGAAGCTGCCCGTGTAGCGCAACAGGCTCGCATGGCACTTATCATTTGCGGTGTTGCCTCTCTATTCCTTTCTATTGCCATTATCCATGCCATTCGCAAGTCCATCCTGACGCCGGCCGGTGAAATTGTATCTGCTTTTGAAGCCATCGCACAGGGTAAAGTGCAGGCGAACATCAATTACGAAAGTCGCGACGAAATGGGGCATATGGCGAATCTCATTCGAAACTCCAATGCGATGCAATCTCTCATTTTGTCTGATGTCATCGATAAGTTTGGTAAAATGGCTCAGGGTGACCTGCGCATAGAGGTCACACAGGATTATCCCGGTGACTTTGCTATACTCAAGCAGACCATGAGCACCACAGTCACCAACCTAAACAACACCATGCAGACCATTCTCAACGCATCCGAACAGGTTGGTTCCGGCGCGGAACAAGTATCGAGCGGCGCACAGGCCCTGGCTATCGGTTCTACCGAACAAGCTGCTGCCGTTGAAGATCTCTCGGAATCTGTCGCAACAATTGCCGGACAAGCCGAAGAAAATGCCACCAATGTGGATATTGCGACAAAATATGTCGTGGATGCCAGAGAAGGTGTGAACACCGGCAATACGCATATGCTCCAACTGACAAAGGCGATGGAAAATATCAGCGTCGCCTCCTCCCAGATTGCCAGCATCACAAAAGTCATTGAAGATATTGCGTTCCAAACCAATATTCTTGCACTCAATGCTGCTATCGAGGCTGCACGCGCCGGCGAAGCCGGCAAGGGATTTGCCGTAGTAGCCGACGAAGTGCGTAATTTGGCAGCTAAGTCAGCGGAAGCAGCCAAACAAACCACCGAATTAGTTGAACGCTCCAATGCAACGGTCGTAGAGGGCACCGAAATAACGCTTACAACAGCTGAGATTTTACAAAAAGTCGAACAGCAAGCCATGGTTGCGAATGAAAGCATCACAAAAATTAAGCTGTCCTCCGCCGAACAGGCCTTAGCAATCGATGGCATTAAGCTGGAACTTTCCCGAGTATCCGCGGTTATTCAAACCAATGCCGCAACCGCTGAAGAAAATTCAGCCACCAGTGAGGAAATGTCGGCACAGGCCATGGCGTTGCGTGAAGCGGTCAGGAGATTCAAACTTAATTCCAACACGCAAAATGACGCCTTGGTCGAAGCACAAATAGAACCAAGCGAGCCGGATCTCGAGATGTTAAGCGACCCTTCTGAAAAGTATTAACACCACACCTACAACATGCTATAGCAACCAAAGCACCCCACTTGATACCGTTATATAGCCGAGTTTCTGGCTTAAACCAGAGACTCGGCTTTTCTTTTTTAGTGGCGTAGATTGGCCAATTGCTTTTAATATGCAGCGTATTCACCGCACCGAAGAACATCGGAAATAAATCGGCACAACTGCGCCAATCACTTTAACATCGGAATCGTAACCATACCAACCGTTATAACCGATTTACGCGATACCATATTATAATCCCCCAACATTAGTGCGTCCAGATGCCTTGTTGGCGTCTAATATAAAAAGCCCCCTGTTGCAGGCGCACACCCGAACAGGAGACTTTTAAAAATAGTGACGCCTAGTAAAATCAAAATCGATCACTCAATGAGATGCTAACCCCATACTGCATTGGCATCGGTCGCACTTCTGCTCAGGCGTGAAAAATCTGTCTTAATAAAAGAAAGGGTTGAAAGCAAGAGAAATACCAAGCCAATTGAAAGGATGATCGCAAAGGTCATCAGTGGCGTCACCAGAAAGCCATTGATATCGACCACCAATCCTTCCTTAGCCAGTTGCGCGATGGGCAGATGCGTTTTTTCCAAAACAATCATTCTAAAAAACGCAGTGGCATAGGTCATTGGATTGAGATAGGCGACATATCGGAGCGTACCGGGCAGCATCGATAAAGGGATGTAGGCGCCCGATAGAAAGGTCAACGGCATTGTTACCGCCGTTTTCACGATCTGAAAAGTTTGCCCATTGCGTACCTTTGTCGCCAAAAAAAGGCCGACACCCGAAAAAACAACCCCGATACAGATCATTGATAGCAGCACAAAAATCGGTGTTGTCCACGCCGTAAATTTAATGCCAATGAAGAAGCCGACCGTCAAGATCATAACCCCTTGCAGCGTCGCAACCGTAGCCGCAGATAACAATTGCCCCATGGCCACCGAGACTCTTTTAGCCGGCGACACCAAAACCTCTTTCATAAAGCCGCTCACCATGTCATCAACGGTGGTGGAGGCCAAGTTAAGGGCACTCTCAAAGACCGTCGTTATAATGACGCCGGAAAGCATGTATGCAATCGGATTGTCGACAAAATCGCTTTTAAATATTGCGCCAAATACATAGACAAAGAAAAAGGGGAACACTAGAGAAAGAATCAGCCCCGTCCTGTTTCTGACAAACGCTTTGAGTCCTCTTTTCCACAATGCCAAAATGGTATTCATGCTAAATTCCCTCCCGAATCCGCCGGCCGGTTATCTCTAAGAACACATCATTAAATGTGCCTTTTTTTATTTCAAGATTCGTAATGTGCGCTTTGTGTTCACTAATTACCATCAAAAGACGATCCAGTTGTTCGGCTTCCACCCTGTAATGGCTGTCTTTTTTAAGATAGTTTAAATCATATTGCGCCAGTAAGGATTCAAGCGCCACCTCATTGTTAGTACTGATATAGGCTTTATCCCTTGTATATTTCTTTTTCAATGCATAGGGGGTATCATGCGCCACAATAACACCGCCGTCAATGATGGCAATTTTATCGCATATCTCAGCTTCTTCCATATAATGGGTTGTTAAGAAAATGGTAATATTCTTTTCCTTTTGAAGTTTGATAATATACGCCCAAATGTGGGCCCTTGTCTGAGGGTCAAGCCCGGTTGTCGGCTCATCAAGAAATAAAACTTTCGGATAATGTATTAATCCGCGGGCAATTTCCACGCGTCTTTTCATACCACCCGACAGCGCGCCGACCGGTTTTTTTCTTTCTGCCAGTAAATCCACCAGTTCCAGGACAAATTGTATGCGTTCTTCCACTTCCCTTTTGGGGATATTATAAAAAACACAATGCATTTTCAAGTTTTCTTCAATGCTCATTTTTGCGTCTAGTGTGGAGTCTTGAAACACGACACCGATAGCGGACCGAACTGCGCTTTTTTGGTCGGTAACATCTTTACCATCAATAAAAAGCGACCCTGCCGTTTTTTCAAAAATGGTGCAAAGTGTATTAATAGTGGTACTCTTTCCGGCACCATTGGGCCCTAAAAAAGCAAAAATAGTACCTTCTTCCACGCTAAATGAAATATTGTTAACAGCAACAAAATCGCCGTATTTTTTTGTGAAATTTTTCACTTCAATAATAGAGCTCAGATATACTCCCCCTTTTTCTCGGTATTTAACCGCAATATTGTTCGATCTTTTCATATTATCAGCATTTTATTTATTTGTAAACTTCTATATATCAGCAACATTAAATTTATTTACATTATATTATCATATATCACTTGCATTTTATGGAAAGACCATGCTAACATAGGACATAAGCTATTGTAGAAACAATCAAAGTTTCAGCGTAAGTACGCACTAAAATTATTAATAGATAAGCCGATCGGCTTACTAAATAAAACTTTAAATGAAGGGGTTTGAATTGAAATGAAATTCTTTAGATGTGAGCATTGCGGCAACATTATTACCCATGCAAAGAGCTCGGGTGTCCCGGTTGTTTGTTGTGGGGACAAGATGAAAGAACTCATTCCCGGTGTTGTTGATGCAGCAAAAGAAAAGCATATACCTGTGCTCAATATTGAGGGAAACAAGGCTGTGGTCAATGTGGGTTCCGTTGAGCACCCCATGACTGAAGCGCATTATATTGAGTGGATTTGCCTTTCGACAAAGCGGGGGCATCAGATGAAATACCTACATCCCGGCGAAAAGCCCGAAACTTGTTTTCTGCTTTGTGAAGGCGATTCGGTTGAAGAAGTTTACGCCTACTGCAATCTTCACAGCTTGTGGAAAGCCTAAAAACATATTAATCATACTGTTAAAAGGAGAGCTTCACACTTGTGAGGCTCTCCTTTTATAGATGGTAGTCGACAATATATGATCAGCGTATCTCTTCATTCCGCAAGGGGTCCCCGCATAACAACGGTTTGTTTATGTGGGGATGTTTTATTGCACACCTCAATTAGTCAATGTGTACCACCGGTTTAATCAGGTTTTTAGGTTTGTTACGCATAAGCATCAGCGCTTCTTCTATTTTATCAAAGCCATTAAATTCATGCGTCACCAATCTGGTGGGATCTACCCGCTTGGTCTCAACCAAAGCGAGCAGCTTTTCCATACGCAGACGACCGCCCGGCATTAAGCCTGCACTGATCTGCTTATGCCCCATGCCAAATCCCCATTCTACGCGAGGGATTTGAATCGACTCCCCTTCGCCCAAATAGTTCACATTGCCGATTTTGCCGCCCGGCCGCAACGCCTTGATCGCTGAAGCAAAGGTTGCATTATCACCCCCTGCTATAATCACCTTATCGACGCCTTTACCTGCAGTCAATGTGAGAACCTGCTCTTCAATGGAACCGGTCTTATAGCTGATAATTTTACTGGCACCGTATTTTTTTGCAATTTTAATGCAATTGGGACGCGTGCCAACGGCAATTATTTCCGATGCGCCACGCAAAACGGCGCCTGCTACCGACATCAGCCCCACCGGCCCAATACCAATAACCAACACCTTGTCACCAAATTGTATATCTGCCAGTTCGGCACCGTGAAAGCCGGTGGGCATCATGTCGCAGAGCATGATAGCAGCCGTATCATCAATTGTATCAGGAATTTTAGCCATATTGCCATCTGCATCATTCACGTGAAAGTACTCGCCGAATACGCCGTCCTTAAAGTTTGAAAACTTCCAACCTGAAAGCATGCCGCCCGAATGCATGGCGTAACCCCCTTGCGCCTCAAGCGAATTCCAATCAGGGGTAATAGCAGGCACAACCACGCGATCTCCGGGCATAAAATCCTTAACTAAATGACCAACCTCGGTGACGACACCGACTGCTTCGTGTCCCAATATCATGTTCGTACGTTCCCCCAGCGCACCCGCCCAGACAGTGTGTACGTCCGATGTACAGGGGGAGACAGCGGTCGGGCGTACGATGGCATCCATCGGCCCGGCTATCGGTTTTTCTTTGTCAACCCAGCCGGTGACCCCTATTTTTAACATTGCGTAGCCTTTCATAATTTGCGCCTCCTTATACTATTTATACTATAGCGTGATTTCAAAACACGTCTACGTACAAAATTTACGTTTTCTCTGCTTAGTATGCGCTTTAGGATCATTATTATCAAACACGTGGGATGCGTCGTTCTTAAAAGCGACATATCACTTTAAGCAAACCTTATATTTGAGGCCATCCACTCAACGTGTGGATCAATAACATATCACTGCATTCGCTTGCACGGCTTTAAGTGCCGACAATATTTCATTATTGGTCACAGTGCGCTTAGGGTTAAATTTGCCATCTTCAAGTGGGAGAATGCCCCTGTCGACCAACGTCCGGACTATTTCCGGCTTTTCGCATGTGTCAATGTCCGCAATATCGGTATTGGCTACAGGCACAAGATCGCCGATGCGAAACAATGCTTCGGCCAACTCCTCACGGGTTACCAATCGGTCTGGATAAAAATATGCCAATCCGTCGGCCGCCATTTCCTCGTCGATATACCCTGCCTGAACCACAGTTTCAATGGCATCAAATCCGACATCGTTCCAATGCACATCCTCGAAAAATCCATACGTATGCCCTGTTTGCTCGGCCTCATAATATTTGGAAGAGGTCGGTGTATAAATCGGCAAATGCAATGTTTTTAACGCAATATCGGCAAAGTCACGCCGTGTGGCAATTTCATCATTTTCATAGGCTGAAAGGCGATCCATCAAATCCGGGTAGAGAAAACGCGCCATCTCGGCGACGCCCTTTTGGAAACGAAATGTCGGCGAATTAATCATCTTGTCTGCAATTTGATAAACCCTGTTTTCCTTTACAGCTTTAATGGTATCAAATCCATCTCGTCGGCTGATCGACGCCAGACTACCGGTATTCATTGCACCGCTCTGTGCAACGTACACATCGATACGATCGGCATTTTCCAAAACTCTTTCAATGCCAAACGACGCGAAGGCACTCCCTGTTGCAACCGGCTCGGCATCGGCAGCTAAATTGATCCCCCCTGAAAACACGATCGCACGACCGGGCATCGCGTAGGGCGTAACCGTTCGCAGCTCATTTTCGGTCGATTCCATAAAAACAGTTTGCTTTTCGGTGACCTGCTCCGTGATAGCAACAACATCATCAATAGCACTGTAAAATGCCACTAGGCGCTGCTGTGCGGTCTCCTCGGTACCGGTGAGCGCAGCCAGCTTCCCGATATAATCCGCAAACTCATCGTAATCGTCGGGATAAAGCGATACAACCGGTATCCCCGCACGTTCAATCTGGGCGACATAGTCCGGCGCTCTGCGCCGGATGAGCGGCAGTATCAACACCAAGTCGGGCTGTGCCGCAATAACCTGTTCGGGATCCCCCTTATAATCGTAGGACGGCAGAAATGTCGCTTCAGGCGGATAAATACTGCTTGTGTACACACCGATAAGCTTGTCCCCTGCACCGATCTCATAGAGGTTTTCGGTATGGGCTGAATAAAGCGAAATAATGCGGCTGCACGGCGCATCAAGCTTAACTTCCTGTCCATCATCGTCGATGAATTGTATCGCAAAAGTATCGTTTGGCGCCGATTCCTGTGCGTGTTGTGCTGACTGGCTCGACGCCACAGTACAAGCGGTCAACGCTGCACAGCATAACAGCGCCAGTATCGCTGCGATATTCTTTTTGATATTATTCACTCTCATCATTTTTACCTTTCTAGCGCATTGATGGCATCCTGTGCATGCTTTACAAACATTTTCTGGATGCCGCGATATTCGCCAAGCCCCCTTATGACACACACAACCGTGTAGCCTTGGCTCCGGAATCGGCTGCGCCATGAATCGTCATCATCACCGGCCATATCATTAATGGCATGGTCGCCTGCAACAACCATCAATGGCAGCAGTACGACCTTAGTGACCTCTGTCTGAGCCACCCGCGCCACAATATCCGCCAAGGAGGGCGCCGCTTCCACTGTCCCGATATGGTAATGCTGCGCGTTGCGCATGGTTTTCAAAACAGCGTCTAATTTGGCATAGGTTGCATTGGCAGGATGCTCGGTTCCGTGTCCCATGAATACAACAGCCGTTTTATCAATGTTATATTGCGCCGTTTCTTCGGTAATAATGCCCGCCAGCGCCGCGAAATCCTCGTCGCTAGAAAGCAACGGTTTTCCAATGGAAATCGCATCAAACTTGTCGGCAAATGATGTGACTGCTTCAACCATTCCGTCATATTCAAAGCCGTTCATGACATGGGTGGGTTGAACCACGAGCGTTTTGATGCCATCGGCTACCAGTCGGCTCAACGCCTCTTGAACATTGTCGATCTTCTCGTTATCACGGCTTTTAAGTTTATCTATAATAATTTGACTGGTGAAAGCACGGCGCACGCCAAAATCCTTGTAGGCCGCGGCAATAGCCATCTCCACCGCATCGATGGTCGCTGCACGCGTTTTATTGTAACTGGTGCCGAAGCTCACCACCAGAATGATTTTTTCCGCTCTTCCTTCCATTTCTTCCGCCTCCTTTTTATATTGTATCGTAAACGCAGAGCCCCCTGCCGGGGAAAATCTCGGCCTTAATACCAAACACATTTTCTAAAAGTGCTGCGGTAAACACGGTTGGGATATCGCCATCAGCCACCACTTGCCCCTTATGCAGGGCTACAACACGGTCGCTATAATGGTAAGCCGTCGAAAGATCGTGGTTGATCGCAATGACCGTCAACCCCTCCCGTACAAGTGCCTTTAAAAGTTTATTCATCTTGATCTTGACAGCGGCATCCAAGTCGGACATCGCTTCGTCCAGCAGCAGCAAGCGGGGACGCTGTGCCAAAGCGCGCGCCAACAAAACACGTTGGCATTCACCACCGCTGAGCTGCGTGATGGGTTTATCGGCCAACGACAGAACATCCGTTTTGGCCATAACACCTTGAATTTGTTCGATAGTCTGTTCATCAATGCGCTCAAATCGTGCGCGGTGTGGGTGCAGACCCAACAGCACAAATTCAAAACACGTAAACGGAAAATTTGCCGGCGTATTTTGCGCAATAACGGCAATGTTTTGCGCGCGTTGCAAATCAGAAAAACCGCTCAAGCACCTGCCGCAGTAAAGCACCTGACCTGCCAATGGCGTCAGATAACCGCACAACAGCTGCATCAGTGTCGATTTTCCACTGCCGTTCTCGCCGATAATCGATAAAAATTCTCCTTCGTTAACCGAAAAGGTGACATCGGACAGCACCTGTCGCGCGCCGTAACAAAATGTGAGATTTTGTGCACTAAGCAATTCAGCCAAGGTGCGCACCCCCTTGGCGCTTAATAAATAAGTAGATAAAAAATGGACCGCCCAGAAGCGTCGTGATCACCCCAACCGGCATGTCTCCCCGCCCCAAAAGGCGGGCAAAATTGTCGGCTAAACTCAGCAATAGCGCGCCTAAAAGTCCCGACACGGGCATGAGCAATCGGTTATCCGCTGAAAGCCAAAACCGCAGCATATGCGGAACAATCAGTCCAACAAATCCAATGATCCCACAGGCCGAAACACAAACGGCAGTCATTAGCGCCCCTAACAGCAGATAAAGCAGCCGCGTACGGCGCACATTGACCCCCAAACTCAAGGCCTGTCGCTCGCCGAGGCTCATGATATTTAAGCGATCAGCAAACCAAACTGCAACGGCGGCACAGATGAGTATGACCGGTGCCATGAGTATGACATCATTCCAGCCTTTTGCCGATAGGCGACCCATCAGCCAGAACACGATCGCGCTGACATTCTCGCCCGCCATAATTTTAAGAAAGCTGATCCCCGAAGAAAAAATAGCACTGACAATCATGCCCGATATAATCATATTGCCAGTCACAAGTCCCCCACCTTTACCCGACAAATAAATGACAATATGCAGCGTCACCAGTGCAAAGAACAAACTCGTCGGTGTGACCGGCAACAGCAATCCAAAACTGATATTGAAAAACAATGCCAGACTCGCCCCAAACGCCGCCCCGGTTGAAACACCCATGGTGTAGGGATCAGCCATGGGATTTTGCAAAATAGACTGAAAAATAACGCCGGACATACTCAGTGCCATGCCCACTAACATACCGCACAATATCCGCGGCAAACGAATTTGCCAAATAACGGCTACGGCATTTGCTTGGATATCTCCTAACCAACGCGCATTGCCGGTGATTTGTGAGAGAATGATTCTGGCACCATCCCCAATCGAGATGAACATCGCGCCGGTATTGACCCCAAACAGCAACAATGATACCAGCGCTATCAGCACGCAAACCGCAAAAATCATTGCTTTCTTACGCTGTTTGTGATAGAGCGTGAGTAAGTCGGCGGCCATAAGCTTCCTCCAAAATCAACTGATGCAACCTTTTCAAAGTCCCTGGGCCGGCAATCCCAGACCCACAGTTGAAAAATAAATCTATTGTACCAAACACCAAGAAAGCCATATCAGGTTGCGGCAGCACCCAGTCGATTGAACGACAAAATTCAATACAATTAGTTGTATTTTATGTTGAAATTACAATTCGTTTGTAAAAAGATGGAGTTTCTTGACTTCAGCGGTGTTTTATCATCTTAAAAACATGAATTATTCAATCGAATTCAAGATCAATATGCCATTTAAGGCTAAAACCCAAAAATACCATCTGTCATATTGTATTATAAAATACAATAAGTTGACATCTTGAAGTGTTCGATTAAAAACTAAAACCGAATTTGCCACAGGTTTGCGCACACGCAAATGACTGCACCGCAATCCTATTGGGAAAACGTTGTTTCGTCGAGCTTGGCGCGTACTATTTCAGATATCTCATCGTACACACGCTGAAAACGGCAATTGCCACTGCGGCAGACCGACATAGTGCACTTGCAATCGTGTACAGGGTTGAGGCACCGCGAAAACGTATACGGTCCTTCGATAACCTCAATGACTGCCCGAAGCGTAATCTTGTCGGGATTTTGTGCCAGTTCATAGCCGCCTTTTGCCCCTTTATATGAGCGAACAAGTCCGCTTGAAACCAGCTTATGTAGTATTTTAAGCGTAAACCGCGGCGTCACACCTGTTTGCTCAGCGATGCTACCTGCGCCCAGTCTGGCCTCCTGCACTGAAAGACAATCAACTATGCGCACCGCGTAGTCTGATTCAAGGGTAATATGCATGTCCTACTCCTTTTGATTAATCAAGAAAATCGCGCAGCTTCTTTGAGCGGCTCGGATGACGCAGTTTGCGCAGAGCTTTCGCCTCAATTTGGCGGATGCGTTCGCGCGTAACATTAAATTCCTTGCCAACCTCTTCAAGAGTTCTTGAACGGCCATCTTCGAGGCCGAATCGCAAGCGCAATACCTTTTCCTCACGTGGTGTCAACGAATGCAGCACATCAGAAAGCTGTTCGCGCAGCAAAATATGCGAAGCTGCATCGGCCGGCGCAGGCGCATCGTCATCCGGAATAAAATCACCGAGGTGGCTGTCTTCCTCCTCGCCGATTGGCGTTTCAAGTGAAACGGGTTCCTGCGCAACCCGCATAATCTCGCGAACTTTGTCGACCGACATGTCGATCTCCTGCGCGATCTCTTCAGCTGTGGGTTCGTGCCCATTTTTGTGCAGCAACTGGGATGATACTTTTTTAACCTTATTGATGGTTTCAACCATATGAACAGGAATGCGGATGGTACGCGCCTGATCTGCTATGGCGCGGGTGATTGCCTGACGGATCCACCATGTCGCATAAGTGGAAAATTTAAATCCTTTGGTGTGATCAAATTTTTCGACAGCCTTGATGAGCCCTAGGTTGCCTTCCTGAATCAAATCCAAAAACTGCATACCGCGCCCGACATAGCGCTTGGCTATTGAGACAACAAGACGCAGGTTCGCTTCCGACAGACGTTTACGCGCCTGCGGGTCACCATTGGACATGCGAACAGCCAGATTCACTTCTTCTTCACTCGAGAGTAGCGGCACCCTGCCGATTTCCTTAAGATAAACCTTGACGGGATCGTCAATGTTCATCCCCTCCACCGTCAGGGTGGCTTCCACCTCTTCTTCGGCCGGCATTGGAAAATCAGTTGCTATTGTCTGTGCGTAATTTTCGACAATTTCGACGTTGCAACTTTCAAGCGTTTCATATAGCTTTTCAACCTGCTCAACATCAAAATCCAGTTCTTCAAGCACATCGTTTATTTCGGAGGTGGTCAGTTTACCCTTTGCCTTTCCTTGTTCTATAAGATCTTTTACGGTGTTTTTTTCCTGCCCTGCCACAGTGTGTCCTCCTATTTTATATTAGAATTCTTCTTGGCGGCGATTTCTTCAATAAAAGCTTTTAGTTCGTCCTCGCCCATCGCACCCACCTGCTGGCTTGTGCGACTTTGCTGTTTTTCTTTGATGACTGCAATGTAATCCAATGCGTCGTTAAGTGTATAGCTGTGCGCAGAATTGGTGGCCTGAAGATGAGACAGCCAGTTCATTTGCACAATCGAAAGTTCGCCTGATAGACTCATCATATCGATATTGCGCCCTTCATGAAGTCTATTTATCAAAATCGAAAAAATTTCGCGGTTTGAATCGGTCACGAACTGCTCCGGCGAAATTTTATCGGAAACGGCTTGCGCATAATCCGCATTTTTTAATAGTGCGACAATCAACTTATCCTCAGCCAGTGCATAGCGTAAATTCGCTGCACGCTGTGGGTCGTGCCTTTGGCTGGGCGCCTCCTGCGCATATATTTTAAGGCTCGCATCATACTTTTTCTCCTGCCTGCGCGCCTCTTTTTTGCGCAATGCGGCAATCTGTTGTGAAATAGCCTCCCGTGAGACATTCAATTCCGACGCGATGCGTGTGGTATAAATATCCGCCTCAATAGCGCTTGGTAAGCGCGCCATCAGTGTGCAAAACTCTTTTAAAAAGCTGACTTTACCGTCATCAGTATCAACTGCAAAGCGCTCCTTGATCCTTAAAATCTGGTATTCCGTTGCGTTTGCGCTGCCCTCTATCAATTGCGAAAAGCGCGCGACCCCGAATTTTTTAATATATTCGTCGGGATCCTTGGCTCCACTCATCGAGAGTACGCGCACCTTAACGCCGGTTTGAGCAAACAGTTGACTGGCGCGCTGTGTCGCCTTTTGACCTGCAACATCGGCATCATAGGAGATGACCACCTCAGACGTATATTGCGCAATCAGCCGCGCCTGTTCAGAGGTCAACGCGGTACCCAGTGTTGCCACCACGTTGTCAAATCCCGCCTGATGAATGGCGATGGCGTCCATATAACCTTCGCACAATATCAACTGCGGCTTTTTGGTGGCCTTGGCAAAGTTCATTGCGAATAGTCCACGGGACTTTTTAAAAATGATGGTATCTGAGCTGTTGAGATATTTGGGCCGTCCGTCCCCTAAAACCCGCCCACCAAAACCAATGACGCCACCGCGCAGGTCGATGATGGGGAACATAACACGCCCCCGAAACTGGTCGTAACTGCCACCTTTATCACTTTTACGGATGACAGCAGCCGCTAATAATTCAGCCTCGGTAAAACCCTTTTGGGTCAGATGCCTTTTGAGTGTATCCCAAGAATCGGGCGCGTAACCCAACCCAAACTTACGAATGATATTGGCAGACAACCCACGCGCCTTAAAATAATCCATGGCGCACTTACCCTCAGACGAATTAAGCACACTGTTAAAAAAGCGCGCCGCAGATCGGTTAAGCTCCAATATACGCATTTTGAACTTAGCAGTGCCGTCTTTTTCGACCTCATCGGGTAGCGTCATCCCGGCGCGTTCCGCCAAAAAACGGAGTGCTTCAACATATTCAAGGTGCTCAGCCATACGCACAAAAGTGACAATGTCGCCACCGGCCCCGCAACCAAAGCAGTAAAATGAGCTGTTTTCAGGGTACACCACAAAGGAGGGCGTTTTTTCAGAGTGGAACGGACAAAGCCCCGACAGATGGCGCCCACCGCGCTTCAAATTGGTGTAACGCGACACGACCAGTTCAATATCAGAGCGAAATTTTAACTCCTCGATGAAACTTTCCGGGATCATCGCGCACACCTCCTTCATGTCAAGTATACTTCAATGCCAGTCCCTTAAAACCAAATTAAGTTGGCTAAACAGGCAGTTTAAAGCTAAAATCCCCATGAGCGGGGCACGAAAATGCTTTCATAGATATTAACGGCATACCCGTCGCTCATCCCGGATATGTAATCGCACACCACACGGTCGACATCCTCCGTTTCCAGCATGGCACGATATTCGGGCGCCAGTTGGTCGACGTGTGCCACAAAATGCTTATAAAGCCCCTGCAACATGACAATGGCCTTGGTTTCTTCACCCTTGGCAAGCGGGTTTTTATACACCGCTTCAAACATGAACGTGCGCAATGTGGTAAACGCCTGCTGTACCTCGGGTGCCATGCAAATATCTGCACCGCTGTTGTCGACCAGCGATTTCACAAAGCTGTTGATACGTTCGGCCTTACTGCGCCCCACCACATATTTGACCTGCCACGGAATATCATTTTCGCTGATGATACCGGCGCGCGCGGCATCTTCAAAATCATGATTCATATAGGCTATTTTATCGGCGTAGCGAACCACGCGGCCCTCAAGGGTTTGGGCATCCGGCCCAGCGGTGTGGCAGGCAATGCCATTTTGAACATCGGTGGTCAAATTTAAACCTTTCCCATCGTTTTCTAAAACGCGCAAAACACGTACACTTTGCGTCGCATGTCGAAAACCGTGTGGACAACACTCATTGAGCGCATACTCCCCTGCGTGGCCGTAAGGGGTATGACCCAAATCGTGCCCCAATGCAATTGCTTCGGTGAGGTCCTCGTTGAGACGCAATGCCCGAGCAACGGTTCGCGCAATCTGAGAAACTTCCAGCGTGTGTGTTAAACGAGTACGGTAGTGATCCCCTTCAGGCGAAAGAAACACCTGTGTTTTATGCTTTAACCGCCGAAAGGCCTTGCTGTGCAAAATTCGGTCGCGATCGCGCCCAAAGGCGGTGCGAATCATGCACGGTTCCATCGGATGCTCACGCACCGCTTCACTTGATAATTTGGCGAGCGGCGAAAGAATTTCTTTTTCAATCGCTTGGGTCTTTTCTCGAATGGTCATCTGCCCGATTCCTCCGCTTTTTTAGCTATCATACTAATATTATACCAGCAAAACAAAATAATTCCTGCTATATGCATAATATTTCTTGCAAGTTGTTGTTTTCTTGCCGCTTCGAGCGTTTTCGCGCCATTTATGTCGGCATAGCCGAAAAAACCTCATCCACAATCTCCAGCGCAACAGTAGCACTTGTCGCTTCAATGAGCGCCTTTTCAAAGAGCGCAACCATCTCCGTTTTAAGGCGCACGGTGAGTGTCACCTGTGCACCGAAATCACTTTCCAGCTGCTGCGCCCCATATTCGGGCAACAGGCGCCCGACCCCGCCATATTGGCCGTAGTCCATTGCAATTCGGCAGTCGGTACACGGGCACATGGTTATTTGTTGTGCCGCGGAAATGGCCAGCGTGGCCCCATTTGAATAAGCGCGAGTCAAGCCGCCGGCACCGAGCAGCGTACCACCAAAATAGCGTGTGACCGCTACACACACATCGGTGAGGTTTGAGCGGCGAATCACCTCAAGCACCGGCTGACCGCCCGTCCCCTGCGGCTCTCCATCGTCGGAATAGCGCTGGGTGTTCTCCGCGCGCAATATGTAGGCGTAAACGGTGTGGCGCGCATCGTAATGCCGCTCTTTTCGGCAGGCGATAAAGGCCCGCGCCTCCTCATCGGTCTGCACCGGCGCGATGACGCAGATAAAACGCGAACGTTTTTCGATAAATTCATCCTCGGCCTCTGCCACAACAGTGTTATATTGCGTCAATTTTCTTCCACCTCCGCCATATTTCTACCAATTTTATCGCAGACATCCTAAAACGCAACAAGGCGGATATCGAATAAGGGCGATGCGTGTGCATCGCCCTTATTGTCTGCTTAAAATTACTTATCGCGGCTGAAACGCTTGTTAAAGCGATCTACGCGTCCACCGGTATCTACCAGCTTCTGCTTGCCGGTAAAGAAAGGATGACATTTTGAGCAGATTTCCACTCTGATATCCTTTTTAGTCGAGCCGGTCTCGATGACCTCGCCACATGCGCAACGAATGCTCGTCGCTTCGTACTGAGGATGAAGTCCCTCTTTCACTATTGTCACCTCTTTCAAAAATCCTGTTATAAATGCGTCTATTATAATAACACACCGCCTATCCGATTGCAAGCTATTTTTTTAGCTTTGGCATTATTGGCAAATTTTATAGTTTGCTGCCACCATCACACCTTTTCGTCATAAATTTCCAACGAATAACGCAAAATATTGTAGAGTAGGCAACGCGTTACATGAAAAGCCGGGGATTGGTTAAAATCTATTGACAAGCAAAGAACACAGTGATAGTATCAAAGCAAAGCTTCATCCAAACAAAATTTTGATGGGGAGGCCCACAAAAAACACACCAGAGATAGACTGTCGTTGGGTTGAAAGCGGTCTTTGTGGATTTTTGTAACGGTGCTACCACCCCTGAGTGCGAAATTAAGGCGTTGGTCCCCAAGTTCGCCGCATCGACAGCGTTAACGGTCGGTAGAGTGGTATCTTTTTGTCCTAGCGGGCAGCTTAGATGCAATTCGGGTGGAACCGTGGAGTTACTATTGTAAAGCTTCACCCCGTATCGGGGTGAAGCTTTTTATATTCATACCGTTTTAAGACCGAAAAAGAGAGGAGCATGATTTATGGTGAAGATTTCTTTAAAAGGCGATGTTGTAAAAGAGTTTGAATCGGGAACGACCGTTGCACAGATAGCGGCTGCGCTCGGCGCAGGCTTGGCTAAGGCAGCCTGTGCCGCTAAGGTTGACGGAAAGATTTGCGATCTGCGCACCCCTGTTGTGACCGATTGCGCTGTGGAAATATTGACTTTTGATGATCCGGATGGTCAAAAGGCGTTTTGGCATACCGCATCGCACATTTTGGCGCAGGCCGTTCAACGGCTGTTCCCGGAGGCAAAGTTTGCGATTGGCCCTGCGATCGACAACGGCTTTTACTACGATTTCGATGTGCCGACTTTTTTTACGCCGGAGCAGCTCGCTGCAATTGAGGCCGAGATGGCCAAAATTGTCAAAGCGGATATGCCACTGGAGAAGTTGGTATTAGAAGTCCCCGAAGCTTTAGAAAAGATGAAAAATCAGCCTTACAAACTGGAGTTGATCAATGAGCACGCCGACAAGGGCGAAAAGATTAGCTTTTATGTGCAAGAGGATTTTGCCGACCTTTGTGCCGGCCCACATCTGATGCGCACCGGTGCGGTCAAGGCGATCAAGCTGACGGCCTGTACAGGCGCCTACTGGCGCGGCAACGAAAAGAACAAAATGCTGTGTCGTGTCTACGGGACGGCTTTCCCCAAAAAAAGTGCGCTTGAAGCCTATCTCGCCGCCGTTGAGGAAGCCAAAAAACGCGACCACAATATTCTGGGGCGCCAACTGAAATACTTCTGCACTTCGGATTATGTTGGCCAAGGGTTACCGCATCTGATGCCCAAGGGCGCCAAGCTGTTCCAGATTTTAAACCGCTACGTACAAGATAAAGAGGAGTACGAATATGGCTATGTCATGACGCGTACGCCGCTCATGGCCAAGTCGGATCTGTACAAGCTTTCGGGACATTGGGATCATTACAAGGATGGCATGTTTGTATTGGGCGACGAAGAGAAAGACAAGGAAGTATTTGCGTTGCGCCCCATGACCTGCCCGTTCCAGTACCAGGTCTATCTCAACGATATGCACTCGTATCGCGATCTGCCGATCCGCTATGGAGAAACTGCAACATTGTTTAGAAATGAGGCCTCTGGCGAGATGCACGGCCTGATTCGTGTGCGCCAGTTCACGATTTCTGAAGGCCATTTAATCATGCGCCCCGAGCAACTTGAAGAGGAATTTCGCGGTTGTGTCAAATTGCTGCAGGAGGTCATGACCGATATCGGTTTGATCGACGATTTGAGCTATCGTTTTTCGAAATGGGATCCCAATGATACCCAAAAATATATTGGCACCCCCGAGATGTGGGATGAGGCGCAGGATCTGATGCGAAATATTCTCGACCACATGGAAATCCCATACAAGGAGACTGTTGGTGAAGCGGCTTTCTACGGACCCAAACTTGACGTGCAGATCAAGAATGTACATGGCAAGGAAGATACGCTGATCACTGTCCAGATAGATCTGATGCTCGCGCGCCAATTTAATATGACCTACATTGACGCCGACGGTGAGAAAAAACACCCCTACATTATTCACCGCACGTCATTGGGTTGCTACGAGCGCACCATAGCGCTGCTGCTTGAAAAATATGCCGGGGCACTGCCGATGTGGCTTTCTCCCGAACAGATTCGCATTCTGCCCATCGGTGATAACCAGAGCGCTTACGCCAACGACGTAGCCAAAAAACTGCGCGCCAAGGGGCTGCGCGTGACGGTCGATGAGCGCCGTGAAAAGATCGGCTATAAAATCCGTGAAGCACAGCTGGAA
This sequence comes from Candidatus Fimivivens sp., assembly GCA_047974975.1. Taxonomy (GTDB): domain Bacteria; phylum Bacillota; class Clostridia; order Oscillospirales; family Ruminococcaceae; genus Yanshouia. Next base: position 198,737 of record JBKECV010000003.1, read on the forward strand.
AAGATCCCCTACATGCTGGTTATCGGCGAAAAAGAGATCGAGGCCGGTGGCGTAGCGGTACGCTCTCGCAAGGCGGGCGACCAAGGAACCATGACGGTCGAGGAATTTATCTCGGCTGCTGTTGCAGAAGTGGAATCCAAAGCAAAATAAGTGGTCATTTAAACCACCGGATACGGCATTAGGCTGTATCCGGTGGTTTTTTAGCATTAAAAACATCCAATCTATGCAATATTTTCATGGTGATCCGACACTAATAAAACAGTTCATTTAAAGTTTAAAAAGGAGCATCTCAACAAATGAAATCTATTAAAAAAGCCGCCCTGGCAGCAGCCATCGTCATGCTGTCCATGTTTTCATTGGTAGGCTGTCAACAAAAGACAGATAAAACGACTTTTTCCGCCACAGTTATGCGGGTGGATGAAACATCGGTGCTGGTGCGCCCCGCGGAGGACACGCCTCAGCGAAAAAGTGCCGATCTGATTTCCATAGGACTCACCGATGCCGAAATTACCGACGCGAAAGGTAATATTCTTTCGCTCTCATCACTTGTGATTGGCTTAAAAGTGGACATTACTTATAGTGGGTCCATCGCGGAAAGCTATCCGGCCCAGATTCACGACTGCACGCAGTTGGTGGCACATCTCAATCCGATGCAACTGCCCAATCCAATGATTGATTTTGATTCGCCTGATTTTAGATATGTCGCAGGTTTCGCACTTGAAGGTATGCCGGAATCAGTCAGCACCGACGGCATCTGGCTAATTTCGGGCAAAATTGCGCAGCTTGATTTGACGGCATCCGACGGTGCACAAGGGATGCTACGTTGCGCGAAAAGTACGGACGAGGATATCAGCGGCTTGTATGGCATGCAGTTTGATACACAGACGGTTAAGCAGTTTGGGGATGTATTCGCTGAACTCTCATCGACAGAGGATGGCAAAGCACTCGCCCGTTGGCAGCGTGGCGGTTACGATTTTATTTTGTGGTTCCCCGAGATGGATAGCGACACTTTCCCGGCAACAGCAGAATCAATTATCAACGGTGTAGAAGCAGTGGAGGCTATTTAAAGAACACTTTGAATAATATCTCAAACAGCAACTGAATAGTAAAAGCGCTTGAGGCGGTTATCACGGCCGCTCCAAGCGCTTTTTAAAATTTTTATTAAAACAATCCGCGTTTTTTCCCATTTAGCGGTTTTAGCTTGATTTTTGCCGCCGTTGCGCCATAACCAAACCGCGTGGAAAAACGATCGTGTAAGGTGTCCTGCAAAAGTTCGCGCACCTCGGCGCGCTGCTGTGGGGTGACGGCACGATGCGGCAGCATAATGGACTGTGCGCCATCGAGATAAATTAGAAACATATTGCTCAGTTCAAATGCCAAAAATATGTCTGAAAGCTTGACAGTGGCGGTTTTGCCGTTGTGCGGCGTATCGATTTTAAGAGTGCCGCGCGCAAAGGTCAAGGTGATATCTTTGGACAGCATGTTCTCTTGATCCTTTGAGTACTTCAAAATACCGTATTCGATCTGTGCACAGAGAATGATGGCCCAAACCAGATAGCCAAGGAAAATATAGGCTGGCAGCATAAACACCGGCATAAAGCCGAGATAAGCGCCGCCGGTACAAATGGCCGCCACAATGGCTGAAAGTGCAAAAATGCGAAAGCCAATGCGATGTCGGGTAACAGCGGCGAAATAAACCGCCGAGCGATAATGGACTATTGAAAGGGCGTAGGTCAAGATGAGGTCCTTCATAGGCTAAACTCCTTGTTGTTATCTTTTAACGATTCCAATATTTTCTGTCCAATGTGCGGTACTGAATCGCCTCCGAAACATGGCTGGTATCTATCGTTTCGCAGTTATCCAAATCGGCGATTGTTCGCGATACCTTTAAAATGCGATCATATCCGCGCGCCGAGAGACCAAGCCGTTCAAATGCCACTTTCAACAGTTGTTCGGCATCCTGCGTGAGCGGGCAAAACGCCTCAAGCATCGCACGCGGAATGGCACAATTTGAGGTGATATGCCGGCCTTCAAACCGCTCAAGCTGGCGCCGCCTTGCAGTGGCCACCCGCTGTTGCAGCGTGGCGGAGCTTTCACTCGGTGCCTTATCGGTCAAACTCTTGTAGTCAATCGCAGGCACCTCAAGGTGGATGTCGACGCGGTCTAAAAGCGGACCGCTTACTTTGCCAAGGTAGCGACGGATAGCGGCAGGTGTACAGTTGCACGGTTTGGTTGGATGCCCATAAAATCCACAAGGGCAGGGGTTCATGGCAGCGACCAGCATAAAGTGGCTGGGGTAAGTGATGCGCGCCCCCACGCGAGAGATGGTTACCTCGTTATCTTCCAACGGCTGTCGAAGTCCTTCCATGACTGGCCGCAAAAACTCCGGTAGCTCATCCAAAAAAAGCACGCCGTTGTGTGAAAGTGATACTTCGCCGGGTTTTGGTATACTGCCGCCACCGGTCATACCCGCGGCCGAAACCGAGTGATGCGGCGAACGAAACGGCCGCTCCTGTACCAGCCCCATGCCTTTTGGCAGCGTACCGGCCACCGAATGCAGCTTGGTGACGGCCACCTGCTCATCGTAGGTCATATCGGGCAGAATCGAGGGCAGTCGACGCGCCAGCATGCTTTTACCCGAACCGGGTGGCCCGATGAGCAACAGGTTATGTAATCCGGCCGCGGCCACGGTCAATGCGCGTTTAGCCTCATATTGGCCGCGCACCTCAGCATAATCCGGTATGGGCCCCAACACAGGATGGGAGGAGAAATCCAGCGTGGTGCACAGCGGCAGTTGTGTTTCTTTTCGCAGATGGTTTAAAACTTCCGTCACATTTATGGCGGCATACACTGCAATATCCTTAGCGATAGCGCCCTCCGCTGCGTTCTCAAACGGAATAATGACCTGACGCAACCCCAGCGCCTTGGCGCTTAGAATCATCGGCATCACACCGGAAAGCGGGCGAATTTCACCACCGAGCGACAGTTCGCCGAGAAATCCAAAATCCTTTAAGTCGGCCTTAATTTCTCCGGAGGCATTGAGCAGCGCGAGAAAAATGGCGAGGTCATAAGCGGTACCGCTCTTTTTGGTATCTGCCGGGGCCAAATTTAATACAATGCGTGAGGTGGGAAACTGTATTCCAATATTTTTAATTGCCGCACGCACGCGGTCACGCGCTTCTTTTACCGCCGCATCAGGCAGGCCGATCACCTCGAAAGCAGGTAACCCACGTGAAAGGTCGGCCTCCACCGTTACGAGATAAGCATCAATGCCATTAAGTCCAAAGCTGTGCACCTTGGCGAGCATGCCGACCCCTCCTTTGACTTAAAGTGGTATAATAAGCGCATCGATAGGCGGTTGCTGCCTTAGCGGCGAGCCGTTGCGCATAAAACCCGTATAACAGTCGCTTTGCGGCTATTATACCGTGATTATGCTGAAAATACAACGGTGAAAGCCATCTTTCTGCCAATCCTATCCATCGGCATTGACAAAGACTGGCCGCACACATTATGATGATTGTATCCATTATGATGTCTTTGAGAATCGTACTATATAAAGTAATAGAAGTCTGTATTTTTAGGAGATGGGACTATGCACAGAAATAAGCTGGTCATTGTTGGTGTTGGCCATGTCGGTTCATACGTTTTGGCCGACGCCATGAAAACCGGTTTGTTTGCACAAATCGGTGTTGTCGATATTTTGGGAAATGTTGCCCGCGGCGAAGCGCTCGATCAGGCACAAGCCACGGCATTAACCTATATGAACAACGTGACGGTCACGAGTGGGCGCTATGAGCAGTGTGCCGATGCCGATGTGATTATTGTTGCCGCCGGCCCTAGCGTTATTCCCAACCCGAGTGATCCCAAAGGCGAACCGGATCGCGCACTGCTCACCACAACCAATTGCACCGTCATACGCGAGGTCATGGCAGGCATTGTAAAATATACGAAAGAAGCCATTGTCATCCTGATCACAAATCCGCTGGATACGATGGTTTACATTGCCGAAAATGAGTTTGGTTATCCGACCGGGCGGGTTTTCGGAACCGGTACGATGCTTGATTCCGCACGGCTGCGCAAGCTGGTTGCCGACACCTGCAAAATTGATCCGAAATCGGTGACAGGCTATATGATGGGCGAGCATGGCGCAACGGCATTCCCCGTTCTCAGCCATTTAAATGTTTCGGGCATTCCGTTCACTGAACTAAACCGGTATTTTGAAGCGGCGGTGGACATTAAAAATCCGGATCGGGTAAAATCGCTGGTAGTCAGTGCCGCTTATGACGTGCTAAACGGCAAAGGATGGACTAATGCCGGTGTGGCGCAATCGGCCATCACCATGGCCAAAGCTGTCTTATTGGACGAAAAAAGTGTCTATCCGGCTTCCACTACGCTGCGCGGTCAATACGGCCATAACGGTGATGTGGCATTGAGCATGCCCTGCATTATTGGGCGCGAAGGCATTTTAAAGCAGCTTCCGATCCAATTGAACCCATGGGAATCGGAAAAGCTCAAGGACTCTATTTCGTACATTCAGGCAACGATGAAGCAAGCAAAGACCGGCCCCGATTTTACAAAGTAAAAATAGCTGCCAACCGATAATACATCTATTAAAGGAGAGAAAAATGGACGCATTTACACGATATAAACAGTGGCAAAACGCCCAACTTGAGGACAGCGACCTCGTTGAGGAGATCGCTGCGATAGCGGGCAATGAAACGGAAATCTACGAGCGGTTTTACACCAACTTAACCTTTGGTACCGCAGGCCTGCGCGGCAAAATTGGCGCCGGCACCAACTGTATGAATATTCATACGGTGCGAAGGGCAACGCAGGGCATCAGCAGTTGGTTGCGCCAGCACAAAGAAGGCGGTTCAGCGGCCATTGCCTATGACAGCCGCAACAAATCCAAATTATTCGCCGAAGCAACAGCTTGTGTCTTTGCGGCAAATGGCATTAAGGTGTATTTGTATCCACAATTGACCCCCACCCCGATGCTCTCGTGGGCGGTGCGCTATTATGGGTGTGACACCGGCGTGGTGATTACTGCCAGTCATAACCCCGCGGAGTATAACGGCTATAAGGCATACGATGCGCACGGCTGCCAGATCACCAGCGATATGGCGGACGGCATTTTAAGTTGCATTTTAAAAACCGAACTGTTCACCGGTGTCAAAACGATGGCTTATGACGATGCCGTTAAATCGGGCTTTATTGTTCAGGTGGACGATGCGGCTATCGACGCCTATTTCCGAGAAGTGCACGCCTGCCGTTGTTTCCCCGAGGCGGTACGAGGGGCGGATTTAAAATTGGTATACACGCCGCTCAATGGTGCGGGCAACCTGCCGGTGCGCCGCATTTTAAGCGAGATTGGTATCACCGATCCGATTCTGGTCAAAGAACAGCTTGAGCCGGATGGAAATTTTCCCACCTGCCGCTACCCAAACCCCGAGTTTAAAGAAGCGTTGATGCTGGGCTTAAAGCTGGCGGCACAAACACAGGCTGATCTGCTCATCGGTACCGATCCCGACGCCGATCGTGTGGGGGCCGCCGTGCGCCACAACGGGGAATATATACAGCTTGGCGGCAACGATGTTGGGGTGTTGCTCACCGAGTATATTGCGCACGCGAAAACAGTGAACAAAACGATGCCCGAGCGTCCGGTTATGATTAAATCCATCGTCACCACCACATTGACCGACTTGGTGGCCAACAGCTACGGCATTGAGGTGCGCGACGTATTGACCGGCTTTAAAAACATCGGAACCGAGATCGCGGCTCTTGAGGCGCAGGGCGAAGTTTCCCGCCTTGTATTTGCTTATGAAGAGAGCTGCGGTTATCTGGCGGGGTCCTATGTTCGTGACAAAGATGCCGTCGTGACGACCATGTTGGTCGCCGAGATGGCCGCTTATTATAAAAAGCAGGGAAAAACGCTCATCGACGTCATGGACGATATCCATAAGCGCTTTGGCTATTTTTGCAACCATGTAACCAATACCATGTTCCCCGGCGCCGACGGGATGAAACAGATGACCGAGATTATGGATAAGTTATTCGCAGCACCTCCTCATGCACTGGCAGGTTATACTGTCGCAACCTGCTGCGACTATCGTTCGGGTGTATGTATCAAGGGTGGGCAACGCTTCCCGACGGGGTTGCCGACGTCCGATGTCCTCTCTCTGACTCTGCAAGATGGCAATGTGGTGGTGATACGCCCCTCCGGCACCGAACCCAAACTCAAGACCTATTACATCGTCAAGGGCAAAACCATGGCAGAGGCCGAGAAAACCTGCGATGCGTTGGCAAACGCGGTTTACAAGCTGTTGGGATTTTAACATCCTGTTCTAGCGTCGATGCTTACAGGCTTTTTGTTTTGAATTTTCTTGACATAAATCCAATAAAAATGTAAAATATTTTTGGCTGTTTATACAGTCATCGCATGACACAGGTGCCCAAAATATACAAGAGAAAGGAAGGAGGATTTTTTATTTTATGTTGCCCTATGTAATATGCGGTTTAATTGCATTTGTAACCGGTGCTGTTATTGCCTTTTTCGCAGGCGTTAATTATAGAAAGAATGTGGCAGAAAAGGAACTCGGCACAGCCGAGACGGAAGCAAAACGTATCGTAAGTGAAGCAATAAAATCAGCGGAAAATAAAAAGAAAGAAGCCCTTGTCGAAGCGAAAGACGAAATTTTCAAGCTCAAAACCGAAGCCGAACGCGAGATTAAAGAGCGACGCGTTGAGGTTTCGCGTCTGGAACGTCGCGTTCAACATAAGGAGGAGACGATCGACAAGAAGGTCGATAATCTCGATAAAAAAGAAGAGGTTCTACAGGCTAAGCTTAAAGCGGCCGATCAGACGCTCGCGGAGGCAGAACTGGTTAAAAAAAGCCAGTTTGAAATGTTGGAAAAAATCTCCGGGTTTACCGTTGAGCAGGCTAAGGATTATCTGCTTAAAAACCTCGAGGGTGAGTTAACCCACGAAAAGGCATTGCGCATTTCACAGATGGAGGCGCGTCTGAAAGAAGAAGCCGACGTCAAAGCCCGCAACATTATCTCGCTGGCAATTCAGCGTTGCGCAGCGGATCAAGTAGCAGAGACGACTGTATCGGTAGTACCGCTGCCCTCCGACGAGATGAAGGGACGCATTATCGGTCGAGAGGGCCGCAACATCCGTGCGCTTGAGACCCTGTCCGGCGTCGATCTCATCATCGATGACACGCCCGAAGCTATTACGCTTTCGAGCCATGACCCTGTCAAACGCGAAGTGGCGCGCATTGCGCTCGAGCGCCTGATCAACGATGGACGCATCCATCCCGCCCGTATCGAAGAGATGGTGGACAAGGCACGCAAAGAAGTTGAAACCAAGATCAAGCAGGACGGCGAACGGGTCGTTCTCGAAACATCCGTCGGCTCACTGCATCCCGAACTTGTCCGGTTGCTCGGCAGAATGCGTTACCGCTCCAGCTACGGCCAGAATGTTTTAATTCATTCCACCGAAGTCGCTTACATTTCCGGCATGATCGCCGCCGAAATCGGCGCTGATGTTACCGTCGCCCGCCGAGCCGGATTGCTACATGATATCGGCAAATCCATGACCCACGAAATCGAGGGTTCGCACGTCGCCATCGGCGTCGACCTTGCCAAAAAATACAAAGAATCTCCTGCTGTTATTCACGCGATCGAGTCGCATCACAACGACGTTGAGCCGCGCACTGTCATCGCTTGTATTGTGCAGGCAGCAGACGCTATCTCGGCCGCGCGCCCCGGCGCTCGCCGTGAAAACCTTGAAAATTATGTCAAACGGCTTGAGAAGCTTGAGGAGATTGCCACTTCTTTCAACGGTGTTGAAAAATGTTATGCCGTTCAGGCCGGACGCGAGGTACGCGTCATGCTCAAACCCGAAGTTGTCAATGACGACGGCATGATCATCATCGCCCGCGATATTGTTAAAAAGATCGAAGAAGAACTGGACTACCCCGGCCAAATTAAGGTGCATGTCGTACGCGAAACACGAACTATTGAATACGCAAAATAGCCATTTGAAATTTAATTGTAAGCAGAACCGACGGGCGATGACAGTCTGTCGGTTTTTTGTAAGCTTTTTTACCACGGTGGCTTTTGACCGATCTTTACCCACACTACTATTAAATAATATCAATCGATATCAAAGGGGATTCGTTACCATTTTGTAACTATATGAACCTATTTTTCTCAAACTCTTTACAAATTTCTTGAAAAAGGTATTGCAATTGGGAAATGTCTGTGTTATACTTCATGCAAGAACTGGTGCTTGGGTTGGAGAGTCCTAGCATCAGAAAAGTTTAAGGAGGATTTCATTTTTATGAAAAAGTTTTTTGCATTAGCCATGGCAGCAGCCATGATTGCAAGCATGTCCGCAACTTCTTTTGCGGCTAGCTTCACCGATGGCCCTACCGATGGCGATTTTGTCGAAAAGAACGACAAAGATGGCCACTACTATCCTGTCGTAGGCGTTTTCGGCCCGTTCACCTATGATGCCGACAATAAGGCACTCAAGGATGATGTTGTTGAGTATGGCGATACCGCTTACTACGCACTGGTTCAGGACTCCATCACCGACGGTACGCCTTCAGGTGCGGATGAATCCCTTATCAGCGAGTCTGAAGTTGTTAGCAACCTGAAAGTTAAACCCAAGTGGGAAGAAGGTTCTAAGCTTGTTGAGAATGTCAGCATTGTGAAGAAGAAGGTTACCAACGTCCCCACCGGCGAAGGCGCTTTCTACATGATCGACGGAAAGACTGTCGGCACCGTGTCTGATTACGAAAACGGCGACGCTTATGAAACCGCTGAAAAGCTTGGTTTTAACAAGTATGGCTATGAGGCAAACCAGTACTACTACTTCCTCGCCATTTCCATGGAGTCTTCCAGCTCCACTTCTGATACCGACGTTATCGGCACCCTGACCCTGAGCAAGTCCAAGGCTCCTAAGGTTGACGATCTTGAGTTGGATATCACCCTCAACGTTGACTGGGCGAACTCCTACCGTTCTGACACCGAGTACACCATCGATGGCAGCAGCTCTTCTGTGTTGGATAGCGAAACCAACTACTCCCTGAAGTTCGACTACGACGATGAAACCGACCTCGAGTTCGAAGACGGTTCTATCTTCACCGTTGATGTTTCTGGCCAGGGCAAACTGCTTGTATACTATGATACCGATTTCAAATCCAAGATTGCTGCTAAGTATCCCCTTGCTGAGCTCAATTTCTGGAATGGTAACGGCGCTAAGTTCAACCGTATAGGCGAGATGTTCCTCGCTTGCAGCGAAGACTATGCACAGTACCTCTATCAGCTCAATGCAGACGGCACCCTCTCTGAAGTTGCCGGCGCTGAGTTCGACAAGTATGACGAAGGCTTCTACTTCAATACTCGCGTACTGGGCACCTATGTCATCTCTGACATGGAGCTTGATCTTGAGGATGCCACTGTTGTGACTCCCGACGAGCCTACCACCGTTAAGCCCGTTGTTCCTAGCAACCCCTCCACTGGTGCAGCTGCCTAAGTAAAGGTGTTGTAGCCAATTATTCAAATGTTAAAAGCCGTCGCCCTCCTCTCCAGAGTGGCGGCGGCTTTTTCTTTGCCCCATGATGCATGTTTCGCAATACGTTTATATGCCAGAAAGGAGAACACACTTGGACTTTCCTCTCACGATTTTATTGGTGCGCCATTCTATAACGGCCGGCAATCTTGCAGGGCAATATATAGGGCGCACCGATCAACCTCTTTGCAAAGAAGGAATTGTACTTGCTCAGGCTGTTTCCCATTCCATGCCAACAGTGCCGCGCGTTTACTGCAGTCCCATGCGCCGTTGTCGCCAAACAGCTGCACTGTTATACCCTGCCCACACGCCACGTGAGGTAGCAGATTTGCGCGAGGCAGATTTTGGCATCTGTGAAGGCCACACCTACGCACAACTGGCTAACAATCCCGATTATAGGGATTGGATTGCCTCTTCCGGTGCGCTTCCTCCCCCTGGCGGCGAGGAAATCGAGCATTTTTCTAAGCGGTGTGTCACTGCATTTTTCGGTATTTTAGATGAACTGTCAAGCGAAAATATTATGAGTGCCGCCTGTGTGATACACGGTGGAAGCATCATGGCTATAATGGCCGCTCTTGCAAGCCCCAAACGCAAATTTTATGATTGGCGCGTTGCAAACTGCTGCGGTTTCATTGTCAACGCAGACCCTCAATCTAGGCAATTAACACTCGTAGCGGCATTGCATGGCAGTGAGCAGGCTTCATTCCACCACCTTATGGCGGCTTTGTAATTTATTAGCAAAAATAAATTACAAAATTATAACAAACTTATTGCGTTTATGGATAAGATATGCTATGATGTTGACAGTAATCTTCCAATAGAGGATTACTTGATCGAAAAACAAGGGTTGTTGCAGTGTTATCTCTGAACCTTTGTTTTACACACGAAAGGTTTTTTTGTCGATGTTGGAGAGCATCGGCCAAAAGATATGAATTTAAATTTAGGAGGAATATTCCAATGAAGAAGACATTTGCTCTTATTCTGGCTGTTGCCATGGTGATGAGCCTGGCTGCAGTTTCTTTCGCGGCGGAAACTACAACCGTCAAAGATAACGCTAAGCTGACCCTCGAAGGCCCCTACAAGTACGACGGTGACGTCGATTCCGGCAAGATGATGAAAAAGACCGTTGAGTATGGCAAGTCTGCTTACTGGGCAATCCAGTATGAAGGCAAGCTGCTTACAAACTACAAAGATGTAGAGAAACTCAAGGTTAAGGCTAAATGGGAAATGGGTTCCGACCTTGTTGATGGCCTTGCTGTCGTCAAGAAGCGCGTTGGCGGCGACTATTTCTACTATGTAGAAGTTAAGACTGTTGCCCAGGAGACCACCTCTGACTCTGATATCATTGGCACGCTGACTTTCAACAAGAAGAAGAGCGATGCTTCCAAGTTAGAGTTTGATGATGCTGAGATCGACGTTGCGTTGAATGTTTTCTATACCGCTAACTGGATCGACAGTGCCGTTAACTACTTGATTGATGACAGCTTCTCCTCCGCGATGAAGCCCGAGACCAAGTACCTCCTCAAGTTCGATAGCGACGAAGAAGTTGACCTCGAATTCGGTCTTGACCAGAACGAAGGCACCTTTACTGTTGATGTTTCCGGCCAGGGCAAACTCCTGTTGGAGTTCAACACCAAGGCTAACGACGCTCTTGTAGAAGCAAACCCTTCTGCTAAGGTGTTTTTCGTGAACTTCAACGATGCTAAGTTCAACCGTACCGGCGAGTTTGCTTACGAGACTGAGACTCTCCAGCATGTCTATCAGCTCAAGGATGGCAAGCTGACCGCTATTCCTTCCGCTGAGTATGATGAGTCCGACGAGACCATCTACTTCAACACCCGTGTCCTCGGTTCCTATGTCTTCTCTGACGTAGAGCTCGTCGACGCCCCTGCAGTTGATGTTCCTGATGTTCAGCCCGAGAACCCCACCACTGGCGCTGCTGCTTAAGTAGCACGTTTTAGGTGAAACACTGCCGCAAGGCAGATGCAAAAAAAGCCGCTCTCCTCTCCGGAGCGGCTTTTTGTTTTACCCAAAATTGCTTTTAGAGAGTGTGTTGTCTCCCTTGTTTTATTGGCACTCTTTGTCAAAGGCCGGATTAAAGGCATAGAAATTTTTAGAGTCTAACTGATCGGTCACCATGCGTAACGCTTCTCCAAATCTTTGGAAGTGGACAATTTCGCGCTCCCGTAAAAACACTATCGGCGCGCGAACATCGGGATCATCAATCAGACGCAGAATATTGTCATAGGTTGTTCTAGCCTTTTGCTCTGCAGCCATATCTTCAGTTAAATCTGTAATGGGATCGCCTTTTGACTGAAAACCTAATGCATTAAAAGGATCTCCCGCCGTGGAACACGGATAAATACCGAGTGTATGCTCTATGTAATAGGGCATAAAGCCTGCCTCTTCAAGTTGCTGCGCATTTAAATTTTTGGTGAGCTGATGGACAATCGCACTTATCATTTCGAGATGTGCGAGCTCCTCGGTACCAATATCGGTTAGCAATCCAGCCACGGCACGATGCGGCATGGTATAACGCTGAGAAATATAGCGCATTGAAGCGCCCAATTCACCATCCGGTCCACCATATTGCGTGATAATTGCCTGTGCCAATTTAGGGTTGGGATTTGTAATGCGAACAGGGAATTGCAGCCGCTTTTCATAACTCCACATAATCAATCCTCCTCAATTTCCCAAGGCCAAGGCGTTTCAATCCATTGCCAGTTGCCCGTGTTGGTATCAACCATACATGCACAAATGGGGCCGACAACCTTTTTGTAATTTTCGCTGGCTCGCTCCAACTGCTGCTGCTTTTTACGGTAATAGGCCAGTGCATTTTGATCGTTTGGGTGGGTGTCCAAATACAAAACCGCTTCATGAACTGCAAAACAGCATTGTGCAAGTTGTAGTTTAACCTGCGATTGGTTATTGACACAGGGACGATTTCCCTGTGTGTCGGACATCGTCTTCATATTGCGCGCCGGCATCATATGATCTTGTTGTCCTCTTTGCATAATTCTTGCATTTTGAGACGGTATAATATGATCGAGGGGCAGTGTATTGTCAAATAAATTCGCATTTTCATAAATCATTTGCACGTGCCCCCTCCTACCATCCATGGCAAATCAAGTTCAGGAAACACTGTTCCACGCTGCAATCCCACCGCTGGGTCGTATGTCTGTGACCAGCCTTGCATAGGCACATAGGCCATGGCCAGCGGTAGCACAACGGTTTGAGGTGTGGTCACGTCTGTTTCTGCCATCGCGGACAAGACCATATGCGACGGATAGCACATAGCCGCCTGTTGTTGACGAAAATCCAAAGCTAAAACCCCTTTCAAGTTATTATGATATCATCCTATGAATCACCCTGTATCCGATGTGACACGGTACTACACCCAAAACGCATCAGTATTGATTTTTTTGTGATTTTATTTAAAATTCTTCAAATATATCGTATAATAAAAGGCAAGAATATAATTCTTTATTATCCACTGTTTATTGGTCCAAGGTCAATATATTTCTAAGATGCTTGCATCGAATTTTCGGTATAAAGGAGCGCGTATGGCTAAACAAACTTGGAAAGGTAGCACCCTGTTAGCCCCTCTGCCCGCAGCACTTGTCACCTGCGGCACGCTTGATGCCCCCAATATTTTTACGGTGGCATGGACGGGCATTATCAACACCCAACCTCCTAAAACATATATTTCGGTTCGCCCGGAGCGATTTTCCTACCCGCTCATTCGTCAATCGGGCGTATTTGTGATAAATGCGACGACGCGTCGGCTTTTGCGCGCCGTGGATTTTTGCGGTGTTCGCTCCGGACGTGACATTGATAAATTTTCCGCTTGCAACCTGACCGCCGAGCCGGCTTCACAGTTGGACTGCCCCATGCTGGCTGAAAGTCCGCTTTCACTGGAATGTCGCATCACCGATATTATGGAACTGGGTTCACATCATATGATGCTGGCAGATGTTGTCGCCGTCAACGTCGATGAATCCCTGATTTCTAAAAGCGGTAAACTTCAACTGAACCATGCCGATCTCATGGCATTTGCACATGGCGCATACTACGCGTTAGGCGCGCAACTTGGTACGTTTGGGTATAGTGTCGCCAAAAAGTCCACGACTCAAAAAGGCCGCTCTTCCAAAGGTAGCGACACAGCACGAAAGGTCTAACAGAAAGGATATACCTGACAACTTGTTGGGTTATTGGGTCATGATGGATTGTATTTTTCGCTGCCCCATCTGTAAAGCACCGCTAAATGACACCGATTTTGCGTTAAAATGCGGCAATTCCCACAGCTTTGATAAGGCCGCAAAGGGATATGTACACCTTTTGCCCCCTCATAAAATGCACACCAAGCTTCCCGGTGATAATCGTGAAATGGTAGCAGCGCGCCGAAGATTTTTGGATGCGGGCTTTTATCACCCATTTAGGCAGCGTATATGCGCACTGATAGCGGATGAGTTGCAGAACCGCACCGCGCCGCTGCTAATTGACGCAGGTTGTGGGGAGGGTTACTATACCGACGCCATTGGTCACACATTGGCGTCAATCTGCCAATCGCCCGTTATTTGCGGATTGGATATTTCTAAGCTGGCGATTAAGGCCGCGGCCAACCGTAGCCGAATGTTACATCTCGCAGTGGCAAGTTGCTTTGAAATGCCGCTGCAAAATGCCTGTGCTGATGTCTTGTTAAATGTCTTTGCGCCGATTGTGCCTAGTGAATTTGCGCGTGTGCTCAAACCGAATGGCATGATGCTCTTGGCGGTGGCCAGTCCAAAACATCTGCTCGGGTTAAAGCAATTGCTTTACGAGACGCCGTATCTAAACGCCCACCAAGAAACGACCTATCCGGGATTCACTTTTGAAACGCGGGTTCCCATTCGGTCACACGCCGTACTGACCGATAAAAATTTGATAGCCGATCTGTTTGCCATGACACCCTACTACTGGAAAACCTCTATTGCGGGTAGTCAACGTCTTCAACAAACCAACCATCTGGAAACTGAATTGGGTTTTGACCTGCTCATATATCGCCGTCAGGAGTAAAAAATGCTATGAAGCACTTAATAACCGGGGCCGCTTCACTTTGTGCGGCAGGCGCCATATACAGCTATTACCAAAACAACACGTTGCAAGTGACCCACCACACGCTCAGCATCGGTTTGCCAAAACCAATAAAGCTTATTTGTTTGTCAGACCTGCACGGCAAACAATTTGGTGAAAAGAATATCAAGCTTATCATGCAAATCCGCGCACTAGCGCCGGATTTGATTGTATTCCCCGGCGACACCGTGAGCGCCGATCGCCACAACCTTGTTCCAACCATCAAAACACTAAAAATACTCAACCGCATGGCGCCCTGCTTTCTCATCCCTGGCAATCACGAGCATCGCTCCGGGCGCTGGCCTGCGATCGCTGACAGGTTCAGATCCGTCGGCATAACTGTTCTTGAAAACACGCAATTTGACGGCTATTTTAACGGCTCCCCCGTCCACATATTAGGACTGGATGAAGGCTTGGCCGTCTCCCGTTTTGATTATATTAAGGCTGCATGTAAAATGCTGAAATATGCGGATAACCGCAAACCACTGCGCGCCCTGTCGCAGCAGGATGGCTTGCGTATTGTGCTTTCGCACTTTCCTGAACATTACGCTTTGATAGGTACGCTTTCTTACTGCCGCTTTCCTTTTGATTTGATGCTCTGCGGACATGCCCACGGTGGGCAAGTTCGCCTAGGTAAAAAGCTGGCACTTTATGCACCGGGTCAAGGCCTATTCCCACGTTTTTGTCAAGGGTTGCATGGCCGCAATCCGGCATTATTGGTCAGCCGCGGATTAGGCAATGACAGCCCGTTCCCCAGAATTAATAACCGACCCGAGATTGCATCGGTTACCATCGTGTAAAATCCCCACTTCCCGACGGAACACAGCGCCACAACCGGATAGGCAAGCCATTATATTAAAAAGCTATTAGCGCATTTCTGTCCTGCTATGCCCTATCTCATGCCCGAACAAGCAAGACATTTTTAATGCAATTATACCGCGGATCGGCGGATATCTATTGACTTTTGTACGGCGGTTATGGTATATTTATTAGGCTGTTTTGACAGTTTGTAATTTAAAAATTTCGGGGTGTAGCGCAGTTTGGTAGCGCGCTTGGTTCGGGACCAAGAGGCCAGGAGTTCGAGTCTCCTCACTCCGACCAAAAATAGAGACTATGCTTTCGCATAGTCTCTATTTTTTACAAAACAAACGCTCCACAAGTAAAACATCTCTCCTGTCTGTTTGTGTGCGCCTAATAGTACGAAACATAACACCTATGGCGTTTTTTGAATTCACGCACAAACTTTTATCTATATAACCGCGAATTATTGCCTTTTTTTCTGACCAAATGTATAATATCATTAGCTAAATTTGATTGGAGGCTTTCCAATGGCGGAACGTTCCAGCGGTATTTTACTCCCTGTTTTTTCTCTCCCTGGCGATTGCGGCATTGGGACATTGGGAAAGGGTGCTCACCAATTTATTGATTTCCTTGCAGCTGCCGGACAAAAAGTCTGGCAAATTCTCCCGATAAATCCGCCGGGGTGCGGCAACTCCCCTTATATGTCTCCTTGCGCATTTGCAGGCAACCCCTTGATGCTGGACTTGGAGGATTTAGCCCAACTGGGCCTACTTACGCCGGAGGATTTGTCTGCCGCCCGCTTTTTGGACCCCGACCGTGTGGACTATACCTGGCTCTCTAAAAACCGCAATGCCCTGTTTAAAAAAGCCTGGGCGCGGGACAATGACACAGCAGCTCGTACTGCTTTTTTGGAGGATCAAGCGCACTGGCTACCTGATTACGCCCTCTTTTGTGCGCTCAGCCAACATTTTGGCTGCCCACTCAATGAATGGCCCGATAAGGCTGCGCGTCTTCGAGAACCCGATGCGCTGGCAAAATATCGCTTTCAGCTGCGCGACGAAATTGATTATCAAGTTTTTTTGCAGTACCACTTTTTTCGCCAGTGGCGGGCGCTCAGACGCTATGCCCACGCTTGTAACATCGCCATTATGGGGGATATGCCAATCTATGTTTCGGCGGATAGTGCCCAAGTGTGGGCAGATCCTGCTCTTTTCCAAGTGGATGAAAATTTTTTCCCAACTTATGTAGCAGGGGTTCCACCAGACGCTTTCTGCAATCAGGGTCAGCACTGGGGTAATCCTTTATATAATTGGGAGAATCAACGCGAGGCCCTTTTCAAATGGTGGGCTAAGCGCATGGAAAATGCCGCCCTGCTCTACGATATGGTACGCATAGATCACTTTCGCGGTTTTCATACTTACTGGTCTATCCCGGCCCAGGCACACAGCGCTTTGGAGGGGCACTGGGTAAAGGGCCCCGGCCAGCCGCTAATAGACTTTTTATCTCAACAACTTCCCAATCTTACCCTTATCGCCGAGGATTTAGGGGATTTGGATGGAGCCGCACGACATTTCATTTCTAACGCCGGACTGCCCGGCATGAAAGTCTTGGTTTATGCTTTTGACCCAACCGGAAACAGTGCCTATCTGCCTCACAATTGTCCGGTTAATTCCGTGATATATACCGGTACGCACGACACCCCGACCTTTATTCAGTGGCTGTTTACGCAAGCGAGCCCAGACGAACGGACTTTTGCGCTCGACTATCTTCGCTTGCATTCGGATGAGGGGTTTGGATGGGGCGCTATATGCGGTGCTTGGATGGCCCCAAGCCGTTTAGCCATCGCGCCACTTCAAGACATTCTCGGTTTAGGCGCAGATGCACGGATAAATTTTCCGGGGACCATAGGGGAGCAGAACTGGTCTTGGCGCGTTCGATCCAATGCGTTGAATCCGGAAGTAGCTGCACATTTGAAGAAAATAACACACATCTATCGGCGCGATGAACCCAATTGACCGAGCGCCCCCATCTCTTCGTCGACTAAAAAATAAAAAGGAGCTGTTCATATGATTACTTTTCAGGAGGTATCGGCGGCCAAGGAAAGACTTTCTTCCTATGTCACCCACACACCGCTGCTTCGTGTCCCCGCTTTGGATGGCCAGTTGGGGTGCAATGTCTATATCAAGCCTGAAAATCTACAAATTACAGGCTCCTTTAAAATACGGGGTGCGCTCAACGCGATGCTCTGCTTGTCTGATATACAAAAAAAGAATGGCATCGTCTGCTGTTCCAGCGGAAATCATGCACAGGGGGTTGCTTGTGCCGCCAAAATTTTAGGTCTGGATGCTGTCATTGTCATGCCCGAAAATGTCAATCCCGTCAAACTAGCGGGAACAAAGTCCTACGGCGCAACGGTACTGCTAGCCGGAACACGTTCCAGTGAACGCGACGACAAGGCCAATGCACTGGTGCAGCAAGAGGGACGAACACTCATTCACCCTTATGCAAACGACTATGTTAGAGCGGGACAAGGTACCATCGCAATGGAAATCCTGCAGGATGCGCCTGATATGGACATCATTGTAACACCGGTAGGAGGCGGCGGCATGCTCTCAGGCATTGCAACCGCTGCCAAGAAAATGAAGCCCGGCATACGGATTATCGGCACAGAACCCGTTGGTGCCCCCAGATACGGCGCCAGCCGCACAGCAAAAAAACCTGTTTGGCTCGACCATGTCGATACAATTGCCGATGGCACCCGCACCGACCACGCTGACCCGGAAAATTTTCACATGATTGAACAGCTCGTGGACGCGCTGGTTACTGTGACTGATGACGATATCCGAACAGCGATGAAGTTGACTGTTTCTGCCGCTAAGATTGTAGCCGAACCCTCTTCTTCAATGCCGATTGCCGCCGCATTATCCAAAAAACTTAATGTTCGTCCACATGACAATGTCTGCTTCGTCATATCGGGTGGAAACGTGGACCCCACGTTGTTAAAGCAAGTGCTATAAAAGGTATCGAGCCCACCTGCGCTGCCCATAAAACGAGGCCTCTGAGTGCCCTTTGCCTCAGAGGCCTCGTTTTATCTTATTTTTGTTAAAACATCAGCATCTAAAAATTCAACCGGAATATTTTTTTTGATAATACCGGATAGATACGCCTGGGAAAACTGACCGTGCCACTGTGTCATACCGTGCTTTTGGGCCAACGCATCGGTGTATTGGACAAACGGATAAATGCGCACATCTTTGCGCTGGGTCGTATCATACTGCGTAACAATAGGGTTCATATTGACGCGCGTGATGGTCGTTTCGCCTGTCTTTGGGTCCTTTTCGATATCCAGATCAAGCACGCCACCCAACATATTCTGCGGATTGAGCATGCTCGAAATAAAATTGCCCAGCGAATAAGCGATCAGCATGCGGTTACCGCCTTTTCCGGTTCGCCACTCCATTGGCTGCAAAGTGTGGGAATGGTGCCCCAACACCAAGTCGACGCCCCAATCTGCAAACATCTGTGACAGCTCAAGCTGGTTGTCGTTCGTATTATTGCTGTTTTCGGTGCCCCAGTGAATCGACACCACGACAAAATCGCTGTTGGCGCGAGCCAGCGCCACCTGCTGCTGCATCAGATCATGGTCATCCGAACGGATCAAGCGCAGTGGTGTATCGGTAGGTAACGTTAAACCGTTTGTATGTTCGGTAATAGGTACAAAACCGATAGTAATCCCGTTCTTTTCAATGGTGATAGGCTGTTGCATCGCTTCTTGTGTACGCCACACCCCCATAGACAGCACATCCGGCTTGGTGCTCCAAAAGTCCATAGCCGAGATTAATCCCGATTCACCCATGTCAAACATATGATTGTTCGCCATGCACACCACGTTAAAACCCATATCCACAATTTTGTCGCCGACCGCCTCAGGGGAATTAAACAACGGATAGCCCGAAAGAGGATAATCATTCCCAGCTATAAGCGTCTCTTGGTTGATAAACGCAATATCAGCATCTTGAAATAACGCCGCGACATGTTCATAGGGTGGGGCAAAATCAAAGCCGTCGCCACCGGTTTGCGCCGCTGCCTGTTTATAAATGTTGTCGTGAATCAAATTGTCACCCGCTGCCACAAAACGCAACTTTGAAGGCTGTGGCTCCGGTGGAGGCTCCGACTGAGAATCAGGTGCATCAGAAAGCGCCTGCGATACTTGAGAGGAATGCGAAGCATCATCACCAAGACCTTGTAGATTCATTTTTGTGGTTGCCCAAAACAATCCGACTGCAGAAAGCGAAAGCAGCAACACCAATGCTGTTAGCTTTATTCCACCTGTGATTTTCATCATTTCCTCCAAATATTCGGCCAATACAGTCCAAAAGACGACGACAAAACCACTCCATGTGTTTTGTCCATCTTCTAATTAAACCCAGATATGATCATTTTTATTCTACCACAAAAGTATCAAATTTGCATGGCGTTATTTTCCATACGCTGGGAATTTTATATGATTTCGCCCCAGTGGCAGCGCACTTTCGTGCTTGACTGCAACCAGAGCGACTTTTCTATCCAGTTGGAGATTACCGTGGCTCACGCCCTTCATAACCCATGCGCAAAGAAATTTGCTGCGCTGCGTCGAGCAGGAAAGGAAGTTTTTCGTAAATATGCTCATCGGTCATGCGAGTGATCGGCCCGCTGACGCTAAGACCCGCAATGATATGGCCGGTGTAGTCATAGATAGGTGCCGCCACACATCTGGCGCCCGGCTCATACTCCTCGTTGTCAAAGGCATAACCTTGTGCCCGAACCTTATCCAGTTCAGTGAACAAGTAGCCGGACTCTGTGATGGTATGGTCGGTGAGCGCCGGCAATCCCTTGGCTGCAATATACTGCTGAAGATTCTGCTGGCTGTAGTTGAGCAACAACAGCTTGCCCACGGCGGTACAGTGCATAGGTGAAACATTGCCCACACGCCGAGTCGTCATCAAAAGTTGGCGCGGGCCACTAATAGCCTCAATATACACAACCATCATGTTATGCTCTTCAGCAACGTTGGTCGACTCGGCAAAAATTTGTGCAATCGAGCGCAGATAAGGCGAGCAGATATTCCGGATATTTTTTCGGCTGGACACATTGGCAGCCACCGCACAAATCTTATAAGTGAGCGAATACCGCCCCGTGTCAGAATCCTGCACCACATACCCACTCTTTTGCAAGGTCGCTATATAGCGCAACGCTGTGCTTTCATTCATTCCCACTAAATGAGAAATATCCTGCAACCGTATCGGCTCATCCTGCTCAGACAGGCGTTCAAGTATTGCCAGCATTTTTTCAGAAGACTGATTGGAACGCGTTGTTTTATCTGTACCAAGGTTTCTTTTCACAAGGTTTATCTCCTTTAAATTAAAGCTGCCTATTGGTTAATTTACATCAAAGGTGCAAACAGCCGCAACACCGCACTGACTAATCGCATGGCCCATCCGGATTTCAATTGCTTACTATCCATAGTAATGCGCTCGCAGCGTTTAAGTGTTTCTAAAAAATCTGTGCGGATATCCAACACCGCATCGGTCTGCGCCATCCATACACCACACTCAAAATGCAGGTACAAGCTGCGATAGTCAAGATTGATAGTGCCGACTGTCGCAACTTCATCATCGGCTACAAACGCTTTGGCATGGATGAAGCCGGGCGTATATTCATAAATTTTGACGCCCCCGCGCACAAGCTGTGCATAATAGGCGCGAGTAACCATATGGACGTACCATTTATCGCCATTGTGTGGGGTCATGATACGAACATCCACCCCACTTTTAGCCGCTAACAACAGAGCTGTCACCGTCTCATTATCAACAATGAGATAAGGCGTATAGATGTAGACATATTTTTTTGCACGATTGATAATATTAAGGTAAACCATTTCACCAACCTGCTCACCATCGAGCGGCGTATCGGAATAAGGCTGAACAATGCCGTTAGGTTTTCCCTCTTCTTCCGTCGACGGTGCTTTGTAGCGTTCGGCCTGAGTGTCCTCACCGGTAACGGCATCCCATATGGAAAGGAACATGGCCGTCAAACTCCACACCGCGTCGCCTGTGAGTTGCACAGCAGCATCCTTCCAATGGCCAAAATGATCGACAACATTGATGTATTCATCAGCGATGTTCACACCACCCATAAAGCCGACACGCCCATCCACAACCAAAATTTTGCGATGGTCACGGTTATTCATCAACAGTGTCACAACCGGAATCATCGGGTTAAACTCGATACATTTGATGCCCTTTTGGCGCAGCACCTTAAAGTATTTATCCGGGAGCGTCATCATGCAACCAAAAGCATCGTAGATCACACGGATCTCAACCCCCTCTTTGGCCTTACGCTCCAGTACCTCTAAAGTGCTGTTCCACATAATGCCTTCCTGGATAATGAAATACTCCAAAAAGATATAATGCTGCGCACTTTCGAGCGCCTCAAGCATTGCTTCAAACTTTTGCTCACCCGGCGTGAGATAACGTGTTTGGGTACCGCAATAGGCCGGATAACCCGCATTGAGGATATAATTGGACTGATTTTGCAGAGGTTCAGGCAACGTTTGAAGCATCGCTTGCGCCTCGGGTGTTTGCGCCTTAGGCAGGCACAAGCGCTCCTCGACCTGACGCATACGCTGCGACAGACCCTTGCTCAAATGTGCATTCCCAAAAATTAAATAGAATAGTCCACCAAAAAGCGGAAAGACCAAAATGGGGATAATCCAAGCCAACTTATAAGAGGGGTTGACTTCCTTATTAACCACGACCAATGTTACAATAACCGAAATGAGCATAAAAACGCCATATATAGCCACAAAATATTGTGAAAGTCTAAGGACTAACAGCAATAAAAGTAAAACCTGCCCAAGTATAAGTCCCGCAACAATTAAAGTTGGCGAAAACAGCAATTTTTTTATTTTTTTCATGCCTTCATTCATATGCGCACCTTCCATTCGACAACAATTTCAATATTTCTATTATTATACCGCGACAATTGCAACTTTTCAATGCCATTACACCATTCTATTTTAATATTTTAAATTGCAATGTTAATAATGTAAATCGATTGTCAAATAAAGAAATTCACCGGCGCGTCTGCTTACAGGTTAAAGCAATGTATATATGCATATAAAACGCTGTACTGCATCGTTTTATATACCCTTGAAATAGACGGTATAGTGGAACACAGCGCTATTAAACTAAAAATTGCTTCATATTTTTAATCCGACAAGCAAGTGAAAACGCCCATAAATAATCTTAATTTTATTTTATTTTTAGAGGTTGATACAAAAATCGAGGCGAGGTCAAACAATTATGCGTTACCCCCTTTTCTTTTCACAAAAAATATGTATAATTATTAATTATAAACGTATCAAACAAAGCGATTAATGGAGGATGCTTATCATGGGTCAGTATAAAAAGGTCGTTCTGGCATATTCGGGTGGTCTGGATACCTCAGTTATTATTCCGTGGCTCAAAGAGAACTATGGTTGTGAGGTTATCGCCGTTGCAGCAGATGTCGGGCAAGGTGCCGAACTTGACGGACTCAATGAAAAAGCGATCAAAACCGGCGCTTCAAAACTTTATATCGAGGATCTCGTGGATGTATTCTGCGACGACTTCATTGTACCCACCCTGAAAGCCGGTGCTGTCTACGAGGGCAAATATCTGTTGGGCACCTCGTTTGCCCGCCCAATTATCGCTAAGCGCATTGTAGAGATTGCTAAGGCCGAAGGCGCCGACGCCATTGCACATGGCTGCACCGGCAAAGGCAATGATCAGGTTCGTTTTGAACTGACCATCAAAGCGTTTGCCCCCGATATGAGCATCATCGCCCCATGGCGCACTTGGGAACTTAAAAGCCGCGAGGACGAAATAGCCTACGCGGAAGCGCGCAACATTCCGCTGACCATCAATCGTGAGACGAATTATTCCAAGGATAAAAATATTTGGCATCTCTCCCACGAGGGCCTCGATTTGGAAGATCCGGCAAACGAACCGCAATATGATAAGATTCTTGAGCTTGGCGTTTCGCCCGAAAAAGCACCCGATGTGCCCACCTACATCACCCTCTCATTTGAGCAGGGCGTCCCCGTTGCTGTTAACAAAGAAAAGATGTCAGCAGCCGATATCATCAAATATCTCAATAAGGTCGGCGGCGAAAACGGCGTTGGCATCACTGACTTAGTCGAAAATCGTCTCGTTGGCATGAAGAGCCGCGGCGTTTATGAAACCCCCGGCGGTTCAATTCTCTATTTTGCGCATGAACAACTTGAAAGCCTATGCCTTGACAAGGAAACCATGCACTACAAGCAACAGGTTGCGCTTAAGTTTGCCGATCTTGTTTACAACGGCCAGTGGTATACCCCTTTGCGTGAGGCGCTTTCGGCCTTTGTCGACGCCACCCAAAAGAATGTCACCGGCGAGGTTAAAGTCAAGCTTTACAAGGGCAACATTACGGGCGCCGGCACCACCAGCGCATACAGCCTTTATTCCGAAGAAATTGCAACTTTTGAAGAGGACACCGTCTATGATCAGATGGATTCCAAGGGTTTCATCAACCTGTTCGGCCTCCCACTGAAAGTTCAGGCTAAATTGGCTGAAAAGCTGAATAAATAATTAAAAGCATCGCTTCACGACCGGAAGCCCTGTCACCGCAGTGTGGAGCAGGGCTTCTCTCATCTTTATATTTTGAGTAACTTGTGACGTTTATCGATTTTAATCCTTTTAAGGAGGGGCTTTATATGAAAATGTGGTCCGGTCGCTTTAGCAAGGAATTAGATGCCGGTGTCAATGACTTCAACTCCTCCATCGCATGTGACCATGTGATGTACCACGAGGATATCATGGGCTCCATCGCCCATGCCACCATGCTGGGTAAATGCGGCATTATTCCGCAGGCGGATTCCGATGCTCTAATTGAAGGTCTCGAGGGTATATTGGCCGATCTTGATTCCGGTTCGCTACAGTTCGACTTAACTGCCGAAGACATTCATATGTTTGTCGAGCAGGTGCTCACTGAACGCATCGGTGACCCCGGCAAGCGCCTGCATACCGCCAGAAGCCGCAACGATCAAGTTGCATTGGATATCCGAATGTACTTAAAAAAGCAGCTTGCTGATATCTATACACAAGTGCACCGTTTAATTGATGCCATTCTCATCAAAGCTGAGCAGAATCTGGACACGGTTATGCCGGGTTACACCCACCTTCAGGTGGCGCAGCCCATCACCTTTTCCCATCATATCATGGCCTACGCTCAGATGTTTACACGCGACTTAGGGCGTTTAAACGACTGCTGCCACCGTATGGATGTCATGCCATTAGGTTCCGGTGCGCTTGCTTCCACCACCTACCCCATCGACCGCACAATGGTTGCTGAGTTGTTGGGCTTTTCAGGGGGCGTGACGCAAAACAGTTTGGACGGCGTTTCAGACCGCGATTTTTGTGTCGAGGCCGCCGCTGCCCTCTCCCTGATTATGACACATCTCTCTCGCTTTTCTGAAGAGATCATCCTCTGGTGTACGTCTGAATTTCGGTTCATTGAATTGGACGATGCCTTTGCGACCGGTTCGTCTATTATGCCGCAGAAAAAGAACCCCGACATCACCGAGCTGATTCGTGGCAAAACAGGACGCGTCAATGGCGACCTCTTGGCTCTGCTAACCATGCTCAAGGGACTTCCACTGGCCTATAACAAGGATATGCAGGAAGATAAGGAAGCTGTTTTTGACAGCATTGAGACAACGCGTCTCTGCCTGAATACCTTTATTCCCATGCTGGAAACGATGACGGTGAAGAAAGAGAACATGCGCGCCGCAGCCGCCAAAGGCTTTATTAACGCCACCGACTGTGCCGACTATCTCACCAAAAAAGGGGTTCCGTTTCGGGAAGCCTATCAGATCACCGGCTTTTTGGTTAAGCTTTGCATTGAGCGCGGTTGCACGCTGGAATCGCTGCCGCTTGACGCCTACAGGGAGTTGAGCAACATTTTCTCAGCGGATCTATACCACGCAATCGATCTTGGGACCTGTGTCGAACAACGCAACGTGATTGGCGGGCCGGCTCCCAATGCTGTTAAGGCTCAGATTGCTGAGTTGAAAACACGTCTTACCGTTATAGATGGTAATAGGACCTATTGAATCGAAAGCAGTGTCTGTGATGAATATTGCTTGAAATGCTGGAGGAGGTCGCATACGCATGAAGCATCTGCTAAAATTGCTGGATCTTTCGACCGATGAGATTATCGGATTGCTGGATTTGGCAGACAATCTAAAATATGAAAAAAACCACAATATTGCGCACCCCATTTTAAGCGGACAAACCCTGGGAATGATTTTCCAAAAATCTTCAACCCGCACTCGCGTTTCGTTCGAGGTTGGTATGTATCAGCTAGGCGGCCACGCCCTGTTTTTATCCGCGCGCGATTTGCAGATTGGCCGCGGCGAACCGATAGCGGATACTGCCCGTGTGCTCTCGCGCTATCTGAACGGTATTGTGATCCGCACCTTTGAACAGCAGGAAGTGGAGGCGTTGGCCAAACACGGCAGTATCCCGATCATTAACGCACTGACCGATTTTGCGCACCCCTGCCAAGTGCTCGCCGACCTGCAAACCATCCGTGCGTATCACAAAACATTGCAAGGCAAAAAGCTATGCTTTATCGGGGACGGCAACAACATGGCCAACTCGTTGATTGTCGGCTGCCTCAAAACCGGCATGAAAATCAGCGTAGTCACGCCTAAGGGATATGCACCCGATCCTAAAATTATGGCGTTCGCCAAGGCGTATCCCGACTTTGAATGGACACAGGATCCGATGCAGGGCGCGGCCGATGCCGATGTGCTCTACACCGATGTGTGGGCCTCGATGGGCCAAGAATCGGAACAGAAAATACGTGAGAAAGATTTTGAAGGCTTCCAAATCGATAAAACGATTATGTCTGTAGCGCACGCCAACGCCATGGTGTTGCATTGCCTGCCCGCGCACCGCGGTGAAGAAATCGCTCCCGACATCTTCGAGGAGCACGCCAATGAAATTTTTGATGAGGCCGAAAACCGCTTACACATACAAAAAGCAATTTTAGTGACACTCATGAAAAATAACCAGTAGTATAAAAGCAGCATGGAAATACCATGCTGCTTTTATACTACCCTTTTAAAACCTCATCGCAACAACCAAAATGATGACGCACCCTCAGTGCCGCTCGATGATCATCATATAGGGTGCATCCGCAATATTGAGCAGGCGATAGATGAAAATATCAAATTCTTTTTTGTCAATGTCGGCAAAATAGCTTTGAAGAGATTCCCCTTCAAGGCGCCCCTCCTCGTGGCCGGGATACACCGCTACCCCCAACGCACCACCATGTTTAAGCGCGCGCATCGCTAAGCGAACCGCCGCCGCAGTCGAGCCGCGCTGTGTAGTGACATTGGGATCTCCGCCCGGTAAAAAGCCAAGGTTAAATAGGCCACCATCAATTTCACTCGGCACATAATCGGTAAATCGCTCGTGGCTATCGAGAATAAGTGCCGCATTATCGATACTGTTTTTTAAAAGTAATTCGGCTGTCTGATCGAGCGCCGACTGCTGTACATCAAAAGCATATATTTTGCCCTGCGGTGCAAGCTGACATAAAAACAGCGTATCCCGCCCACGCCCCATGGTGAAATCCACATAGATCCCATGCGGATTCGCTGTCTCGGACAGCCTGTTTTTTGCTAACTGCAAAATGCCTATCATCGCTTTACTTATCCCCCCACAAATCGCCCTGCCGGATATTTTGATGCGCCAAAGTGCCATCAATAGCGTTTAACACATGACGCTTGTTCCCTGTCCAAAGCGGTGCAAGCAACGTTTTTTTATCCCCATCTCCCGTCAACCGTTCAATGACGGCAGACGGATGCAAATAGCGCAACTGGTTGCAGACTACCGCAACATATTCCTGCTGTGAGAGCAACGCAAACGCATGCTGCCGATAAATCTCTCCCAATGGTGTACCCGCAATCACGTGCAACATGTGTAGCTTCACCCCATCCGGCCGAAGCGCAGCCAGTTTTTGAGCCGAGGTGACCATCATCTCCTGCGTTTCATGCGGCAAGCCGTTAATCAGGTGCACGCACACATAAATACCATGCTGTTTTAAAAGACTAAACCCCAAACAAAACTCTTCAAAAGTATAACCGCGGTTTACTGCCTGCGCCGTCGCATCATGTGCTGTTTGCAAACCCAGTTCCAACTCTAAGACCGTTTTTTTGGCAAAGTATGCCAAAAGTTCGGCCATATCACGATCAATACAGTCGGCGCGAGTCGCTAAGCGAATTCCGGCAGGCTGTAACGCAACCGCTTCATGAAGCAACGCTTCAACCCGCTCGATGGGCGCATAAGTGTTCGAAAAATTTTGAAAATAGGCCACCGGCTTTGCGTGCTGCCATTTGTTGGCGGCAGTAAGGCCTGCTTGATACTGCACCGATAACGGTAACGGCGCCTGTGCCGTCTGTGTGCCGGCTGAACAAAAAGTGCAACCCCCTGTTCCTTTAACTCCATCGCGATTGGGGCAGCTCAGGCCGGAACTCAATGGGATTTTAACAATTCGATCGCCGAACCGCTCACGGCAGTACTGCGCCATGGTGTAATAGCGCTTTCCATTTAAGTACTGCATAACCACACCCCCGTCACACGGCTCCATTTTAAATTTTTTCATGATTGCCGCACCGGCGGCGATCCGTTGTGCATAAATCGCGGTATAAGACCTAACTTTTGGCCATTATACCACATTTATGCACAAAACAAAACCGACATCACCGCCATAGTTGTACCGCTTTTTTATCCGAATTATAGCCAAATCTTTTAAAAATGTGTTATAATAGATCTTGTTTAATTTAAGCTAATTTTAACCACATGGAATGTAAACCAATTGGGAGGTTTTTAAAATGGTAAAGGCTATCGTTGGCGGCAACTGGGGCGATGAGGGCAAAGGTAAAATGACCGATATGCTTGCAGCGGACTCTGATATTGTCGTCCGTTTTCAGGGCGGTGCAAATGCTGGGCATACCATCGTAAATAACAAAGGAAAGTTTGCGCTGCATCTTTTGCCGTCGGGTGTCTGCTATGATCATGTCACCAATGTCATCGGCCACGGTGTTGCTTTTGACCTCGCCAAATTTTTTAAAGAGTATGATGCACTGCTTGAAATGGGCATTAATCCTACTATTTTGGTTTCTGATCGCGCACAGCTGTTGCTGCCGTTTCATGCGCAGTTTGACACCCTCGAGGAGGAGCGTCTTGGTGCCAACAGCTTTGGTTCTACTAAATCGGGCATTGCGCCGTTTTATTCCGACAAGTATCTCAAAGTGGGCTTTCAGGTATGCGAGTTGTATGAGCCGGACCGCCTGATGGCGCGCCTGACCGCACTGTGCGACTATAAAAACTTGATTCTCGATGCGGTTTATCACCAGCCTGCGCTCGACCCTAAGGCGTTATTTGATTATCTGCGTAGCTTTGCCGACCGTCTGGCGCCTATGGTAACCGATACCGCTAAATTCTTAAACCGAGCCATCTCAAACGGTAAGACGGTTTTGATGGAAGGCCAACTCGGTGCGTTGCGCGATCCCGATCACGGCATCTATCCGTTCACAACATCCTCTTCACCACTTGCAGGCTTTTCAACCGTCGGCGCAGGCATTTCTCCCTGTGCCATCTCCAATGTTGTCACTGTGGTTAAGGCCTATTCCTCCTGCGTGGGTGCGGGTGCATTCGTCTGCGAGCTTTCAGGCGATGAGGCGCACCAGCTGCGTGAGGCCGGCAACGAATACGGCGTAACCACCGGCAGACCGCGCCGCGTTGGCTATCTCGACCTAGTCGCATCACGCTATGGTTGTATGGTGCAGGGCACCACTGATGTGGCCCTGACCTTAATTGACGTGCTGAGCTATCTGGATAAAATTCCGGTTGTCACCGCCTATGAGATTGACGGTGAGGTCACGACTGACTTTCCCTGTACACCCAAGCTTGACCGTGCAAAACCAATCTTTGAGATGCTGGATGGATGGAAGTGCGATATTATGGGCATCACCGAATATGAGCAGCTTCCCAAAAATGCGCGCAAATATATCGAGTATGTTGAAAAAGCACTCGGTTATCCCATCACCTACGTTTCTACCGGTCCGGCACGCGAGCATATAATTTATCGCTAAACGAAACGATCAAAAGCCGACAGTACCACTAAATAGGTGCTGTCGGCTTTTTGTATAAAGTTTTTAATATATACAATTAGTTGTTGTAATTTTCAATGGATCGGCTATTCGAAGTTTCGCCACTTTCAGCACAGCGCGCCGTGTGAGGCCTACTAAGAATTATACCAACAGCGTGTTTGCTACAACCGCAATAACCGGCAGCGCCACCAACGAAATTGCCGTGGTGACAGCCACAAGGCTGCTAGGGTATAGAACATCCCTTCCAAGGGAAGCGCTCAGCAGGATCACCGATACGGCTGTCGGGCAAGAAAAACAATATATCGCCGCAAGGCAGGCTGCCTCTGCCCCGGCAAACCAATTTGAGGCACCCAATGCCACAACAATGGAAATACCGGCCAGTGGCAGGACCACCGTGCGCAGCAGCGCCGCCCAATACATGTGCAAACTTTTTAGATCTGCCAACTTTAGTTCCGCTAAAAATACACCGGAAACAATCATCGAAAGCGGCGTCGTTAAACCGCCAAGCAATCGCACGGTATCTATAACCGGACCGGGAAGCGGTATCTGAAAGGTGAAAATGAGCAAACCTAGTATCACTGATAGAATGCATGGATTATAGCCCAACTTTTTAAGGTTAACGCTACTACCGAGAACAAGCACACCCTGCGTCCAGTGAAACAGCAAAAAAACCGAAACAAAAGCTGTGGCAAAAAATGTGCTTTCCTCACCTAGCGTTGCCCGAATCAGCGGAATGGCCATATAGGCCGCGTTGGCATAAATAATGCCAAATCGTTCGGTGCTACAAGTCTGCCCATCACGGGTACGGATCAACAACCGCGAGGCCAAAACCGCTAGCAAGTGGAGTATGACAGCCAGTAAAAAAGTTAAACCAAAACCCGCCAATAACTCATATTGCATAGGGCGATAAAGTGATGACAGCATCACGCTGGGCAGCGCAATATAAAGCAAAAAAGTGCTTAAGTAACGTGCAACGCTTTCAGTAAGAATCCCTTTTTTGCTGCAAAAAATGCCCACAATGGTGAGCAAAAACATAATCAGAACTTGATGTGCTACAATAACAGCCGACTGCATGTTTCAAAATCCCCCCACTAAACCAAAATAGGATGCTGCAGAATACACCGTGTAGACGTATTCCACAGCCATCCCATCATAACCGTTGACAAGTTAAATATAATGCATGCCATTGGACAATCGCTTCGTCCGTTATAACAACTACTTTGGATGTCTATAGAACTGCTTTTTTCATTCTTTCAATGGCTTCCTTTGTTCTTTCGCGATCGCCAAAGGCGGTCAGGCGAAAATAGTGCGTACCATTGTCTCCAAAACCCGCGCCGGGGGTTCCCACAACGTGTACCGTTGCCAACAGATGGTCAAAAAATGCCCACGAATCCATCCCATTGGGGCACTCCATCCAGATGTAAGGGGAATTTTCACCGCCGACAAAACGGATGCCCATCTCGCGCAGTCCGTCGCCAATAATCTTGGCGTTCTCGCGGTAATAATCGATGTTTGCTTTGATCTGCTTTCTTCCTTCAGGGGAGAATACAGCCGCCGCTGCGCGCTGCGTGACATAGGGCACGCCGTTAAACTTAGTCGTCTGGCGGCGCAGCCACATCTTATTCATTCGGCCGTTGAGCATCTCCATCGGTACGATGGTGTAGCCACAGCGGGTGCCGGTGAAACCGGCCGTTTTTGAAAGGGAGCAAAATTCGATTGCGCAATCTCTCGCGCCCTCGACCTCAAAAATGCTGCGAGGCAACGTGGGATCGGTGACAAAGCACTCATAAGCTGCATCAAAGAGTATGACGGCGTTCTTCTGCTTGGCATAGGCAATCCACTGCGCGAGCTGTTCACGGCTGTAGACCGATCCAGTGGGGTTGTTCGGGGAACACAGATAAATAATGTCTGCGTCAACGGTCGGGTCAGGCATCGCCAAAAAACCATTTTCCGCCGTCGCATCCATCAGCTTGATTCGACGCCCCGCCATGATGTTGGTATCGACATAGACAGGGTAAACCGGGTCGGGCACCAGCACGGTGTTATCGGCATCAAATAAATCCAGAATATTGCCAAGGTCGCTCTTGGCGCCATCGCTGATAAAAATTTCGTCGGGTGAAAGTGCAACGTGCATCTCCTCGGCGTAATAAGCGGCAATCGCTTCCTTGAGAAAATCGTAGCCTTGCTCGGGACCGTAGCCACGAAAGCGCGCTTTATCCCCCATCTCATCGGCCGCTTTCTTCATCGCCTCTACCACAGCAGGCACCAACGGCATTGTGACATCACCGATGCTCAGCTTGATAATATCGGCGTCGGGATGTGCCGCGCTGTGCTCTCTGGCTTTACGCGCAACGGTTGAAAAAAGATAGCTATCTTTGAGGTTGTCGTAATTTACGTTTAACTTCATAGACTGAATCTGCCTCCTTAAAATATGATATAAAATCGATATTCGCACCGCGGCGCGTTCATAAAAAATACTGCGCCGGTGTCAATATTAAAGACCGGTTTAAACCAGCACTTCTCCCTCAAAAACAACGGTGGCCGGGCCTGTCATCAGCACTGTATCACCGGTGTAACGGATTAACAGGTCGCCTCCGCGCAGTTTTAAGGTAATGTCGGTATCCATTTTGCAGTAACCGCACAATACCGCTGCTACTGCCGTTGCGCAGGCGCCGGTACCGCAGGCCAGTGTCTCACCACTGCCGCGCTCCCATACGCGCATTTTAAGGGTTCGTGCGTCGATCACCTCCACAAACTCGGTGTTGACCTTTTCGGGAAAGAGCGGATCATTCTCATAGGCGGGACCGATTTTTTCAAGATCGAGCGCATCGATATTCTCAGTAAAAATCACGCAGTGCGGGTTTCCCATCGAAACGCACGTGAATTTTTGCTGTTTTGAGGCCAACATATGCGTGACATTCACGGCGCAGTCGCCCTCTAATTTAACCGGAATTTTTTCCGGTTCGAGAATGGGTGTGCCCATATCGACCTGAACGGCCGTCACTTCCTCTTGTTCTACTGTCAATGCCAATGTTTTGACGCCGCTGAGCGTTTCCAGCGTCACCACCGGCTTTTTGGCGATACCGCGCTCGTAAATGTATTTGCCGATGCAGCGTGTACCGTTGCCGCACATTTTCCCCTCACTGCCGTCCGCGTTAAACATGCGCATACGCGCATCGGCTATATCTGAAGGACAAATTAAAATAACACCGTCGCCGCCGACGCCGACATGCCGATCTGACAGACGGATACTTAATGCCGCAGGGTCTTCTATTTGCTGCTCAAAACAGTTGAAATAGATATAGTCGTTCCCACAGCCGTGCATCTTGGTAAATTTAAGCTTTTTTCTCTGCATACTGTTCTCCCTTCGATCCTGTAATGCTGATAAAAAAACGCCGGCAGAGCTTTTGACAAGACAAAAACTCCCTTCCGACGCCATTGCCTAATAAAATGAAAATAACCCCATAAAAAGCGATTATCTCAACGAAAACGCATTGTATGACCCTGCTGAAGCAAGCGCCATTATTGGGGTTATTATAGCATAACCGCTACCGTTTACGCAAGTGAAATATTACCCTTGTAACGCTAAAATTCAGGCTTTAAAACAACTTTATCACGCAAAGGGCCGCAGAGCAAATGCTCTGCGGCCAAAAAAAGAATGCTTTATTCCGGCTTATTTTTTCAGCCAGCTCATCATCTTGCGCAGCTGAGCACCAACAATCTCAACAGGGTGTGCAGCTTCCATACGGCGGGTAGCCAAGAACTTAGCACGGCGACCCGCACGGTTTTCAGAAATCCACTCAGACGCAAATGTACCGGTTTGGATTTCATTGAGCACTTTCTTCATCTCCTTGCGTGTCTCGTCGGTAATGATGCGCTTACCGGTGCGATAATCGCCATATTCGGCAGTATCGGAGATGGAGTAGCGCATCATGGCAAAACCACCGGAGTTGATGAGATCGACAATGAGTTTCATCTCATGCACACACTCGAAATAGGCCATTTCGGGGGCGTATCCCGCTTCAACCAGCGTATCAAAACCCGCTTTCATCAGTTCGGTTACACCGCCACAAAGGACTGCCTGCTCGCCAAACAGATCTGTTTCGGTTTCCTCTTTAAAGGAGGTCTCAATGATACCCGCTCTGCCGGCACCGATACCACAGGCGTAAGCCAAGGCATATTCACGCGCTTTTTGGCTGGCATCTTGATGGATAGCAATCAGCGAGGGAACACCGCGTCCCTCTTGATACTGGGTCCGAACGGTGTGCCCGGGGCCTTTGGGCGCCACCATGATAACATCGACCCCCTTGGGCGCTTCAATCTGCTTAAAATGAACATTGAAGCCGTGTGCAAACATCAGCACGTTGCCCTCGACAAGGTTGGGGGCAATGTCCGCATCGTAGATATCCGCCTGTCTCTCATCGGGCAACAGCATCATGATGAAATCCGCCGCCTTTGCCGCTTGTGCAACCGACATAACCTTTAGCCCTGCCGCCGTTGCCTTTTCGCAACTTGCGCTTGAAGGACGCAGGCCAACGACAACATTGACACCACTTTCTTTCAAATTCAGCGCATGCGCATGCCCCTGGCTGCCATAACCCATAATTGCCACGGTCTTTCCATCGAGAAGACTCAGATTACAGTCCGCGTCATAAAACATTTTTGCCATTTTTTTACCCTCCACTTATTCGTGTTTATTCTTAATGATTATTTTCAACAGCCGACTCACCTTTGCAGCAGCATAAGCGGCGGCGATTTTCAGCCTTTGGTTATCCCTCTTTAGGCGCTTGCCGGATCGCCTCTTTCACCGAAGCACCGCCCGGTATCATCGGCATCACCATTTCATCTTTCTCGATGAGGCAATCGATAACACAGGGGCCGTCGGCCGACAGCGCTTCTTTAAAGCAGGTTTCAAATTCTGCAATCGTCTCGGCGCGCAAACCTTTGGCACCGAATGCATCAGCCACCTGCGCAAAATCGGTTTTGCGCTCCGGGTCGGTAGCCGAATAACGCTGGCCATAAAACAATGTCTGCCACTGTCGCACCATACCCAGCACCCGATTGTTCATGATGACGGTGATAATGGGCAGATCGTAACTAACCGCGGTACAAAGCTCATTGAGGTTCATGTGGAAGCACCCATCTCCGGTAATGTGGACCACCCGGCGTTTTTCAAAGGCCACTTGTGCGCCGCAGGCCGCACCGTATCCAAATCCCATGGTGCCCAATCCGCCTGAGGTGAGAAAAGAGCGCGGACGCGTACGTTTGCAATACTGCGCTGCCCACATCTGGTGCTGACCGACATCCGTGACGATGATGGCATCTTCTCCGGCGAGGTTACAAATCATCTCCATAATATCACTGGGGCGAAAATCCTCATTTATAAATACCGGTTCCTGATCCTGTGCACGCCACTGGTCAATCTGCGCCAGCCATCCGACGTGTTCTTTTTCCTCGACCAACGGCAACAACTCGGTGAGCACTTCGCCAACATCCCCTGCGATAAAATGGTCAACCATGAGGTTTTTATTCATTTCGGAACAGTCAATGTCGATATGAATGATTTTGGCACCCGCAGCAAACTTCACCGGATTTGTCACGACGCGGTCGGAAAACCTTGCGCCGATCACCACGAGTACGTCGGCATGGCTGACCGCCAGCGCGCCGGAAATATTGCCGTGCATGCCGATCATGCCCATGTTAAGCGAATCCTTGTGGGACAGAACGCCGGTCCCCATAATGGTGTGACAAGCGGGCAGCGATGCCTTGTGGAGCAACTCGAACAGCTTATCTGAGCCGTTTGCAGCAATAACGCCGCCGCCAAAATGCACCATAGGGCGCTCGGCAGAATTGATCAGCTTGGCGGTCTCTTCGATAACTTTGGGATTGATGGGCGTCGGCTTGTTTCGACTGTCCGGCACCGGCTCGTAAAACTCGCAAACTGCAGCGGTAACATCTTTGGGAATATCAACCAATACCGGCCCGGGACATCCCGCCGCAGCGATGCGAAACGCCTCGCGCAGGGTGTGTGCCAGTTCGTCGACACTGCGAATCACCATATTGTGTTTGGTGATGGGCATCGTGATACCCGTGATGTAAATTTCCTGAAAGCTGTCGCGGCCAATCATTGAATTCGGTACATTGGCTGTGATGGCAACCATCGGGATAGAGTCCATAAACGCCGTGGCAATACCGGTAACCAGATTGGTGCTCCCGGGGCCCGAGGTGGCTAAAACAACACCGGTTTTCCCCGTCGCTCTGGCATAGCCGTCTGCGGCGTGTGCCGCGCCCTGCTCGTGGGCTGTGATAATGTGCTTAATGCGCGGTGTTTTGAAGAGTTCATCATAAATATTTAGGATGGTTCCCCCCGGGTAACCGAATACCGTATCTACACCTTGCTCCTCTAAGACTTTTAAAACTATCTGCGAACCGTTAAGCTCCATCTGATTTTCCCCCTTTCCACTTTTTGAAAAACTAAAAAAACCCATGCCTCATGATTTTAGATCATCAAGAGACAAAGGCTAAAAGCACTCTGCGGTACCACTCTAATTGCCGGCACATACCATACCGGCCACTCTGCGCATCTGTTCTTCAAAACAAATGCCGTGCACTATAACATGTGCAAATCGTCCGAGCCTACTAAAAATACGCATTTTTCGGTCGGCCACTCGGGGATGAGTTCACTTTGCTTTAAAACACTGCCTTGCACCGTATCGACAGCTCTCTGAGGTCTTGAAAGCAGGCTACTGTTCCCTTCATCGCGTTTGACTTATAATATTGTTGTGTTTAATTATATCGTGTTAAAGCAAAAAGTCAATTGTATATTACGTATAATTTCAAGATAAAATCGCCTTGATTTTAGGATACTAACAACACATCAGACAAATTTTGCGCGCGTTATGGTGCTAAAACCCATACCCCGTTCGACATATTCGAAGAAATTCGCCCTGTTCAACTGTCCCAGACGCGTTGCTTAAAGTAGGGCGATGCAAAACACAAGCTAACCGCCCAATCCATTTTCCCCTTGTTGTATCCCGCTCAATGGCCTAAATGCACAGCCTGCGCCCCAAGCCTTTTGGCTCCGGAACGCAGGCTATTAAAATTAAATTTATTTGTCACAATAAGCAGCAGCGCTCTGTCCCGCCTGACGGCCAAAAACAATAATATCTGCCACGGCATTACCGCCAAGGCGGTTCCCACCGTGAAGTCCGCCGGTGACTTCGCCTGCCGCAAACAAACCGGGAATCGGCTCTGAGGATGCGCCGATAACCTGAGCTGCGACGTTAATTTTCAGGCCGCCCATGGTATGGTGGACGCCCGGTGCAACCTGAATAGCATAGAACGGCTCCTGAGAAAGATTATATTCCATCCCGGTAGTTCGTCCAAATGCCGCGTCCTTTTGGTCGGATACAGACTTATTCCAGTTCTCAAGCGTTGCGGAAAGTGCCTCGGGGGAAATTTTGATCTCATCAGCCAACGCCTCGATGGTATCACCCTGTACAGTCAATCCCTTGGCGACATACCCGGCCGCCGCTTTCATGCGATCACACAGTGCCTGATCAAAGATCAGATAGGCGTATCCACCCTCCTGTGCGATTTCTGCTGCGGAAACCACATCGCGTGTCTCCAATTCATTGATGAAGCGCTCACCCAACCGATTCACCAAAATTGCCCCATCACCGCGCAACCCCTCGGTAATCATGATGCTGGTCGCTTGATGCACTGTCGGATGAATCTGTATTTGATCTATATCCACCAACTGCGCGCCAACCGCCTCACCCATCACAATACCATCGCCAGTTGCGCCCGGTGCGTTGGTGGTGACAAATCCCTCAAGTTCCGCTTTGTATTTGGTGTATAGTTCTTCATTCGCACCAAAACCGCCGGTGGCGATCACAATAGCCTTGCCAACAAACAGATAATCGGCTTGCTCACCCTCGGCCTTGACGCCGGTTACAGCACCGTCGGTGAGTACCAACTCGGTCGCTTTCGTATTGTAATAGAGCGCGATATCATTTTTCTCCATATTAGCCACAAGCTTTTCGACAAGATAGCTGCCTACAGCGGCGCCACCTTCCGGCCGATGCGCACGCTTTTGAGAGGATCCGCCCAACGTGGTCAATTCGGGTAACGGTGCGCCAATGGAATCTAACCAGTCGATGGCACTCGCTGAACGCGCAGCCAGTGCGGCAACCAGTTCAACGTCATTGACCTCGTGGCCACCCGTCATGGTATCCTCTATAAAGGATTGAACACTATCTTCAACACCCAACGTCTTTTGAACAGAAGTTTCGGCGGCGTTCATGCCACCGGTCGCTTTGATCGTATTGCCGCCGGCCATAGCCATTTTTTCGATAACGACAACATTTTTACCGGCTGCTTTCGCTTCAAGCGCCGCCGCCATACCGGCACCGCCGGCGCCGATGACGACGACATCAGCTTCAACGGTTTCGGTCTTCTTATCTGCCGGCTTCTTCTCGACCGGTGTTTGGAGTGTGTTGATATCAACACCTGCAGAAACCAGCGCAGCAGTGATGGCTTCAATCAGTCCATCGCTACTGACAGTAGCGCCTGCCACGGCATCTACAGCCAGCGATTGGTTGGCGATAATGACGGCGGGCAACTTTTCAATAGCGACCGTGCCAACCCCAACCGTTTCTTCGTTTTGAGCAACCTCAATTTTTTCAATCTGGTTTTCCCCGAGCGTAACCGTTACCTTTATGTCACCGCCGTAACCCTTGGCTGTTCCCTCGTAAGTGCCGGGGGTGTACTTTCCGGTTGATGTCCCAGACACATCTGTTTGACTGCCGGGGGAGTCGGCATTGCACGCCACCGAGGCCAGACTCAATGCCAAAACCAGCAGTAACGAAAGTAGCTTGTTGATCATCTGTGTTTCTCCTCTCGCCATTTTCTATATATTGGTATTCGCATTATATCATACGCTTCAAAACGCTTCAACCATTTAAAAGTCTTGAAAATTTATTATTGCTTTTAGTCTTGTTTTATTATAAATTTTTAATATAATATTAGTTGTGCTTTGCATTAAAATGTCGCTACTAAGCATATCTTGCTATAAAAATTTGCCGTTGGCCGCGGCAGAGAAACGAGGAGTTTTATGAGTAAATTAAACGGCGCCATCGGGGTCATGGATTCCGGCATCGGCGGACTGACCGTCGTTAGGGAACTGCAAAGAATTCTTCCTGGGGAGGATATCATCTATTTTGGTGATAGCGCCAACTGCCCCTACGGCAATAAAACATCCGAGCAAATCGCCCAGTTAAGCCGTGGCATGCTGCGCTTTCTGGGGCAAAACGGTGTCAAGGTGGCCGCGATCGCTTGCAACACCATCTCGACGCTGGTAGATCAACTCACGCCGCACTTTGACTATAACATTATCGGCATCGTCTCCCCTGCCGCCGACTATATAGCGCGCTCAGGTATCAAGCAGGTTGGCCTTATCGCCACTGAGTTTACTGTGAGCACCCAAAATTATGACACACTTATTCATCAGCATGACCCCTCTATTGAAGTCGTCGGTAAGGGAAGCCCGATGCTGGCCGCGTTGGTGGATCGAGGCGACTTTAACCAACAGGATATCAATACGGAGATCACCACTCAGATTGATAACATTCTTGCGCGCCGCAAAGTCGGCCATGTGATTTTGGGTTGCACCCATTATCCGATTGTTGAGGATAACTTTAAACACTGCTATCCTGAAATCACGTTCGTCAACCCCGCACTGGAACAAGCAAACGCCGTACGCGATTATCTTATCGCGCAGGACGCGTTAAGCGACAAAGCGCGCGGCAGCTTTACCATCTGCACATCGGGAGATCCGCAGGTGTATGTCGATGTTGCAAAGCGTTTGGGTCTCTTTGAACCCACCGAACTCAAGGTCGTCAATATTTAAACCGCCTTCACGACTTTATCACGAATGTCTTTCTAACTGCAAAAATGAACCGCCGATTACAAATCGGCGGTTCATTTTCTGTATCAATCATCCTAGCATCACACCAATATTACCGTTGTTTATGCCAACAGGTAAGTCGGCACCGCTGTCCAATACGCCAACCTGTTCTTCCCCGGGATTCGGCTCAAGTTCGGTCGTCTCCTCACGCGTCATGGCCGTATAAAGCCAGAAACAGCACGCCGCCAGAATACAAATAAACAGAACCTTGAGTTTCGGAGAAATAATATGATGCTTCTCGGGATCGGGATATTTTATAGATGCATACATTTTTCCGATAACCAATCCAATAACAGCCGCTATTAAAACCACAAGAAAAATTTGCAACAGCACCTGCACCGGCTCGGGCAGCTTGTCCATGAACTGGGCCAGTGCTCCCCCTTGCTCCATCGCAATACCATCCATCACATCGCCGCTGCTCATCCCACCGCCACCTGTTTTAGCTACATCCATAGGCATATTATGACAACCTCCATTCTTTGAATAATCCAATTGCAGTTTAGTCCTGCCCGAATTTTTGCACTTCTCATCTATAAGTGTATAATTTGGCATGTTTTATTTCGTCTCGCAGGGAGAATTTTTCATTTTACATTTCCCAGCAGTTGATTTTTTGTCTCCTGATAGGCTATACTGACATCATATCACGGAAAAGCGGAAAGGGGAATAACAAAATGTACAACGATATGATGGACACCATCGGTTTTGTCACACAGTTCGACGCCGAGGTCGGCGCTGCAATGGCCAAGGAACTTGGGCGCCAGCAGCGCAATATTGAACTGATCGCGAGCGAGAACCTTGTTTCTCCTGCGGTTATGGCTGCTATGGGCTCGGTGCTCACCAATAAATATGCCGAGGGTTACCCCGGGAAACGCTATTATGGCGGATGCGAATATGTGGATATTGTTGAAAATATTGCGCGTGACCGCGCCTGCAAGCTGTTTGGCGCAGAGCATGCCAATGTTCAGCCGCACTCGGGCGCTCAGGCCAATGAGGCAGTTTATTTTGCGCTGGTCGATATTGGCGATACCATTTTGGGCATGAGCCTGGCAAATGGCGGACATTTGACTCACGGTTCCCCCGTCAATTTTTCTGGCAAGCACTATAATATGATTTCCTATGGGTTGGATGAAAAGGGTTATATCGATTATGACGCCGTGCGCGCGCTTGCACTTGAGCACAAACCCAAAATGATTATCGCCGGCGCCTCCGCTTATCCACGTGAAATTCGCTTTGACCGTTTTTCTGAAATTGCGAAGGAAGTGGGTGCTTACCTGTTTGTGGATATGGCACACATCGCCGGTTTGGTTGCCAGCGGCCAACACATGTCGCCCATTCCGTATGCCGATGTTGTCACCACCACCACGCACAAGACGCTGCGCGGTCCTCGCGGCGGCATGATTCTATGCAAAAAGGAACTGGCACCCAAAATTGACAAAGCCATCTTCCCCGGCACACAGGGCGGTCCGCTTGAGCACATCATTGCATCCAAGGCCATCTGCTTTGGCGAGGCAGCCAATGATGCTTTTAAAGCTTACACCGAACAGACCGTAAAAAATGCCAAGGCTATGGCGGCAGAATTTGCACGTCTGGGCGTCAACATGGTATCAGGCGGTACCGACAACCACCTCATGCTGATCGATTTGCAAAACTTAAACATAACCGGTAAGGAGCTTGAGCACCGTTTAGATGAGGTTTATATCACCGTCAACAAAAATGCGGTTCCCAATGACCCGCAAAGTCCGTTCGTGACCAGCGGTATACGCATCGGTACGCCGGCCGTCACCACCCGCGGCTTCAAAGAGGCGGAAATGACGCTGATTGCCAACTGGATTTATCGCACTGCTACCGACTTTGAGGCCACCGCAGCACAGACTCGAAAAGAGGTCGATGCGTTGTGTTCAAAGTTCCCACTTTATCAGTGACCTTGCGTTCATTCTAACCTTTTGCCGCTGTGGAATTTTGACGATTCCGCGGCGGCTTTTTAAATCCGCTTTA
Organism: Candidatus Fimivivens sp.; assembly: GCA_047974975.1. Classification (GTDB taxonomy): domain Bacteria; phylum Bacillota; class Clostridia; order Oscillospirales; family Ruminococcaceae; genus Yanshouia. Next base: position 240,436 of record JBKECV010000003.1, read on the forward strand.
CTTTTATGCTGTGGACAACTGCAAATTTTTACGCTACAATAAATGATAATATTGAACCTGTTCCGATTGTCGCCCCATAAGTGAGGGTCGCGCACCGGTGCATGTTGTCTGACAACTTGTATCGCCGGCGTATTGTTTATGCGCCAAATCAAAAAAATTATGCAGGAGGAAAATGTGTCATGAACGCACCGCTCGCAGCTTTGTTGCGTCCAAAAACACTTGACGAGGTTGTGGGGCAGCGTCATCTGCTCGCACCGGGCGCTGTGTTGCGCGGCATTGTGAACAGCGGCCAAGTTCCTAATTTGATATTCTACGGTCCCTCGGGCGTCGGCAAAACGACCGTCGCACGCATCATTGCCGCCTCCACCGGCAAGCTGTTGCGGCATCTCAACGGCACAACCTGCGGCACCGCAGATTTAAAAGAGGTATTTGATGCCCGAAACACCATATCAGGCTACAATGGTATTTTACTTTATCTCGACGAGATTCAATATCTGAACAAAAAGCAGCAGCAAACACTGTTGGAATACATTGAGGACGGCAGCGTCACACTGATCGCCTCCACAACCGAAAATCCTTATTTTTATATCTACGGTGCAGTCCTTTCACGTTGCACTGTGTTTGAATTTAAACCCGTACCCCAACAGGAAGTCAAACGCGCTGTGCTGCGTGCCTTTGAGAAAACAGGCGCGCAATATGGACGGACATTTACATTGTCGGAGGGCGTTGTTGATTATATCGCTTCCAGCTGCGGCGGCGATGTGCGAAAAGCGCTGAACACCGTTGAGGCTGTGACCCTCGCCCGTGCCGATGGGTCTATCACGCTCGAGGCGGTACAAGCGGTTTCCCAACACTGCGCCATGCGCTACGACCGCAACGGCGATGCACATTACGACATACTGTCCGCTTTTCAAAAATCGATGCGTGGCTCGGATGAAAATGCTGCGCTACACTATCTGGCGCGCCTGCTTGAAGCGGGCGATTTGATTTCGGCCTGTCGTCGTCTACTGGTCTGCGCCGCTGAAGATGTTGGATTGGCTTGGCCGCAGATTATCCCTATTGTCAAGTCCTGCGTCGATTCTGCCATGCAGCTCGGTCTGCCGGAGGCTCGTATTCCGCTGGCTAACGCTGTGATTTTGGTGGCCACAAGCCCCAAATCCAATACCGCCATCTGTGCGATTGATGCCGCCATGCACGATATCGGGCAAGGCAAGATGGGGGATATCCCCGACTTTCTGCGCGACGGCCACTATGAGGGCGCCAAGGATCTCGGTCATGCGATCGGCTACCGCTATCCGCACGACTTTGGCGGTTGGATAAGACAGCAATATTTGCCCGACGAACTGAAAGACAAATCTTATTATGCTTTTGGCAGTAATAAGGTTGAGCAAGCTGCACTGGCATTTCGCAAAAAACAGCGCGGCGAATAACCCGAACGCATTAAAACAGGGGCGAACAGTTTCACTGTCGCCCCTGTTTTAAATTTTATCAGCTGTCATGCATCCCGTTTTACATGCGCTGTTGGATCGCCGTTATTCTTCCTTATCCAGTGCCTGCGCCTCCGCGATAACTGCGGCTTCCAACTGGTTCGGCAGCTGTTCGTAGCGCTCAAAACCCAACACAAAGCTACCTCTTCCCTGCGTCATCGAACGCAACGTCGTGGTAAAATCATGCATCTCATTCATGGGAACCTCGCCGACAATCTCCTGCGTGCCATCCCCCCATGGGTTCATGCCTAAAATGCGCCCACGACGCTTATTGAGATCCCCCATAATGTCGCCGGTGTAAGTTTCCGGCACATAAACTTTCAACGTGCCGATTGGTTCCAAAATAGCAGGACTCGCCTGTGGGATACCGGCTTTATACGCCATCGATGCCGCTGTTTTAAACGCCATTTCCGACGAATCAACCGGATGGTATGAGCCGTCGACGAGCGTCGCTTTAAGTCCCACCATTGGGTATCCAGCCAGCACACCACTCTTGATGCAATCTTGCAACCCTTTTTCAACAGCTGGGAAGAAGTTTCGGGGCACAGCGCCGCCGAACACGCGCTCATCAAAGGTTAAACCATCGCCCTCACAGGGTTCAAACTCAATCCACACATCGCCGAACTGGCCATGGCCACCGGACTGTTTTTTGTGCCGACCTTGCACTTTAACCTTTTTACGAATCGTCTCGCGATAGGCGACGCGCGGCTTTTGAAGTGCAACTTCGGTGCCAAATTTGCTTTTTAAGCGACTGACGATGATGTCGAGGTGCTGATCACCCAGTCCGGAAATTAACAATTGATGCGACTGAGCATCCTGCACAAAGGTGATCACCGGATCTTCTTCAATCAGGCGCAACATGCCTTGAGCCACTTTGCCTTCTTCGCCTTTCTTTTTCGCTTTAACCGCCATTGTAAGGGTGGCCAGCGGATAACCGACCTCACGCAGTGCTACAACACGCTTAGGGTCGCAGAGAGTGTCCCCGGTGAGGGTTTCTGAAAGCTTGGCAACAGCACAGATGTCCCCCGCCGCAACAGCTGAGATATCCGCCTGCTTTTTACCCGTCATATAAATGACTTTGCCAAGCCGCTCAGGGGTTGCTGTGCGCGCATTAATCGGTATAATCTCATTTGAAAGCTTGCCCGAAATAACCTTGACATAGGAAAGCTTGCCGATAAAGGGATCGGCAACTGTTTTAAAGAC
>JBKECV010000017.1:0-56068 GCA_047974975.1 Candidatus Fimivivens sp.
ATCGGGTGGGAGGATGGGTGTAATACCAAATTGAGATAGAGCCGCGGGGTACTTTGTTGCATTTTTGGTTCGCCTGATGACTTCATCATCAAAAATTAAAAGTTATTGCAATAAAACTGCGGCCTGAAGCGTGTCGAGCCGCGAATTGATACCGATGATGCGATGGTCGTATTTTGAGCGTCCCTTGCCGTGCAGACGTAAAGAATTGATGGTCTCGGCATGGGGGCGACTGTCGGTAAAAATAGCGCCGCCGTCGCCGTAGCAGCCCAAGGGTTTTACGGGGAAAAAGCTGGTTGTCGCTATTTCACCAAAGGTACAGGCAGCACGGCCAAAACGACTGGCGCCGAAACTTTGAGCAGCATCCTCCAACACCCAAAGACCCTCGCGGGCGGCGATATGATTAAGCCGTCGGTAATCAGCAGGTACGCCAAACAAATTGACCGCTACGATACCAATCGGCCGCAACCAGCCTTCTCGTCGGGTGGTAAGGATGGCCTCTTCGAGTGAAATTGGGTCGATATTAAAAGTGTCATCCACATCTACAAAAACGGGGGTAGCACCGCGTAGTGCAACAGCTTCTGCTGTAGCAGCAAAGGTAAAGGAGGGAACAAAAACAGCGTCCCCTCGTCCCACACCCCAAGACATAATTGCAAGGGTCAGTGCATCGGTGCCGTTGGCGCAGCACAGGCAGAAGCTACTGTTTGTACGTGCTGCCAACTTTAACTCAAGTTCCTCTACCTGAGATCCACCGATATAACAACACGCTTGCAGCACTTGCTCTATTGAGGTGGTCATATATGGCGCTATATGTTTATATTGCTCTGGGAGACCGGAAAAATTAATCATATGTATCACCGCTTTCAAGGCGAGGCCCTAATTGTGAAAATGTGTACTGGCAGCCGCAAGTACAATTTGGATTCGCAACCGAGATGGGTTTTCCGCAGCAACACAACCATCCGCACAGTCGCGCTGGAACACCCATCACTAGGGCGTGGTTGGGGATATCCTTTGTGACGATAGCACCGGCGCCCACCATGGCATAGTTCCCTACCGTCACACCGGCGATAATAACACATCCGGCACCGAGAGAAGCCCCGTGTTTAATCAACGTTTTCTCATAGTCGTTGGTTCGCTTGGGGTATTCGCACCGGGGATAAAGTACATTGGTGAAAGTGGCATTCGGACCGCAAAAAACATCGTCCTCAAGCGTTACACCGTTAAAAACTGAGACATTATTCTGTAAACGCACGCGGTTGCCGACTACAGCACCGGGCGCGATGTATGTATTTTGACCCAATGAGCAATTTGCACCAATTTTTGCGCCGCTGTGAACGACAGCATGATGCCATATTTGCGTTCCGTCACCTATTTCAACATTTTGATAGACGCAGGCTGTCGCGTGAATCGCGTAAGCCATAAATTAGTCCTCCCCTAGATGTAGTAAGGCAATCAGACAAGCAGCACCTGTCCAAATTGCATTCATTTTCATATTCTATGGAACAACAGTGCTATAATATGACAAATAACAGGGTCAATCATACGATTGACCCTGTTATTAATAGCAGATATTAACCTGTAACAGCGAAACGCACACTGCCTGCCGATATGGGACTATTTTCTATACGAGATAATTTGTCGCCCTGAACAAAGGCATCACGCAATTCTTCAACCATGGGCACTATTTCCTCGATTAGCGAAGAATTCTTTTTTACGTTTGCGGTAATCAGCTGGCGGTTGAAAAAATCATATAACGCCGCCAGATTATTTGAAATAGGATATTGTCTATCCAATGTGACAGTGAGATAGTTCAAAATCTTTTGCGCTTTTTGCAACGATAAATTAGTAGCTGCAATGTCTTTTTGAGATATTCCCTTGATAGCCAAGTTCATATTCAAAATAACCGCCTCATACAGCCTGGTGAGCATCTCGCCGTTTGTCATCGTCATGACAGACTGTGCCGCATATTTATTATAAGGATTGTAAGCCATATTTAGCAACCTTTCTCACGGTAATTATAGGGGCGATGACATCATGGAGGAAAGCCATGAACTGGTGCTATTCATGTTAGAAATCAACGATTCCATCGAATTGAATTTTGCCCAGTAACGCTTATACTCTCTTTGGTATCTGTCTTCCAATCGGGTTAAGCTGCTTTTAATGTCATTAATCTGCTTATGAATACTACTGGAAGTATCGGGCCGACCGACTGCGCCGGCTATGCGAACTAAACTGCCGGGATTAACGGTGCTCATTCTGGCGGCATCGTTAATGGCATTATTCATCATTGTTGAAAGTCCGGTTTCAGCATCGGTGAACAGCTTCATAATCTCGTCAGGATTTTCGGCAATCAGCGACTTCAACTTACTGGTATCGCTGATAACAAGGTTATCCTTCGTACCAAAATAGGAGGTTGTAATGCCCAAGTCATAAAGAGCCAGACTGCCTTCCGGTTTGGTGTAAAGGGTCTTGCGCAGGGATGAGATGACGCCCGAAAGTGCGCTGTCGTTACGCAAAAGGCCTTCCTTGGACTGGGTTTCCCATTTTTCAATTTGTGTTTCGGTCATTTCACTTTCTTGCGCAACTGTTAGAGGTGGATATTTTTTATAGGTGGGGTCAGCATCCAACAGCTTGTTAAAGCTGTTTATCAACGTGTTGTAATCATCGATAAACTTAGTGACCGTTTCATAAATATTTTCGGTGTCTTGGGTGACCGTGATCGTGGAAGCTTCTTCCGTCTCAGAAAGGAGTGTCATGCTAATGCCGTCAACAGTAAAAGAATTTGTGCTGCGTTCAATTTCAACGCCATTGATAGTAACGACTGCATTGGTACCATCGGTCGTCGTGAATAAAGCACTGCCGCCATCGGCTTGACTGCTGAGATTGCCCTCGTTTTGGTCAAACAGTTTACCGCTGGTATCAATAAAATTCATGGGGATGTCGACGCCACAAATCCGAATATAGGCATTGCTTTCATCAAAAGAAGCAACATGCCAGTCGGCAGGCAGGGGTTCTATTTGTTGACTTTGTTTGACGGTTTTAGCAACGGTGTTAATCTGACTGATCATGTCCTTGATGCTGGTGGTGGAATCAAAGCTCAACGTGTTTTCGCCGATATTGAAAACCACAGGTTCCTTTACCCCCAGCTGCGCCAAGGTTGTGGTCTCCGTCGCTTTGGTATCGAATCCTAATGATGATAAACTGTTATCATAGATATGAGCGGTATAATCATCAGTAGTGTTCAGGTTAATGGTTTTGCCATCCTCGGAGATTGCAAAGGACACGTTGGGGTTATCGGCACCATCTTTGCCGAATTGTGCCACGAGCGCTTCGTTAACCGCCTCAACTAAACTGTCCGCGGAGGTGTAGTCGTCGGGAATGGCCAGAGATACTTTTTGACCATTGACGTTGAGATTAACTGTGCCGGATTTAAACAAAAAATCACCTTCGGGAATGGTGGCACGGGTCAATTCCTTGTTCAGGGAGGCGCCGACGGTATTGCCTGAAGGGGCCACCCCGAAAAGTGCCGTCATCAAATTCCCTTCACTTTGAGAAATATCAAAGCTATAGTCTGCGCCGCGCGAACCCGAGGACGTGGCGGTTAAACTGAATGTGTCGGTCGTTGAAGAATAGCTTATCTTCACCCCTGCATCACTTTTATTAATGGCGTTCATAATGCTTGAGATGGTTTGATCGGAAGAGAAACTGAAATCAACACCGTTGATGCTAAATTCCTGGCGTTGACCAACAACAGGTGTGGCAAAATAGTTATTATTAGCTGAGCTGTTCAACGATATTTTATTTGAAACGTTGTTCTTCAAACCCAAGGCAGACATCGTGTCGTCATTGCCGGTGATGCTAATTTTACGAGAGTTGTTAGAAGTCGAAAAGCTGATTTTACCATCGACCTCTGAGACAGTAATGCCATCGCCAAAAACGGCGGCAACAGCTGAATTTAATTGCTCGGCAATACTGGTTTCATCCATCGGATTAAAGGTGATAGATTTGGGAACACCGTCGACTGTAACGGAAAGGGTTGGCAATACAATAGCAGTGTCCAGTTTAAAAGAGGTGGGACCTGTGCCGGAGATGTTACTTCCACCAACCAATTTAAGCGCTTTGTCACTACCTGTTATAGAAAAACCACTATTTTTATCGGCTGTTGTCAAGGTAAAGGAGCCATTGACATACTCTACTGTTGCCAAGGCGGCATCACCTTCTTTTAAAGCGGCATTCAAAATATTTTTTGCCTCAAGGCTGCTTTTTCCAGCAAGCGCACCTATCGAGACATCGATGGATTTATCGCCAATATTAAAGGTGATTAGTTCGTCGGTGAGCGATTGGCTCAATGCTTGCAACTTATCGGTGTTTAGGGTACCGGAAATGGCGGCCGAAGCGGTATTGCTTGCCGTTTGCTTAAAATTTGATGCAAGACTGGTGATGCTGTCTATGGTCAGATTACTGGCGGAGGCATCGCTTGTGGCCGAAACGCTATAGTTGCTTGAGGTAGTCGAGGCACTCTTTGATTCAAAAAACGACTGCGAAAGAAGATTGGCGGTTTGGTTGGTATAGCTAAAATAGGTATTCTGAAAATTTTGCAAATCAGAAATGATGCTGCGATATATTTCCTGCTTATACTCAAGCTGTGTTTTTTTCTGATTTTGAGAATCGATTTTACCTTGTGTATCCGACAGCATAGATTTCACAACGCTTTCGGTATCAATGCCGGATGCGAGACCAGAAAAACCTTTGCTAGCAGCGGATAATGAATTGATGGCCATAATATGACACTCCTCTCTAAGCTGTCAAGAAATTATTTTAAAGAACCTTTTCTATGGTGACACTATATATATCGGCAGCATCAATAGAAAATAAAGCAATCTTTCTATTAAATTTGCGTATTTTTCATGTTAATATTGGTTTCTTGTTGAAGAGCACCCGAGGTTGAAATATATTTTATGATACGTGGTGTATTATTATTTTGCACAATGCGTTCTTTTAAATGATCGCGAAGTGCGATCATCCGCTCAAGCGCGTGGTAGTTGGCTTCAATACAGCGGGAGATCGTGCCTTTTATTTTCTGAGCCTCCAAAAAAATCGCTTGCCATTGCGAAGGTACTTCAGAAAAATTGCAGCTGTTGGATAGGATTGAATCAATCGGTGGTGTGACGATGGCAGTCTTTGCTAAACTAGAAATTTGATCGGTCACATTATCTATTTCATTTGCTACATCGGTGCGCTTTGTGATATAATTATCTATAAATTCATCGTCGCAGACTGCTAAAAGATTCGTATAGCGTTCAAATTCTAAAAAAAGCGCCTGCTTTTTTACAAGTAATAAAAGAATATTTTTTACAAGCATTTGCAACAGCTCCTCTTTGCAATAAATACAGGGATTATCCTATGAAAGGAGGACAAAATCATTAATTCTATAGAATTTTCGGCACTTTTAGAATCAGAAGAAAGTGAAATTTTAGAACCCGGCCAGGCGTATGTATCACGCGATAATTCTGTAACCTTTACCAGTGATTTTGTGCCTCTTTTTAAATTGGGCAGTGCAGTAACGGTTATTCGTGTGGTTGGTGAAAAAAGATGGGAACGGTTTTTGGGTAAAGTTTATTTATCCTCGCGCAAGCTGCTTAGAATTGTCGATGTTGACAACGAAGTGATTGACGCTGCACTTGAGATGTTCGAGAGCAATGCCGTTTTTCCGACTGAATTTTTAGTTGCGCCGGGCGCTACCACCCGCTTTAATAGGCAAAAAGCACAAGCCGTCAGTGGGTTTGTTCGTTATGTGTCCCCGCGATATGTTAAGATATGCACGATGGAGTTTGTAGAAGAGGGTGCCTATCTGGTATTCTCATTAGAAGAGTCATCGCTCCCAGTTGATAAAATGTTAGTGCGCATCAAAGAGCGCATTTTATTGATGCGCAGCGCAGCGCTTTTGCTGTGTGAGGTGGTTTCGCTCAATATGCGCAATGGGGTAGTGATTGCAGGGTATCTGGATGATCTAAAGGCAAGAGAAGAGCAAGAAAAATAAGCATATTTGTGACCGAGCCGAATGCGTTATTGCGCGTTCGGCTTTGTTTTATTAGGCAGTCCCATTTGCTTTAAGTTTGCTGCCAACATATGCACTGCATTGTTGTCCACTCTATGGGCGGCGTCAGCATTGCTTCTAATCGTTTGCAGCAGTTCATCCCGCAATACACTCAGTTCCTGTGGGGCCTCAATGCCTATTTTGACCTTGTCACCTGAAATTTCGGTGATTGTAATATGAATATTGTCGCCAATATGAAATGTCTGCCCGCTTTTGCGGCTTATGACTAGCATGATGCACCCTCCTCAATATTATGAATCAGGGAGCGGACCGAATAGTCTTGATCTAAAATAATTTGAGCGGCAATTTTTTTAACAGGGTTAATAATGAGGGGACTTTTCAGGTTGACGGTAGCTTTCCCCGTCTGTGGTGGGATGACCACCAGATTGCGGAAAATGGCATCTTTCTGAGCAGATAATTCAAGTTTGGCTAGTATATCGGGTGTAACGATCGGTGCATAATGGTTAGAAACCGTGTGCGGATCAATTATAAGGAAACAAACATCCTTGTCATCCACCGATTGCAACCAGCCTAGGGAGTCCCCCAACGCATCGTCATATAAAATAACAAACCGCTTTAGCGCCTCAAACCCTAAAATAGGAAGTTTGAGCGTCAGAATGCCGTCCTCAGAAATATCAATATTGCCAAAATCTCTGGTTTCAATGGTCATATTTTAACTCCTCTGTTTACAGGTAGGAACCAGCCACGTGAGCTGAGTCGGCTTATCCGTATCAAAAACTTATACCAATCGACTAAAACCATGTGCTGTCCTTTCAGGTACATAGTTGAAATTCCCTTGGTAGAAAAACGCCACTGTCGGCAGCTGATCAATATCCATACCAAAATCGGCAGGGGTGTAACGGCGCACGGCGCGGTCGACATTCCAATCTATAGATACTGCAGGCGGAGTATACTGTATGTTAACCTTTCCGGGCGTATAAGAAAACCTGATTGGTGCGGCAGACTTAGCCACCAGTGATGTTTTAGTGCTTTCTAACAGTTTTTGACGATAAATATGAGCGGGCGTAACACCTTTATCAATATCGGCCATTTGATCGGCGATTTTGCCATAATTTGCTGTGGCTTCGAGGACAGCTTGGCGTCCATCTTCAGCGGCTTTATTCATTAGGTTGCGCATCTTGTGTAGTCCGATATGGGCAAAAAACGCCGTACTGTCCTGTTTTAATTGTGACTGTTGGGTGTGCTGAGAAAGTTTACTTGGACTAAAATGAGTATCATGTGTCGGCAAGTTATGCTGTGCGCTGATAGTGGCACTTTTAGCGTGGTATTTATATTGAATATCCTTGATATTATAGCGGAGAAGGTTTGACATATCGTTCATAAAAACCACCCTTTAAAACCGGTAGAATCGCCTTTGGCTTATAGGAAATCGAAGATCGTTTTTGGTAAAACTTTGCTACCCAGTTGCAGCGTCACGGTCCACGCCATTTCAAATTCTTTGTTATACATAATTTCTTCGGCGAGATCGACACCTTCAACGCTACTTTGCAACGCTTGAAGCGAAATGCGATCATTGTCAAGCTGAGCGTTAATATTGTCAACAAAATTAACGTTGTTACCGATGTCGGCAATAGTTGTCACAAGATTATCGTGTGAAGTTGACACCACAGCAAGTTCTTCTCCAAGTGCGGCATTGTTGCCGGTACGCAGATGATCGGCAATATTGTTAAATAAACTGTAAAAGTTGTTGGGTATACCATTTTCGGCAACGCCATAACCAAAAACATCCAGTCCGGAAATTGAAGACGCAACAGCGGTACGCGTATCAAGCTGAAGTGATGAACCGCTACCGGAAGAGGACAAACCCAGACCAATATCCAAATAGTTGGTGTTATTATAACTGATTTCGGTGGTGGTGCCGTCGCCATTATCAACAGCAACTTTACCGTTGACGTCGGTTACGAGATTATCGATTGGGGTGGTGGTGCCATTATAATAAAGAAGGTCATCACTACCGACAGTAAATGGCGCAGTATTCTCCGCATTACCCGCTGAATTAAATACGTAGTGGTCGCCATATTTACTGTTTGCAATGCTTAAAGCCTGATCGCGTAGATTTGTGACTTCATTAGCGAGAATTTGCCGATCTTGATCACTGAGCGTATCGTTCATACCGTGCGTGACAAGATCGGTCATGCGCTGATAAACGTCGCTCATTGCGCGCATAGTCGATTCGGCTGTTTCCAGACGTTTGATCAGTGAGTCAGTATTTGAAATATTGCGTTCATTATCGCTAAGCAATTTACGCACACGCAACGCGCGTGCGGCCCCCGCCACATTTTCTGAGGCTCTGTTAAAAGAGCGTTGTGTAGATAACTTTTCATTCGATTTCGACAAGTTGCTCAGATTGGCCCGCATGCCTTTCAAATAGTTGCGAACGGTAATATTATTTGTGATCCGAGTCCCCATAAATACTCTCCTTTTACTTTAAGAACGACCGACAAGCCCGGTTCTGTTAATCAGCGTATCTAAAATTTCGTCCATTGCGGTCATAACACGGCTCATAGCACTGAACGCTTTGGTCCACTGCGTCATGTCAACGCCTTCTTCCTCCATAGAAACACCGGAAACTTCACTGATGCTGGTCAAAACTGAGTCCGCAATATCGGAACTGGATTCCAAACAATTTTTATTGTAGGAGATTTCAGTGGCCAGCTGTGAGGTCGTATAAAACTGAATATAGGAGTCAAATGTCCCCTGAAATTCGCCAAAATCATGTTCAGCGGAAAATAATTGCAGTGCATTTGTGACAAATGTCGTATCGTCTAGCCCTTCTCCGGTTGGGTGGATATCCGTTATAAGATAGCCGGCATCATTGAGCCAATCGCTGTTCACTGTAAGATTGGCCGCAGTTTCTTCACCATCGCCCGAAAAGCTGAAAAGTTGCTTGTAATTGCCGGTGAGATTTCCGCCACTGTCCACCGTTGGGATAAAGTTGTTAAAAGCGTTTGCCAATGTGGAGGCGAAAGTATCCATTTTATCCATGTAATATAGAATGCCGTTTTCGAGCGATTCGCCCGAACCGGGTGAAGCGGCCATGCCGCGGCCATTGAGCATTTCAAGTGCGCCTTTCAAAACGCCATTGGCAATGCCAGTATCACTTCCCGTACTTTTCCATGAAAGCGCAACCGTTGCATCGCTACTACCGGTTGAAAGCAGCAGTGCATCATAATCGGTATCTTTTACGGCGACGTGATTATCAGAACCCATTGTGATGGTTACGGTGCCATCAGAAAGATTTTGCACCGAAATATCGGCATATCGCGAAATCTGATCGATCAGCACATTGCGTTGATCTAACAATTCATTCGGGCCATAGGTAGAAAGGTTCCCACCATAAGAAATGGTGACCTCATTTTTGATCGTTTTATTATAACTTGCAATCTGTTCGAGCAATGAATTGACAGTGTTCGTGTTGGTGCTCAGGTCAGTTTTTTGTTGCTGCCAAAGGTTGTCCAGCTTTGTGCTAATCTGTTTAAAAACTTGTGTCAGCGTGCGTGAAGCACTTAAAATACTGCCTGCTACAACAGCGCTTTGTCCACCCTCATTTTGCATCTCCGACCAAGCATTTTCAAGCGAGGTTAGCGCAGATGTGATGGTGCTGGGTTCTATTTCACTTAAATTTGTTTCAATATCCTGAAGAATGCTGGTGACAGTATCAAAATGGCCGACGTCGGCGTATTCGTCACGAAAGCGCTTGTCTAAATAAGAGTCGCGAATTTGCGAAATGCCGGATACCATCGATCCCGCACCGGCCAAACTGGCAGGGGTACCTCTATAACGGCTGGAACTGGTGTTAATCGACATTGCAACAAGGTCGACGCGCTGTCGCGTATATCCGGTAACACCGATATTGGCAATATTGTTACCGACAATGTCGATGGCTTTTTGGCTTGTCATCAAGCCTCTTGTGGCGGTTTCAAACCCAAAAAAGGTAGGTCTCATAGCTTCCTCCTAATGAATGCTGTAGTAAAAAAGATAGCGTGGCCTAGGCCTTTGTTTTCAAGATGCTCGGAATACTTGTGCCGTGGATTAGCGACCCGCTGTAGGGCGTGGACAGCAGTGCGGCTTCGTTGTTTGGCTGGGAAATAAGCGATTCAGGATTTAAGCGTGTGATGTTGGTATGCGCCACAGCCATAGATTTATCGTTGGTAAATTTTATACTGTCCACCAAAGATTGTATTTGTCTAAATAGGGAGGCAAGCGATGGCTTATGGGTTTTGGGAATTTCTTCAATTAGCTGGGAAAAGGTCAAATGGCCGCAGCCCAAATTTTCTTGAAGTGCAATGCGTTTGGTTTCAAGATTTTCCATCAGCTTGGTGTTGGCTTGCGCGGTGCTGATGGCGCGCTCAATGCGAGATAATGAATTTGAGAGCAATGCGTTGAGCTTTTCCTTTTCATCATGAGCCATGGTATTTAAAGTGGATGTATATTTTTCAAAAAATGCAAACAGCTCAGCCGCCTGTGCGTCGGTTATCATGACAGGGCTCCTTTCTGATTATCCGCCAAGGGTTTAATCTAAACAGTCCAGGATAGAAGCGGCCAACTTATCCGTAGAAACGCGGTATTCTCCCGCTTCAATCTGCGCCGAAAGCTGTTGTAGACGCGTGCTGCTAACACTGGTTTCAACTTCAGTTGCAATCTGTTGCACCGTGCTGCCCAGTTCTGCTTGTCGCGCTGCTTCAGAGCTTATCGAGATGCGGTCCGTTTTTGAGGCGCCAGAAAGCTGGGTGGAATTATCCACCTTAACAGAGGACACATTTTTGGTGTTTTCATAGTATTTAATGGCCTGATGTCTATCTATTCTCATGTTAAATCCTCCCCGGACTATATAAAAGTTTTAATCTAGATTCTTTTATTGCTTACAATCATAATCGGCAGTTGTTTTAGAAAGTTAACAGCTATATTTTAAAAATATCAATTATAAAACAACCCATCTGGAGGAGTACTTGTAATCGTTTTGGGCAGTTGTTATAATATAAAAAGTTACCATAGTTAAAAGAGGATTCTCGGCGTTTTTACACCGGGTCATAACTGGTATATAAGGAGAATCTGCAATATGTGTAGGATTGTGTCTGTTTCTAATCAAAAAGGCGGTGTCGGAAAAACGACGACAACCAGTGCAGTTGCTGCCGCTTTTAATAAAAAAGGATTTAGAGTATTGGCGGTGGATCTCGATCCACAGGGAAATTTAACCTTTAGCGTCAAGGGTGACAGTGAGTTGTCAGCCTCTATTTATGATGTGTTAAAAGGTGTGGTTAAGCCGCAGCATGCGATTCAACATGTGGACTCCTGCGATTTGATCGCTTCAAACATACTGCTTTCCGGTACTGAATTGGACTTTACCGATAAAGGTCGCGAATATTTGTTGCGCGATGTTTTAGAGCCGCTGAAGTTCTATTACGATTATATCTTTATCGATACACCACCGAACCTCGGCATTTTGACTATCAACGCATTTACTGCGTCGGACTACATCATAGTGCCGGTGCTGTCTGATATTTTTAGTTTGCAAGGGCTGGCTCAGCTGCACGAATCGGTTCAGCATATCAAAAGTTACTGCAACAGTAACCTGCAATTTGCCGGAATTTTGCTTAATCGGTTTAACCCGCGCACTGTGCTCGCTAAAGAGATTCTCGGCACAGCTCAAATGGTGGCAAAGTCACTTAATATTCCGCTGTTTGATACAAAAATTCGCTCAAGTGTCGCTGTATCTGAAGCACAGTCGGCACAGGTCAGCATTTTTAAATATTCACGTACAAACCCTGCTGCTAAGGATTATCTGAATTTTGCTGAAGAGCTGATCGAGAGGGGGATGTAGTATTGGCCCGTTCCAAAAAAGATATCGACAGAGAATTGATGTATAAAAAGATTTTGCCGACGGCGGTATCCGCTGAAAATAGTTTTGATAAAGCAACACAGGAAAACGGAGGAGAGATGGCGCCAAAAAATAAACATTTGGCGACGCCGGGTATGAATCAAAAACGACCTGAGGAATCGTTAGTTCAGCCGGAAATAGAAGTGCAGACAACGCAATCGAATCAATCCTCAGAGATTCCGCTACCCGACTTAGCCGCAGTGAACCCACCTACCGAACCGCTGTTAGTCAATCTTATGGAAGCATTTGTAGACAAACGGTTGGATGCGGCGATTAAGAAGTTCCAATGTTGCACGTGTAAAAAATGCCGCAAAGATGTATTCGCTATTACGCTAAATAAGCTGCCGCCATTGTATGTGATAGAGGATGATCCCGACAGTAGAGATTTACATGAGCGAGAGCGTGCTGCGCAGGTGGCTACTGCTTTGGTACAAGCGATACTAACTGTCAAAGCGAACCCCAAACACGATGACATAAGCCGTTAAAAAAGGCCCTTCACTTAATTGAAGGGCCTTTTTTATACCGAAAGCGCATTGTAATGATGCCCAGAAAAAAGATGCTTGTATTGCGCCGCTGATTAATTGCGTTTGGACCAATAAATATCGATTTGGTCACCGTTTTGAATCGGCTCAATATAAGAGGCATCTACGCCATTATGAAGTAGCACAATGGCGCCCTGAGGGTTGGTGGGGTCAATATCCACTAGGTTGAGCATATCCACAAACTGATAGATGCCATCACCGGGTTTTGGCGGCAGTGTGTGCTGCAGCCCATTAACGGTGACTTCTAGTGTCTCACCAATCGACATAGGCAATGATGACCCATTATCAGGGGGCGCTTGCTCTACCTCTGGCACACTTTCAGAAACGGGTTGCGGTGCAGATTGTGCAATGGCGGTTAGCGGTGCGTCGATAGTCGCTGTCGCTGCAGCAGACTGAGACTTAGCAGCGGTTGGTCTATGTATTTTGATCAGCCGCTTCTGTTTTGTTTGCCTGCCAGCCGCAGGCGTAGATGATGCAATAATAGCATCGTTACTTTTTAGCTCATAGTTTTTCGATTGGGGTAAACCGTTCACGAGAAAAAGTGATTTTTGGCCATCAACACCAAGATGTTCAAGTAAATCCCGCAGGGTTTTAATGGTTGAAACTTCAATCCGATCATTGGTCTGTATTTGCTGTCCCGGTACGGCGCGTCGCCCATTAATTGTTGCAAGACAACCGCCTTGAACGGCTGAACCTTGGTAATAAATTGTAATGGGTTCGCCAATTACAGCAAGCTGGTCAATGTTCAGTGTGGCATCTTGGCCATTTTGTGCCAAAACAACGTTAATTTCATCGCCGCTTTTAACGGAGCTGGAGATGCTGGCGGGCTCCCCATTTATCTGCAGCTCTGCAGGTAGTAGATGACTACCTCGGGCGATGCAACGCTTCCCATTGAGTGCATACTCGATGCTGCGGCCATTTTTACCCAATATATCACCATATTTATAGCCACACAGCAACAGAACATCCATTAAAGGCATCACCGCGCTGCGAAAAAGCTGCTTTTTCTCACCATTGACCGTGACCGAAAAACCGCGCTGCTCTTGAGCAGCAGCTGTGAGGGCAATTCCGAGCGGCGTGGCGTATTCCGGCCCCTGTAATTCCTGATTAGCGGTCATTACGCGTTTCATGAAGTTGTTGCCACCAAGGGCAACCTTACGCTCATCTATGCCAAGCTTTTCTGCGACTAATGCACATAGCATGGGAACTTTGCTGCCCCCGCCCACAAGAAAAACTGCGTCGGGGGAATGCGTATTGGCTTGCAATATTTTTTCGCAAATGATCGCGCAGAGTGTGTCGATGGCACCACGGATCGATTCAAGCAGAGCCTCGTGTGATATTGTGTAAGCAAAACCCATAATATCGCTGTATCCAAACTCCGTTGCATCTGTGGACAGAAAGTGCTTCATATTTTCAGCGGTCGCAAAATCGACTAAATACTTGCGGATGATTTCTTCTGTAATTTCATCGCCGGCTGTCGTCGCCATGGTGTAGGCGGTGACGCTTCCCTCATCGCAGATCGCAATATCCGATGTGCCTGCACCAATGTCTACTAACGCTAAATTTAACATCCGCAGTTCGACGGGGATGACCGCGTTCATAGCGGCGATTGGTTCCAGTGTTAAAAAATCCACTTCAAGATTGATTCGCTTCATGGTAGCCCATAGCGAATCGACAACCTCACTGGGCAAAAAGGTGGCGATAACCTCCGCGCGTGCCTCGCTACCCTTATGCCCGAGGATAGTGGTGTAAGTATAGTTGTCTAGAGAAAATTGCGTGACGGAATAACCGACACAGTAAAACTCAATATTGCTGTCTAGATCAGCGAGCATCTCGCTCGCGCGGCTCACAGCACCTATTTCCAGCTCATAGACAGTTTCTTTGCTAACAACCTGCTTGGGTGACAGAGTTATAGAAAAATCGGCGGTATTGGTTTTAAGCGCACGCCCTGCCGCGGCGACACACACTCTGTGCAGGGGAAAGCCCAGTTGACTTTCCAAAGAAGATTTCACGCGGTCTGCCAAGGCCGCGACTTCGTCGATATCTTCAATCTGGCCGTCAATCATGGCGCGCTTTTCGTGTTCAATTGCCTCAATTGCTACAACATGGAATCGATTATTTTGCATCAGGCCAACCAGACCAATAATGCTTCTGGTGCCAATATCTAAGGCAAATACCAACTCATCAGGGTTCATATCAGAAAGAACATTAGCGTTTGTTTTTGGCCAGCTATTCATAGTTTGCACTCCCATACCAATTGATGCCTAATCGTAACGTTTTTTTTTGCGATTTTGAATTTCTATGCGCTGTAACTTAAACAAAATATTGCATAGCTGATCTATTTGCCGCGTTGAAACGCCAACAAATTCACAACCGTATTGTTTTTCGCCGGGTTTTGATTGCTTGGAAGAAATTTTGCGGCACACGCGACACCAAAACTCCATATTTTTATCTATAAGCTGGAAACTTACCAGTAAAAGGTCGCCCAAATCCAAATTTTTATCACTGCCGATTCGGACACCACCCAGGCTGATGTCGTACAACGCTAGCGTTATCGGCTCTTCATCGGTGTCTGTATGCGCGCAATTCTCATCCTCATTTTGTAAAAAAGCAGTTGCTGTTACACTGGTATTGAGTCTGAAATATTGGCGGCGCTCATTGTTTTGTGCCGTGGTTATATTCACCAATGTCAACATATCGATTGTTGAGATATAAACATTGCCGCGCATCAATAAAAAGCCCCGTTTGCATGCACGGGAAGTTATTTTCACCGGAGTATTATAGGCCAACAAGGGCAACCGCTCATCCTCCTGCGCAGAAACAAGCGTTATACGCACGTCATCTTTTGGGTCTATCGATGCCATACGCGCAACCACGAGCAAATCATTTTGTTCGGTGTTTATCTCGCAAAGGTTGCCGACCAACTCTTGCAAATAGAGCTTTTCCTCAGACATGATTGATTCCTCCCGGAATTGGGTTACTGTGTACGGTATATTTCAACATTTTTTCTATAAACAAACCAGATTTTTAGGTGATGGTTTATTTGTTGTTTTTTGAACTCGGGCGTCGTCCGTTCTCTACCTGCTGACGCAACTGCTCCGTGCCGGTGTGGTTGATGGCAGGTGATGGCTGACTGCAATACTTGATATCCTTTGAAACTTTCATCAGTTGGCCGTAAATAATGGCAACAACTTGATAAAGTTCAGGTGGGATCGAGCGACCCACCTCCAGCATGCACATCAGTGAAGCGGCACTGTCATCCCGAAAAACAGGGATTCCCTTGCCTTCGGCAATATCGATTATTTTTTCGGCAACGTCGCCGCAACCCGAGGCAATAACCACCGGGGCCACATCCGTTTCCTCCTGATATTTAAGTGCAACAGCCTTGTTTTTTTTATTAGACTTTGACATCTACACCCGTCCTTTTGTGCGGTAATGTTTTAAATACGTCCATGAGTGAGCGATGCTTTTCAAGTTTTTCCACAGACATTTTAAGCAGTCGGTACCCTGTGGCATCAATTTGCGCCCGTACCGGCGTAGCCAGCGCTGAAAAGGATGGCAGATAGGGAGCGGGGCAAAAAAGATTGATCATAATCTCCTTTTCTGCCACAGCAAGTTCTGCTTCAAAACGGCCTATACCGTCAATATCAAATACAATCAGCATATGAATGCACCCCTGAACGCGCTCGCTTTTAGCGTTGGTGCTCTCGGCATTGGGGTCTATCCAAATTTCAGCAAAGGACCTGAGACCATCCGACTGTACCGGCACAATATAGTGTAATAGCGGCGTAAAATTACACGGCGATGAGAGAAGGCTGTAGATAACTTTTTCTATCTTTTCGCCACCGATCGTTGCCAGCTCGCTATTATTGCTTTGCTTGCTAATTATTTGGGCAATAGTGTCCATCACCTTTGAGGGTTCCTGTTTATCGCTTATCTGCGTATAGCCATACATCAAATCGGCCAGCATCTGCTTTTGTGCGTCTCCATCCAAAATGGTGGAAAGGCTGTCGATACATTCCTTTAAGAAATGGGGGTTATTATTAAATCTGGACAGATTATAGATGATCATGGGGAGCACTTTTTGAAGTTTAGGCGAATATAAAATGCTACTTTTGACAGAGTTAAGCAGAGCTAAAGTCTGATCCTTGAGCTCAGGAAAATTGCTATATGCCCTGGGCATGTTAAAACGAGTGGCCAGTTCAGACAGTTGCTGAGAAAGTGAAGCACTGCTCGTCATATTTTTAGACAAAAAGAAAAGACCATTTGAAATTGATTTTAAAATTTTTTGTTGAGAGGAAATTGCATTGAGCGATTTTAACAGATGGCAGATGCTATCACGAATTTCAGGTTTATTATTTTGAGCCATTTGCTGGCGTAAAAAGTCAAATAAATCGCCTTTAAAGCAGGTGGAGGCCTGCTCTTGCTTTAAAAGTTCCTCGGCTATATCTTCAGGCGCAATCAGCATATCGTTGAAAAGCTGGCCAATTTCATCGGTTAAAGTTTGATTGTTCACCGGAATCAGCTTGATAATTTCTTGTAGCATATCGATATTTTTTAAAAAGCTGACGGTAACAGAAGGGTCCTTTAAAAGGTTCATCAAAATGACGGCGCTGTTTTCACGTTCTAGGAAACCGTTATTTTGCTGTAATATCTCGCTTTGCTCACCGGGGTTTATCACCTTGGCGACATCCGAGAGATGGAAGGGAGCAGAAGGATCAGTAACAGCCCGATTGGCCGAAACCACGCTGCGGTCGGTAATAGGGGTAGTAATTTTCAGAATATCGGCCATTGTACGTCCATCCTCCATTAAAGCGATGAAATCAAACGCAATAATTAAAATATGCTGATAATATTACTGGAAATAAGGCAAATCACCATAATATATATTTTAATTATATCATAATTTAAAGCCAAAAAATATACAGTGTAATGGAAAATTAAGATCTAAAAATATTGCAATACAGGGTAAATAATAAAATTTATTCGAAAAATCCCCAAAAGCGGTCAAAAATATATTATAATAATAAGAAAAGCTGAAACATACAAGAATGAAATGTAACAGGTGGAGAACATGAGTGTTTTTGATGCGAGCATGATTCCGATGGTGGATATGTTTTTATATGAAACGACGACGCTTTTAGCACAATTGGACGAGATTTTACTGCGCTCTGAGCAAAGTCAGGAAATGACAACAGAAGATATCAACGAAATTTTCCGCATTATGCACACCATAAAAGGCTCTGCTGCAATGATGGGACTTTCTGCTTTTTCAAAGGTAGCGCACCGCGTTGAAGATATGTTTTTTATTGTGCGGGACAATTCGGAAATGATGAAAGGTGCGTTCAGTCGGCCTATTTTTGATATTCTTTTCCAATCCTCCGATTTCTTTAAAACGGAGGTGGAGGGCATCCAAAATAATGTTGAGGAATATGCGCCTACCAACCCGGCAGCGCTGATCGATACAATTTCCACCATTATCCCACAGCTCAAAGGGGAAATGCCTATTCAACCCGCGCCTGAGGTGCCGATTGAACCGGCGCTCAAACACACGGACAGCGAACAGCCAGCTTGCCGGCCGCAGGGGGCGCTACCAAAAGCGCTCGAGCGGCAGCCCGACGTTGTGCAAGCAGAACACGCAGAGGAATATCAAATAAAAATCCTCTTTGAAGATGGTTGTCAGATGGAAAATATCCGTGCATTTATGTTGATTACACAGCTCAAGAGTTACTGCGAGGAAATTACGAGCGTGCCGCCAAACCCCGAAAGCAGTCCTGACAATGCAGCAGAAATCAGCAAGCATGGCCTGTTGTTAAAGATTAAAATAGCATTGCCAATCGAGAATATCTATTCGATTATTGAGAGTGCGGTTAACATCAAATCATATGAAAATGTGAGTAAATGTAGCGAATTTGAGCCGGCTGTGGTTACGGCTGCCGCCGCAGAGCATCGGTGTAATTCGGCGCTATCTGATGTAGAGGCGGCACAAATCAAGGATGCGCCACCCGCCGGTGAAGCGGTACAGAGGGCCGCGTCTTCGGGAAGTAGCAAGCAAAGTCTTATTAGCGTCAACCAAACCAAGCTAAACCAATTGATGGATATTATGGGTGAGATCGTCATTGCGGAGTCGATGGTCGCCAATAGTCCGGAACTTAAAAATTTGAAACTCAATGACTTTAGTAAATCAACTAGACAGTTGCGCAAGTTGACCGACCAGCTTCAGGATATTGTCATGTCTATCCGGATGGTACCGTTGAGCGGTGTTTTCCAGAAAATGAATCTCATCGTGCGCGACATGAACCGAAAACTGGGCAAAGAAGTCGTGTTTCAAACCTTTGGCGGTGAGACGGAAATTGACAAAACGATTAATGACGTATTGGCAGATCCGTTTATGCATATGATCCGCAATGCGATGGATCATGCCATTGAATCCTCAGAGAAGCGCCTAGGCAAGGGCAAGCCGGAAATGGGCACCATCACACTTGGCGCGCAGAATATCGGGGGCGAAATTGTAATAACCATCGCCGACGATGGCCGTGGGTTGGATCGCGACAAAATATTGGCAAAAGCGAATAAGAATGGGTTGCTAACCAAGCCGGAAGCTGAATATACAGACAAAGAAGCATTTGAGTTAATTATGATGCCGGGATTTTCGACCAATGAAGTGGTCACTGAGTTTTCAGGACGCGGTGTTGGTATGGACGTTGTATGCCAAAACATTGAAAAGATCAGTGGCAGTATATCGGTAGAATCCAAGGCGGATCAAGGCACAACGTTCAAAATTAAAATCCCACTGACGCTCGCTATTGTAGGCGGAATGAAAGTGTCGGTTAGTAACGATGTCTATGTTATCCCGATCACCTCTATTCGCCAAACATTTAAGCTTGGCGATGGCATCAGGCTCCTAAAGGATATAGAGGGGGCAGAGATGATCATGCTCAGAAACACATGCTTACCGGTTATTCGATTACATAAAATCTACGATGCTAAAAATGCAAAGACCAATCTGGAAGACGGCATCTTTATTTTAATTGAAAATGATCACAAGATGGCCTGTCTCTTTGCCGATGAGCTGCTGGGTGAGCAGCAGGTCGTTGTCAAGCCTTTTCCGGCATTTTTAAGTAAATATAGCATCAAGAGCAAGGGACTGGCGGGTTGCACCATTATGGGGGACGGCAGCATTAGCCTGATTTTTGATGCAAACAACTTACTCAATCATTTTTAGGAGGTGCCACATGAATGAAGTAGAAGTCAACAACAGCGTTCAATCGGTTCAAAGTGCTGTGTTTGCTGGAAAATATTTGACTTTTTATATTGGGAAAACCATCTATGGTGTTGCGCTAGAGAATGTTCTTGAAATTATAGGAAATCAGCAGACCACAAGGGTGCCGGGAACCCCAGCCTTTGTCAAGGGGATTATTAATCTTCGTGGGCGTATTTTGCCCGTTATTGATGTGCGCATCAAAATGGGGGTCGAGGCAATCGAGTATGATGAGCGCACATGTATTGTTGTAATCATCTGGAATGAATCTCTCGTGGGGTTGATTGTTGATCGAGTCGCTGAAGTCAATGATTTTAAAAACGACCAAATTGCCTATATTCCAGATTTTTCAAGTGTCAACACCAACAAATATCTTTCGTCAATATGTAAGGTGGGCGAGCGTGTAGTCCTGATCTTAGACTGCGACAAATTTTTAGCTGATGACACCTACGGCACGCACGCAATATGATATCAAGCTGTTAACGAAGGGATTATATCGTCGATGCTTAAGCTAACAGATCAAGAGTTCAATAGATTAACTTTGTTTGTTAATAAATACTATGGGATCAATCTTTCAAAAAAGCGCGTTTTGATTGAAAATCGCATGTCCAATATGCTGCGCAGTTACGGCTTTACAGCATTCAGCCAATATTTTAGCTTTTTGTGTGCCGACAAAACCGGTAACGAAATGGCCAAAATGCTTAATAAACTTACGACCAACTACACTTATTTTATGCGTGAAAATGAACACTTTAACTTTCTGATTCGAAAGGTGCTTCCGATTTTTGAGCATACTCGACCCGGAAAGACGCTCTATATTTGGTGTGCCGGCTGTTCTTCTGGGCAGGAGCCATATTCGATGGCAATGGCGATCAACGAATACTTTGGATTAAGAAAAGGGCAGTGGAATACCACGATACTTGCCAGTGATCTTTCGTTTGATGTGCTTGAAAAAGCGAAAAAGGGCATCTATACAAGCGACGAAATCAAGGATATTCCGCCGGAGTGGCGGACTAAATATCTTGTGGATCTTAAAAATGGAAGTTTTCAGATGAGTGAGCAAATTCGCAAGGAAGTTATATTCCGTCGAATTAACTTGATGGAACCCTTTGAATTTAAAAATAAATTTGACCTGATTTTCTGCCGCAATGTGATGATTTATTTTGATGCGCACACAAAGGAGAAGTTGATTAATAAATATTACGATTGGACAGCGGACTCAGGTTTCCTATTTGTGGGTCACGCAGAAAGCATCAACCGAGAAGAGAGTAAATACACCTATATCCAACCTTCAATTTATCAGAAACGAGAGGCAAGATAGTGCTGGTCAAGAAAAAGTGTCGCGTTTTTATCGTTGATGATTCCATGTTATTTCGAATTTCATTGTCAAACCGGTTGGAGGAAGACCCGTTTTTTCAAGTTGTTGGAATAGCTTCGGACCCGATGGAAGCAATAGAAAAAATTAAGGCCATTCGGCCGGATGTCGTGACGTTGGATGCCGAGATATCTAAGATGACCGATAATGGATTTTTAAAAAAGATTATGTTACTGTATCCAATGCCGGTTGTGGTTGTTAGTTTAGCGCCCATTACAACACGTTCTGTAATGGATGCCGGTGCGGCTGGCTTTATCAAAAAACCGGATGTGAATTCTTCTGCCGATTTTAATCAGTTTATGCGCGAGTTGGCGGTTAAACTGAAAATCGCATCGATTGCAAAGGTTGAGCAAAAGAAACAACCGGAAGCGCCTGCCTCAAAATTGAGAGGGGTGCCGGCGCTGACTCATACCGTAGAAAATATGGTGATTGCCATTGGGGCTTCAATCGGTGGAACAGAAGCTATATTGGCGGTGGTTAAGGATTTTCCGCCTAACGCGCCGGGCATAGTTGTCGTGCAGCATATGCCGCCTGTATTTACACGCATGTATGCGGAGCGCCTAAACAGTATCTGTCACATGACCGTTAAGGAAGCGCAAGACGGCGATAGGGTGGAGTCGGGCAAAATTATTATTGGAGCAGGTGGATTTCATCTTCGGTTGAAAAAGGATGCCAAAGGCTACTATGTTAGAAGTGAGCGGGGAGAAAAATTCGGTGGTCATTGTCCTTCGGTCGATGTATTGTTCGAGTCGGTTGCCCAAACAGCAAAAAACAGGTCAATTGGCGTTATTCTCACCGGCATGGGTACCGACGGCGCAAACGGCCTGTTACAGATGAAAGAAGTGGGCGCTTACACCATAGGGCAAAACAAAGAAAATTGTATTGTCTATGGCATGCCGTTGGCGGCTTTTAATACTGGTGCCGTTAAGAAGCAATTGCCGCTCAATCAAATTGGTGATGAAATATTAACTTACTTAAAATCAGTAAAGCCTATATGATATTGTCCGGCAGAACGTAAAAAAGACTTGGTTATCCAAGTCTTTTTTACGTTCTGCCGGAGTGTGCTATAAAACCGGCATCTCAGGATGTGGACTTAAATTAGTTTAAATGCAAACGGCATAACATTTAAAAGGTTATAAAGTATCGAAAAATTGCTAGTTTGTAAGTGGGATTATTTTGTACCTACAACAACTTCGCCTTCGCTATTTTGATAAAAGCGACACATATTTGCAATATTTTTAAGGCGGTAAGTTTCACTGCCAATTGTGATACGCAGTGGGGGATAAGCGGTATTACAAATCAATGTACAGGGCGATATTTCGGATTGTTGCTCTGTAAATTTTTTAATCCTTGCCTCGAGCCGATTCTTTTTAAAGCGCACAAGCTTCAATTTTCCTTGGTTTTGTGCTAATCGCTTTTGTCGCACCTCTTCAGGAATATTATGTGTCTGTTCCAAGAACAAAATGTTGCTGTTAATGGACTGAAATTCAGACAGAACCGCTTTATATTGCTGATAGATCTGATTGCGTTCTCTAAGCATATTAGGGGTAACACCAAGTACAATATTGATATGTGTATTAGAGCGTGACCCAACAATTTTAGCCTCTACCGATCCGCAGACAGTAATCTTTCCGCCGATCAACGTGCCGCGACCAACTAACATCAACCCACCGTCTGCTTCAACAGTAGAATTGATGACCGATTCCGATTTTATATTACCGCCGGCACGAACGGTACAATTTTCAATAAATTTGGCAGTAATATCCTTTTGTGCTTCCAAAATTCCTTTGCTCATGCCGTTAATGCCTTTTTGGAGGATAATATTGCCGCCGGCGTAAATAGAGGCCCCTTCAACAATACCGAAAACGGTAACATCCCCATCTGTTTTGATCGAATAACCCTCACAGACATCCCCGGTAATGATGACATTGCCGGTAAAATTAATATTGCCGACCGAGTTATCTACATTCCCATTGACTCTAAATGTGTGCTCCACACGAAAGCGCTTATCCTTGTAAATAAGATTGCCATCAATAGCAGCAACCAGCTGAGACATATGCGCATCAACCGCAACAAGATCGACATTTTCTCCGCGAGGAATAATGGGGTCTTTTGCGGTGCGAGGGCGCAAGGGTTTATTATAAACGCTAATGCCAAGGGTTCCTTGAATAGGATTTATAATTTCACAGATCACAGTTCCTTTGGCGATATTGTTGACAATATGCATGTTTTTAAAATCCATACTGCCGTCGGGACGCTGATCAAAATAGGGTTTGTTGGTGCGGGCAAATAGTTCTTTGACATAGCCGTCTGTGCCTTTCACGCAAGGAATACCCTGTGCGACAATAACGGCTGTATTGTAAAGCAATGAATCTGTGTTCGTTGTAAAAAAACTATTGAGGGCGTCTTCGTCTACCCCAAAGGTAATGCGGCAATTTTTTAAAACCCGATGGAGGATATCGATGGAGCAGGTTTCCGGCTCATCTTGAGCAGGGGGGCGCAGCAGGATACGCGCTTTGGTTGCCGTTTTATTGACTTGAACAGCCAAACGACGGTGTAAATCCCACGATAACGGCGGCACAATAAGGCCGACCCAGCTGTCCAGGTCAACTTCTGGTGTGGCGGGTGGCGCGTGTTTTTCCTCAGAAGCACGATTAATAAGCGCGGGCATTGTGGGTGCACTTTCAGATGGCACTTCATTTTTGGGCATGAAAGCACCAACATCGGTGGACTCACTTTTTCGCGTTGCCTGTAATAATCTAAATAATAAACTGTCTTCTTTCATGGTTAGCCTCCTCTTTCATAGGATTTTTTTGAAAAAGGAAAATTATATTAAAAGCGCCATTCGCCGTTGAGAACAGACCGAATCAGCATGGTGCCGGTGGGTGCATCAAAATAACAGGTGCGCCCGTAGTCCTTGCCGGTATCTTCAACGAGAATGGGAATATGAAACCGCGCTAACCCGGCTTTGACCGCTTGCGTATTGCGCAGGCCAATATTACCCAAGGGAGAATTGGCCGTTACGGCAAACATCTGAGCACCGCCGGCGATCTTTGCCGTAAGCACCGCCGCGCGTGCGCCTTTAAACTGCATAGCTTTAACCAATTCAATCAATGCAGTATCTGCAAACTTCAGCGGCTGGCTCTTGCCGCAGGCGAGCAGCCTGCTGTCCGGTAACATAATATGGGCCATGCCGGCGACATTTCTTTCAGCATCATGCAGGCAAATTGCCACACAGGAGCCAAGCGCAAAGGTGACGAGCTCATCTTCGCCTGTTACGACGCTCATATCAGCAATGCCAACCTTAACCGTATTCTTCATTACTCGACCCCAAGGTTTTGCATAATTCTTTGCAGAGAGTCTGTGGTAGGTATCAATAGAATATAGCTTGTCATATTCTCGGCGCCGCCGTTAAATTCATCTTGTATAAAAATGACTTTATCACTGATATCTGCAAAATAAATAGCAGGAACACTTAAAATTGCACCGGCCATATCAACTGTCATAGCGGGCACCGAAATCTCGATGGTTAATCCCGTCAACTGAGCGATTGCATTAACATAAGAACCTGCCATAATATTGCCAAGTTCTTTTATGACGGAAATAGAAAGTTCGTCCAGCTCATAAAATCCCTTAAAGGAACCACCTAAAAGATCATTTGCGACATTATGGGCAAAATTTTTTTCCAACAGAAACATCATCATGCCATTGATTTCGCCGGATATGGTTAGCATAATGCCCACAATCATGGTCTCAGGACCGCCCAATTCCTCAGAAACCTTCTCATAATCCAAAACATTGATGGTTGGCACATTGATGTTTATCGGTTTTTGCAGCATTGAGGCTAATGAAGTGGCAGCATTGCCGGTGCCGATGCTGCCAATTTCACGCAGCACGTCAAGGTGCAGGGCATTCAAGTCGCTATAGTCGTATAAAGTCATATAAGTAAACCTCTTTCACGCGCGGCTGCATACGCATAAGTGCTATCTTAAATTATTAATCATTTCATCAATTTCATCTGCGGCTTGTACAACGCGGGAATTCATTTGAAAAGAGCGTTGAGCCTGAATCATATTGACCATCTGATCGCTCATCTCCACATTGGAATTTTCAAGAACACCCTGTAGAATTGTTGACTTTGTGTTCCCGCTCTTAGCAACAATTGCCTTACCGGAAACGCCATTGGCTTTGAAAGAACCACCTTGTGTCGGGGTCAAACCATAGGGATTTGTGAAATGGTACAACCCGATCTTTTCCGTTAACCCATCAAGAATCGGCGCGCCACTCTCGTTTATTTCCAGAGGAATATGTTTGCCCTTACCGGCCAAGACATAGGCGCCATCAGAAGTCACTAAATAAGCTTTTCCTCTTTCAATGCTGACGAGAAAATTGCCATTGCGTGTGTACTCAATCTCACCTGAAGCTGTTTCGACCCCAAACAGGCCCTCGCCATTAATAGCGAAATCCAACGTTCGACCGGAGGATAGATACCCGCCTTGATCATACAGCATGTTCGTTTGGCCAATACGCACACCATGTCCGACCATATCATAGCTTTTAGCGGCATCATCCGTATTATCTGTAGCAGCATCGGTGGTTGTGTTATGATAATTGCTGTGGATATTCATTTTGGTATAAAGCAGGTTCTGAAAAGAGGCCTCCTGCGTTTTGTAGCCAACGGTATTTACATTAGCAATGTTGTTTGATGTGGTATCCATATGTGACTGTGAAGCCAGCATACCGGATACACCTGTATAAAAAGCAATACTCATTTTCAGCACCTCACGGGTTCAGTATTATAAAGACGCAATATTAGCGGCTTTTCGCTCGATTTCATCGATCATCATTAACGCTTTGCTACAACTTTGGAATGTGCGCTGTGTCTCCATCATAAGCGCGACTTCTCGGTTATAATTGGCGTTGGAATTTTCCAACATCCCTTGCCCAATCTTTGGTGTGGAAATTTCAGATAGGCCAACCGTTTCGCCCAATACACCCTCGCCACCCGGCACTTGAAAAAGACCATTTGGGAACTTTTCAAGCTCGGCCTCAGAGGAAACTGCAACGATTTGCAAACTGCCAACCATACGGCCTTTGGTGTTGTAAACGGCACCTTGTGAATTTACAGAAAAATCAGAGCCTAAAATTTTAAGATCGCCCCGAGAACCCTGAACGCGGCCGACCCCGGGCAGAACAAGGTAACCTGCATCGTCCATGTCAAATTGCCCATTACGGGTGAGATATTGTTTTCCATCAGCAGCTTTGACACTGAAAAAGCCGTCGCCTTCAATGGCGAGATCAAACGGCCTGCCGGTGGATTTAATCAAACTTTGGTCAAATTGGGTAGGGACATCTTCAACCACTTTCACTGCATCCCCGGAGCCGATAAAGGTGCGGTTGTAACCTTGTTGACGCATCAAGAGCGCCTGCTGAAAAGTCGTACTAACCACGCGTTCGGTTTTGAATCCGGGTGTGTTGGCATTTGCCATATTATTTGCGATAACGTTTAAGGTGCGCTGCTGCATCATCATACCGGAAGCAGCAGTGAAAAAACCTGTTGACATACCGTTAGTCCTCCAAATAGTTTTTTAGGTGACTGCGAAGTTTTAAAACAGCCTTTGAGCGCGTTTGGCAAACTCGAGCTTCGCTGACCTTTAAAACTTCTGCAATTTCATGGAGTTTTAAATGCTCAAAATAGTAAAGCGAGATTACAAGACGGTCGCGTTCGCTTAAAGAATCAATCGCATTCATCAAACTTTGATGCAATTCACGCCGAATCAACGAGGACTCCGGTTGTTCAAAATCATCGACGGTGTCCTCTGTGCCGTTTTCCGAAACGTTGCTGAGCAACATCTCAAAAGATAGCAAAACAGAATTGGAAATTTCACGATAATGCTTATGGATCATCGACTCATCCACCTCAAGGTGGTCAGCCAGTTCTTTAGCAGAAGGAACCCGCATCAATTTGTTAGAAAGGTCATCATAGGCGGCGGCAACGTCTCGCGCCGTTTTTCGCACGCGCCTTGGCAGCCAGTCTTGTTTTCGTATAAAGTCAATGTTGGCACATTTGATGCGTGAAAAAGCGTAGGCTTCAAAGTTTCCACTTTTCTGTGGGTCAAAACGCTCAATACAGTCAATCAGCGTGATGATACCGTTGTTGACAGTATCTTCAACCTCGGCGTAGGAGGCAGTAATGCCGCGCATTTGTGCTGCCACAGTTTTTGGGATGTAGCTAAAATGCATGACTAGATCATTGCGAAGCGCGACACTGGGGGATTTTAAATAACTGTTTAGCAGTGTTTGAGAATCATTTGGATTCGGCTGTGTCTGCACAGCTTGTCACTCCCTTCGCTGGGAACAAAATCAGGCAATCGTTATATTACCAAGCGCCTGTATCTGAACAGTGCTGTCAATTTCACTAAACGACAGGGCGATAACGTTGGGATAAAACTGGTCAATCAGCTTTTTGTAGTACATGCGCACAATCGGGGATGTCAGAATAATCAAGTGGGGAACCAGTTCACGCATCTTATCAATTTGCTCACCGGAAGCCGAAATAATCGACTGTATGGTCGTGGGGTCTAAGGCCAAGTATGATCCGGTATCAAGTTTTTTTACCGCGCCCATAATCATGTTTTCAATTTTGGCGTCGAGCGTGATCACTTTAAGCTGTTCAGCCTCGGCAAACTGATGTGAAATGGTGCGTTTTAGGGACTGCCGAACATATTCGGTTAGCATATCTGCGTCATTAATGGTAGCGCTATAATCGCCAAGAACCTCGAGAATCGTCTCTAAATCTCGAATGGGCACACCCTCGCGCAGCAGGTTACATAACACTTTTTGCAGCGTTGAGACGCTAACAATGCCGGGGATAATATCGTTGATGATCGTCTCATTGGTTTTTCTAAGATTGACTAGAAGGTTGTTGACCTCCTGACGCGTCAACAGCTCATAGGTGTGCTGGCGAATCACTTCAGAAAGGTGGGTAATGATGACAGAGGTCGGGTCAATTAACGTATACCCCGCAAGCTCGGCCTTGCTCTTTTTATCCAAGCTGATCCACTTGGCCGGAATACCAAACGCAGGCTCGACGGTATCAATACCATCTATCGATTGCACTTTGCTGTCTGGGGCCAGTGCGAGGTAGTGGTCGATTAAAACATCCCCTATGGCGATGCGTTCGCCCTTAAATTTGATGCAGTATTGGTTGGGGTTTAACTGGCCGCTGTCTTTTAAGCGAACCGATGGGATAACCATACCCATTTCAATGGCAAATTGCTTTCGGAACATGACGACGCGATCTATAAAACTGCCGCCACTGGCTTCATCCACAAGCGGAATCAAGCTGTAACCGAATTCCAATTCAATCGGCTCAACGTTGAGTAAACCGTAGACATTATCGATGTTTTTGTAAAATGAAGCCTCGCTTGCGACCTCTTCGGTTGGGGTGGCCGTAGCGGCGGCACTTTCGGTAACAAGAGCCGCTTTTTGCTTCCTCAAAATGACGGTACCTGTTACTATCAGTATAGCAGACACAAGGATAATCTGCAACGGCGGAAAGCCGATAAAGGAGAGTGAAAGCATGACACAGCCAGACAAAATAAGGACCAGAGGTTGTGATAAAAATTGCTTAACAACCTCAACATTGAGGTTGGATTCAGAGGCGGAGCGCGTCACAATCATACCGGTTGCCATGCTGATTAAAAGTGCGGGTATCTGGGACATCAGACCATCGCCAACCGTTGCTGTGGAATATAACGACATAATCTGGCTGAAGCTACCTACCTGGTTCATAAAGCCCATGATAATACCGCCTATTAAATTGATAATGGTGACGACAATTGAAACAATGGCATCGCCTTTAACAAATTTAGTAGCACCGTCCATAGAGCCGAAAAAGTCCGATTCGCGTTGTATCTTCTCACGGCGTTGACGTGCTTGGGATTCGTCGATTAAACCGGAGTTTAAATCGGCATCAATTGCCATCTGTTTACCGGGCATGGCGTCGAGCGTAAAGCGTGCGGCCACCTCAGCTACGCGCTCAGAGCCTTTGGTAATAACCATAAATTGAACAATGACAATAATCAAGAAAATAACCAGACCAATGACAACATTTCCGCGGATAACAAATTGGCCAAATGTTTCAATGACTTTACCGGCATAGCCGTTGTTACTTAAAATCAAACGCGTGGATGAAATAGTCAACGCCATGCGAAACACGGTGGTAATTAAAAGTAACGATGGAAAAATTGAAAACTCTAAAGGTTCTGTAATGTACATGGTCGTAAGCAGTATTACAAAGGAAATAGTAAGGTTCATGATAAACATCATATCCAGCAGTGCTGTGGGCAATGGGATAATCAGCAACAAGATAATTGCGACTGTAAACACTGCCACAATATTGTTAAAGACGTTATTTGTTTTCTTCAACTATTTCAAATCCTTCTTTTTCAGACTGTAAACAAAGGCAAGCACTTCAGCTAC
Organism: Candidatus Fimivivens sp.; assembly: GCA_047974975.1. GTDB lineage: Bacteria > Bacillota > Clostridia > Oscillospirales > Ruminococcaceae > Yanshouia. The sequence goes on from JBKECV010000017.1 coordinate 29,656, forward strand.
CGGCTGGTAAAACTGTTCTGGAATTTCGCGGCCTAGGTCGACCGCATCAAAAAGGCCGCGTGCCAAAGGTTTATTCTCAAGGGTTGTCACTTTGTGCTCTTCGGCGATGGCCACAATACGCAGCGCCACTAGATCAGCTCCTTTTGCCAACACAATCGGCGCGCGGTCGTGATCAGGGTTATACGCGATGGCAACGGCATAGTGCGTCGGGTTACGAATCACGACATCTGCCGTGGGCACATTTTGCATCATGCGGCTCATGGCCTGCTTGCGCTGCAACTCTCGGATGCGACTCTTAATGAGCGGGTCGCCTTCAGTGTGTTTGTATTCTTCTTTAATTTCCTGTTTGCTCATACGCAGATTTTTTTCGTATTCCCACCACTGATAAGCGTAGTCCAGTACGCCAAGCAATAAAAATACGACGCCCGCGGTCAAGACAATCGACATGATAAAATCACTGAATACGCTGAATGACTCAGTAATTTCCATATCGACAAAGGTGCGAAATTTCGGCAGAAAGTCCAGAAGCTTTTGATAAACGATAGAAAGTAGAATGGTTATTTTTGCCCCCGCTTTAATAAGTTCGACAAAGCTGCGGAGTGAAACCATTTTCTTGATACCACTGACAGGGTTCAAATGACTGAACTTAAACTTCATACTTTCGGTGGTAACCAACATGCGTGTCTGTGCCATTGTGAAAACAATGGCGGTTAGTCCACTAATCAAAAGTAGCGGCAGTGCGCACAAGCCAATAACGCGATAGGCATCCATTAAGAAAATACGTGTATCTGCACCATCAATAGTTTTTTGAGTTCCGGCAATGATAAAATATTGACGGATGAGCGTTTCGATTGTCCGGAGAATAAAAGGTCCTAATAGTTTAAGTGAATAAAAAGTGATGAGCAGCGAAAACGCCGTAATGAGATCAGTACTTTTAAAGATATTACCTTTCTTTCGTTCGTCCTGTTTTCGCTTAGAGGTCGCCTTTTCGGTCTTTTCGCCGGGCATTCTCATCCCCCCTTTTTAACTCGCATCCAAATAGGTCAGGCAAGGGTCAGCAGCGCCCGGTTCAGATTCTCAAGCATGATCATGATATAGTTGTTTAAAAAAGAAGCGATTACCGGTCCCATCAAAAACAGCATCATGAGTCCAAGACCTTGCTTGAGTTGAAAGTTAATAACAAAAACGTGAATCTGCGGAACAAGCTTCATCATAATTCCCAAAACGATCTGTAACGAGAATTCCACAACAGCAAATGGCAGCAGTAGCCGCAGCACCAGTGAGAAAACGTCGATAAAGAGCTCGAGGATAAACTGAAAAGCCTCAGGAGACAGGTTAACCGCACCAACCGGAACAATTTTAAAGGATAGCGCAAAAATTTGAATTATTACAAGGTGGCTATCCGTCGCAAAGATGTAAAGTGCAAACAAAATTGTAAGCAGACCGCCGGTGAGGGATACCTGAATATTGGTTGCGGGATCGAACACTTTTGCCATCGCCATACCAAATTCAGTGTCCATCCAGTCGCCGATAAACAGCAATAGATAATAAAAAATTTGGTAAACAAAGCCGCAGATAAAACCCACCGATAATTCGCGAAACAGCAATAACAGCATGTCGATGCTGTCATATGACAGATCGGGCGTTTGCAATACCGGCGCAATCAACAGGGTAAGAAGCAGCACAAGTCCGGCTCTGACTTGAGATGGTATGTTTTTACGTCCTAATAGTGGATTAAAGAAAATAAAACCGGACATTCGGGCGAATACCAACAGATAGATATGAAGTTCCTCAAGCTGTATGATCACAATGGTAACCTCATATCAAAAGAATAAGGCCGAACAGCCAATGTACAAAATCCAGCATGGTGCCGATCATCCAGTGCCCGGTGAAAAGCATCATAAAGGCGATAATAATCAGCTTTGGCACAAAGGTGAGGGTTTGCTCGTGAATCTGAGTAGCAGCCTGGAAGACGGCTACCACAAGGCCGATTAGAATACTGGTGACCAACAGGGGGGCCGCCAGCTTGAGCGCAACCAGTAGCGCCTGCGTGAAAATGTCCATAATTTGGTCTTGCGCCAAGCGCTTCACCGCCTTTAAATTTTATAGCGGGTTATGAGAAACCCTGCACAAGCGTTCCAAGCAGCAAACTCCACCCATTGACCAACACAAACAATAAAATTTTAAATGGCAGCGAAATGGTGGCGGGTGGTAGCATAACCATGCCCATCGACATAAGCACGCTGGAGACGACGATATCGATAATTAAAAAGGGAAGATAAAGCAAAAAGCCGATTAAAAAGGCGCGTTCCAGCTCACTGGTGATAAAGGCGGGAACAAGAACAAACAGGCTTAAACGTGTCAGACTTTCCAGGCTCTCTTCCGGTTCCACTTTTGGAAGCGTACTGTCTGAAATGCTTAAATACAGGTTGAGCGATTGGGGGGTTGTTTGCCCGAGCATAAACCGTTTCAGTGGCAGCTGTGCCGCGTCTACGGCCTCTGTCGCAGTATAATCACCGGCTCTATACGGATCGTAGGCCGTGGTTTTAATTTCTTCAAAAGTAGGGGCCATGATGAACAGCGTTAAAAATAGCGCGAGGCCCACCAGAATCTGATTGGGTGGCGATTGTTGTGTGCCTAGCGCGTTGCGCATGAATGAAAGCACGATAATGATGCGCGTAAAACTGGTCATCATGAGTAAAATGCTTGGAATAAGCGAAATCAACACAAAAAGGAACATCAGATCCAGAACACCCATCGCGTTGTTTGCGGTATCATCGGCAATAAAGTCAATGGAGACACCGGGTGCTGCCAGAGCTGTGGTGTTCAGTAGAAAAAACACCAGAAAAAGAACGGTGATTAATGACACGCTAAAAAGCAACAGTTGTTTTTTCAACGTTGTCAAACATTGGGTGCGATCGGTCATAAACCATCCCCCCTTTTGGCGGATGAACTGTTTTTCTTGGCTAGCATCTGTTTGATTACGGCAGAAAAGTTTTGCTCAGATTCGGGCGCGGCGTTAAAAAAAGCCTGCTGTTGTGGGTCAAATTCACAGATAGTTTCAATGGCGCCGGCACTCATTGCTATCAGTAGGGTCTTGTCACCGGCAGTGATGAGCAATAAATATTTTTCGCGGTCTATCACCACTCTATCGAGAATTTTGATGTGTTTGGAATGCCTTTGGACACAGGCCTGTCCACCAATCCAACGCAAAAAGAACCACGCTAAAAACAGGACGAATGCTAAGGTGAGAAAAACAGAAAAAAATACCGAAAATGTTTCAAAATTTCCCATAATTCACCTCGCCCAACCCTTTAAAATAAACTTACCCAAGAATTTTTTTAACCGTTTGCAAAATACGATCGGGCTTAAAGGGTTTGACGATAAAGTCGAGCGCGCCAAAACGAATCGCATCGACCACCATAGATTCTTGCCCCATAGCACTGCACATGATAACCATGGCGTCAGGATCATATTCTTTGATAGCCTGTAGAGATTGTATGCCGTCCATATTCGGCATGGTAATGTCCATGATGACCAGATCAGGTTTTTCGGCTTTATAAGTGTCAACGGCAATTTGCCCGTCCGCTGCCTCAAGCAGGTTGGTGTAGCCGTTACTGGTGAGGCTGTTCTTAATCATCATTCGCATAAAGACTGCATCGTCAACGATCATAATTTTCTTGTCCATAAATCCAATTCCTTTCGGGATATAATTTGTATTTTAAGTTTATTGCTTATATTTCTTTCTCTAAAGAGGAAAGCAGAGCTCTTGTACCAAGAATTTCGGTAATACGAACACCAAAATTATCATCAATAACCACAACGTCGCCGTGGGCAATCAATTGACCATTTACCACAATATCCACCGGTGCGCCGGCTTGTTTTTCAAGCTCGATGACAGTGCCTTGCGCAAAGGATAAAATGTCTTTTATTTTTCTGCGCGCTTGACCTATTTCAATTGTGACATCGAGCGGCACGTTCATTAGAAGATCGGTATTGCCACCCAAAACCGGTTCGCCCATTATGACGCCCTTAGAGAACTGTGGCAACTGCACATTTTGCACTTGAGCCATCGCATGAGGATCCATTTTTTGTGATTGATCCGGTGGCGCCGAAGTGCCAGACTGCTGCAGATAGGGGGGATAAGGCGGGTAGGAATAATAGGGGGGATAACCCGGCACGCCTGTGGGCGGATAAGGCGGATAATAGGAAGGGGATGGATAGCAGGGCCCCGCTCCGCCCGACGTTTGTGGTATTTGCTGTGGCTGGTGCTCAGGCTGTGCAGCAGGGGTGGGTGCAAAAGCTTGCGGGGCTGTCGTCGGGGTGACCGGCAAAGGTGGTGCTGGCTGGGGAGGCATAACCTCAGGTGCTGTGGGGCCCGGCGTGGGCATCGCAGCCGATTCTTGTGGTTGCGTTGTCTCAATAAAATCGCTCACCATTGATTTTGCCAGATTGCAGGGCATTACAATAACAAGCTCTGAAGTCATAACGCCTTGAATATCCATGTTGAAATGAACCGAAACAATCTGTTGATCGGCATCCATGCCGATTGCATCGGAAAAAGTAAAATCTGATGTGATAATTTGTGCCTCAGGGGTCGAAATGTGAACCGCTCTACCAAGCAATTCAGATAAAGCCGTAGCTGAAGCACCCATCATCTGGTTCATAACTTCGCAGGCCGCGCTCATACTCAACTCGTCGAGTTCAAAATCGTCGCTGGGTGGATCGTCTATGCTCATTAACTGGTTCAAAATCAATTGGATGTCATGTTGACGAAAGATCAATACATTCGAACCACTCAGGCCCTCTGTATAGGTTATTTTAATGCTTAGCGCCGGTTCAAGTGCGGAATACTCCACCAAACCCAAAGATTCAACCCGCACGCGCGGTGTTGTGATCTTAACCTGTTTGTCCAGCATCGTTGAAACAGCTGTCGTGGCAGAACCCATGCTAATATTTAATATTTCGCCAACGGCATCAATTTCCACTGCCGAAAGCGCTGAATCGGAACCTTTTGCTGAAATATCCAAAATTAAATCTCACTCCTCTCAATTCAAAGTTTCGGATGAATATGCCGTGGTAACTTTAATGGCCTTATTTGTTTTGACGGTACCCATTTTGCCATAAAACCACGGCTGGCTGTCCACCAAAAGCTTAACGTCGCCGCTTGCCGCATTTTCCAGCTTTATAATATCATCCACACGAAGATGCAATATATCCTCCAGATCCATCTGAACTTCATCGAGCACTGCGTTGATTTTAAGATCTGATGCATATAGCGCCTTTTGAATTACTTTTTTAGCCATTTCTTTCTTGGCATCGTCCGAAAGACTTTTAGAGATGCGCGTATATTTTGAAACGAAACTGCCCATCAACTCTTCTAAGCCGATCGCCGGAATACAAATGTTGATTGTTCCGATAACATCCTGCATTTTCACCTCAAAAGAGACGATGACGACAATATCCTCCGGCGCATAAATCTGAATCAGTCTCGGGTTTGTTTCAATGGTGTCTAAGCCGATATCAACATCAATATAATCGCGCCATGCATCCTGTATGTAGGATGAAAATTTCTGAAAGATATTGCGCATAATGCCCAGCTCAATATCGGTGTAGTCTCGGCTTAAAATAACGCCGTTTCCGACGCCGCCCAGCAGGCGATCGATCATAAAAAATGCCAGACTAGAGGATGCGTCCAACATCATAGTAAAATCGCTGATGTTTTTATCACCCGGCTTGAGCTCCATCAAACTCATGAGCGTTGTGTCGGGCAGCGCGTTGTTAAATTCATAATACCGCTGCTCTTCCACCTGCAACAGATTGACCTCGCTGTTGATACGCATCGAACCTGAAAAGTAGGAAGACAGCAACCGCGCGAGATTTTCGTGAATGCTGTCTACGTTGCGCAGCTGCTCTTTCGTAAACTTTTTTGGTGAATAGAAATCGTATTCCTTGATTCTCTTTTCAGAATTTTCGTTCTTGACTTCTATATTACCATTGCTCATCCCTTTGAGCAACGTGTCAATTTGTGATTGTGAGAGAATATCGGGCATATGGCTTCACCACCTGTCTAAAAAATAAACGCTAGGGAATTTGGCTGTCACGTATCATCGGGACTGGCGTTGGTCGCATCATCCGCAGGCATAAAAATAGCGGGCGTGCTTCCATCCAAGGATTTTTGGTCCGAGTTGATAATTTTGGTATTACTGCTATTGTCTTCAAAAAATTCGGCGCTGACTAAGTGAGAAAGTATGGAATAAAGATCTTCCGGATTGTCTTTATCAAACGAATTGCCCAACACCATAATTTCTACACGTCTGTTTTTAGCGCGTCCTTCGGGTGTGTCATTACTTTCGATTGGATGGTTTTTTCCATAACCGTTGCACATCAGCTTTTGGGGATCAAGGTTTGATTTTTCTTCAAAATAAATAACGACTTGACTGGCGCGTTCTCCTGAAAGTGTCCAATCGCTAATATGATAGTTTTCATCGTTCGGAATGGCAGCGGTATGGCCATTGACGCGCGTGACAAAAATCTGATCTTCCACATTTTTTAAGCAATCGCCTAAAAAATCGAGAATCGGGTAACTCTCTTGACGTAGCGTGTAGCTGTCGCCGGAAAAAAAGATATTGTTATCAAACCGGATATAAACATTATTGGCAGAATCTTTGGAGATCGACACTGATGCCGTCATTTGATTTGCTTCAACATACCGTTTGAGATATTCGTAGAGTTGATTGAGGTCGGTGGGGAGCGCATTATCGGTTAGCTTATCACCCATATTTTGCGTTGTACCGTTTGCTGGTGCAATGTCGTCGCCATCGCCCTCCGGAATCAGAACAATCTGAGCCGTATCGCCATTGGGATTTTTTGAAAATGAGCGGACTAAAATTTCCCACTTCTCTTCGTTGACGGTCGACATGCTAAACAACATGATAAAAAAAGTTAAAAGCAGGGTTACCATGTCGCCGTAGGTGTCCATCCAGTTATAACCGCTGCCGCCATCGGCACGTTTTTTTCGTCGGGCCATATAATCCCCCTCTCCCTTAGAGATGCTATCAAGTGATAAGCGGCCTTATTCAGCTGATTTTCCAGCGGCTTTCTTGCTCTTTTTTTCTTTTTTATTTTCCTGTAGCACCAACATCTGAAGTTTTTCTTGAATAAAACGGGGGTTTTCACCGGCCTGAATGGCCTCAACACCCTCACAAATCAGAATTTTGCATAAAAACTCTTCGTCGTGACGCACTCTCAGCTTATTTGCAATAGGGTTGAAAAAAATATTGCCCATCATACTGCCGTACAGTGTTGTCAACAGTGCTGTTGCCATGGCGGGGCCGATTGCTGCGGCGTCAGACATGTCGGCTAACATGTTTACAAGACCAATCAGAGTGCCGATCATGCCAAAACCCGGCGCATAGGCAGCACCTTTTTCATAAAAAGCGCAGACCTGTGCGTGGCGGTCCTCAAGGTGGCCAAGTTCAGAGTCCAACAGCGCGTGGACTTTTTCCGGCTCGACCGAATCCACGACAAGCATCAAACTGCTTTTTAAAAAGGGATCGGATGCGCCCTGAAGCTTGTCTTCCAGAGATAAAAGACCCTTTGAACGCGCTTCTTTAGCAAAATCCACGATTTGTGCTATGTAATTTTGGGAATCATAGATAATAGGGAAAAAAGCTATTTTTAGATGCTTGGGAATCTTTTTAAAGGAAGAGGCGGGAAAAGAGACCATCAAGGCCGCAATTGTGCCGCCAAACGTAATTGCAAGGCTGGAATAGTTTACAAAACCGCCAAACCGGTTCATTGCAAATGGGCCTGTGGTTTTATAAGCTTCCATGGCCTCATCATAATTAGCGGCGTTCGGCTTGGGGGCCTCTACAAAGACAATACCAAATAATATCAGCGCAAGAGCACCGACGAGTCCGACTAATGTCAAAATATCAAAGGTGCTTTTTTTGGATCCTTTTTGTTTTGCTGTTTTTCCTTTAGCCACCAAAATCACCTCGGTTAAATAACTTGTTAAAAAGACTTTTTCGGTAATCGGTAGTCAGTTCCACTACCTGCCGCATACTTTCACGAACGATATATATTTTACCATTGGTGAGATGTATGGTCGTATCGGGACTTTCTTGAATCGTTTCGATGTGGTCGCAGTTTAATATAAACTCAAGACCATTGAGCTTTGTCAGTAAGATCATCAAAAGATTCTCCTTAAATTAATCTGGTTGGTTCTGCTGCCACAAGCGGCAAACGAATTTATCGCCTGTGGCAGCAGCCCCATGGCTGCTGTAAATTTACGTTACCGTTTTAGGTTGACCAGCTCTTCGAGCATCTCATCCGAGACGGTAATCAAACGGGAACAGGCCTGATAACCGCGCTGGGTTGTAATCATGTCGGAAAATTCTTTTGACAGGTCCACGTTTGAAAGTTCAAGTGATCCGGCCACCAATTTACCTGAACCATCGGTTCCGGGCCGGCAACAACTCATTTCTCCGCTGTTGGGGGAGCTGGCAAAATAGGTGCCGCTTGACTGAACCAAACCCTCGGGGTTAGCGAAAGAGACAAGATTGATTTGGCCAACAACAACCTCGCCAAGCTGTGCGTGTGTGGCGATAATGGAGCCGTCGGCACTCACGGCCACACCGGTCAGGCTTTCAATACCCTGTGAGCCGCCCTCGGTGCCGCCGGAAAGAACCATTTTGCTGCCTGCAAGGCCAAGCGCATTACTGGGGGTTGCAGCGGTAAAGGTGGTGTCGCTCGCTGTTACACCCGCGGTGCTCAGCGTGTCCCATGTGCCGTCGGTCAGATTTCCGCTTCCGTCGTCCAGGGCGGGGTTGGCGCTTATCATGGCGTTGGCGATACTCGAGTAACTCGGACGATCCATGATGATGTAATCCGAGGAATTGGCGCCGTTGGTCAGTTTCATGGTACCGGCTTCGGTTTTGCTGGAATCGACAACACCGGTATAGGATTGGCCGTTGATTGTCATGGTGACGGTCATGGTTTCAGCCGTTGAATCATAGGCGACTTCAAAGTTTTCAAGGGCATTGGCGCCGGTTGAGAAGGCGCTTCCGAAAGTGCTGCCGGTGGTGCCGGCGGGCGAAAAACCGCCGCCGATGGATTGGGCAGGCCAATTGGTGGCCTCGCCGGACTGTAGTGCAAAATCGGTTGAACAGATGTCCTCGCCGTTCAACGGCCAATTTCCCGCATCGGCGGGATTCATGGAAAGTGTGAAGTTACCGGCCGGATGGCTGGCGCCGGTACTATCCTGCATATAAGTCTCAATGGCGTCGTTGATGGCGGTATTTAAATCATCCAGTGATGCAAAACGCTCGTTGGCGTTTAACGTGACGACGATACCATTTGTGCCCACCTGAGCAGTTGCTTTAACGCCGTCGGTCATGCCGGTACCCTGCATAAGCTGCATCGAGATATTGCCGGCGGCCGTGTTGTTTGAGGTGGACAGAGTATATTCAACGTCGTTAATGGTGGTCGACGCCGAGGAAGCCGCCGGTGTGACCGACGGGAGATTTAACTGAATGAGGTTACTGCCGGTGGGTTTGCCGAGGGGGTCACCTGAGATACCGAGCACAAAATTGCCCTGCGCATCCACGAGGTTGCCGGCCGAGTCAAAGGTCAGGGCGCCGGAGCGGGTAAAAAACTTGTTTCCATCCGCATCCTGAACCTGAAAAAAACCCTCTCCGTCGATGGCTAAATCCATCGCGCTGTCAGTCATGGTGAAAGAAGATTGTCCCATCAGCAAGTCGATCGAGCCCACTTGCGTGCCGTAACCAATCGTGCCCGGGTTGGTGCCGCCCGAGGTTGAAGACCCCGCGCTGCCCGAATTCACAGTTTGATAATAGACATCTCGAAAAGTGACGCGGCTTGCTTTGAATCCATATGTATTGACGTTGGAAATGTTGTTACCGATAACGTCCATGCGCGTCTGGTGCGCTTTCAAACCAGAAACGCCGGAGTATAGGGATCTGTTCATAATTTTTTGCTCCTTTTCGGGGCGATACCGAGTGCTACAATCCGTCAAGTCGGTCGGGATTGTTAAAGCTTCCTAAAAGGTCCGGCTTTATATAATCACGGTACCGTCAATATTGGTGAATACGTTGCCTGTCAGATCACTTTCACCCACGGTGGTAATCACCTTGTTATTTAGTGCGCTGACGATAAAAGCGGTTTTATCAATTAAGATTAATGCAGAATCCAACCCCTTTTCCTGTGCAATTTTTACCCCTTGGCTCAGGCGCTCAAGGCTGTTGTCGGTCAACGCTATGTCGCGCTGTGCCACACGTGAAACAGCATGTTTGGAAAACGCCACGCCTGCATTTTGTTGCAATTGCTGTTGAAGCAGCGACTGAAAAGAGCCGCTGTCCGACTGGGGCAGTGCATCAGGTGAAGAAGATGCGGTTTCGGGTCGATAGGGTTGGGCGATTCCTGTTGTAATGGGAAGGGACAGTCTACCGAGATATAGGTTATCCACAATTTTGCCCTCCATGGCGTATCTGTTAAGGTGATCAAGTGTCTTTGGTCGTGAATGTCAGCTTTTGATAAGCCGCTTCATCTCCCTGCGAGGTGCTAATAATGACATTGGCATAATAGGTTGTGTCCGGTTCAAGATCGGACAATGAAGCTTCCAGCGCATCGGTGCCATCCTTTAGGCTGGCGACAAGCGTGCCCTGCTTGACTTGTGAGACCGAATCAAACGCCTCGTTCTCGGCGTAATAGACACTATAGTAGTATTGTGTCTCGCCTGAGGATGCGGGGGCGTTCCAAGCAATTTGGGCGCCGGAATCGGTTCGTTTTAAAAGATGGGGCGTCATGTTTGAAACAGCATTTAATGCTTGATCATCTGTAATCTCGGGGGCGTTGACAGACATAATCTCGCGAAGCGAATAGGCAGTTCCGTCGACATAAATGTCGTAGTCTCCACCGGAAAGGGTGATTTTTTCGACCGGGCCGGACTTGGCATTGACGTTGCCGCCAAGGGACAGCTTTGCAACGGTGACATCTTTTCCGACAAGGCTCATCACATAATTGGTTTTGGAGTAATAGGCTAAATTTTGCATTTGCTGCATTGTTGCAAACTGCGCCAACTGTTGCACATATTGCGAACTATCCACGGGTTTGGTGAAATCTTGGTTTTTCAACTCGGCGATCATCAGCGTAAAAAAGTCATCGAGTCCAAGCTCCGAGGCACCGCTATTGTCATAGACCGCATTGACTGTTTGAGGGGTATTTACACCGTATAAATCACTAACACTACTGCTCAATTAAATGTCCTCCTTTCGTTAGATATAGGCATCCAGTACCGAATCGGGGAGAGTGACCGGTGGCGACAGATCCCCTGAGGGGGCGATTTCGCCGTAGTCCGGGTCATACGCGAAGGATGAGGTTGGGTGTTGACCGGGATGGTTATGTCCGGAGAAATGCTGAGAAAATTGCTGCTGCATATCCATATTTTGCGGTTCGTTGCTTTGGACAACCTGCGTGACCTCTACGTTATAAGGCCGCATGATATCGCGTAAATTGTTGAGTTCGCTACCTAACAGGCGTTGTACATTCGCGTTGGAGGCTGCCAGACTCAATGTGGTTTTTCCGCCGTCTTCCAACAGCTTGACGGTAATCTTGCCCAGGCCCTCGGGACTTAGCGTGATCGTAAAGTCTGTTACGCTTTCATGGACGTGTTGGGTAAGGGATGTTTGTATTTGGTTAAAAAGCGCCTGTGCATCTAAATTTTTATAAACTTGATCAGCACCAATGGTTGTGCCGGTGTTGGCAGCCGTGGTCAACTGGGACAAAAAAGCACCTGCATCCACTTTTTTCTGGAGATCATCCAAATCGATTTCGCCGGTGTCGGCAGCAGGCTGGTTCGCTGATTTAAGCAACTGACGCGCTAAGGTGACCGCATGCGCAAACCGCGATTGCCCTTGTAAAGCCGACGCTTCATCCGAAGCAGCATTCAACAAAATGGATGCAGTCGCGTCACCATCTCGCCCTGTTGCTTGCGCCGCAGTTGCAAAAGTGGTGGCGCTGCTAGCGTTTGTAGAAACGGGGGTTTCAGCAGCCTCAATAGCCTGTTGCAGTTGCGAGAGCAATTCGGAAGAAAGTGGTAGATTGGCGGTAGAGGAAAGCGATTGCAACTGGCGCGATGGACCGAATACGGCATTTTGCTGTAATGTGTTCGGCGTGGCTTGGGTACTTTGGTCGGTCAGCATCACAGTAAAAAGCGGATTGAGCGTCAGCATTTCGGCGTTCATCTGAGCGCCAAGTATTTCGGCATCTTTTTTAAGTTGCGCTGTTAAAGCTGACTCGCCGCCGGTATCCAGAACCGCAGTCAAAAGGTTGAGAAAATGGGCAGCATTGTTGCCAAGGCTGCCGGTATTTAGATCCTCCAATGATTTTGGCATAATAGATGCTGATTGAATGGGCGAGGTGACAACCTGTGGGGTTTGTACTGTCATGTTGTTCATGTTTTCACCTCCTTTCATAAAACAGATAACGGATTTATTTTGAATGGGCAGCACGCGCATATTTTGTGCTGACCAATTCACCTAGGATAAGCGCGTCCTCTTTGAGCTGGGCCCCGCGGTAATCTTCAAGATGTCTTTCCTTTAAGCGTTCTATTCCGGAGACCGATTGTTTAACCTTGACGACCACGGCGAGCTGTTTTTCTACCAAGAGCGCCTGTTTGGCACGACTGGCCTTTAAATCCTCAAGCAGCCGGCGGGTGTTATCAATCTTAAAGCTGATACTGCAAAGCGTCGTGACACAACATCCCTTTTGGGCCAAGGCTTTTAGTTGTTGGTCACTTGACATCACTTGATGTGCATTTTTTGCTATTTCATCCTCGAGGCGGTTCAATTCGATGCGCAGCGTAGTCAGTTTGTTCTTCTCCTCGTCGAGAAGCGAGCCTTTGTAGCGCAGCACGCTTTCTAGCGGAAATGAAAACTTTTTCATTGCGCGTGATCCCTCCTCGTTTTAATCTTGGTCTATTGCGTCTGTACAATTTTGCACAGTGCCGCAACGGTGGTGTCAAACGGCACCTTTTCGTCAACTGCCTGCTGTAAGAAATCGTTTATAGCATCGATGTGCGACATCGCTTCGTCTAATTCGTGATTGGATCCATGCTTGTAAGCGCCAATGGAAATCAAATCTTGGTTATTTTCATAGACTGCCATCATATTTCGCAGTTTTGCGGCCGCTTTATTCTGCGGGTTTTCGGCGATATCATTCATCAAACGGCTGACACTATTGAGCAGATCTATTGCCGGATAATGGTTTTTTGCTGCAATTTTTCGGGACAAAATAATGTGGCCGTCGATAATACCGCGAACGGTATCGGCGATTGGCTCATTGGTGTCGTCACCTTCAACCAAGACGGTATAAATACCGGTAATTGAGCCTTTTTCAAAGTTTCCGGCGCGTTCTAATAGCTTTGGCAGTGCCGCATATATCGACGGCGTATAGCCTCTGGCCACAGGGGGTTCACCGACCGAAAGACCTATTTCTCGCTGTGCCATACAAAATCGGGTGAGAGAATCCATCATCAGCAATACATCCTTGCCTTGGCGGCAGAAATGTTCGGCAATGGCGGTGGCGGATAGCGCACATTTACTGCGTTGCATGGCAGGCTGATCGCTTGTGGCGACCACCATGACCGAACGCTTTTGTCCTTCGGGGCCAAGGTCGCGATTGAGGAACTCCACGACTTCACGCCCGCGCTCACCGACCAGTGCGATGACGTTGACGTCGGCTTTGACATTGCGTGCCAACATGCCCATTAGGGTGCTTTTACCCACACCGCTTCCGGCGAAAATACCCATTCTCTGTCCTTTTCCGATGGTGAGGCAGCCGTCTATAGCGCGAACGCCCATTTCGATGGGGGTGTCGATTCGAGGGCGCTGCATGGGATTTGACGGAGTACCGCCGATTAAGCAGGGAACACCGCCCTCAATAGGAGGGCCGCCGTCGATGGGTTGCCCAAGGGCATTGACAGTGCGGCCGATGAGCTGATCACTGACTTTGAGCATCAGCTTTTCGCCGGTGTTGCGCACACGGCTTCCCTGACGGATGCCCTCGGTATCGGCGTAGGGCATAAGCAGCACACGGTTTTCTTTGAAGCCAACCACCTCTGCGGCAACAGGGACTGCGGATTTCTCAACAATGATCTGGCAAACATCGCCCATGCTGCAAGTAATGCCGGTGGCTTCAATAGTCATGCCGATGATTTTATCTATTTTACCCATTTGGGTATATAGGTCGCTGGTTTTCAAGAGGTTTTTGTAGTAGGCTCTATTCATGGTGCGTTACCTGCTCAGCGGCAAAATAGCCTTTGAGGTTTTCAATTTGTTGCCTGATTGATGCGTCAAAAAATTTATCGGGTGTTTCGATGATGCAGGTGTCGGGCGGGGCATCATTTAGCCTGATATTCACTTTGCTGCCGGCGGGCGCGCTTTGCAGTTTTTGCTGAAGTTGTGTTAATAGGCCGGTCATGTGCTCTGAAATTTCGACCGACATCCAAGGGGTATCACTCACAGAATTAACGGCGTTCATTACCAGCGGTACCAACTGGGTATCATCAGCGCTAATTTTGTCCATCAAAATTTTTTGCGCTATTTCAAGGGACATCCATTTAAGATCCTGCTCATAGCCGGTGATGAAACGTGCTTGGGTGCTTTCTAAATGGATGAGGGTTTGTTCAATGTTGCGGATGCAGGTGGTGATATCCTCTTTGGTCTGATGAAGTGCTTGCTGCTGCCCCTCCATGCAGGCCGCTTGGCGGTCGCGCTCAATTTGCGCTGAGGCACGGGCGAGCGCTGCTTGGTATTCGGTTTGTGCTTTGGCGTGCCCTTTTTCAATCAGGCGGGCGGACTCTGCCGTAGCCTGTGCAATAATCTGGTCACGCAGTTGTTCAAGCCGGGCCATATCCTGCACAGTATGGCGATGCTTGTTCGCTAACTCATTTGAATTATCATTTTGGTTCATATGGGTATGCGTTGCATTTTTGCGCTCTTCGGGGTCGTCCAAGCCATCGCCATCATCGCCCCCCTCGGCTGAAGTCTGTTCACCGGTATCGCCGAGCAGAAAACACGTTTCTGAAGTGGTTACGTTGGCCGGTTTATAAATTCTACGCAATCACATCATCCTTTCCGCCCTTCGAAATGACCAGTTCACCTTCCTCCTCAAGCTTGCGTATAGAATCAACGATACGTTGCTGGGCAGCCTCAACGTCACGCATACGCACATTGTGAAGGAATTCGATATCGCTGGCGATGCTTTCCTGCATTCGCTTGGACATGTTGTTGAAGATAACGGCCGAAACCTCGGCATTTGTTCCTTTGAGGGCGACAGCCAGATCTTTGGAGTCGACATCGCGCAGAAAGCGCTGAATCGACATATCGTCCAGAAACACAATGTCCTCAAAGACAAACATCAGCTTGCGCACATTGTCGGCCAGTTCAGGATCCTTGAGCCCGAGTTCATCGAAGATTTGCTTTTCGGTACTGCGGTCGACGTTATTCATAATGTCGGCGACGTGATTGACGCCACCCAACTCCATGAGATCCATCGAAATAATGGAACCAAATTTTTTAATCAAAATTTTTTCGATGATATTAATCATTTCAGGGGAGGCGCGGTCGAGTTTTGCGACGCGTTCGATGACCTCAATACGCAGCTCGGGCCCAAACTCGGAAATGACTTTAGAAGCCTGTTCTGCTCGGGCATAGGATAGAATCAGCGCAATCGTTTGTGGATGTTCATTCTGCAAAATATTAAGCAAGCTTTTATAATCGGCTTTGCGGATAAAATCAAAAGATTTTGTTTTGAGGGATTTAGTTACGCGGTCCATGTAAGAAACCGCTTGTTGTGGGCCAAAGGCCTTTTCAAGAACGTCTTTGGCAAAATCGATGCCGCCTTCAGCGATGACCTTTTGTGCCAAACAAAGTCCGTAGAAGTCATCGACAATAAGTTTCATCTCTTCGTTGGGAAGTCGATTGATCTTGGCAATCTCAATGGTGAGCTGCTCCACTTCGTCATCGCGCAGGTGCTTATACACCTCTGCCGCTTCACGCGACCCTAAGGCGATCATAACAGCCGCTGCCTTTTGGAGACTTGTATATACCTGCTGTGCCATTAATCTTCATCCTCCTTAAGCCACGTTCGAAGGATATTGGCTGTGATTTCTGGGTTCCCGCGTGCAAAGTTTTTCATTTCGTCGGTAATGGCATCCTCTTGCTTTGAAAGTTCGGCACTCTCCATTAGCACACGTTTGCGTGCTTCAAGCTCGCGCTGAAGATCAAGGCTGATGGGAGCCACAGCTTCCTCGGCACTCTCCGGGACTTTTTTGCGCTTCTTTTTACGCTGAATTAAAACGATAATAACGATTAGGATAATGAGCAACAGCGCGCCTAGTGCGGCAATAATTATGATGATCATCGGATTATCCCATAAGCTTGATGGATTGGCCTGTGTCGCGATATATCCATCATCGACGACGAAGTTTTGCACTGAAATATTCGTTTCTTCAATGTTGGTTGCCTTGGATACATTTTCGATGATGGAGTTGCGCGTAATGTCATCGACATCACCTTTGATGGTGATGGCCAATGAGGCGCTGATCAGCTCTGCTTGATCTTTCTCAATCTGTTGCGTGATGTAGCTCACCGCGTAATCACGGCTGCTGGAGCTGTTGATATAATCAATGGTGCCATCGTCATCTTGGTCTACATAGACAGGTGTGTCGGTGTTGTCTTCTTCGCCGACTATACCGCCGGCAATTTCGGTGCCCTCACCGGCGTGCGATTGCGTTTCGTGCGAAAGTACGCCGGCGTTATTTTTAGAATCGTTTGAAGGGCTGTACTGCTTGCTCTCGGTTAGCATCTTGTTATAGTCAAGCGCAACTGTAGCGGAAACACGGATATCCTCGGGCGTGTAGGCAATGGTCAGCACATTGAGAACCTTTTCTGTCAGGCGGCTTTCAATGCGCTCTTCAAACCCAAGACGCTCAAGGCCTATGTCGGTCGTGCTCATGTCGGAGTCTTCTCTGGATTTTAAACTGATGGCAGTAGCGGCATCTATAACTTTAACATCGCCTGCAGCCATAGTGCTGCCAACGCTTGAGGCAACTAAAAATTTAATACCCGAAACCTGATCGCGGGATAAGGTGAACCCCGGCTCCAACACAACAGATACACTGCCGGTGCTGCGCTGGGGTGTGGCTTCCCAAACGCGGTTACTTTCCTGCGCAATGCTTAAAGTAACATGCGCGTTTTTAATGCCTTTATATTGCCGGATGGTATCCTGGAGGCGGTTTTGCAGCTGCTGAACCAACAGCTGCCTTTTTTCAAAATCGGTGGTGGTCAACCCACCGCTGCCGGTAAAAATATCATAGGAAAGCGTTGTCTGAGGAATGTTCTGAATCGCTAACTGCGCTTTGGCATATTCCTGCTCTGAGCGGGGTACTTCCACCTCGCCGTTGGCCATACGTGCGGGGATGTTCAATGCCTGAAGTGCGTTATATACCTCAACACTTTCGTCGTTTGCCATATTTTCATAAAGCAGGACATAGCTACCGCCGTTAAAATTTAAAAAGGCTGTAACGCCGACGGCAAAAGCCAACACGACACCAGCAATAATAGCAAATAATTTTTTACGGGTGGGGGCTAGCTGCACCCAATATTCTTTTATAGATGTTAGTGCTTTTTTTATTTGTTCAGCCATTTTATCTCCAGCATCTTAAAAACTTATTTTAGGGCAATTCGCCAAATTGTAGGGCAGCGCTTAAAGCTGCATGTTGATAACTTGCTGGTATGCAGAAAGAACCTTGGCGGTTATACCGGTGGTGAGCTCAATGGCTGTGGTCGCTTTCATGGCATTTATCTGGACACTATGCAGATCGTCGGTACGTCCAAGAGCCAAGTCAATCGCATCTTTGTCTGCGATGCTTTGAAGATCGTCTATGTTCTGGATGGCATTTTTTAGCACGTGTTCAAAGTTGGCTCCGGCGCCAATCTGATCGGTGGGCCGGTGCGCTTGGGTTGGTATTATTGGCTGCAATTCACTAATAGGGACAATAAACATGATTACCACTGAACCTTTCTCGGTGCATTCACCATAAAAATAACCCATATTAAAATACGGACCTTGAGATAAGCAAGAAGAACAATGCGCGACTCAAGTGGGATGCAATTATTGCAATAAGAAAGCAGAATTTGTCGTGCGCTTATTTTGAATAATTCAACCCTCTTTTGATAAATAACGGAGAAAAATCGACAATATATCAATATAAAATACAAAAAACGATAAAATAATCGCGCAGTTTGGTAGATCCAGTATACATGCTTTATAATAGCAACGTCAAGGGATTTACGGCAAAATGGTAACTTGTTTTTGATGAATTTAATTACAATTGATAAATATATTACCTTTTTGGGCGGATGTTGGAACAGGGGTTCTCTGACTAAAAAATACAATATCATTATTAATGTTAATAAAAATTATAAGAAACATACAAGCGATAAAGTAAAATAAAAAGCCCCCCTGTGGGCATTAATCCACAGGAGGGTTTTAATTATTTGCCTAGTTCAAGCGCCTTTGCAGTCATTTGTTTCACAATATTGAGTGCTGTAATATTGGCGCTATAAGCGGTAGAAGCAGCCATCAGATCAACAGTTTCCTCCGCGCGGTCAACATTGGGTTTCATCACATACCCATTTTCGTCGGCGTGTGGATGCTCAGGATCATAGACAGGAATGAAATCTTCCTGACTTTCAATTACTTTGGCCACCGTGACACCCCCACCCAGCTTGCGGTGCGCATCCTTCAAGGCCGCTTTAAAATCCATCGGCCGCTCTTCAAAAACAACCTGCTTTCGGCGGTAAGGGGTGCCGCCCTGAGTCATGGTTGTATCGATGTTGGCCAGATTTTGCGAAATAATATCCATACGAAAACGTTCGGCGGTAAGGGCTGAACCGGTAATATTAAGGGCGTTTAAAAACGAGGACATACAAATTAATCCTTTCTCAACCAAACTGGCAGCTACTTGCTAAGGGTATTGATCACAGTGCGTAAATTCGTATAATCACTGTTGATTTTAGATGTTAGCGCGGCATATTGTGTCTGTGCTTTCCATAGTTCCAGCTGTTCGTATTCCATATTGACGTTGTTGCCATCTACACGCGCCTCGGTGTTTTTGTCGGTGGAAACAGTGGCGCGCAGCACCATTTTCCCCGATTGATTTTCCGAAACTGAATCAAAAACTTCGTGAAATGCAACTTTTTTTGCTTTGTAGCCGGGTGTGCTGTAATTGGCAATGTTATCCGTGTGTGCACGCATCTTCATCCAGATCGCATCCATACCGCTTTCCATAGCCTGGTTAACCTGTCGATTAAATATCAACCACACGCACCTCCTAGGATAGATTATTCAAGGCAACTCTTTCAGTATATAAGCAATAACGACATAATGCAACTGCTATTTCGTTTTTTCGACAACAGTGGCTCGTCCAGGATCCAGGGATGCTTCCGGCATTAATCGCGCCATAACAACAAAGCGGTGGGTGCCATCTTGGCCGTCGCGGTCTGAACAGGTAGAAAGTGTTAAAATTTTGTCCTCTGGTGTGATACCGATGCCGTAATCATAAATGGAAGATGCTATGGCCTGGTCTGCAATGTCCTTCATCTGTTCGCCCGAAATATGCACCTGAATATAGTCAAAACGCACGTCGGTATAGAACACAGCAAAAATTTGCCATAACAGGCGCTCGTCTTGGGTGGTCAATGTGATGCATGGATTTGCAGCAGCCACTTCGGGATCGGTGTATCTGAACAATTTAGAAAAGCGCTTGCCGTCGGGGTTATCGTTTGGCGCACTGTGCCCGTAGATGACGGTATTGGGCGCAAGCACCTCACGCGTTGAGATCGGGCACTCATAGTCCATAAAATAGCAGCCATATATGTTGTAGTTTTTTCGTTCGTCCCGGCGCTCATAATAAAGGTTATCCAGTGCTTGCAGCACACTGTCGTTGACCTGGGCACCGGGCACTTCCAACCAAGCCACTGTATCGGGGTTGGTTTTGATAGCCGCGGCGAGCGCGTCAGGTACCGCAAAGGCTGAGCTGGGTTTTTCAATTGTGCCCATGGTGACACCGCCTTGGCCGGTGCGCTCGTCCAAGGACGCATTGACAGGGGTATCGTTTTGCCAAGGTAAGGCTATCCCGGCGCTAGAAGTTTGACGGTAGATGTAGTACCCGCCCGCGCCGGCTATAACGACCAGTATGGCGGCTAGAATAGAGAGTAAAAATTTCATTTGTGTTACACCTCGCTGCCGGTGTTGGGGTTGTCTTTACCCGTTGTGTAATACCCTTGCAGGGCGCCCACTTTGTTTTCGGCATCTATAATCTTGTCCTCGGTTGAGATGTAGGTACTCATGTGGGTGAGCGGCACAGAAAAAGCACCTTTGGCGTTGCTGACAACATAGCCATAGTAGTCGATTCGTTCACGTTCCATGTTATAGTAATTCCAGAAAAGTTCACGGTTGCGGTAGGCTGAACCGAGGCTGATGGTAAATTTCATTGGCGCAGGCAGATTGCCATGGTGGTTAAAGTGGATATATACAGGTTCAAGGTCATTGTTGTCCGAATCGAGATCGGTTATTGTTTCCCAAATCTTTTCTTCATCCGGTGGCGAAAAAGTGATTGAAAGGTCATATTTTTCAGTGTTGGGAATGAGCGCTTTCATATCCGAACCCTTGATGCTCAGCGTGTAATCATTGCCCTCGAACAGGATGCTCTTTTGAGGGTAGTCGCGCTTTAGTTTATTGAAGACCTCGGCGGTAACAATAGGATATTTCGTGATGTCTATTCGGATGGGATCCGCCTCTTCAAAATTGATATCATCCACTGTGATGGGTTTATAGATGCCCTGTTTATCCTCATCCCCGCGATAGACAGTGACAACATATTCCTTGATGGCCGACTCATCTTGCGAAATCACTTCAATCGTAAACTCCGTCTCATCCTCCAGCAGTGATGCGGCGAAATTGCCGTCGTGGTCGCCAATTTCCTTACTGCTGTTAAACACAGTGACGGTGGCGTAACGGTTGGCGGTTTGGGGGATGATATCCACCGAATAGACATCGTCTTTGACATAGACTTCATACGCTTCAATCGAAGGATTAAAACGCGGTGACATGGAAGCGGTGACAAAGCTTAAACGCTCAAGGTCGGCATTATCGCTTTTTTCAATAAGATTTTCATCGGTGATGGAAAGAATGTAAGTCTCTTGGTTTTTTCCATCCTGTGCTGTCACTACGATATAAACCTTTGAAGATGCATCGGTTGGGATGATCTTGGCCGAGGATGTGCCGCTCGCGACAGCGGCATCATTTATCGTAATGGTGGCAAAGGGGTCGACGGCGGTTGGCGTAACGGTCATGCCCGACGTGCCCTCGGGTATCGTGAGCTTGTATTTTAGCGTGTTGGGGTTGAATTTTGGCGTGAGCGTTAGGGCATCCACTTTCAGTGAAGCGAGACGCGCCTCGGTCGAGGGTTTTTCACGTGTAGCCTTAATGGTATAGGTTCGCGTTGCAGCATTTTCGGCCGTGACCACAACAGTGACGATTTCCACGCTGCCGGTCTTTAATATTTTTGTGGTATAACTGGGTCTCGATGCAGCAATTGCGTCGCCATTCACTGCAACGCTACTCAATTCATCGTTGACCACCGGTGTTAAAATGAGCTTATCAGCCAGATAGGGGATGGTGCACTCGTATTCCAGCTGTTCGGGATTAAACGAAAATTTATCAATGGGTGTACCGTTTTGGTCGGTGATACTTAGCGACTTCAGTTTGTTATCGCCGCTGGGTTCGTTGCGTTGCAGTTCAATGGTGTACGGCGGCGCGGTGACATTTTTACTTTCGGCGGTTACGGTCAAGGATAATGTAATCGGTTTCATATTCGGATTTTCATGGCCGGTAAATGCGACCGGCCCCATGTTCTTAATGGTAAAAATGGTCGGGATACCCGGCTTATAGGCGCTGGGGACCTTGGAATAACTGTAGCGGCCGGCATCTAGTGCCAATGCCAACGAGGAGACCGCATCCTCGGCCTGTGCTGTGAGGGTCAAGGTGCCGGTCGAGTAGGGGATATAGACGAGGTAGTCCTTTAGATCGGGCGAAAAGGGGACCCCATATTCAAATGGATAGACGGTGCCGGTTTTGCCGGCTACCGAAAGAGATTGTAAGTTTGTGTTGGTACTTGGCGCAAGACGGGTCACGTTCAATGTGTAAGTCGAAACCGTGCTGCCGTCCTCTGCCGTGATGGAGGCGGTAATGGTGGTCAAAGCACTGGGTTCAAATACGCCGTCGACCGCTTGTGGACGGTTAAGCATAAAGGTTTTATCGGTTTGCTCTTTGGTGAAATTTTTGAGAATATGCTCGGCGAACGACAGCGCTTTTACAGGGCCGCCCCAAGTGATGGCACCGTCGCCGTTCATCGTGACCCACGGACTGTTGGGCGTTGCGGAAACGGTCAATTCACCGGTGGCATAGGGGACGGTAATGTCATAAGTATATTCGTCGGCTGAGAAATTGGGGATTAAGTTGGTATTGGTATCGGTCGCTTTATAAGCTGTCAGCGAAGAAAGCGAGGAATCGCTGCTCGGTGCCTCACGAAGCAGCGTCAGGGTATACGAGTTGGTACTGCCATCCTGTGCGGTGACGGTGATGCGCACTGTAACGGGAATTTCGGCATCAAGTGCAATTTTTTCACAAGCCGAACCTGAAGTGACCGAACCAGCCTGCGAGGTAAAGGTGATATTTGGATTGGCGCCGGCGCCGACGGTGAGTTTGGGTGTCAGTGTTACCGACTCAACGGCGTTGGGCAGGGGAATAGTGTAGGCGTTTGTAGCAGGATTAAAATCGAAAGAGATCATGCTGTTGGGGTAGACCTTATTGAAAGCATCTTTCTTATTGGCACTTGGAAAACCCTTGAGGGCGAGGCTGGCCAGCGTGCCGTCGGCACTGGGTGTCGTGTCGTTGACATAAAAATTTTGCGTAACGGTATGGCTGGACATCAACTCATCGTTGGCGTTGTAGAAAAGCACTTGCAGGTTTACCTGCTTACTCTCTTTGGCGACAATTTCGAGTGATTTATAATTGCCGACATTTAATATATCAGACCCATAGGTGTATGCGACCGGTGACCCCTCTAGGTATACTGCGAGCGCACCACCGCTGCTGTTTTGATTGATGACTGCGCGTGTAGCTTTGCCGCGGCCATCGCCAAAAAACAGGGTAGCAGTCAGCTTATAAGGTGCATTCGGTGCACTGCCGCCGGCAGCGTAGGCGGGGGTGCCGGAATAAACATCCATTTCCATTGTCTGGGGAAGGGTGGTAATGGGGGTAACAGTGTCGGGGCCTGTCTGGCTGCCGGTGTGGGTTTCAAATGGCGTAAACGTTGGCGGTTTACCGGTGCCATATATCGTAATCGGAATTTTTCCCACCGTAGAAGATTTACTTCCGGCCTGTGTAACGCCGTGTGAATCAACATAGGTATAATCATAAGAAGCGGTTACCAGCAGGTTGCCGGAAATATCCTCCTCGCGGTGTTTCACAATGGAGATAGCTTTTTTGTTGGGGGCGGACACACGCTGTACCTTCAAATCGTTTGCGGCATAAGCGAATGCAGCGTCGGGGGACCATTCCCAGTTAAGGTCGACATCGATGTTATAGCGGTGCACTTTGGAAAGTACCACAAAGTTGCTTTGAATACTCTCCAACGTTTCTCCGTTGTCCAACTGAATGTAAGATTCGCCGGTGGTTGTCACGCCCGTAGTTGTCGGGTTTTGCAGCACGCTGCCGCGGGTGTCATCCACCGCCTTTTGGCGGGTGATAACGGTTGTAATCAATGGCGATATGGTCTGGCGGGTAAAGGCGACGCGAAAGACGGTGTCCTCCAAAAACAGATAATCGGTCGGAACACCTTCAAGATAAATTTTAAATTTCAGCGGGGTGGGCACATCACTGTCGGTTTTGGGGTATATGGTCACAGGGATGCAGCGAACCCCTTTTTCAACGGCGATAGCCTGCGCTGTTACGACCTCTCCGTCATACCGATCGCCAAAATATCCCGTTGCGGTAAGAACATTGCTAAAAGCGATGGTTGAATCGCCTGCCGCTTGGGTGCGGCTCACCTTAAATGTCAAGGAACTGTCGGCTGTAATAGGAACAGAAGACTCGGAAATGGCGCTGACAGCAAAGTTTCCTAGATCGCTAGCGCTAGGGGATGAAATGATGGCGGCGCCGTCGGTGACATTGGCTGTGTATAAAGCCTCCAACGTAAATTCGGCTGAGGATTCACCGGTTAGTTCCTTGGGCGTTAAACTATAGTTGCTGCCCACCGTATTGGTAACAATCTGAAAAACACTGGCAATATCGGAGATAGAAGTCGAGGTGCCACCCACGGTTTTACGCACGGCAAACGGCGTCATTGAAAAGTCATAGCTTGCCGGAAGATTGGCCTGTATGGTGATAGGACTGCCCTCAACCAGCGTCTGGTTGATTTCGGTTACTTTGGTGGCAGGGTCGTAGAAGCGAATATAATAGGGATCGGCTGCACAGACCCGATTGATCGAGGACACGCTGCCAAGCACGATACCTGTCGCTAGGGCTGTTGAAACGATTCGTTTAAAAGCAGATATTTTGCGCATGTTGTTCCCACCTGAAATCTAGATTTCTCTTCCTCTGTCGGTCAAGCGACCGCTTTAATTGTCATAACCTTTAATCGGCCCGTTTTGATTGAACTTAACATGTCTTTTAGAAAATTCACAATTCGGCCTTAGAAAATGTTGTGCCTGAGACTCAAACCGCTATTCGCCCGGCATAAAACAAGAGTGGCAGAGGTGTATATACGCCTCTGCCACTCTAATAAAAGTCCGTGTTTATCTTTTTTCTTTTTTAGAGATATCTGCGATAAAATGAATCACAAAGGGAATAAAAACCGAAATTAAGCCGGCGTAACCCAGATAGGCATAACCTTTTTTAACGACGGCCATCAAACCAAGTTGCGCAAGGGCAAATGCGATGCCGGTAAATAGGACCGAAAAAGCGATATTGCGCAGCTGATGGCCTGAGATGCGACGCTTTACTGCATTGGCACAGCGGACCACGATGCCGGAAACCATATTCACGCCGGTGGAGACGGCACCTAAAATCATCAGAATAGAAATGATGGGCGTCAGTACACTTGCACCTACGCTGTTTTGCACCAACACCAACATGGGAATGGGTGCCCCAACCAATTCCGGCACAAAAGCAACGACCAGCAAGCCGACGATGGCAAGTATCATGCCGCCTGCGTTTGTGATCACAGTTCCGCCAATGGAGACGATTTTCTCGCCGGGGTCGGGCGGATAAAATAGACCTTCGGCCGATGCGGCAGCTTGTACATCCAAGAGGCGTGCACCCGGCTCACAGGTGATGGTTTGATTTTTACGGGCCTTAAAATGCGGTTCATGCGCATTAATGACAGTATGATGCCGCCATATTTGCAGGTAGCGCCGCCCGCCAATCCGGTGCCGGCGCCCATCATATAGGCATCGCGCATCATGGATTCCGCTTGGGGGCATCATCAATACCGTTACTTTTCCGCCGACACGCTCGCGGATGCGTAGGGCGGCTTCCAGCGCATAGAAATCGTATGGATTGGTGCGCGTTGCCGTACTAATCCGCTTTAGAGAACCGGTTTCAGCATCAATTTCTACTTCCGAAGTTTCCGGAACCTGCTACATGCAAACTAGAATATTCATGCGTATCAACCTGCCTTTGGATTCGATTTAAAGAATTAAAGTAAACGGGCGGAAAATTTATCACAGAAAAGGACAATTGTCCAGCATAAATTATAAATTCATAAAAGCAACGCGCAGTTGCTGTTAATTTATCTAATTCGTTTGTATGCCTATCGGCGTGGCAAACTAAAAGGCAAGAGCGCTAACTTGGGTTGGTGTTGGGATATATACATATATAAAGAAAACACATAGTGGGCCTAAG
The DNA here is from genome assembly GCA_047974975.1 of Candidatus Fimivivens sp. Lineage (GTDB taxonomy): Bacteria > Bacillota > Clostridia > Oscillospirales > Ruminococcaceae > Yanshouia. Next base: position 55,711 of record JBKECV010000017.1, read on the forward strand.
GGCCGAAAAAAACAAAAAAACCACACCTCGTATACCGAAGAGTGATTTTAATGCCGAGAACCCTGCATGAGGGTTTTATGGTACGCCCGACAGAATTCGAATCTGCGACCTTTGGAGTCGGAGTCCAACGCTCTATCCAGCTGAGCTACGGGCGCGTATCAATGAGCGGATTCCATGCTAAAAGCATTATAACAAAGGCCATGTAAAATATCAACCATCAGCCAAGAATATAATTGCACATAAATTTCAAAAAAGGATTGACAAGAGAGAAGCGGCATGATATTATAGCAAAGCTGTCTGCGAGGGAAACAGAGAAGAACTTGCGGGAAGCCACAGAAGAGAAAAAATGTTATTGACA
>JBKECV010000010.1:0-93070 GCA_047974975.1 Candidatus Fimivivens sp.
TCATCCACCGCCTCTTTGATCAGCGCTTCCAGCGGCGAGGCGTCGACACTCCCCTGCAACAATGCATCGTTGACCGCAAACTTAACCATATCCAACGCGCTGTTGATGGTTCGAATGTCGGTTTTGCGCTCTTCACTAAAAATATTCTCATATTCGATACTGTTCCACAGTTTATCGGCAATCTCAAAGGCATCCTGCACCATCAGCGCACCGTTGATCGAGCCGATTGAGGTGCCGGTGATGATATCAACCCCCAGTTCCAACTCGCGCAACGCTTGCCATACCCCCATCTGATAAGAGCCTTTCGCGCCGCCTCCGCCGAGTACCAACGCCCTTTTATGCATGTTAAAACACTCCTTCAGCGTGCAATCCCCATATAGTTTGCAAGGTTGGCGCTTTTATCCAGCACACCGGTGATCAGCGACTTTTTGCAGGTCATCAGTGTCGTAATGCCCGGCCCATGACCCATCACGGTGCAATCCGAGTGCACGACCACCCCGATGGATACCGCGTCGGTCAGATAACCGCGCCCGAAAGTGTTGTCGCAATTTTGCAGCAGCACGATATCGCCATAACAGAGCTCGTCCAAGCCGCAGCGGACAATTTCATCCCAGTCGGCCGTCATCAGGTCATAGTCGCCTGTGTATCCCGAGCCCATGCCCTGCCCCGCACCCATAAGATGCGCCGGCACAATGCCGGCCACCGGCACAACCAGCTTGCCGTTCTCAACCGACAGTTTCATGCTGTCAAGCAGAGATGGATCGATGCCGGTAAGCATAATTTCAGGGAAATCAAGAAGTGCCAAACCCTGCCCATAGGCTTTGATCAGGATTCTATCCTCAGGCAACATTTTTTCCATATCCTCGTTTGAAAACCACAGCAACGTATGCTCAATACCGCCGTGAAAACCCGTAACGTATCCGCGCGCGCCACTGGCTTCCCCCGATACGACCTTGGCCTCGTTGCCGATACAGCTTAGCATCACCAGTGCATCGTTCTCTTTGTCGTTGGGGTTGCACATGCTCACGCCCGGTTCAACGTGATCGCAAACCTTATCGAACACGCAGTCGCCGAGCTTCACATTATAGGTAATGCCCCCGACGCTCGGCAACACCCGATTACTGCCATCATGGCAAAGCTTAAAGACGCCGCTGCGCCCGATGGTGGGATGGTGTATTCTGCCCATGACCGATTGCATGACGAGGCGGTCGCGGTTATCACGTAATTGCATTTTTAATACCTCCTGTGTAAATGTTGCTTTTATCTTACACTGCTTGTTGTAAAAAGTCACGCAAAACAATGGCCATGTGGCTACCAAACCCACCCAATGATGGCCTATATACACATCTCCTCTGAAATATTTTGCTGACAATTTAAACGTCGTCATAAGCCCAAAGAAGCCTATGACGACGTCCAATCCTTATGACATTGATTTGAAAATAGCGTGAACTAAGCTTTCAATCTCAACAATCTTATCCGCACCAAGTGACGAAACGATGCGAATCCGTTCATTTAAAACCACCATATTCTTCATCTCTTCGGTGATAAACTTTTGTATCTGGTCGCCGGTCTTGCAGGCCCACGAGCCATTTTCTATAATTGCGACAACGCGGTTTTGAACATTGAGCGCTTTCATATCATGGAGAAAATCATACATCTTCGGATAGATGCCAAGATTATAGGTCGTTGAAGCCAACACCAGATGGCTGTACTTAAACACTTCAGAAATAAGCTGGGATATATCGGTGCTTGAGACATCGCACAAAGCTACATTGGTCATGCCGCTCTCGCAAAGCTGCGCCGCCACCGCTTGCGCCACACTTTCAGTGTTGCCATACATCGAGGCATAGGCGATGAGCACCCCTTTTTTTTCCGGTTCGTATCGGCTCCAAACATCGTACTTTTCGAGAAAGTAGTTTAAATTCTTACGCCAGACAGGGCCATGTAACGGGCAAAAAATTTTGACCTGCTGCTCAATGCCGGCCACTTTTTTAAGCAACTTTTGAATTTGGGGACCATATTTGCCGACGATATTAGACAAATAGCGGCGCGCATCATCCAGCCAGTCGCGGTCAAAATCCACTTCATCGGCAAATAGCTTTCCGTCAAGCGTGCCAAAAGTTCCAAAAACATCGGCCGAAAACAGCACGCCATTTGTCTCGTCAAAAGTGACCATAACCTCAGGCCAATGCACCATGGGTGCAAAAAGAAATCGAACTTTGTGCTTACCAAAACTGTAGGTCTCATTGTCCTTGACCACGAGGCATTTATGGATGTCGACCTTATACCCGAACTGGCACATCAATGCAAATGTCTTTTGATTGCCGATCAGTGTTACTTTGGGCCAACGAATTAAAATCTCCCCAATGCTCGCTGCATGGTCGGGTTCGAGATGGTTGATGACCAAATAATCCAGCGTGCGCCCATTTAAAACATGCATAATATTCTCAATAAACTGCCGGCTCGCGGACCAGTCTACCGTATCAAACAAAACGGTGCTTTCGTCCATCAGTAAATATGAATTGTAGGTAACGCCGCGCGGTATGGGGAACATATTCTCAAAAACGCCCACCCTGTGATCATTAGCACCTACCCAAAACAAGTCGTCTGTCACTTTTCGTACACAATACATTTATTGTTCCTCCCTTTGACTTTATGGCTCAACAAATTATATATATACCGGTCGGACGTTAAAATGTGCAGAAAAACGCCATATCTTTCACTGTGGTTAATACCGATTGGGTTTTACCGCAGCACAAGTCCCACCGGGCAGTGGTCGCTGCCTAAAACATCTGCGTAAATGACACTGTCTTTTATCCGGTCAGCCAGACGCTGAGACGTTATAAAATAGTCGATACGCCACCCCGCATTCTTTTCGCGGGCCTTGAACATATAGGACCACCAGCTATACGCGCCGATTGTATCCGGATAAAGGTGGCGAAAACTATCGGTAAAGCCCGCGTCGAGCAACAACGTCATCTTCTCACGCTCCTGCGGCGTAAATCCTGCATTTTTGGTATTTGTTTTAGGATTTTTTAGGTCAATCTCCTTGTGGGCGACATTGAGATCGCCGCACAGTACGACCGGCTTTATCGCATCTAACGTCAATAGATACCGGCGAAAGTTATCCTCCCACATACAGCGGTAATCAAGGCGCTCCAACGCGCGCTTGGAGTTGGGCGTATAGACGTTAACCAGATAAAAATCTTCATATTCGGCGGTGATAACACGGCCTTCGTTATCCGGCATTTCGCCGGGGCCATAGGTCACTGACAGCGGCATTTTTCGAGAAAATATCGCGGTGCCGGAGTACCCCTTTTTTTCGGCATAGTTCCAATAGGCATGCCATCCGTCGAGCACTATATTCTCAGGCGGTTCCTGGAGTTTAATTTCCTGTAGGCAAACTACATCTGCCCCACTGCCGATTAAAAAATCGCCGAAGCCTTTTTGCAGGCAGGCGCGTAGACCATTCACATTCCATGATATAAGCCGCATATAATACCTCCATAGATCAATCTATAGAGAAATACTACCATAATTTTAATGTGATTGTCCATAACACAAAAATTTTATGATTGTATGGTGGCTCTTTGCAAAGAGCTGTCATGCGTGATGTTTTAAGATGGCCCATACAGTGGGCATGGCAGGGCGGTTCGCGTTCTACACAGGACACTTTATAATATGCCTCGCTCCCTCATAAGCAGCACGGCCTGCCTATTATTACATAAATAAGGAGGAAATATGATCACTTTGAGCGCACTACATTATGTTTATATCTTTATGACCGCCGTTATCATCGCAGCGCTTATGTTTAAAAAAGAGATCGTGCTTCCCTGCATTATCGGCGTACTGCTGATAGGACTGGTACATTCCGGCAATATAATCACTACCATCCAAATCATATACAATGCGTTGGTGGCTTCCAGCGCCGAATTTATGGGTATCATTGTCGTGATCGCACTGGTGGTTTCCATGTCCAGATCACTTAGCGCCATCGGTGCGGATGCACTCATGATTCGACCATTTCAAAAAGTCATCAACTCCCCGAAAGTCGCTTTTTTTGTGGTCGGGTTTGTCATGATGATTGCCTCATGGTTTATCTGGCCGTCTCCTGCCGTTGCACTCGTCGGCGCACTGTTATTGCCGATTGCACTAAAGGCCGGACTGCCCGCTATCTGGGCGGCCGTTTCTATGAATCTTTTTGGCCATGGCGTTGCGCTTTCCATAGATTTTTTTATTCAAGGTGCACCAGCCATCACCGCCAAGTCCGCCGGTATTCAGGCTGCCGACATCGTGGAAGCAAACATGCCACTTTGGCTAACCATGAGCACCGTCACCCTGACCGTCGCTTTCATGATGTTCCTCAGGGATATGAAAAAATTCCCCGTTGAGCGCACAGCCGAGCAAATGACCCAGATTGAACCTGATGTAGCACCCACTAAATTTGCCCGATTGATGGCATTCGTCACTCCATTATCATTTGTTATTGATGTGGCGCTGATGATCCTATTCGACATTGTAGGCAGCGATGCCACTGCGCTGGTTGGCGGCACCGCCGTCATTATCATGAGCATCATCGTGATCGGGAAAGGGAATATTTTTGCTTCGCTTAATGATATTACAGACATAGTCAAGGATGGATTTATCTTTGCAATTAAAACCTTTGCACCCGTTATCGTTATCGCATCTTTTTTCTTCATGGGCAGCGGTAGTATTGCCGGTAAAATTTTAGGCGAAGGCGCCCCCGATATTCTCACCGACTTGGGCCTCATGATGGCCAACATGACACCGCTTGCCAAGCCACCCATTGTCATCATACAATCGCTAATCGGCGTCATCACCGGACTGGACGGTTCCGGCTTTTCTGGACTTCCCTTGGTCGGCTCCCTTGCGCATACTTTCTCGCTGGCTTGCGGCGCCGATGTTGCAACCCTCAGTGCTCTGGGCCAGCTTAGCACTATTTGGACCGGCGGCGGTACCATCATTCCTTGGGGCGTCATTCCGGTGGCGGCTATATGCAATGTAAAGGCAACCGATCTTGTGCGCAAAAATTTGTGCGCCGTGCTTTGCGGCTTGGGCGCGACGTTGCTTGTTGCGATGTTTTTGATCTGATAAAATATCTGTGAATACTCTTTTTCAAACACGGCGCGAATTGATTGCACTTTAGCAATGTGATAAAATAACCCCTGAGCCGTTCTTGCGCCAATGTATTGGACGACATCACTATTGAATGGAGACCGTTTAGGAATGAACGAAAAAGAAATTTCAGAAATTCGTCGTCGCTTTTGCCCAGATAAAAGTAATATTTCCCTGGTGCGCGGTTGTTATGTTAATGAGAAGCGTGAGATCGTGTCACAGTTTAGCCAGTCGTTGCGCATCATGTCCCAAGAAGAAAGCGAATCGTTGTTGGGGATTCTTAAGAAAACCTTGTCCGGGACACTTGGCAAGAATCTCATTGACATCGAATTTACAACCCAACAAGTCGTGGACGGCGAAAAACATAAGCTTTTAATGCAGTTGCGAAATTCGTCGCTCGACGATGATGAATCGGTACAAGCCTTTTTTGCATGCGTGATTGAAACGCTCAACCTCGATGAAAATTATTTAATTTTGTTAGCGTATGATAAATACGACGTTCCCAATTATTCAAAAGATGGCGATAAGCAGAACGATTCCTCGGATGTATTTTCCTACTTTTTGTGCAGTGTCTGCCCCGTTAAAATGACCAAGCCAGCGCTCGGTTATTATGCACCGGAAAATATTTTCCGTAATATAACGGCGGATTGGGTGGTGTCCTCGCCCGAGCTGGGGTTCATGTTCCCTGCTTTCGACGACCGATGTACCAACATTTATAACGCCGTCTACTACACACGCAACACCGCTGAAAATCATGCAGAATTTATCGATGCCGTGTTCAAGACAGAGGTCCCCATGCCGGCCGCTGTACAAAAAGAGACTTTTGAAACGATTTTGAGCGATACAATTGCTGACGACTGTAGCCTGCAGGTCGTGCAAACGGTACATGAACAGCTCTCCGACCTGATAACCGAGCATAAGGCCAACAAGATTCGAGAACCACTCGTTATCTCCAAGCAAACAGTCAAGGACGTCTTAGAATCCTGCGGTGTTTCAGAGGATCGCATGGCCGCTTTTGAAGAACGATACGACGATGCATTTGGCGCCGATAAAGAGATTAGTCCACGAAATATTGTGGATACAAAGCAGCTGGAGGTTTGTACCCCCGATGTGAGCATCCGGGTCAATCCGGGGTGTGGCGATCTGGTTGAAACGCGGATTATTGATGGCAGAAAGTACATATTGATACGCGCCGACCAGGGGGTTGCGGTCAATGGCGTTGCCATTAATATTTTAAAAGAACAACAGCCTGTTACGCATAATATATAATATACTTACACCTGTTTTGATTTAATTATCTATTGACAAACGCGCTGTATCATAAGATGCAGCGCGTTTAATAATTCATTGAAATAAATTTAAATCGAACCCGATTTTAGCCGCCGAGATAAGCGCGTCGTACACTGTCACTTTGAATCAACTCGGCTCCGGTGCCGGAAATACCTATTTTGCCGGTTTCAAGCACATAGGCGCGGTCAGCGATCGAAAGTGCCATCTGTGCGTTCTGCTCAACAAGCAGCACCGTCGTGCCATCTTTGTGCAGTTGTGTAATAATCTCAAATATCTGCTCAACCAACAGCGGCGCTAAACCCATAGATGGCTCATCAAGCATCAACAACTTTGGGTGGCTCATCAGCGCACGGCCTATGGCCAGCATCTGTTGTTCACCACCTGAAAGCGTCCCGCTAACCTGCTTTCTGCGTTCCTTTAAGCGTGGAAATTGTTGATACACCCGCTCAATATCGTCGGCAACGCCGGCGCTCGGCTGGGTGTAGGCACCCATTTCAAGGTTTTCCTGCACGCTCATCTGCAAAAAGACGCGCCGCCCCTCGGGCACTTGCGACAGGCCTCGTTGCAAAATTTTATGCGGCTCAACGGCAGAGATGTTTTCACCGTTAAAATGAATAGCGCCTGTTTTGCTGCGCAGCAACCCCGAAACAGTGTTCAGCACGGTGGATTTTCCTGCGCCGTTTGCACCGATCAGCGTGACGATCTCCCCCTCGTCGACCGAAAAAGAAACCCCTTTTATCGCATGGATACTGCCATAAAATACATTGATATCCTCAACCTGCAACAGCATGACTCACCCCTCCTTTTTCTTGCCAAGATAAGCTTCGATGACCTTTGGGTTCGCCTGAACCTCAGCCGGCGTGCCCTTGGCGATGATCTTGCCGTAATTGAGTACAGCGATCCCCTCACAAATACCCATAACCAGTTTCATGTCGTGTTCAATAAGCATGACAGCGATCTCAAAGGTATCGCGAATCTTGCGGATATTTGCCATCAGCTCCGCCGTTTCGGACGGGTTCATGCCCGCGGCGGGTTCATCGAGCAGTAAAAGGCTCGGGTTTGTACCCAGCGCGCGCACAATTTCCAAACGGCGCTGTGCGCCGTAGGGCAGGTTGCCCGCCTTGGTGTTTGCCATATCTTCCATGTTAAAGATAGAAAGCAGTTCGAGCGCGCGCTCATGAACGATTTTTTCCTCTTTCCAATAGCGCGGTAAACGCAAAATACCGTCCCACATCGAATATTTCATCTGGTTGTGCAACCCGATCTTAACGTTATCTTCAACAGTCAGCGTTGGAAACAGCCGAATGTTCTGAAAGGTTCTGGCGATTCCCGAACGATTAACCTGAATGGTATTCATACCGTGGGTATCCCTGCCGTCGAGCAGAATGGTGCCGCGCGTCGGCTGATAAACCTTGGTTAAAAGGTTAAACACCGTCGTTTTACCCGCACCGTTCGGCCCTATCAGACCGGCGATTTCGGTACGACCAATCGTCAAATTAAAGTTATCCACAGCGGTTAAACCACCAAAGTCTATGCCAAGTCCGATCGCTTCCAGGATGGGCGATTTGTCGATGTCTCGCTCTGGAATAATCGCGCTGCTGGGCACCGAAACCATTTTAGTCATTTTGCGCGCCCTCCTTGCGGACTGATTTTTTTGTTGTTGCCTTTTCTTTTAAATATTCAAACAGGCGGCGGCCCTTTTCACCGTGGGTCAGAAGCATCGCTACGACAAGCACAACAGCATAAACCAACATGCGGTAATCACTGAAGCCACGCAGCAGCTCCGGCATCACAGTGAGCACCGCTGCCGCAATAATGGAACCACGGATATTACCCATACCACCCAACACGACAAAAACTAGAACAAGAATAGAGGTATTAAAATCAAACTTTTTGGCGACCACAGTGGAATAGTTCATCGCAAACAGCACGCCGGCCATACCTGCCAATACCGCGGAGGACGAAAAGGCCAGCAATTTATACTTTGTAATATTAATGCCAAGCGACTCGGCTGCAATTCGGTTGTCACGCAGCGCCATAATCGCCCGACCCGTACGACTGTTGATCAGATTCTGCACAACAATCAGTGTGACAATAACCAGTGCATAACCCATGGCAAAGGTCGACAATTTGGTGACCCCCACCGCACCCATCGGCCCATTGACAATCACTATGCCGCCATCGACAAGGCCCAGCGACGCTGAATCGGTCATGCTAAAGTGCACCCCATTTTGATCCACACCGACATAGAGGCAATTGACAATATTCTTAACAATCTCGCCAAAGGCCAACGTCACAATTGCCAGATAGTCGCCTCGCAGACGCAATACCGGCACACCGACCAACAAGCTGGTCAGGCCGGCGATGATGCCGCCGGCCAGCATGGCGATGACCAGACGCAGTGGCGAAAACACAATGACGTTTTTAAGGCTCATCGTGACGATAACACCAGTGAAAGCACCCACGCCCATAAATCCGGCGTGACCTAAGCTTAACTCACCCAAAATACCAACGGTAAGGTTGAGTGAAATGGCCATGACAATATAGGCGCAAATGGGAACGAGTTGGCCTTTGAGTGAACTGGAAAGCTGCCCGCCCGACATGAGCATCTGCAAAATAATAAAGGCAACCGTCACAAAAACATAATTGAGAAAGTTGTTTTGAGCGGTTTTATTCATCACTTTAATTTTTTTCATATTTTCCGCCTACACTTTCTCACTTATTTTTTTGCCCATCAGGCCGGTAGGCTTCACGAGCAGCACGACAATGAGCACGGCAAAAACGATGGCATCTGAAAGCTGCGTTGAAATATAGGCCTTTCCGAATATTTCAAGCAGTCCCATAATCAAGCCGCCAATCATCGCGCCCGGTATCGAGCCGATGCCACCGAAAACTGCCGCCGTAAAAGCCTTGATGCCGGGCATGGCACCCGTTGTGGGCAGCAGCGTCGGATAAGCCGAGCAAAGTAACACGCCGGCAATCGCCGCTAATGCGCTGCCGATAGCAAAGGTTGCCGAAATGGTGGCATTTACATTGATTCCCATCAGCTGAGCAGCACCCTTATCCTCCGAGACGGCACGCATGGCTTTGCCGATTTTTGTATAACCTGTCAGCCAGGTTAAAAGCAGCATGATGACAATACAGGAAAGCACCGTCACGATGGCCTCACCTGAAATGATCAGCCCGCCCTCAAACAGTTTGATCGGCTCGATGGACACCACACTCGAGAAACTCTTGGGCGCCGAACCCCAGATAAGCAAAGCGGCATTCTGTAAAAAATAGCTGATGCCGATAGCCGTGATCAACACCGCCAGTGACGGCGCCGAACGCAGTGGTTTATAAGCTAGCTTTTCAATCGTCATACCTAATAATGTACAGACGACCATCGCCAGTATGACCGAGGCAAAGACCGGCCAGCCAAGATAGGTTGTCGCACAAAAAGACATATAAGCGCCGACCATGATCACATCGCCGTGGGCAAAGTTAAGCATTTTAGCAATACCATACACCATCGTATAACCCAGAGCGATAATTGCATAAACACTTCCCAGACTGATGCCACTGACAATATAGGAAAGAAACGTCATACCACACACCTCATTTTCTTTGGTTCCCTACAGCTATTCCATAAAGGAATTCTCAAAAAGGCGGATGGCGAAACGGTTGCGCACAGCTGCGCCCCATCGCGGGTGACCATGCAGCATCCGATCGTTTTCACCACCAAACTTTTTGGCAATCATTCATGGAATAGCTATAAGCACAAGGGATGGAGGGCCTAAAGTTTTCATCTTAATAAGCCCTCCAAACAGACACTTTCATTACATGCCGGTATAAACGCCGTCCTTGATTATAACAGCCTTGGGCGCCTTGGATACCTCACCGGAGGCCTGCCATGTCATACCTTCACCGGTAATGCCATCAAAGGTCATAGCAGTAAATTCAGCAATCAGCTTGTCGCAAACCTCAGAGGCGGGCATGTCGGCAGTGACACCGGCCTTTTCACATGCCTGCGCAATGGCATAAATGCAATCATAACCGTCGGCCGCGAACTGATTGGGAATCTCGCCGTATGCAGCCTGGTACTTTTTAACAAAATTTTGGGTTGCATCGTCCTGTGCATCAGCTGAGAAAGGGGTCAGCAACATCACATCTTCGGCCAGTGTTTTGTCAAAATTTTCAAGGGTCAGAATGCCGTCGAGGCCGTCGCATCCGAAAAACTTAGGAGCGTAGTCCATGCTTCTCGCCTGAGAGAGAATCAGCGCAGCAGGTGTGTAGTAAATGGGTAAAAATACAAGATCGGCACCCGCGTTTTTAGCTTCGGTCAGCTGCACACTGAAATCGGTCGCAGTATCGTCGGTGAAGGTGGTTGTGCAAACAACATCAAGATTCTTTTCTGCGGCCTGCGCAACAAATTTCTCATAGACGCCCTGCGAATAAGCGTCGGCATTATTGTAGATAACCGCTACCTTGGTCGCAAGCTGGTTGTCGGCCAGATAATCTGCCGACGCAACACCTTGGTTGGGGTCGGTGAAGCAAATTTGGTAGACGTTATCCTTGCCTTCAATAACCTTGGTGGAGGAAGCCGAGGGCGTCAGCGTGAACACGCGGTCAGCGTAGGTTTCAGATGATACTGCCAGCGCAGGCGAAGTGGTGACCGTACCGTTGAGGATCTGCATGCCCCAGTCCTTAAGGTTATTGTAAGCATTGACGGACTTTTCAGCGTCGTGTTCATCATCCTGATAATTGAGCGCATACTGCTGGCCGCCTTTGGCATTGATTTCGTCGATCGCAATCTGTGCGCCGTTTCTGGCTGCAATGCCGTAAACAGCTGCCGGGCCGCTAACCGGACCGATACCGCCAATCTTAATCGCCGCAGCGGAAGCGCCGGAATCCGCAGGTGCAGTAGAGCTGCTGCCGTTTGAACATGCGCCCAGTGACAGAATCATAGCGGCTGCTACCATGCTTGTTATAATCTTTTTCATCGTAATATACTCCCTTTTTATTCTTATTTATACAAAAAAACCGGCTCCGTCATAAAAAACAGAGCCGATTTGAGTATACATTATGCACTCAACTTATTGGTTCAAGCATTCTATGACATTTTATTAAATTATTGCGGCTAATTATAATGACGGCAATCGCTAGTGCTACGAATAGCGCTAGCATCAAAACTCGTACAAATAGCGCAACAGTAAGAAGCACAACAAAAAGGGACGCCAGAATAATGGCGTCCCTGATAAATACGGCAGAACCGGACATGAAACAAGCGCAAAACGAACGATCTTCTGCTTTATTGGCGGAAGTTTGAAAAGAACGATCATTTGAAGTGAAAGTTGTCATTCTCATAGTTCGTTGCCCCTTTCGATAAACTTTTATAGTTCAATATTTTAAAACATAAATGCTAAAATGTCAATCACTATATTTTAGGCACACGATTAAATTCAAAAAATGGTATCTTTTATTTATTAATAAGGCGCCATATCAGCAGCAAAATAAATGTTTACTGATTCGATATACTTTTACTTGACAAGCAAAAAACACTATGTTATTATCGATTTTAGTTAGTTAAGAATAACCACTCGCACGAGCGTAAGTTAGCTAGCACTAACAAGCACTTGCCTTGAGTAAAGGAGATGTTTATGAGCGTTATTATTATAGGTGGAAACGAGCGCATGGAAAGATTGTACCAGGAAACCTGCTTAGAGCACGGCTATAAGCGCGCTAAGGTTTTTACAAAAACCGGCGGTGAAATAAAAAAGCAGCTCGGCGCTGCCGATTTATATATTCTATTCACCGGTACTGTCTCGCATAAGATGGCCATCGCCGCTTTAGGTGAAGCAAAACGACATAAGGCACGTGTTGAGCGGTGTCACAGCAGCAGCTTATGTGCGCTCAAATCCATTCTGAAAAATCATTGTCCGAAGGGTTGCTGTAAAAACTGTGAAAACAAAATTTGAACGTCATCTGGTTGAACAATGTGCACCGACACTGGCCGGCATCAAGGTCGGTAATCTATTCCACTGCACTTTAGACGCCGGCGAGTGCATCAATGAGGCCATCTACAACTGGAATAACCATTTTTTAAACAAAGGGGTTCAAATCCGACTTATCAAGGAAACCGATGTGGGCGCCATCGTTTATGTCTTTAGGCCGACCCTGCTTTCAGCTTTACTCGCCCGTCAGGACGTCTTCTGTTTTCTGGAAGACTGCGGCTTTTCAGGCTGCCACACCCTTGAAAGTTATATTGAAAGACTGCGCAATCACATTTGTAGCTCAACCTGTTTCCCACATGAAATCGGCATATTTTTGGGATATCCATTAACCGATGTGCAAGGATTTATTAAAAACAAAGGCAAAGATTTTAGCCTATGTGGCTTTTGGAAAGTTTACACCGAGCCGCAGCGCGCTGAAAAATTATTTGCACAGTATCGCAAATGTTTTTGTGTCTATAAAACACTGTTTGAAAATGGACGCAGCATACTCCAAATGACTGTGGCCGCTTAGTTTTTAGCGCACGGCAATAAAAATTTAATTTTGAGAGGAATATGATCATGAAAAAAGTCGCAATTGTCTATTGGAGCGGAACCGGAAACACCGAAGCCATGGCAAACGCAATTGCCAGCGGCGCCAAAGAAGTCGGCGCTGAGGTATCCCTGTTCACACCCGCAGATTTTACCCTCGATAATCTTTCCGGATTTGACGCTTTGGCGTTTGGCTGCCCATCTATGGGCGCAGAGGAACTGGAAGACACCGAATTCGAGCCCATGTTCGCAGGGTTAGAGAGAAACCTCTCCGGCAAGTTGGTTGCACTGTTTGGCTCCTACGGCTGGGGCGACGGCCAGTGGATGAGAGACTGGGCGACACGTTGCAACGATGCCGGTATTAACCTTGTCGGCGATGGACTCATTATCAATGAGACGCCCGATGACGATGGCATTGAACAGTGCCGCGCATTGGGTAAGTCGCTGGCTTAACCTGTGCTTTGACATCCATTTCTCCTATCTCTATAAAACAGGCGTGCCGTTTTGTTGGCACGCCTGTTGCTTTCCCTTTTAGGTATCCAATCTCCCCCTTATTAATGACTGATACTAAGTAAAACCGCTATTGCTGAAATCAATATTTTGTCGTATACTCAATGAACAGCATGATGTTCGCAGACCCCCTGTAATATCCAAGCGCGTTTGCATCACTTTTAGCGCTATACGCGTTATCTTATGCACCGAAAGGGCGGGAAAAACATGTCTATTACAGTTGCCGATGCCTTGCGAATATGGGATCCGTCCCATTGCAAGCTTCTGGCCGGAAGTAACGGATTAAACCGCAGTATCAGCTATATCGACACGATGGAAGTACCCAACATCCAGCCGTGGTTGAAAAAGAATGTACTGGTCATTACAACGGGTTATTCCATTCGTGACGATGCCTTGGCATTACCACGCCTGATTCGCGACCTGCACGAGGCCGGTTCATCCGGTTTGGCGATTAAGACGCGGTTTCTCGGGGAAATCTCGAACGAAACGATTCAACTGGCGGACCAACTGGAGATACCGCTTATTGAAATTCCGCATAATATGCCATTTACCGAACTGACCATGTCGCTGATGAAAGCAATTATTGGCGAGCACAACCGCAGTCTTGAATTTTCCGAGCAGATGAACCGGAAATTTTTAGAGTTAGAGCTCAATAATGGCGGCTTTGAAAGCATCGCCCAAGCGCTTGCTAATTTGATCGGCCTTTCGGTGGTCATTGTGTCCCGATCCTTTTCGGTGCTGGCTTTCAGTGAGGAAGAATCTTTCCCGATACCCCCATCTTTTTTCGCGTCCGATATTGACGTCGGCTTAAAACTGAACGAACGCACATGCACCTATCTGATAAGTGCGCTTGACGGCAATGCTTTACTAACTGCTGATATTCCCGAAGCTGCATGCTTGACGGTGCGTCGCGTCGTCATACGCAAGCAGATCTGCGGCTATATCTGCATTATGGGCCAGCACCAAGCGCTGGATGATATGCAGCTCATTGTACTGCACCATGCCGCTACCAGCGTTGCCCTTGAAATTTCCAAGCTTCAAAAGCTCGATGAGCATATGCTGGTCATGCAAAACAACTTGTTGATCGATTTACTGGCCGAAAATGTCAAATCCGCGACCGAAGCTGAAAGCCGCGCGAAGCTGCTGCGGTGGCCTGCGCTGCCTGCGCGCCTCGCCCTAGTGGATGTTGACCGATTTGGTACGGTGATCCACAATTTCAGCGAGGAGAAAATACAGCATCTCAAAGAGGACCTGCATCAATTGATTTGTTCATGCTTGACCTCTTATCATCATCCCTATAGTGCTTTAATTTACAGCAACAGTTTTGTGATTCTTTTAGCAGACACCTTTCCGGCACAAAAGTTACCCCACGCATTCAATGCTCTATTTAACCTCATAAAAAAGCGCCATAATATTGCTGTCACAATTGGTATTTCCGAGGCCTACGACAGCTACGCTGCACTTCCGACCTCCTATGAAGAAGCCTGTGACGCGATTGCTATCGCGCGGTTAGCCAGTCGCAAAAGTCCGGTGCAGCTCATTTCAAATGTTCGTTTTGAACAAGCACTGCTAAAATGCTGTACCACCGAATATTTTCGCAAATATGTCGAAAATACGATCGGTAAGCTTGAACAGTATGACAAGTGTCACAAAACCGATCTGAGCAAAACACTGGATATTTTAACTGAAAACATGGGAGCACGCCAAATAACTGCCGAAAAATTGTATATTCATCGCAATACACTGGCAAACCGCCTCAATAAAATTGAAAAAATCACCGGACTTGATCTTTCTAACAACGAAAATCTCTACCGCCTTGGATTCGCACTCAGAATCCGACATTATGTTTGATCTTGTCCCTCCAACATGTGCATAATGCACATGTTGGTTTTTTTTTTTGTTTCAGCTTGAATATCGACAGTCAATTGTGAACGCGCTATACTTAAATTAAGAAAAATCTATTGCTATTTATCGAATCGGCGAGTTTCGGCACATTCGGTATTTGGTGCTATGCAAAAGTATCTCACTTTTGACAGCTTTTCTTGTAAATCCCCATCACGAAAGGAGAATACATAAGGATAATGTCCCCTCCCGCTTATTTTACAACGGGTTAGTCCGTGCCCGATGTGACATCGGGCACACTTAAAAAACAAAGGAGATGAAATTGATGGAGAAAGAAAAAATATCACAGTCGAAAATCACCGCATCCGAACATCCAAAGGCCTTTGAACCGGCGGTACTGATTCTGAATACTGTCCTATGTTGTCTGGGCGCAATTATCGGATTGGAGCTCATTGTTCGAACAGGCGTAACGCCCAATACGTCTATTGTCGGCGCCTTGTTTGCCATCTTGATTTCTCGTATTCCACTGGCATTTCTCAAAAAGTTTCGTAATATACATCGGCAAAACCTCGTTCAGACCGCTATATCCGGCGCCACCTTTTCAGCGGCAAACTGTCTGCTGCTGCCCATCGGTATTCCGGTTGTCATGGGGCGCCCGGACTTGATCTTCCCGATGTTGATCGGTGTATTCTTAGCAACCTGTATCGATGCGATTATTTTATATCGGTCCTTTGATTCCGAGATGTATCCCGCTGAAAGCGCATGGCCTCCCGGCGTTGCGGCTGCGCAATCGATTTTAGCCGTTGTTGAAAAGGGCCGCAAGGCTTTTCTGCTGGTGGTTGGCATGGTTATCGGTTGGACCGGCAAATTTATAGGCATTCCCACCGACCTTCTAGGTGTTTCATGGTTCGGCAGTTTTTATACCATGATGGCATTGGGCGTCGGTGCCTTGATCATTGGTATTATTAAGGTAAATGGATTTATCGTCACATTGTTAGGCCAAAAGATAACACTTATATCCGATCTTTTCGGTGCAAATTTCATCTATAGCGAGCATGCCATGATCACCTATATGCCTCATGGCGTTATGATCGGTGCGGGCGCTGTTTCGCTGATCCAGTGCGCAATGATGCTATTCAAAAAAGGTAACGATAACGCGACCGCCGCCGGAAAATTTACCAACAGCATGAAAACATTGAAAAAAACGCTGAGCTTGGGTTATTGCGCCTATTTTGCAGTCGCGATACTACTGGCGCTCATCACCGGCATCGCCAGCAGCATGGATTTTATGACTATGGTCACTTGGCTGATTTTCGCCGCTTTTGCCGCGATTTCCTCCGAGTTAATTGTCGGTATTTCCGCCATGTATTCCGGCTGGTTTCCGGGTTTTGCAACAGCATTGATCTTTCTTCTTGTTGGTATGCTGATGGGATTTCCGCCCATGGCGCTGGCGGTGCTGGTTGGCTTTACCGCATCTACCGGCCCTGCATTTTCCGACATGGCATTTGATCTCAAATGTGGTTATATTCTGAGAGGTTCCGGCATTGACCCGGAATTGGAAAAAGAAGGCCGCAAGCAACAGTTCTTATGCGAACTGTTTTCTTTCACCGTCGCATTTATCATGGTGGCGCTTTTAGCGAATAAGTACTTTGACCAAGGCCTTTTGGCACCTGTCAGCAGAACTTTTGCCACCACTATCGATGCAGGCACCAGCCCCGAAATTGCAAAATGGCTTTTAATATGGGCGATTCCGGGCGCGATCATTCAGTTTATCGGCGGTAAACAGCAAATTGGCATTCTATTTGCCACCGGTCTTCTGGTGGGCAGCATCATAAATGGACTGACTATTCTTCTCGGCCTGCTAATTCGCCTGATCGTCGTCAAAAACAACAAAGAAAATGAGCAGCTACTTACGATTTTGGGCGCAGGTTCTCTGGCCGGTGCCGCTGTTTACAGCTTCTTCACAGCCACGTTGGGTATGACAAAACGCAAGTAGCGTTTGCACAATCATTATTTGATCCTGTACGCGTACTCCTTAAACAAGGGGTACGCGTACAAAGGGTATTCCCCAATGCTCTATAGCATCGAACAATACGTTTCTTATCATCATTTACAAGCAAGGAGAATTCTTCATGAAAGTATCGGACGCCATAACACAGCGAAGAAGCATCCGAAAATTTAACGATCGCACCGTATCGGATGCACTGCTGCTGAAACTTGTTCACGCCGGCGCTATTGCACCTAGCGCCAGCAATCTTCAAGCGTGGCAATTTGTAGTGATTAATGACCCTGAATTGGTGCAAAAGGTTAAGATATTCAGTCCCGGACTGCACGGAAAGCCGCCTGCCATCATTGCGATCTGTTCGGATATGGATTATGTCGGCGCACATGGTTCAAAAAATTCCGAGTTATATGGTTGTATCATGGATGCGTCGATGGCCGCCGAAAACATCATGTTAGAAGCCTTGGAACTCGGGTTAGGCACCTGTGCGATCAAATCTTACAACGCACCTGCAGTGACAAAACTGCTAAAGCTTCCCGACCACTTTCGTATGGAACTTTTAATCTCAGTCGGCTACCCGGACAGTGACCCCAAACCCCGTCGTTTGCGTCCGTTAGCAGAAATTTTACACTGGAACGCCTGGGAGGAAACAACATGAGCGAACAAGATCAGCAGTCCTGCTTAGAGCTATTGGTCTACATGCTGAGCAGCGCGACTGCACTGGGCGATGAACCCAAAGTTTACGGCGCACTCAGACTTGCCGAGGCTTCATGCCGCCTTGGGGGGATCATGTTGAACAACGACCCGGAAAATCATTCACTAAAAGCGTTGGTTTCTCTCATCGAAAACGGCAAGCATCAGTCTATGTCCGATGAAGCCGATTTTTATGCGATGCTGCAAGAGGCGACCGACAAACTTGTGGACTTCATGTGATGTTCATTTTCGATTTTCGAGAAAATTGACAACAATCTAAAACAAGGGAGAAAAAGCAATGTTGATTAAACAAGTCATTGAAACTTTTGATATTCTGGATAGCAGCACTGTCAGCGGTGCAGATGTCATGCGCTATTTAATAGGCGTCAACCCCGAAGCACAGATTGAAGTTTACGAACTCAAGGGGCCACAAGGCAGCACCGATATGGTAAAGGTTCGAATCCCGGGCACAAAAGGCAAAGCTTCCGGTGGCACCGCCCCCACTCTCGGAATTTTAGGGCGCCTGGGCGGTATAGGCGCACGCCCGGAAGTGATTGGTTTCGTATCGGATGGCGACGGTGCACTGGCCGCTATCGCTGTCGCCTCAAAGCTTTTAGATATGCAAAAAAAGGGAGACTATCTGGAGGGAGATGTCTTCATCTCCACACAAATTTGTCCCCACGCGCCGACAGCACCGCACAAGCCGGTTCCTTTCATGGGCTCGCCGGTCGAAATGTCACAGGTTAACAACGAAGAAGTGTCGCCCGATCTTGATG
The DNA here is from genome assembly GCA_047974975.1 of Candidatus Fimivivens sp. Classification (GTDB taxonomy): domain Bacteria; phylum Bacillota; class Clostridia; order Oscillospirales; family Ruminococcaceae; genus Yanshouia. The sequence goes on from JBKECV010000010.1 coordinate 18,771, forward strand.
CTATCCTGTCGGTTGATACCACCAAGGGTAACCGCGTTATTAATACGCGCGGATTTGCTATTTCACCCACCGTTAAGGAGGGTTATATTCTGAGAACCTCTGAGGATTTGCTCGAACAGATGCAAATTTCAACCGGTCGTCTGCCCTATGTCTTCCCCCTTGCGGTACAGGATATCACCCCCTATGGCAACAATCTGCACCATCTGAACAGTATTCTTCAGCCGGCGACAGCAACCGCGGCTCCGGTGGTCGGCGTAGCCATCACCACCGAAGTGATGGTGCCCGGCTGCGCAACTGGTGCCAGCCACTTTGCCGATGTGGAAGAAGCCTCCAGATTTGTACTGGAAGTCGCCAAGTATTTCGGCAAAGGCGATTTGAAATTTTACGATGAAGCGGAGTTTGCCCTGATTCGGAAGCTATATGGACCGATGAATCATCTCATGACCCTTGGCGATAAATAATAAACCTAAAGTCTGGAGGGATATTGCATGAAAATAGGTGCCATTACTGTAGGTCAAGCGCCCAGAACCGATGTCACAGATGATATCATGCATATTTTTGACGAAAAAATTGAGCTTTTGCAACGGGGTGGCCTCGACGGTCTGAGCACTGAGCAAATTGCAAAATTCAAACCCACTCCCGACGATTATGTGCTCGTATCGCGCCTAAACGACGGAAGTTCAGTAACCTTTGCCGAGCGTTTTATTCTGCCAAGGTTACAGGCGTGCATTGATGAGCTGGAAGTCCAAGGCGTGCGCCTGATCATGTTTTTCTGTACCGGCAGTTTTCCTGATAGCTTGGCGTCCCGTGTTCCACTCATTTATCCCTGTGACATTATAAATCAGGTTGCACCACTGCTGAGCAAATGCTCCAATATAGCCGTCGTTATCCCCTCTCCCCTTCAAGTAACACAAAGCGAACAAAAATGGGCCAAATTTGTTAAAACGGTCAAAGCATTTCCCGCTTCACCTTATGGCTCTTTTGAAGCACTGGAAGCGGTCGCCCAAGAAGTTAAAAACTGCGATGCCGATCTTGTCATTTTAGACTGCATCGGATTTACCCGGGAAATGAAAAATATGTTTGCAAAGAAAACAGGAAAGTTAGTGGTATTGCCCAGAACATTATTGGCGCGGATCATTTCGGAATTAACGGACGTAGAATAGGCGTTTTCATGAATTTAAGGTATTTTCATCTAATAAAGGCAGTCGGATCAGCGTGGCTAACCAACACTTCATTTTGAGGATCCATTCATTTTTGAACAGGAGATTTTTGTCATTGAATCTCTGCAATTTCGAAGGAGATGAAGAAAATGTTTCAGGTGGGTGTAATACGTGTTCTCACTTCCAATGATCAATCCTTTATTGATATGCACGGACAGATTATTGAAGCAAACTTTGGTGGTATTCGATGTATCTCCAAATGCATCCCAAATCAGTGGGAGGGGATTCACGGCCACGAGCAGGAAAAAATCGCAATACCCAAAATTGTGGCAACAGCCAAATCATTTAAAGATGTTGATATGGTCATTGTCAGCTGTGCAGCGGACCCTGGGGTTGCGGAAATACGCAAAGCGCTGCCCGGCCTGCCGGTGACCGGTGGCGGTGAATCGACGGCGGCACTTGCAATGAAATATGGGCAGAAAATTGCACTTCTGGGCATTGTCGACTATGCACCAAAAGCATATCTACGGATGATTCCCGACAAAATCATGGCCGTTGGCAAACCGGATGGCGTCGATAGTACACTGGATTTGATGACCCTGAAAGGCCGGGAAAACTGCCTAAAAAAGGCTAAAGAGTTTAAAGATATGGGCGCTGATGTCATTGCGTTGGCATGTACCGGCCTCTCCACGATTGGCATTGCGGGAGAAATTGAGCGCCAATTTGATATCCCTGTAATTGATCCGGTTTTAGCGGAAGGAACCTTTGCCTATTTCGATTCGATTCGAAGCACGATGTTCTAAATTAAAATGGGGGAAAACGACGATGATTAAATTGACAAAAGAACAATGCTTACAAGCACTTTATGGCGGCCTACTGCTTGGCGGAGGCGGTGGCGGCGGTCTTAAATCCGGTACCGACGCTTTAGAGGAAGCTTTTCGTTACACTGATACGTTGACACTGCTGGATATTTCGGAACTACAACCCCAAGATATCCTTGTAAATGTTTCGAAAGTCGGCGCCCCCTCCGCCAAGGATACCTGTTGTGTTGATCTGTCACATTGGAAGACGATACTCAAAAGTTTTGAAAGTAACAGCGGCATGAAAATCGCAGGCTTCACGACCTGCGAAAACGGTGGTGGCTCCACCGCCAATGGCTGGATCATTTCCGCCATTACCGGTATTCCTCTGGTGGATGCACCCAGTAATGGCCGTGCGCACCCTTCCGGTCTGATGGGCAGCATCGGCCTAAATCGCGACCCGGATTACACCACTGTACAGGCTGCTGCCGGCGGCAAGGGAGAACGTTATGTCGAAGCCGTGGCCAAGGGCAGCCTAACCGCGACCTCTCACCTCGTACGCCAGACAGCGGTCGCAAGCGGCGGGTTGTGCTGCGTGTTGCGCAATCCCGTTTCGGCGGCCTATGCAGCAAACCATGCCGCAGTGGGGGCTATTGCACAAGCGTTGGCTTTAGGCAAGGGTTATATGGAGCACCTTGGTAATGTACCGGCACTTTTAAGCTTCTTAAAGACGGAATATGGCGCTGAAATCATCTGCCATGGGACCGTTTTTGATTACAACTTGAGTATGAACGGCGGCTATGATATCGGCGCTCTGCATGTTAAGTGCGACGCGGATGACTACGAATTATCCTTTTGGAACGAGTATATGACCTTGGAGAAAAACGGTGTTCGCCTCGGCACTTTCCCCGATCTGCTCGCGACACTGGACGCCACCACCGGACTGCCGATCTCCAGCGCAGAAATTGGCGATGGTATGCCGGTAATTATTTTAAAAATACCGTCTTCCCGGCTGATTTTAGGCGCGGGAATGCATCAGAAATCGCTGTTTGAGGAGGCTGAACATGTCCTGAATCGCGAATTGATCAAATATCAAGCACCGCTGTTTGCAGACTAAATCGCAATTCGTTTTATGCCTAAAAGACGCCGCAGAAAATATCTGCGGCGTCTTTTGTTAACTTTTGTGCCGCTTCACAATAGGCAACCGACGCAAAAGAACGGTGACACTTTTTAAGTATTTGTCAACGCATCATATACCTCAAGATATTTGACTGCCGAATGCCCCCAAGAGAAATCGCAGCTCATACCGTTGCGGCGCACCGATTTCCACACCTGTTTTTGACCATAAAGCGATAAAGCTCGGCGCAACGCGTCCAGCATATCCCATACTTCATAGGACTGAAATGTGATGCCATTGCCCGCCTGTGTTTCAGGGTTGAAAGGTATCACGGTATCTTTCAGTCCACCTACAGCGTGAACGACCGGCACAGCACCGTAGCGCATAGCAATCATCTGCGCTAATCCGCATGGCTCTGAGCGAGACGGCATAAAAAACAAGTCGGCACCGGCATATATGCGTGAAGCCATGGTCGGAGAAAAGCCGATAAAACAGCGCACCTTGTCACCGACTGCGGCACTCCAGTCCTGTATCATGGCTTCAAATTCCGAATCGCCCGAGCCGAGCACCACAAGCTGCATATCCATCGCGGAGATTTCTTTTATCGCGTCGCGGATAAGTCCAAGTCCTTTCTGCGGCGTCAATCGTGTAACCATGCCGATTAATGGTATGCCCGACACCTGTGGCAACCCCAGTTCCTTTTGCAAAGCGCGTTTATTAAGAGCCTTGAAACGCAGCGTCTCTATGTCGTATCCACAGGTGAGGTTCACGTCGGTTTTAGGGTTAAAGAGCGCGGTATCAATGCCATTGACAATGCCGACGAGCTTCTCTTTTCTGGCCTGTAAAATATGATCTAATCCCGATGAATAAAAGGGATCGAGAATCTCCTTTGCATAGCTTTCGCTCACAGCGACAACTGCATCAGCGCTTTCAATGCCACCTTTCAAGATGTTCAAACAGCCATCATACATTAAGATCTCGCGAAATTTCACATCCAGTCCAAACACATCACCTAAAATATAAGGGTCGTATTTCCCCTGAAACTCAATATTGTGGATAGAAAGTACTGTGCACGTGTCCTCATACCCCTTTGTCTGCCGATAGAACGCATTTAGATATAGGGGCACCAGCGCCGTGTGCCAGTCATTTGCGTGAATGACATCCGGATAAAACCCGATGTGTGGCAAAGCTTCCAGCACCGCCTTGGAAAAAAATGCAAAGCGTTCTGCATCATCGCGTTCACCATATATGGCAGCACGTTTGAAGTATTGCTCATTATCCAGCAAGTAATAAGTCACACCATTATATTCACCCTGAAAAATCCCACAGTGACTCACTCGCCATCCGGACGGAACGCCGATACCGGTCACGAACGTCAGCTTTTGGCGCAGCTGCTCCGGGATTTGTGCGTACAGCGGCAGCACAACTCTGGCATCTGCGCCCAGCGCGTTTAGCGCCGCCGGCAGTGACCCCATGACATCACCCAAACCGCCAACCTTGACGAATGGCAAAGCTTCAGCGGCGGCAAATAGAATCTTTTCCATCTTGCTCCTCTCTCTTTTTAACCCAAATCTTGATTAAATCACCGCGTTTTTTTCAACAACAAAGGGATAGCTCTCGCCGCCGTTAAACGAATGGCCTATCGCCACCCGTACATCCTTATCCAGAATAACATTGGACAGCGTAGACGCCCCCTCCAGTATACAACCCTGCATCACAATGGAGTTGCGCACGACAACACCTTTTCCAATGCGAACGTCGCGAAACAGAATGCTGTTTTCAACTGTGCCGTCAATGTGGCAGCCGTCGGCAATCATGCTATTCGCCACATGGCCGTTTTCACCATACATGGTGGGAACCGTGTCTTTTATTTTGGTAAGAATATGTGTTTCGGAATCAAACAACTCCTTGCGAACTTTAGCATTAAGTAGGTCCATATTGGTACTGTAATAATCTTGAAGCGTGCGGATAGCGGCAAAATAACCTTGATATCGATAGGCGTAAAACCGCTGATCCAAAAATTTCTTAGCAATGTAATCGCAGTTGAGATCCGACCAGCCATAGGTGGTGCCCTGATCGACCAGATCGAGCAACACCGATTTATGCATGACGGCAATTTTCCGCAGGAGTAAAGCGGTCTTATCTCTACTCCCCGTATGGCAACGAGCATCACAGATGATGCCATCCTCCCCTACCGAAACCTCCGTGTCGCCCTGACGCGGCTGATCTTCATTGCAAACCACTGTTACATCTGCACCGGATTCGATGTGCTGTCTGAGCACTTCCCACAGATCCACGGTGCAAACCAGATTGGCATCGGCCACAATGGCATACTCCGGCAATAGCCGGGTTAAGTAAGTGTGAAAACTGGAAAGCGCCTCAAACCGATTCTGATAATGGTAGCCCGATTCACTCATAAAAGGCGTAAGCAGTTTAAGTCCGCCATTCTTACGGCTTAAATCCCAGTCCTTTCCGGTACCTAGATGGTCGGCAAGCGACGAATAATGATCACGTACGACCACGGCCACTTCCGGCACCGAAGCGTGCACTAAATTGGATAGCATAAAATCGATCAACCTGTAACGGCCGCTGAATGGCAACGAGCCCACTGTACGTTTTTGGGTTAGCACGCTGACGGTATCCTCTTTAAAAGAATCACTGAATAAAATGCAAAACGCGTTCATTCTATCATCTCCCTTTTTCCACAGCGCAGATCATTTGTTTTGGCAATACAACCTGACCACTTTTAATCACCGCGCCCTGTCCCACCACGGCGATGCCCCACTCCTCCCGGTTGAGAGAATCCTCGGGGGAAGCGCCGACAATCGCCCCATCCTCAACAACGACATCATCCGCCAGAATAGCATAACGCACCTGCGCATTTTTGCCAATGCGGACATTTTCCATCAACACAGAATATTCCACACTGGCACCCTCCCCCACCTCTACGCCGGAAAACAACACACTGTAGTTAAGCCGACCATTCATTTCGCAACCCTCAGTGAGCATCGAGTTGACTATTTGGGACTCGCTACCCAGATATTGCGGGCGCGTAGACGCATGTCGGGAATAAATACGCCAGAGTGGGTCACTCAAGTTCAGTGGAAGATGCGGATTGAGAAGATCCATATTCGCTTCCCACAGCGACTCGATGGTGCCAACATCTTTCCAATACCCCTGAAACGGGTAGGCAAACACCCGCTCGTTATTTTTAATCATCGCCGGAATAATGTTCTGACCAAAGTCCTTGGAGGAGGTTGTATCCGCTTCGTCCTCAAGCAGATAGCGCCGCAACTTTTCCCATGTAAAAATATAAATACCCATCGAAGCCTTGGTTGATTTGGGGTGTTGAGGCTTTTCTTCAAACTCGTAAACCGAAAGATCTTCACGGGTGTTCATGATGCCAAAGCGGCCGGCCTCTTCAATCGGTACATCCAGAACCGCAATGGTAATACCGGCGTCTTGTTCCTTGTGGAATGCCAGCATATTGCGGTAATCCATCTTGTAGATGTGATCACCGGACAGCACCAACACATATTGGGGCTGATACTGCTCAATAAAGTTGATATTTTGATAGATGGCATTGGCGGTTCCCGCGTACCATTGGCTTGCCTCACCGGAAACATAGGGCGGCAAAATACTGGCCCCACCATTGAGCCGATCCAAGTCCCATGGCTGTCCATTGCCTATGTAGGTATTGAGCTCCAGCGGTTTGTACTGGGTCAACACGCCAACAGTGTCAATGCCTGAATTGGCGCAGTTGGATAGCGTAAAATCAATAATTCGGTATTTCCCCCCAAAGGGCACGGCGGGTTTTGCCCGTTCCTTCGTTAGAATATGAAGTCGATTTCCCTGACCGCCCGCAAGTAACATGGCGATTATGTCTTTTTTAGCAGCCATCGTATCTATCATCCTTTCCGTTTAAATATTTGTAATTTGTATCCGGTTTTCAATTTAACACCTTTTGATTTTAGCCTCGGCTTATAGAGAAAAATGGTGGAAAAGGCCGGAAGCGTCAATGTAATATGCTGCTTAAATCCATGGAGCCTGCCCTTTTGTGCCACACAACACCCGTTGAGCCTGCTCGTGCCGCCAAATTCTTTTTGGTCGGAAGAAAAAACCTCGGTATAATAACCCCAATTTGGCACGCCAAGCTGATAATGCGAATAGGTCCGTGCAGAAAAATTGCAGATTACCAACATCTTATGTCCGGCATCATCGATGCGCATAAACGCAAGAACATTATTCTGCGTATCATCCAGACTGATCCACCGGAACCCCTCCCAAGAGTGATCATTTTGCCACAGCGTCGATTGGCTGCGATAAAACAGGTTGAGTTGTCGGACAAAGTCCTGATGTTGCCTATGCTTCTCAAACTCAAGCAGGCACCAATCCAACTCAACATCTTCATCCCATTCCTTAAACTGCGCCAATTCTGCGCCCATAAAAACCAGTTTTTTCCCCGGATGTGCATACATATAGCACAGGTACGCCCGAAAGTTGGCAAACTTGTCGTGATATTCGCCTGGGATCTTATCAACGAGTGTGCGTTTTCCGTGCACCACCTCATCATGAGAAAGCGGCAACACATAATTTTCAGAAAAAGCATACGTTAAAGGAAAGGTTAACTTATTCTGCTCATATTGGCGAAAAAACGAGTCGGTCGACATATAATGAAGAGAATCGTTCATCCAACCCATGTTCCATTTGTAGTTAAAGCCAAGGCCGCCCTGATCCACCGGACCGGTGACCAACGGCCACGATGTGGATTCCTCCGCGATCATCATAATATCCGGAAACTCATGAAACACCCTAGTATTTAACGCCTTGATAAATTCTACCGCCTCCAAATTGCCATTTCCGCCATAGCGATTGGGTTGCCATTCCCCCGCTTCGCGGCCATAGTCCAGATAAAGCATCGACGCGACCGCGTCGACCCTTAGGCCATCCATATGATATTGCGCCAACCAATAGCAGGCATTGGAAATTAGAAAGCTGCGAACCTCATTTTTCCCATAATCGAAAATTCGGGTATTCCAATCGCGATGCTCGCGCATAATCGGATCGGCATATTCATAGCAACAGGTTCCGTCAAATTCAAACAAGCCGTGTGCATCCTTTGGAAAATGCGCAGGTACCCAATCGAGCAACACACCGATATCCGCCTGATGGCAGGCATCGACAAACGCCATGAGTTCTTTGGGTGTTCCATAACGGGAGGATGGTGCAAAATAGCCCGTCACCTGATATCCCCATGATTTATCATAAGGATATTCACTGATGGGCATTAACTCAATGTGGGTGTAACCCATCTTTTTTATGTAAGGAATCAATTCTTCAGCTATTTTTGTATAACTCATAACATGGCCGTCGGGATATCGTCGCCATGACCCGAGATGCAACTCATAGATATTGACCGGATCCTTATAAGGCGCTCGACGCGAGGCCATCCACGCCGCATCATGCCACTCGTAACCCGAAAGAGGGTAGACTTTGGATGCGGTTTTAGGGCGAGTTTCGCTGTGAAAAGCGTAAGGATCGGCCTTTAAAAATGCCGCGCCCTGTTTGGGTACAATAACATATTTGTAGGTATCATACGCCTTGATGTCAGGGACGATACATTCAAATACACCGCCTGAGGTGATGCGTCGAGCCTCATGCTTATCAAGTGCCCAATTGCAAAAATCCCCCGTCACAAACACTTTTATGGCATTGGGCGCCCAAACACGAAACGCACAGATATTCTCTCCTAAATGAGCACCCAAATAGGTGTAGCTTTGGTAATTGGTGCCCTCATGAAATAGATATTCCGCACAGTTTGATTTTTTGCCGGTTCGTTTCATTTTGTCACCCTCTCCGCGAAGAATCACGCGCTTGAAGTTTTATGATTTATTATATAAACTTAACAAAATATTATTGAACACAAATCTTTCTTCATGTAATATTTTACAATATATTCCTGGAAATTTAAAGTGTTTTTTGTTTTAACCGAGTGATTTTCTCAACGATAATACCCCTGATGAATCAATTACTTCTAAAACCCGAAATTTTAACATGATTTTTTTATATGGCAGCCGTGCGCATCATGCGTAGGTAGTGGCACATTATAAAAAATCAATATCATTGTATTTTCGGCTTATATCACATTAAAAAACGATCAATAATTGAAAAAGGTCGCAAATTATTGTATGATCAAAGCTAAACTTGCAGGAGGCTATCATGACCATTCAATTCGACGCCCGAAATGCGAATAATAAAGCCCCCTTTGGCGCAGTGAAAACCGGCCAGCCTATCCATTTTTGTATCCGCTGTGAACACAAAGATGCTGATGTGCGCATCATTGTGCGAAACGACGCCGATACTTTTGAGCAACGTGTCGCGCTGTTGTCTGCCGAAACCGACACCGCGGGGTTGACTGCATACCGTGCAACGGTCACACTTTATTCAGCGGATTTATATTTTTATCGTTTTGAAATACGGCATCAAGAAGCGCTGTTTTTTTGTGGGAGGCACGGTAGTCGACTACAGGTAGGCGATTGGCTGCCTGAGTGGCAGCTAACGGTTTACCGAGCCGATTTTACCACGCCGGACTGGATAAAAGGCGGCGTTATGTACCAGATTTTTCCCGACCGTTTTGCCAGGAGCGACACATTTACGCCGCTGCCCGCCCCCGGCGATCGAATCTACCGCGCCGACTGGGGCGGCGTGCCCCAGTCGGATTTGGATACCCCAAACTATGCCGCCAAGGACTTTTTCGGCGGTAGTTTAAAAGGGATCATCGCGCATCTTGATTATCTTGAAGCACTTGGCATTACCTTGTTGTATTTAAATCCTATTTTCGAGGGACCTGAAAATCATCGCTACGGAACAGGCGACTACTTCAACATCGACCCATGGCTCGGACAAAAAGAAGATTTTACCGCACTGTGCAAAGCCTGTGAAAGCCGCGGTATTCGCGTAATTCTTGATGGCGTTTTCAGCCACACAGGAGCGGATAGCCGCTATTTCAACCGATTTGGCCATTACCCCGAAACCGGGGCATTCCAGAGCAAAGAGTCGCCCTATTACAATTGGTATCGATTTGCCAAGTGGCCCGACGACTATGCTTGCTGGTGGAACTTTTCCAATTTGCCGGAGGTGGCGGAAGAAAACGACCATTATGTTGATTTTATCACGGGAGATAAGGGCGTTTTAGCCCACTGGCAGGCACAGGGCGGCAAAGGTTGGCGTCTTGATGTCGCCGACGAGTTGCCCGACGGTTTTCTTGACCGAGTGCGCACGGCTGTCAAAGCAGTCGACCCCGACGCTTTCATCTTGGGTGAAGTTTGGGAAGATGCCTCCAATAAAATCAGTCAAGGGCACCGAAGACGTTATCTGCTGGGACAACAACTGGACAGTGTGATGAATTATCCTTTCCGCACTGCTATTATAGATTTTGCCTTGAGTGGAAATTCCGCAAAATTCCAAGATGACACTTTAACAATTCTTGAACACTACCCGCCGCCCGCCATCGACACAGCCATGAATATGCTCTCGACACACGATACGGTGCGCATCCTCAACGCATTGAGCATGGTGCCCCCCATAGATAGCGCACAAAAAGTCGGCCACACCCTATCAAAAGAGGACTATGAAACGGGAAAAAATCGCCTTAAAATCGCCGCTTTTTTGCAGTTTACCCTTCCCGGTATTCCAAGCATCTATTATGGCGATGAGGTGGGGGTCACCGGTTTTGAAGATCCCTTCAACCGATACTGCTACCCTTGGGGGCAGGAAGATGATGACCTGCTCGCATTTTTCAAAGCGCTCTCAGCCTTTCGCAAAAGTCATCGAGGCGACTTTTCATCGGGCTTTTTGCCGGTTTACGAAAATGCGGGGCTTTTCGCCTTTCGCCGCAACAATATATTGTGCATCACGCATTTTGGCAAAGAGCCACAGTCCATAACGCTGATGGGAACACCTGTCATCTTATTTTCAGGCGGGAACATTGCTCTGGAAAGCACAACACTCCTGTTAAACCCCCAAAGTTTTGTCGCGTTGAAGATAACGAATGAACCAACCCCTCAAGATAGTACGCTTGCTATGGACTTTAATAGATACCCATAGGAAAGGAATGAGCAACATGTTTCATATCAGTGAAGAAATGCTGCGAGAAAACCTGATCACCAAGCTGGAAACCCATATGGCCAAGGGCGTGGAGGATGCCAACGCTCAGGACATGTATCAGGCTCTTTCTCTGCTGGCCAAGGATTATATCATCAAAAACTGGCTGAAAACCAACAAATATTACCGACACCATGACGCCAAACAAATTTACTATTTCTCTCTTGAATTTTTGTTGGGAAAGATGCTGCCCAAGCATCTGGATCGACTGGGCCTTACCGAAAAGGCGGCGCAGGCGTTATCGGAGCTCGGTTTCGATATGGCGGACATTTTGGCCTGCGAGCCGGATTATGGCCTCGGTAACGGCGGTTTAGGTCGCCTTGCTGCCTGTTTTATGGATTCGCTGGCATCCTGCGCCTTTGCAGGCCATGGCATCGGGATCCGTTATAAGTACGGCCTTTTTAAGCAGAAGATCGCCAACGGTTATCAAGTGGAGGAAGCGGACGACTGGCTGGAAACAGAAAACCCATGGGAAGTCGTCAAAACCTCCGACATGGTGGAGGTTCCATTTTACGGCAACGTGCGAGAAGATTACCGTGATGGGCGGATGTTTTTCATCCATGAAAATTACCAAACGGTGTTGGCCATCCCCCACGATATGCCTATGGTCGGATATGATAATGAAGTGGTCAATACTCTGCGCCTTTGGAGCGCCGAACCTAAGGACGGGGACTTTGACTTTCAACTCTTCAGCCAAGGCGACTATGCCAACGCTGTGGCCTATCGCCAGTCGGTGCGCGCCATTTCAGATGTGCTCTACCCCGACGACTCCCAATTTGATAATCGGGTACTGCGCCTAAAGCAGCAATATTTCTTTGTCTGCGCCGGAATAGCCAGTATTCTCAACGATTACTGCAAAAAAGGACTGAACATCGTTGAATTGCCCCGCTTTATTTCAATTCACATCAACGACACCCACCCCGCCCTCGCCGTTCCGGAGTTGATGCGAGTGTTGCTGGATTTTCATCATTTGGACTGGGACACAGCGTGGAACATCACGCGCAATGTCATTTCGTACACCAACCACACCGTCATGCCCGAGGCGCTGGAGGTTTGGCCCAAGGAAATATATCAAAAGCTTTTACCTCGCATCTATCAGATTACGCATGAAATTAACGCGCGTTTTTGTCATGAGCTGCAGCAGGTTTACCACTATGACCGTGAGCGGATATCCCGCATGGCAGTGGAGGCCAACGGCTCTATCCGAATGGCACACTTGGCCCTGGTGGGGAGTCACAGCGTCAATGGCGTGGCACAGGTGCATTCACAACTGTTAAAAAGCCAGCTTTTCGCCGATTTTTATCAGACCTATCCGGCGCGGTTTAACAATAAAACCAACGGTATTACCCACCGTCGTTGGCTACTGACTGCCAATCCGCGCCTCACGACACTGCTTCATGGCATGCTTGATTCCGACATCGCAAAAACGCCCACCCATCTTGCTGAGATCACCGAGAAATCGCACGAACAGGATACCGATTTTTTAAAGGCACTGGCACTGGTCAAAGCCGAAAATAAAGTGGACTTTTCCAACTTTTTAAAGAAAGAACACGGCTTCTCGGTCGACCCTGCCTTTCTGTTTGATTTTCAGGTCAAACGCATTCACGCTTACAAGCGTCAGCTTTTAAACGCCCTGAAAATATTAGATCGCTATTGGGCCATTAAGGCGGATGGGCGCACCGACTTTACCCCCACAGCGTTTTTCTTCGCCGGAAAAGCGGCGCCGAGTTATGCCTATGCCAAAAATGTCATCAAGCTGATTCACGCCATCGCAGCTCTGGTCAACAACGACCCTGCCGTTCGTCCCCTGATGCAGGTGCTGTTTTTGGAAAACTATAATGTGTCACTGGCACAGCAGATTTTCCCTGCCGCCGATATCAGCGAACAAATTTCCACCGCCGGCACCGAGGCTTCCGGCACAGGAAACATGAAGTTTATGCTAAACGGTGCATTAACTTTAGGAACGATGGATGGCGCCAATATTGAAATTGCGCAGGCCGTAGGGTCGGAGAATATTTTCACCTTTGGCCTTTCGGTGGACGAAGTCATGCGCGCTCGGCGAGAAAACAGCTACCGCAGCGCCGAGATCTACGCCTCCAACTCACGTGTCAAGCGTGTATTGGATACGCTAACCAATAAAACATTCGTCGACATCTCTCCGGATGAATTTCTCCCTATTTTTAATGCGCTCACCTTGCAAAATGACCATTATTTTTGTCTGGCGGACTTTGACTCTTACGTCAAAGCGGCCGAAACAGCCGATCGGATCTACCGCGAAGAACCGATGCGTTGGCTTAAAATGTCTGCGATTAATATTGCGAACGCAGGTCATTTTTCCAGCGATGAAACAATCCGTGCTTATGCTAAAGATATTTGGAACATCCATCCAAATAAACTGTAGACGCCATGGTGTACTGCAATGCCGTTATTTTTCCCAGTTGTTTTTTAATAAAATTATTAAAGTATTGCTACTATGATACTGAAAGTTGCCTGCTAAAATTTAAAGCGATACCCAAAAGACAGAACCATCACAAATGTGTTGGTTCTGTCTTTATCCGCAGCAATATTCGTCATCTGCCCCTTTATTCTCCTGCAGGTTTTTTCCTTTTAAAACAGCCGGTTAATGAGCAGATCAAGATTATGAACCGTTGTTCGGTCTAGAAAATGCTCGATTTTTTCAACCTGTTCCAGTTCATTTTCGGAACGATTAAGTGCACACAAAAAACGGTGGATGACATCGTGGCGATAAAGGAGATACGCCCCCGTTTTTTTTCCCTTTTCGGTCAATGTAATATCTCCATACTTCTCGGTGTGAATATAGGCAGCGTGGTTTAGCTGCTGTAGCATCTTGGTCACCGAGGATGGCTTTACATGCAGACGTTTGGATAAATCGCTCACCTTGATGCGGTTGTTGGTCAGCGTTATGCGATAGATCATCTCAAGATAATCCTCCATCGCCGTCGTCAACTCAATCTGTGAATTGAGCTGATAACCTTTCATTGTATAAAACCCGCTTGTTGTATCCATTTTAACCGCCCCTGTCCCTTTGTATAATCGCTGTAACACATCAAAACGCAGCAGAATAATATAAAGTGAATGTTTCCTTATCCTAAAATTATTCGAAGGGTGATCATTATATGAACCAGATTAGCCGTCTCGTCGACTTAATGCCGGGCCAGCATGCCACTGTGCATGAATTGCGTTGTGTCGGCAGCATACGGCGGCGATTACTTGATATCGGGCTCATTGAAAACACCGAAATCGAGTGTATCGGCCGCAGTCCCAGTGGCGACCCTTGCGCCTTTTTGATTCGTGGCGCCGTCATTGCCATACGGTCTGAGGATTGCCACGATATTTTGATTCAATCTTGTTAGAAAGCGGTGATTAAAATGGGGCTAACAAACAGCTGTGTCGGCATCAAGGCGATTGCTTCCGGATTGGAAATTAAAAAGCGAACCGCCACCGATCAGGTGATCGCTATTGCAGGGAATCCCAACGTTGGTAAAAGCACCGTCTTTAACGGATTGACGGGTATGAACCAACATACCGGTAACTGGCCGGGTAAAACCGTCTCCAACGCGCAGGGATACTGCTCCGGCAAAGTGCACGATTACGTTTTGGTGGATATCCCCGGTACATATTCGCTGATGGCCCATTCTTCCGAAGAAGAGGTCGCCCGAAATTTCATCTGCTTTTGGAAGCCGGATGCGGTGGTCGTAGTCTGCGACGCCACCTGTCTGGAACGAAATCTCAACCTTGTTTTACAGATAATGGAGATATCCACTAAGGTGATTGTTTGCGTCAATCTCATGGATGAAGCGCAACGAAAAAATATTAAAATTGATTTGGCGAGGATTTCTAAACGCCTTGGCGTTCCGGTCGTCGGCACTATTGCCCGGGAAAAGAAGCGCCTTATAAACCTTGTGGATACACTCGATAGCATGACCGATAGCGCGCCTCATGCCCGCACTTTCAAGGTTCACTACCCGGAGGAGGTCGAACATGCGATTACCCTCGTCGAACCCGTTGTCAAACAAAAAACAGATGGCAATTTTAACAGTCGCTGGCTAAGCCTGAGGCTTTTAGATCAGGATGAATCGCTTATCAAGGAACTCCATGACTACCTCGGTGATGAATTTTTACAGGATGACGTACTGGCCGCCACATTAGAAGTTGCAAAACTTCAATTAAAACAGAAAGGTATCGGGCCGGAGCGACTTAAAGATAAAATTGTATCCGCACTCGTAACGGCGGCGGAAGATATATGTCGAGATGCCGTGGTCTACCAAAAAGAAAAGTACGACGCATTTGATCGCAAGGTTGACCGCATTCTCACCAGTAAGCGCACCGGCTACCTCGTCATGGTTTTGTTGCTTGCCGTAGTATTCTGGCTGACCATCAGCGGCTCAAATGTTCCTTCACAATTGTTGGCTGACGGTCTGTTCTGGGTGCAGGACAGGTTGACCGACCTTTTCAGCTTTATGAATGCGCCAAAATGGCTGCACGACGTATTGGTACTCGGCGTCTATCGCGTTTTAGCGTGGGTGGTTTCGGTGATGTTGCCGCCTATGGCCATCTTTTTCCCACTGTTTACGCTGCTGGAGGATTCAGGCTATCTGCCGAGGGTCGCATACAACCTCGATAAACCTTTTAAACGCTGTTGCGCATGTGGCAAGCAGTCTCTAACCATGTGCATGGGTTTTGGCTGCAATGCCGCCGGTATTATCGGATGCAGAATCATCGATTCGCCGCGTGAGAGATTGCTGGCCATTTTAACGAATAATTTTGTTCCCTGCAACGGGAGATTCCCCACATTGATTGCGATATTAACCATGTTCTTTGTCGGCGTACAAGGCGGTGCCGCCGCTTCATTGCTAGCTGCTATACTGCTCACTTGCGTCATTCTGTTCGGTGTATTCGTCACATTCGTCGTCACCAATCTGCTTTCAAAAACACTGCTAAAGGGCGTTCCGTCTTCTTTTACGCTCGAGCTGCCGCCCTACCGGAGGCCGCAAATCGGCAAAGTGATTGTTCGCTCGATTTTTGACAGAACACTTTTTGTGCTAGGGAGAGCCATCGTCGTTGCGGCTCCGGCCGGATTGGTGATTTGGCTGATGGCCAATGTATTCGTGGGAGGAACCAGCATTTTAAACCATTGTATCCTCTTTTTGGATCCTTTTGCAAAGCTGATGGGGTTGGACGGCGTAATCTTGATTGCTTTTATTCTGGGTCTGCCCGCCAACGAAATCGTCATGCCCATTATCATAATGGCCTATATGGCACAGGGCAGTCTTCTTGAGCTGGAAAGCCTGGCTGAAATGAAACAGTTGTTTGTTGCAAACGGCTGGACTTGGATCACCGCCATCAGCACCATGCTATTTTCATTGATGCACTGGCCCTGTTCCACAACGCTGTTAACCATCAAAAAGGAAACGGGCAGTTGGAAATGGACGGCCTTGGCAATGGCTATTCCGACGGTATTGGGTATTGGTTCCTGCATTTTATTTGCCGGCATCGCAAAGCTGTTTATTTAGCATTCCCCCTAAGAAAAGGTGCAGTACAAGCCAGTATAGAGCTGTACTTACCACACGGAGCAGCATGGATAAGAAAATATTGAGCCCAAAAACGCCATCTAAATTCTGCGCCATTAAACTATTTTAATGATTGATCGTGTTGCTTCACACTTGCCGTGTATTTTCATATGCCGATTTTTTCTGGGTGCGCTTCAAGTCATTATCCATATGCATCATCCGGTGGAGGCGTATAAACCGTCCATTAATCAGCGTCTGCCACCGACACAGAGTGAGGGGCAATGCCGGTTCCTTACGCAGCACTGCGCTGATGTCACTGCATCTCACCCCGCAAATAGATAAACGGCGCACCGCCGGAAATCAGGCCTGTTTTGCAGACTCATTTTTATAACTATCAATTTCATTTTCACAAATTTGTAATTCTGACCGGAGTTTATCAATAAAAACATTGATAAACTCCGGTTGTCGAATTCCGCTATGGGTCACAAGCTGTAAATTCAATCGATCTTGTACGTCCTTAATATCAAATACTAATAAGCGCTGCTGGAATGAACAGGTGAAATTAAGATCTATTACACGCTTTAACATCATTTTGGGGCAAAACGCCGCTACGATCCCTTGACGGCATAATTCAAACTGATTTTCATAGTCACTCATGAAATAAGCACAGTCTAAGCGTAAATCTTGAGCAAGCAAGTGCTTATCCAAGAGACCATTTAGTGTGCTGTCGTTTGAATTTCTCACCATTGGAAATTTGGATATTTCTTTTAACGATAAACTTTGAGAAGAAAGAATGTTCAAATTGTTCCCCAAGCTTTTTTTGAGTAATTGCTCCGTGCAAACAAAGAATACCGGCTCGGTTTGCATAGGTTTCAGCACAAATAAAGTATTATCTGACGTATTAACGCCCAAAAACAAGTCTAATTGATACTGCGCCAGCATATTTTCCATCGCTCTGGTATCCCGAAACTCAAATGATATCTTCACTTTTGGATAAATTGCATTATATCTTCGGCATAAATTATTCGAGATAATTCTTGCCCGAGTAGAATTAATGCCAAAACGAATGGTGGCACAAACACCGCTTTGCATTTCCTCGAGCCGTTGTTCAAAGCGCTGCTCGATCAGTTGTATCTTCCACAAAGTGTCCAACATTTCTTTTCCCTCTGCTGTTAACGATAAGCGCGGCCTTCTGTTGAAAAAGGTGCAGCCATATTCCTCCTCCATCTTTTTTAAATAAATGCTGACACATTGCTGCGTTACAAAAAGACGTCTAGCCGCTTTTGTAATACTCATTTCCTGCGCAATTGCAAGAAACATCTTCTGGCGTAAATCCATGATATTCTTCCTCCCCTGTCTCCGGTGCATTATAGCATATGGGATAAAGTGCCACAAGTAATTATTTATGGCACCTATCCGTAATTTTGTTTTACTTTTCTAAAAGAAATACCTAATATAAATGTAGATTAGATTATAATGTGCGTTTTTGTTTAACAAAAAGCAAGATACACAAGAGGAGATTTGTGATTATGGAAAAGCCCATGCACTTTAGTGACCATCGTAGCGGCATCCTAACCAATGGCATGGAACGCTCTGCGCACCGCGCTCTGTTATACAGCACCGGTTTGGATACCCATGATTTAAAAAAACCTTTTGTTGCCGTTGTCAATTCTTTTACCGAAATGGTTCCGGGGCACATCCACTTACGCGAGATTGCAGATTTTGTAAAGCGCGGTATTATCGAAGGAGGTGGTGTGCCCCGTGAATTTGACACAATTGCATTATGCGATGGCATTTGTCAGGGACATAAAGGCATGCGTTATCCTTTGCCCAGTCGAGAGGTGATCGCCGATTCGATTGAACTCATGGTAGAAGCGCACCAGTTTGATGCTATGGTCATGCTACCCGGTTGTGACAAAATTGTCCCTGGCATGATGATGGCAGCTGCAAGGCTTGACATTCCGGCCATTATCATTCCCGGCGGTCCTATGATGGCGGGAAAGTATAAGGGTATCGATGTCATCACGTTAACCGACATGCGTGAATTTATCGGTCAAACACAGATGGGAAAATACACCTACGAGGAACTGTTGGAATTTGAAAAGGTAGCATTGCCTTCATATGGAACATGTGCGATGTTGGGAACTGCAAACTCGATGAGTTTCCTCGCAGAAATTTTGGGTATGTCATTACCTCATTCCACCACTGTTGATTGACATGAGGAATAAGAAAATAGAATAGTGAACCGTTACAAACCGTTAAAAGGCGTTTTTAACCGATAAATGGCTTTATAATGCTGTTATTCAGGTGTGATATACCCGTTTTAAAGGGTTATTAAAATTATTTTTATTATTTTGTGTGGCAGAGAAAAAGGTAGGGTTTTAAGTAAAGACGCTACCAACCAGCACATAGGTTTAGGAGGATTTTAAACGTCTTTAAAAGCCTTTAAAACTGCATCTAAGCAAAGTAAAAGAACCTTTAAAATTCGCTTATTAATGCGACTTTCAAAGGTTCTTTTTATTTTAAAGATATATTTTAAACTCTTTATTTTGTTCAACAAAAGGGAAACTAACACAAGACGGAAATCAATGGGACAAGAGGACAAAAACTAAGGGTTAAAGGGAAACGTGTCCTATTAAGCTATAAAGCCAAAAATTAAACATTTCAGTAATTATTCCTGTTCTCAGAGCATGCTTAAAAGATTGCATATAAATTCTGAATAAATTCACATTATAAAACGACTGTTTTGGAAGCTATTTTAGCCTGTACAGCATTGATAAATTTAGTATCGCTCTGCTCAAACGTAGGGAAAAATTCAAACGTCAAGGGCACAGGTGTATTTGAACCACTAGGAATATAGTTAATCAAGAGGAAAGAGTGTTGTACAGAAACTTGCTTTGGAGAAGCAGCCGATAAGCCGCCCACTATAGCCCCGACAGAACCGAAAGCCAGCCCCCCAACAATGCTACGTCCTATAGCATTCTTGCTTTTTTCGATTAGCTCGCGTTCACCCATGGTATCAATATACGTTATTTGAGACAGTTGCATAGTAGCTATTGGATCGTCGTTGAAAAGATTATCCTTTATTAAAAGCGCGTCACCAGATACACATAAAAAACAATTACTATTCTGGCCGAGGACAGACAGCCCATCTTTATGCAAAACATTGAAGACAGCATCATATTGGTCGATCGCTTCTTTCCTTGATGGCCTTTTAGAAAACAATCCCATACATATCCCCTCTCTTTAATGGAACGAGCGGCGAAGCTCAACTACTTTACCAACTACATTAATAGGCAAGGTGTTTATTTCTTTTTTATTAAAGAACATAGTTTCGTAATTTTGATTTATTGGAATAAGCATAATACCTTCATCTAAAACTTTAACTTTTTTGACAGTCGCATCTCCACCATTTACTAGCACAACACCAATATCTCCGGTATCTATGCACGGCTGTTGCCGAACAATAACAATATCGCCATCGAACAGCATTGGTGACATACTGTCGCCATGTACCTTTAATCCAAAAAAATCTCCGGTTGAAGCCATTTCAACTGTAATTTCTTCATAATCTAAAATTTCCTGTACTGCTTCAACAGGTATTCCAGCCCGTACATAGCCAAGTACGGGTATTTTTATGCCCTTTTCCATAGTTGTCCTAGGGGCCTTTCTGCCTACAATTTCATCAGCAGAACAATTTAAAATTTCCGACAGTTTAGCAATTTGAGATGCCTCTAATCCTCGTTTGCCATTTTCAATGTTAGTGTATGAGGCCCTAGACAGGCCCAGCTCCCTGGCAACATCGGCCTGAGTCAGCCCCCTGCGTGTACGAAGTTCTTTTAACGTCATATGCAGCTCCCCTTTATGTAACTAAATTATAATGTTTCTTTAAGAAACAATCAAGAGGTATAATAGCATATGTTTCTAATAGAAACAATATTACAAATAATCGCTTGACAATGTTCGTTTTAGAAACTATAATAAATGTGTCAAATACGAACATTCCAAGGAGGATGAAGTACTTGAATATTGAAAAACTGCTTATAAAAAATCGCAAAAGTAAGTGTATGACACAATCTGACGTTGCGGAAGCTATCGGTATATCTCGTGCGCATTACACTAACATAGAAAAAGGTAATCGCCGCCCTAGCCCTGAGATTGCTCAAAAAATAGGCGATATTCTGGGCGTGGACTGGACAACCTTCTATCATAAGGTGTCATAAATGAACCTTATATGGCGAAAGTAGGTGAAATAATGCGCTATCTGTCGGTAAAAGAATTTGCTCATCTTAAAGGATGCAGCGAACGCAGCGCTAAAAGATGGGCGTTGGCTGGCGATATACCGAACATTTTGAGCTGCAATGACAATAACATCCCCAAATACCTAATCCCGCTCGAAGCCTTGGATGCTACGCTGCAGGCCAAATGGTACCGTCAGAACGGTGAGGAGCTGCCTCCGGAGCTACGGCGCGTCAAACGCACCAAACAGCCGGAAAAGGTTAAGCCGCTGGATGCGTACAGCACAGAGCAGCGCGAGGAAATTACCAGATGGACTAAAATCCTCGCTGCATGGCAAACCGCCAGAAATGCTTCTAGCAGCAAGGCCGAGGGCGATAAGGTGTTTCTGGCTGTTGCCGCAGAGCATTACCCGGATGTGCAGCTGTCTGCCGGTATCTTGTACCGCAAATGGGAAGCATATCGCAACCAGGACTGGGATGGACTTGTGGACAAGCGTGGCCTTTGGCGGCGCGGCACCACTGAGTCCCCACAAGAGATACGCGACCTGTTCGAGTACTGCTATCTGGATGAAACGGCGCTGTCGGTGCAGAAATGCGTAGAGGCTACGGAGATTATCATCAAGCGGGAAAATCCGCAGATGCTGACCATGATGCCCTCTTATCGCACGTTCCACCGATGGGCGCAGCAGCTGCCAGCACCGGTTGTTACACTGGCCCGACAGGGCGACAAAGCCTTTAATGACAAGTATGGTCTATTTATTGACCGCCTGTATGACGATATGGCCTCCAATGACTTCTGGATTGCAGACGGCCATCGCATCGACGTTATCACCCGCTCGGACGATGGCAAGGAACACCGGCGCAGGTTGACGCTCTCGGCCTTCATCGATGCTCGTTCTGGAATATACGTCGGCTGGGTAGTTACGGACAACCCCTCCAGCGATGCCACGCTGCTGGCTCTGCGCAAGGCAATACAGCGATATGGTATCCCGCGCTACCTGTACGTTGACAATGGTCGTGAATATCTCACGGCGGATATTGGCGGCCTCGGCCACCGTGCCAAGGCCACACAGGTAAAAATCAACCTGCCGACGCCAATTTTGGAGCGGCTGGGCATAACGATGTGTAACGCTCTGCCGAGAAACGCTCAGGCCAAAATTATTGAACGCGAGTTTAGAAATTTTACCTTTTTATCGCAGCTGTTTGACACATACTGCGGATCTAATGTAGTTGCAAAGCCGGAAAAGCTCAAATATATGCTTAAGGCTGGGCGTATCCCTACAGATGGGCAGCTCGCTCAGGTGGTTGAGGACATGATCGAGGGGTATTTTAACATGCAGATTTACAACGGCAAGGTGGTGCATGACCGGGGCAAGAACCGGCTGCAGGTGTATCAGGATAACCTCCACGCAGTACGCAAAGCCGCCGAGGATGACTTGCACCTCATGATGATGCGCTCGACGCGTATGCAGACCATCGGTAAGAACGGTGTTTATATCACGATTGGCGGCGAGAGGCTCTATTATTTCTCGGACGATTTATTGATGAAACAAGGCCAAAAGGTTTTTGTCCGCTATGATCCGGAGGTGCTCAACGAGGTGCGCGTTTACGACGACCGCGAGGTCTACATGCTAACGGTAACGCTGCGCACCGATATGATGCAAACCTACGTTGCCAACAAGGAGGAGATTTCGGCGGCTATGGCCACCAAGCGCCGGTGGCGTAAAATGGCCAAGCAGGAGGCCGATATTCGGCGTGAGTCGGTCGTTGCTCAGTACGGGCACATCAATATGCTTGACGTGTTTGCACGCGCTGCTCATGAGAGCCGCGAGGGACTGCTGGTGCCCACTAGTAACGTGGTGGAGCTGGTCACCAGCTCAGAGCGGCAACCGCTAAAGGCATCCGGCACGGACGGTGCCGCTGTTCCGGCTGAGATAGATATTGCCAAGATGATTCGCAACAATGAAAGGGGTAACGATTTATGAAAATGCTTAAGGCAAGGGTAAAAGCAAAGCCAGAGCCACAGGTTGTGTCTGTGGCTCCGGCGGGGATACTCGGTTATTCAGGTACAGCGGAAGATATTCGGGCTGCTATGGCTACTAAAAGGGCTTGGCGTGCTACTCAGAAATAAAATCGCCAATATCAATCCCATGGCCTAGCAGAGCCTCTCTAAGTTGTTCATGGTAAGTATCAATGGCACCAAGAATTAGGTCGCAAGCATATTCGGTTCCATAATCCGAACTCATTATTTTATTGAATTCCAATGGTGTCGTAGGGAGTTGGTATAAGGGTGATTCCGAGTGCTTTTGTTTGAGACGCTCGTTGGCAAAAATTATGGCTCCACTAAGAATTTCTTCATAATTAAACTGCATTACAATTTCTCCTTTTTTCTTCCAGTATATCCTCGATTTTAACAATACACAAGCCGAAACGCCCATAAGGGCGTCCGCCGCGGGATGGTCTCCCGGCGCTGATGATGGCAGACCACATATGACAGAAAGGCGGGTATGAAAATGGCAGAAAAGCAATATGATCCCCAGCTGCAGCAGCGTCTGGAGGAGTACATAAACGAGGTGGGCGGGCAGCAAAAGGCCGCAACACTCATCGGTTACTCCGCAGGCACCCTATCAACTTATCGCAAGAGCACCTATAACGGCGACGTCGCTAAGTTTGAGGCGAAGCTGAAGGAGCTTTTTGAAGTCAAGGAAGCGGCGCAGGTCTACCAGACCGCCACACCCGATTATGTGCCGACTTCCATCAGTCAAAGCGTCTATAACACGATTCGGCTGTGCCACCTTAAGGGCGGTCTGGCCATTGAATGCGGCGACGCTGGCATTGGTAAAACCAAGGCCGCTAAAAAATATGTCGCTGACTACCCCAGCAGCGCCGTCTACGTGACGGTTAATCCGTGCTTAGTCAGCACTACGGCTTTTTTGAAGTTACTGTGCAAAACCTTCCGAGTACCGGTTGGCCGCAAGGACGATATGTGGCTTGAACTGGATGAACATCTGCAGGGCGGGAAAAAGGTCATCATCATCGACGAGGCCCAGCACCTACCCATTAAGACGATTGAGTCTATTCGGGCGCTGTTTGACAGCAATCCCGATTTAGGAATTATCTTCATCGGCAATGTGGAGACGGTCACCAATCGCAGCAGCCGCGGCAAGGCCAGCTTTGCGCAGATTAATAACCGCACTAAGCTGACTGAGATACGTCACACCAACCAGATACGCAAAGAGGATATTCTCATGCTCTGCCCGGCTTTGGTCGGACAGGATAAGGAAACCGAGTTTTTGCATGTTGTCGCTCAGTCCGAGCAGGGCGTGCGCGGGGCCATGAATCTCTGGAGTAACGCGGTGGACAACGAAAACACTACCTATAGCGGGCTTATCAAAATGGCTAAGGCAATGAAAATTGTGTCAGGAGGATTTTAAAATGCGGTTTAAAAGTATTTTAAAGGCGATTACATATCTGATTGTAGGCTTTTGGTGCGGCTTATTTGTGGCGCAAGGCTTTATTGTGCTGGCGTTACGCAATGGCGGCTCGCCCGGCGGTGAGCTTGTGCCGCTGTTCGCGATACCACTGGCACTGTATGCCGGTTACATCATGGGTGATGACTTAAGCCGCGAAAAATGGTTTGCTGCAGGCTATCGCAAAGGGGCCACTGCTCCTTGGAATCCGACAGTCCAAAGTCCGTTGCAAACCGTTAATCAAGATAAGCAGGCGTGATTATGACGAAAGAAGAATGGTCACAGGCTGAGAAAGCTCTCCAAGGTTTTTATTCTCCAGTGTATCTGAAAGCTGATGGTTATGAGGTCACGCTTATTCTTGAGCGCGTCAAGACCTATAAAAACATGGTTATGGTGTACATCGGTGGACAATTTTGGGGCAAGTGGATGATAGAGGATTGTGAGGAGCGACGGCGCTTTTTTCAAAAAAGGGTGCGCTCGTTACTGAGCGCAAAGGAAAAATCTAATTTTAAAAAGCTGTCTAAACGCGCACAGAAAGAAATGTCCGCGCGGTATCACGAGATGGAGTATGAAACCTATTCACCGCAATGGTCATCGTTTGGCGCTCTAAAAAAGCACTTTACTGCCAATAACCAGCAAATTGAACTTATTAAAATCGGTTAGGGGCCAACCGCCCCGCCTTAATGCAGCCACTGCTCGACAGTGCCGGTCACAAGCCCGGAACAATGCAGAGTGAGGACATTGACACAGGAGGGATGAGATGAATTATCCGACCGAACTATATCGCCTCGCCCAGCAGAAGCTGGATGCGCGACGCCAGCGGGCCTTACTGCAATGGGAACAGGATCGCGCCAAGCTGCCGGAGCTGTACCCGGAGGTAGCCGCTCAGCAAAATGTGCTGCGCGACACCAATATGAACATGGTGCTTGAATCGGTGAATTACCGCAATGATTTAACTGCGGTAAAAGCCCTTGTACAGCGCGAGCTGGAAATTCTTAACGATCTGATTTATAAGCTAGGGGTACCGGAAAGGTATCTTGGCCCGCAATTCACCTGCAAGGACTGCTGGGATGCTGGCACAGTGAACGGAAAGACGTGCAAATGTCAGGAGGCTATCCTTAAGGACTTAGCCTATACCCAACTATCTGACCGTGCGGCGGTGCAAAACAGCAGCTTTGCCGCATTTGCTGTAGATAATTATCCCGCGGGTGATCGTGACCGTATGGTCAGGGTACTGCGCAGCTGCCAGCGGTACGCCGAGCAGTTTAAGGGTGTTGGCGGGCAGAACCTGATGTTTTGGGGCGGTACCGGGCTTGGCAAGACGCATCTATCGCTGGCCATAGCGGATAAGGTCGTGAGCAGCGGTTACCTTGTGCTTTACGCCTCGGCTCCGCATCTGATGGGCGAGATGGAAAGCGAGCAATTCGGGCAAAACGCTGCCGCCACTGACTACCGGCGCATGGTTTTTGATTGCGACCTGCTTATTATCGATGACCTGGGCGCGGAGTTTTCCACTCGGTTCACTACGACGGCAATTTACGACATCATCAATACGCGCCTCACTCAACGTAAGCCCATGATTATCAACACCAATCTGGATATGAAGTCCTTACGTAGCCGGTACGATGAACGCATCGCCTCGCGCCTGCAGGGGCAATTTGAACAGGTACGCTTTTCCGGGCCGGATATCCGGCTCAAGAAATTTACATAACAGGAGGTTGAACGCATATGAAGGTTAGTAAAAAGCTCACCAGTAAATCTGGCATGACCATTCCGAAGCAAATGCGAGCGGAGCTGGGGATATTGCCCAGCATTGCGGTGGACATGGAATCTACCCCGCAGGGAACAATCGTTATCCGCAAGCGCGTGCCCATCTGCCGTTTCTGCGGCTCGGTTCAAGACACTATCACCGTTTCCGGCATAGAAATGTGCCGGGCCTGCGCCAAGAAGCTGGTTGAGGAGGTCGAGACGCATGTGTGATTTAGTCCATGCTATCGACCGGCTCGCGGAAATCAAAACGGCAGTAGCTGCGCTTAATACAGAAAAGGCCGAATTAGAAGCGGAGCTGCTTAAGCAAGCCGCCGAGGATTTGTCCGATACTAAGCTGAAGTCCGTTACCTACACCGGTCTAACCGCTAAGGCGGTATCCGTTGTGGCCGACAGCGTTAAAGTGGTATATCCCAGCCTGCTGCACAAGATTTTCGGCACCGTCTACAAGGACGTTGTTACCGAGAAGTACGACGTTAAGTTGTCTGCGCCTGCCGGTCGGTTAATCGCCGGGCTCTGGCTTGGCAATTATAATCGCATCGGCATGGCAGAGGTCATTGCACAGCTGCCCTGTGATGGACGGCAAAAGGAACTGCTGGCGAAGAAGCTTAAAGGTGTCAACTATGAAACCGATAAAAAGAATCTTATGGCCATCGGCGGCTTTGACGATAAGGCCGCCAGCGACTATGCCTATTTTGTTGCCGAGTCGGCTGTGTGGGATAATCTGCTGCAGCTGATGCAGGCGCAGAACAAGGCAGGCCTGCTGCCCGAAGCCGGAGAGATTGACCGGCTGCTGCAGCTGATCAACGCCGCTGTGGTGGTTGAGCAGACGCCAAAAGTATCTGTGGAGGCGCTCTGAGCCGGACAGTAACCTGCTCGTGCAATGCGACCTGCCGCTTTTTGGAGCAACGGCCCGGCGAGAATCGTGCGGCCTGCGGCTTGTTTGGCGCAGAGTTGAAAATGCGACCGCTGCGCAATGACCGGTACATAGCAATCCGCGTAAGTCCGTGCCGCGAGTGGGATAGGTGGAAACATGATTGACAAAGGAGGGCACAAATGGCCAAAATCAGCACAACACAAATTAAGGATATTTATACCCTGGGCTCAGCCCTTGGAATTAAGGGACAACAGGGCCGCGATGATGAGCTGCACGCGCTGGTATCGGCGCTTACCCAAAAGGACGGTATATCCGAGCTGACATCTACTGAGGCCGTTACCGTCATCACTGAGCTTAAGCGCCGTATGACACCGGGCGGCGGGCAGCAGCTGCGCAAAAGGCCTAAGAAACAAAAGCAACAAAAGCAACATGAAGCGGCCCCCGGTGGCATTACCGAGGGCCAGCAGCGTAAAGTGTGGGCAATGATGTACCAGCTGGAAAAGGCCAGCCCACCCAGCAACGCGACGCTGGGCGACCGCCTCTGTGGTATCATTAAGCGCCAGTTTGGGATGGATACTACCCTTAAAAGCCCGCTCGCGTGGTTAACCTACGCGCAGGGCGCGCAGCTCATCGAGATTCTCAAGGGCTATGTTGCTTCAGCCCAGCAAAAACGGCTTAGGGGTGAAGCCTGATGGATAACATCCACGATAAGCTCAAGGTTGAACAACTGCCACAGAACCAGCGTGAGCTGGCTGAGCTGCTGGGTATGCGGGTGTATGTTGAGCTGACGCGCCGCTTCGGTGGGGAGACCATCTACATCCAAAAATACTCCGAGCTGTTGAAAACGCCTCGTAACGTTGAAATCAAGCAAAAGTTTGATGGCTATAACTTTGTGGAACTCGCGAAGGAATACGACCTGTCCGAACGGTATATCCGTGAGCTGGTGTCTGATATTACCACGCAGGTACGTTCCCGCCCGATGGAGGGGCAGGTTACTTTTGAAGATTTTTAATTATAGAGGGGACAGATATAATATTTTATATCTGTCCCCTCTATAATTAAAATGATTAATAGAAAAAAGAAACTTTATGTGATATACTTTTTGAAGTTTAGAATTAATATCAAGGAGGACGAATAATGGGAGACTCAACCGATTGTAAGGCTAAGAACAGTAACAACCAAAATTGCAGTGCTAATTGTATAGTTTTATTAAAAAAAGATTTTGTTTATTGCTTAATCATATTTGCTATATTTTTTGTATTGCTATTGGTTTTGGCTTTTACAAATTCACCCAACGCTTTTGACCACTTTTCTTTTGCCTCTACTCTTACTTCAATTATATTGTCAGTAATTGCTATTTTCATGACTCTTTTAAACGAAAGTAAAAGTGACAATATAAAAAGCCGCATAGATGCTTCGGTTGAAAAAGTAGAGTCTGTGACAGATCAACTACAAAAAATCGCATTGGATGTTAATTCTAAATTTGGACAATTGGAATACATGACATCAGAGATTAACACTCAACAAAAAAACTTACTAATAGCGATAAATAAAGCTGTCAGTAATACTGATGAAATTCGCAGGCAAAATAATCTGATCAGCAAAACAATGACTTTTGATCCAACAAAAGAAAAAGAGATGGGTGATGGATTTCAGCCATATGATGATGTCACTATTCTTTAATTTACATCTAAATTTTGTTGCAAAGGAGATTTTCAATGAAAGTTATAGAAGAAGTTGTTGAAGATATTAAACTAAATGTTGTATGCACTTTAATGGCGATGCAATATTCTGATAACGATAGAGTATTAATAACGCCCTTGAGAACAGTTGTTTCTGATGAGGATAAAGACATAGATTTGAGTATTTTAGTAATAATGAGACAAACAAAACCTCTGCCTTATGAAATAGCCATTAGATTAGCCAAGGTTAAACAGGATAAAGAAAAAAGATATAAAAGTATTAAGCTGGGCACTTTTTCGTTAGATAACAAAATAAACCTTGAGGCATTCACTGAGAAAGATGACAGTTTTTCTGACTCACAGGAAAAGAAAATGTCAGAGGATAAATATGAGCGAACCTATTTTCGATATAATATAAAAGGGATACCAACCGAAGGCACGGGAGATTATTGTTTATATATTTCTTACTCGGATTCACAAATGAAAACAGATTATATCATAGATCGTGTATACTTTAAAATTGTTTAGTGTAATTTTATTATTGAAATTCTTCATCTACAATATTTCACAGTTTTAAAGGTAGACTGGTTATAACGACCAGCCTACCTTTATTTTTTTGACGTATACGGAGGAACAACATATGGCAAGCACAAGCGGTATGAGCACAGAATCGTGGTGGGTTCTGACAATGGTGGCGAGTCTTGCCATTGGTGCAATCATTTATTTCTTGAAAAGAACAATGTCAACTGTGGATAACCACGGTAAGGACATCCAGTCCATACAGCTCACTTATGTTACTAAGGATGAAATGAAAACGCTTAAAGCGGAAACCGCCGATGAGCTGTCTGAAATTCAAAGCACTGTCGGTGACATCAAGGATAAATATCTTACCAAAGATGATTTCTACCGCACGCAGGCCAAGACCGAGCAAAAGCTTGATAAAATGTATGACCTGCTGCTGAGCATGAGTAAGGGAGGCAATAACCATGGACAATAAGGCAATGCTTCGCAAAATGCGCGCAGCTGAGTTTTCCGCTAACAATGGCCGGGTGCTGCGCACCATCAATATCTTGCGGCACCGCTTTGAGCGGCTATCCGGTGTCAAAGCGGCGTTAGATGAAATTCCTGAAGTCGACTTTCTGGATTGCATTAATTTTTTAGCTGACGAGGGGTACATTACGCTGCGTACCGTCTCCGGCCATCAGGATGCGGCGCTATCTGATGCAGAGGATTACCGTGACCTGGAAGCAAAGGTAACCGCAAAGGGCATCCGCCTGCTGGGCGGCGAAATCATCGACAAGATGGTTTTGGCGTAAGGGGGCGGCATCTATGGCAAAACGCAGACGCCGTAGCACCGGAGTTATCGATAAGCTGCCGGATGAGCAGCGATATGCAGTCGAGCAGATGCTGCTGGCCGGAGAGCCTTACCGTGATGTGGTAATATATCTGGCTGGACAGGACGTTACATTATCGCAAATGTCGGTCTGCCGCTACGCTAAGCAATACCTTGCCGCTGTCGAGCAGCTGAAGCTGGCACAGGAAAATATGCGGATGCTCATGGAGGAGCTGGAGAAATACCCCGATTTGGATACCGGCGAGGCTATTTTGCGATTGGCTAGCCAGAACGTGTTTAACGCCATCAGTGCCGTGCCCAGCGAGGACTGGGAGGGCCTAGACCCTACTAAGCTGCTCAAGGAGGCTACCGGCCTTGTACGTGCCGCCAGCTACAAGCGCAAAATTGATGCCGGGCTCAAGACCGAGCGCGAGGCGGCGCTGGAGGCCAACCAAAACCTGCTGCTTGATGTGCTGGCTAAAAAGCATCCTGAGCTGTATGAGCAGATTGTCCGGGCTATCAAGGTCGAAAAACAGGAGGGGCTGGTATGATGCAATGGTATGTGCTGCACGTCCTGACCGGCAGAGACGATGATGTGCAGCAGGATTTAGCCGGTCAAGGCATCGAATGCCTGATACTTATGGAAAACCGCATGATACGCCGCGGTGGCAGGTGGCGGCAGGAACCATACCGCCTAATGCCGGGATATGTGTTTGTACATATCGAATTTGATGATAATGCCTATCACCTGCTCAATCAGTCACCCGGGGTTATCCGGATACTCTCCACCGGCGGCAAGCCCAGTCCTCTGCCGGAACACGAGGTCAAATGGCTGGTATGGTCAAGCGGCGAGTTGCTGGAGCCCAGTGTAATACGCTACCTCGATAACTACACTTACGCGATTGAGTCCGGCGTGCTGCGCACACTAAAGGATAAGATTGTCAGCATCGACCGGCACCGCCGCCGAGTAAAGGTCAAATTAGATATTGCAGGGCATCCGCACATGATGGAGCTCTCTTACAAGCTTAGCACAGGGTTTTAAAACTTTAAAAGCGTCTGCTTAAAAGCCGGGTTGATTCGTCCCCGGCTTTGGCGGCAGACCTACATAGAAAAGCAAGGTAAACGAGCCGATCAGCGTCGGTATCGGATGGCGAAGCCCGTCCGAAGACGATTTTCGGCACTGTATACTTCGGCTTTTCTATTTTTATCGCTCAAAAGGCCTTTAAGCGCCTTTAAATTTCTTTTAAAATCCGCTATCAGGCAAGCGGGCGAAGTTAACCGCTACGCAGCACAAGCGAAATCTCGGGGCGCAAAACGTGCTCAACAAAAGAAAGGGGGCTGTAATCGTTGGCAAAGGGCAAAAGCACCAAGCTGCAGCAGTTGCAGAGTATGGTTGACCGCGCAGAAAAGACCAAAGCAAATGAAGATTTTAAAAACCATTTTAAAGCGGATATGCCAAACCGGGACGGCCTCGTAGCCTACATGGAACGCGAGATGCAGCGTGCGCAGCAGCTCGGCGCAGCCACCGTGGTTAAAGAGCCGAATCCTTTTGAAGCGCTTTCACCGGCGCAGCTGCAGGAGCTGCAGCACAGCGGCAACGATATTCTTGCGATGGGCGCTAATCTGGAGCTGGCCCGGCGAGACTTATTTGTGTATTGCAATCTTCGCGCCCCGGACTTCTATCAAGCAGACCGTCCCTTCCTGATTCAGGTATGCCAAGAGCTGCAGGACTTTTACGAGGCCCCGGATGAGCGCGTCATGATTGTGGCGTTGCCGCCCCGCCACGGCAAGAGCCGCACGGCGGGTTTGCTTACACAGTGGATTTTTGGCAAGCGCCCCACTGAAAAGGTTATGACCGGCTCTTATAACACAACGCTCTCCACGACATTTTCAAAAACCGTCCGGAACGGTATTCAAGAGACTAAGGTCGACCGCAGCAAGATCGTTTATTCGGACATTTTCCCGGATACCCGCATTCAGCGCGGCGACGGCGCAATGAACCTTTGGGCGCTGGAAGGACAATACGCCAGCTATTTGGCCACTAGCCCCGACGGCACCGCCACAGGCTTTGGCGGCAGCCTGATGATTATCGATGATCTAATCAAAAACGCTATGGAGGCGTTTAATGATAATACTCTCGAAGAACTTTGGAAATGGTTCACTGACACGATGCTCTCCCGCTTGGAGGAGGGAGGCAAGATTATCATCATTATGACACGCTGGGCGTCTAAAGACCTCGCCGGGCGCGCCATCGATTATTTCGAGGGCATAGGCGTGCCAGTGCGCAAGCTGATACTTAAGGCGCTGCAGGATGACGGCTCTATGCTGTGCCCGCAAATATTATCGCGTGAATCCTACGACATGAAGATTGGTGCAATGAGCGAGGAAATCGCCAGTGCCAACTATCAGCAGATACCGATAGACCTTAAGGGCCGACTGTACAGCACGCTTAAAACTTACACAGCGCTGCCCGAGGATGAGCGCGGCAAGATACTTTCCCGCGGCGTATATAACTACACCGACACCGCCGATACCGGTGACGATTACCTCTGCAGCATTGATTATCATGATATTGGCGGCGAGGCATATATCATTGATGTGGTTTACACTCAGGCGGCTATGGAAAAGACCGAACCGGCTGTTGCCGACATGCTGGATACCGATGCTGTTAATGTGGCTGATATTGAAAGCAACAACGGCGGGCGCGGCTTTGCCCGTAACGTCACCGACCGGCTGCGTAAAAAGGGTAACCGCCGCTGCGTGGTCAAGTGGTTCCACCAATCGCAGAATAAAAAGTCGCGTATTCTCACGAATGCGACGTGGGTGATGGAACATGTCTATTTTCCCGCCAACTGGCGCGACCGCTGGCCGGAGTTTTACAAAGCCATGATCAGCTACCAAAAATCCGGCAAAAACGCCCACGATGACGCGCCCGACGCGGTCACCGGCATCGCAGAGCATTTTGTCAAACCGCAAAAGCGCATAAAAATCGGTAAAAGGAGGTACGGTCTGTAAATGCAGGGAGATATTAAAAATCGCATAGCCCCACCGCTTAAACTCTCGGTGTCGGCTGAAACAGAAATTACACCAAAGGTTATCGGTTATTTGCTGCGTGAAAACATCGCGAATATGGCGCGCTATCGCAGTTTGGGCAACTATTACAGCAACGAAACGGCAATACAGCGCCGCCTTTTGGATTCGGATAAACCCAACAATCGTATATCTCACGCCTATGCCAAGTATATCACCAAGATTGCGACGGCCTTTTTCATGGGCCGCGGCCTACGCATTGAGGCAGCCGATCCGGCTTACAAGGCGGCGCTCGAAGACGCGATGGACACGACCATGGCCGATAGCCGTCGTTTTGAATCTGCCAAGGAAATGTCTAAGTGTGGCATTGCTTATGAATGGCTGTTCTTTGACGAGGACGGCAAGCTGCGCAGTCAGACATATCGCGCTGATGAAATGGTGCCGGTTTTTTCGCAAACACCCGACAACTATTTATCTTATGTATTGCGACCCTACCGCATCAGCCGAATCGACATCCGGCGCACCGAGGAATTCGTTGAGGTTATCGGCCCGCGCGATATTTCGATATACCATAAAGAAGCAGGCCGTTACTGGACTTTGGTTGAAACCTTCACTCATGGATTTTCGGACGTACCGGTGATTATCCGGCAAAATAACGCTGAAATGACCGGCGATTATGAGGACATCATCCCGCAGATTGATGCCTACGATAAATCCCAGTCCGACACTCAAAACGATCTGGACTATTTTTCGGATGCTTATCTGGTCATGGAGGGCGTCGATGATATTGAGGCAGTGGACGATAACGGCGACGAGCTGCCGCCCGGAGAATCAGCCAAAATTATGCGCCGCAACCGGCTGCTGTATCTGCCTACCGGCTGCTCCGCACAATTTATTACCAAGGATAGCAACGATACTGGGGCAGAAAATCATAAAACCCGCCTGCGCAACGATATTTTCTTCCTGTCTCAAGTGCCGAACCTAACCGACGAATCCTTTGCGGGAAACCTTTCCGGCGTAGCTATCAAGTATAAGCTGTTTGGGCTGGAAGAGCTCGTTATCGAAAAGGAATCTTATTTCACAAGCTCGGAAATGAAGAAAATCCGCTTGATTACCGATTATCTGAATACACTGTACAGCAAAGCATGGGACTGGAAAACCATCACACTTAAATTCGATCGCTCTGCTGTGGCCAACACCTCTGAAATTGCCAGCATCATGAATTCGCTGCGTGATATACTTTCTGAGAAAACGCTGATCGGTATGTGGCCGGACATTGAGGACGCGGCTGCGGAGGTCGCGCAAAAACATAAAGAGGATGCCATCCGCGAGAATCTGGACTATAACGATGGGGATGATGGCTAATGGCATCGGCACAAGAATACTGGGCCGAGCGGGCCGAACAGAACGCGCAGCGCATCTTTGATTATTCCCAGCGTCGGGCACGGCTGGTCACTCGCTGGTTTGGGCGAGCCTCCCGCGATATGCAGACGCGCGTCAATGATTTTTACCGCCGCTACGCTGAAGGTGAGCAAATCAGCCCGCAGGCGGCTAAGGCGACGTTGACTGACCGCCGCGCGCTAGCCATGACCATGCAAGAGGCTGAGCGGCTGGCTACCCTTCACCCGCAGGATAAAGTTATCGCGCAGCTGCTTGGGCAGGCATCGACGCAGCGAGCCATCTCCCGCGAAGAGTTTTTGCAGCTGCAGCTGCAGCTGCTGGCTACCGAGCTCTACGGCGAGGCTGCCGACACCATCCACCGGACGCTGACTGAGATTTTCGAGGACAGCTATTACCATACACTTTTTAATTCTCAGCAATTTATCGGCTATGGCAGCAGCTTTAACCGTATCAGCACACATCAGATCGAGGCTGCCATCACAACCGCGTGGAAGGGTAAAAACTACTCGGAGCGCCTTTGGGGCTCTCACCGCCAATCATTGGCACGATACTTAAACCGCATTATCTCCACTGGCATGGCCGAAGGACGCAGCAATTCCGATATGCGCGCGCAGCTGCAAAAGGCAATGGATATGTCGGCTTATGAGGCCCGCCGCTTGATTCGCACAGAGGGCGCGCAGGTGGCCAGCCGCGCAAGCCTCGCCGGTTATCAGGAGTTTGGCACGCCGCAGTTTGAGTTTCTGGCGACGCTGGATTTCAAGACCTCGGAGATTTGCCGGGAGATGGATAGCAAAACATTCGATGTCGCAGACGGCAAAATCGGTGTTAATATGCCGCCGCTGCACCCGTTTTGCCGCTCTACTACCGTCCCATACATACCAGACCCTGAATTCGACGATGATGATACTCGCGTTGCCCGCGGCAGCGATGGCATCACCTATAAGGTGCCCGCCGACATGACTTATAACGAGTGGCATAAACAATATGTCGAGACGGTACCCGCCGAGCTGTTGGCACAGAAAAAGGCCGGAAGCGGGCGCGCTGATTCTGCGCAGTACGCAAAATACAAGGCGCTGCTCGGTGAGGATGCGCCGAAAACCTTTGACGCATATCAGACTATGCGGTATACTGATGCCGACAGCAGAGAGTTTTTAAAGCTGGATTACCGGCGCAGGCGCAGATTGCAGCTCAATCCGGAGCTGGCCTTGCCGGATGCGTTAACTGCTACGGCAGCAAATGCTAAGTTTACCGGCTATCTATTTGGCGGTGAAAACGCGGCAGGTCTGGCCAAGGGCGCAGCGTTCAAAAGTCGGTTAGGATACGACGCGACCAATTGGCATATACTGCAACAGGAACTATTGCGCAAAGCGCCGCTGTATCCATGCAAGCCGAAGGGCGAGGATGCATACGGAATGAGCTATGAGCAAAAAATTATTATTAATGGGCTGCTGGGCACTCCGGCTAACGTCATTGTCGGATGGAAAGTCAAGGACGGTAAAATGTGGATGACCAGCGCCTACATCAAGGAGGTGGATTAGTGATGCAACTCAAAGAATTTGATACCGTGCTGCTGACGGACGGCAGAATCGCATCAATCGTAGATTTACCCGTGCCGGATGCCGAAACGCTCACGGTGGACGTGGGCAGCTCCCCTAAGGATTGGGATACCATCCTGATCCGCCGCGATATGATTCTAAGAGTACTCAATTAAGAAAAGCTCCCGAAAGGGGGCTTTTTACTTTGGAATTTTTAAGGAGGCAACGCCCATGAGACGGACACGCACCATTCGCCGCGCCATTTGGCGACCGTGGCGAATGCACAGAGACATTGACCGGAGCCGATCTCCCACTTTAAAAAGCATTATAAAGACCATCAAATATATTTTAAAGCGCCTTTAAGGGCGTTTTTTTAATTGCAGAAAGGATGACAACTATGCGTAAATTCAAATCTATTGCTCAGCTGTCCATGCGTTTTTCTGATGGCGGGGCACAGCCGCCTGCACCCGCTGATCCCACGCCGCCTGCCGCCACCCCGCCCGCTACACCTGCGGCAACGCCGCCTGCCACGCCCCCGGCAGCAACACCCCCTGCGACGGCTACCCCGCCCGCCAAGACTTTTTCCGAGGCCGACGTTACCGCGGCTAAAGAGGCCGCAATCGCCGAATAC
Organism: Candidatus Fimivivens sp.; assembly: GCA_047974975.1. Lineage (GTDB taxonomy): Bacteria > Bacillota > Clostridia > Oscillospirales > Ruminococcaceae > Yanshouia. The sequence continues at coordinate 55,506 of JBKECV010000010.1, forward strand.
AAAAAGCACCTCGAAGAGGCCAAGGATTACGAAAAGATGACCCCCGAAGAAAAGGTCGCCTATTTGGAGGCCCAGCGCGCCGACGATAAGCTTTCCGCCTATGCCACGCAGAAGCTGTCGGCATCCAATATGCCGGTGGAGCTGCTGGCGTATGCCAAGGGCACCAACGAGGCCGACACCGACACCCGCATCAAAGAGCTTAAGGCTATTATTGACAAGGGCGTGCAGTCTGGCGTTGAAGCGCGTTTCAAAAATAATAGCTACGTCCCGCGTGGCAACGCCGCAGCCGCGGGCGCAGCGCCCGAAACCAAGTCGCGTTCTCGCGGCGTGACCGTACAGTAGGAGGTAAAACATTATGCCTAACGACATCACTTACGCCGAAACCTTCCAAGGCTTTCTTGATGAGGAGCTGGAGCATCGTTCCTATACCGGATGGATGGTGCCCGAAGAAAGCATGATTCAGTACGAGGGTGGCGACACCGTCAAGATTGCGCAGCTCACTGTTTCCGGCCTTGGCGATTATAAGGCCACAACAGACGGCAGCGCCTATCCCAATGGCAGCGTCAGCCTCAAGTGGATGCCCTACACTTTTAATATGGATCGTGCTGTGCGCTTTTTACTGGGCCGCACCGTTCCGTCCGATTCCGGGTTCATGCTGACGTCGGAAAACGTCATGCGTACTTTTGCTTCCAAGCAGCTGGTGCCCGAGCAGGATATGTATCGCTTTAATGCGATCTACGCTGCACGGTTAGCTAAGGATGCGGCAGAAACAGACAAAGCCGATCAGGTCAAGTCTCTGAGCGTCGAGCTGACAAAGGATAACTGCGTAGACTATGTCACCAATTTTTACAGCATCATCAAAGAAGCGTCCAACGAGGAACAAAATTTTGTGGCGTTTATGGCTATGAAATATGAACCGCTTTTCCGGGCCGCTTCGAGCAGTAATCACAACTCGGTACAGTTCGGCAAAACGGTTACCATTAATGGCATTACCTACAAGTGCGCAATCGTTAACGATCTGGCGATTGTATTTGTTCCGTCTTCGCGCATGCAGACGGTTATCAAGGTTAACGACGGGCGCACCGAGGGCCAGACCGCTGGCGGTATCGTAAAGGACGCGACATCCAAGGGCATCGCGCTGATCATTATGTCTTCGGATGCTGTTATTGCGCTGGGTAAGGTCGATTCTATCAAGGTAATTCCCTGCGATGTGCAGCAGACCAGCGATGAGACCACCATCAACTACCACTATATGTATGATTGCTGGCCGATGGATAACCAGCTGGCAACCGTCGGCATCGTGACCGAAGCGTAGGAGGAGGTACGGCTATGATTAGACTTACCAAGGGCACCATTGTCCGCGAAGTTACGGATATATCCGCAGCTGCACCGTACTTGAAGCTGGGCTTTAATGTTGTGACAGCACCGCCTGCGGCAGAGAGCGAAGCAGCGACCTTCCGCGAGTCATTGGGAAAGTTAAAATCGGATGCGCTGAAAGCTGAGTGTGAAAAGCTCGGCATTCTCGTGCCTGAAAAGGCAACCAAAGCCGATATGATTGCGCTTCTGGTTGCTGCGACTATGCCCTCTCCGGAGGTGTAGCGTTATGGCGGCAACCGTAACCGCAGCGCAGCTGCGTACAACCGTATACAATAAGCTGGCTGCACGATGCCCCGATGCGACCGAGGACGTGCTCAATGAGTGCATCGACCGAGCTCAGGAACATTTTTGCGGCGTCACAGGGCGGGCTAATATCCCGCCCTGTGCTTTATATTTGTGGATTGATATGTCCGCTCGGGTGTACGGCCTTCTGCAATCCCCGGATATGGCAACCGGCGCAGCCGTCACGTCCATCAAGCGCGGCGATACCACCATCAGCTACGCTGAAGGTGCGGTTGCCGAGGCGATGGCCGATATTGACAGCCGGGTGCTGCGTTACAGGGTGGTGAGGGCCAGATGACCGAGCGGCAGCTTTTAGCGTCGACCTACCACGACCGCGCCGATATTTATCGGAGCGGTGCCGCTGAAAACCCCGATACCGCACAGATGGAGCCTTTTGCTACACAAGTAGCGGCAGGCGTGGTCTGCGCTCTGTCCCAAAGTAAAAGCGGTAGCCATACCGTCAGCGACGGTGCAGGCAGCACCAGCGAGAGCCATGTGCTTTTCTGTGACCCCGCCATTGACATTACCGCCGGTGACCGGCTGGAAATAACCACAGCGACAGGCCGCGCTTTTACACTGTGGGCCGGTCAGCCTTTTGTGTACGTTTCTCATGCTGAAATCCCGCTGACGGGAGAGCAGCGGTCATGATTATCGATGACCGGCCCTTCAGGGAGTACATCTATAAAATGAAAGCCGCGCAGCAAGGCGTTGTCGGGAAGATGGAATCGGCACTCAACCAGGTTACTGACCGGCATCTTGCACGCTGTAAAAAAAATACGCCGGTCGGCATCAGCCCCGACTCACCCAATCTGCGCAACCGATGGGATCGCAGCGGCACCCACTGGATGGCCGATGGATTGTATTCCGAGGTGTTTAATACCGCCGACTACGCTCCCTATTGGGAGTACGGCCACCGGCAGCGACCGGGGCGGCTGGTTTTTATCGAGTTGTCGCCCGGTCAAAGCATCTACGGAAAACCCGCCCGCGAGGTCAAGTCGGGCAAATACGCCGGTAAGTGGGGCGTGACCATTAAGCTGGTCAAGTCCTACGTCAAGGGTGCTTTTGTCATGACCGATTCCGAGCAAAAGGCCCAGCGCGAGCTGGACGCTGCTGCCGCCCGGATTTTTAAGGATATTGAAAGGAGCCTGCAATAATGGATGTTCTTAATGATATTCTGGATACCCTTTCTGTGGGCATCCGCTCGGTAATCCCCGGTGTGCCAATATATGTGGAAGAAGTTCTCGAAAAAGTGCCGGAGCGGTATTTCTTCATAGGCTTTGCCGGTGGGGTTACGAGCGCTGTGTCTCCCTTCGGCGGGCGCAGCATATCCGGCACGCTGGATATTTCCTATATTGCCCCACCACGCGGTGGCCTGCAGCGCCGCAAGGAAATTAACAGCATCTATAATCTGCTGATAACCGGGCTGACCGACATCAACGGCGCTAAGCTACGGCTGCAATTATCCAATCACCGCCGCACTGATGATGGTGCTGACGGTGTACTGCACGATCTGTGCAGCTGTAAAGTATTTATCCGGCCCGTTGACGATACCCCGAAAATCGGAAGCGTCAGCATTGATAAGGAGGAACTCAAATAATGAGCAAAAACAAGGATGCGCCCACTTTCTCCGGGCGTGAATTAATCAGAGTGGCTCGCGGGCTGCAGCGTGACATACTCACGGTTGTGCTGCAGCCGGACACCGAATACACTGAGGCGCAGGCCTCGACGCTTGCCACACAATATTTAAGTAAGGAGGTGCGTTAATATGGCAGGAGGCAACTGGGTTAACCAAAACAAGACGCTGCCCGGCGTATACACCAATTACAGCGGACAGGGTGCAAACCCATCGGTAACCGGCGACCGTGGCACCGTGGCTCTGCCGATTACCTTCCCCTGGCTGGAGCCGCATAAGGTAATTAAGCTGATCGCCGCTGATGCGGTGGCACTGGCGGCCCAACACGCAGCGGATAGCCTGCTTATCCGCGAAGCGGCAAAAAAAGCAAAGACGCTGCTGCTCTACCGGCTCAATCAGGGAGCTAAGGCTTCCGCAACTGTCGGCAACCTGACGGCCACCGCACTGTATGCCGGTACCTATGGCAACCGGCTGTCGGTATCGGTTGCCGCTGTCGCTGGCAGTGAGGGCAGCTATTACGTTATTACATGGCTGGATACCGACGAGGTCGACCGACAGGCCGTTACAACAATTGCCGGGCTTACCGACAATGATTATGTAACTTTTGCCGGTACCGACGCGCTGGCGGCCAATGCCGGTGTGCCGCTTGCCGGTGGCGCAGACGGGACGGTCACGCTGGCCGATCACGTCGCAGCACTTGCAGCTTTTGAGACGCAAGCCTTTGACGCGCTGGCCTGCCCGTTTGCTGATGTCGAGGTTAAGGCGCTTTATACGGCCTATTGTAAGCGCCTGGTCAACGATGAGGGCAAGTACATTCAGGCTGTTGTATCGGATTATCCGGGCGCAGACTTTGAGGGCGTTATCAGCGTTAAAAACGGCGTTGTGCTTGAGGATGGCACCACCGTCAATGCGGTACAGGCTACGGCTTATATCGCCGCGGCCACTGCTGCTTGCCCGCTCAACGCAAGCCTGACCAACGCTGATTACATCGGCTCTGTCGACGTGACCGAGCGTTACACCGTGACAGAGCAATCCGATCTGGCTAAGTCCGGGCAGCTGGTGTTCCTGCCGCCTGATTCGGGGCGCGTCGCCGCAACCATCCAAAAAGACATCAACACGCTGACGAGCTTCAGCGATACAAAAACCTACGCCCTGAGCAAGAATAAGATTATCCGCACGCTGTTTACCGTTTGCAATGATATAAACAGCATAGCCAACAACTATTTTAAGGGCAAGGTCACCAACGATGCCGATGGGCGTGCGCTGTTTAAATCTCGCATTTTGACGCGCTTCCGCGAGCTGGAGGACAAACAGCGCGCCATACAGGATGTTGTCCCCGAAGATATAACGGTGGCCAAGGGCGAGCTGCTCGACGCAGTGGTTGTGGATTACGTCATCCGGCCTGCCGATGTGATGGAAACGTTCTACAACTCCATCACCGTAGAAGCATAGGAGGGATAAATTAGGGCTAATTTTACAATTCCCACTTCAGTGTCAATGGCGCAGGAGGACGGCATTGCCTCCACCAGCGGCACCGCCTTTATCGCGGTTGGCTCACAGAACCTCGTGCTTTTTTATCTAAATAAGCTTGAGGCCAAAATCGCTAAGAACAAGGTGGATGTCCGTGTCGTTGGCAAGCGCTCCGTTGGCAAAAAGACGACTTCATGGGCGGGCACCGGCACGCTGGGCATCAAAGAGGTCACCAGCGTTTTCAAGGAAATGATGCTTCAGTACACTTCTGGCGGCGAAGATGTGTATTTTTCGATTCAGGTCGTCAATGAGGACTCCAAGTATGGCCGAGAGGTGAAAACCCTGACCGGCTGCAACTTCGATGAAATTACCATCGCGCTGCTCAACAATGAGGATGCGCTGCTTGAGCAGGAGCTGCCCTTTACCTTCGATGGTGTCGAGATGCCCGAAAAATTCAATTCCATTTAAGGAGGATTTAAAATGTCTTTTAAAGCTTTTTTACGCAGTGCCGCCAAGATGCCCGAAAACGTCAAGGCGGTTATCAGTAAGCGGTTTATTGATGAAAGCACCGGCGAGCCGATTCCCTGGGAGCTGCGCGCCATCACCGAAGATGAGCACGCTGCGATTAAGGATGCCTGCACCAGCAAAAATCTGTTCAAGGGCCGTATGAGCTCCAGCTTTAACACCACCCGGTACAACAGAATGCTCGCTGCAGCGTCGGTTGTATACCCTGATCTGAAGGATGCCGAGCTGCAAAAGGATTACGGCGTTATCGGCGCAGATGAGCTTCTCGGCAAAATGCTGCTGCCCGGCGAAATGATTGCTCTGCAGCAGCTGGTGACGGAAATCAACGGTTTTGACCTCGAAAAAATATCTGCGGAGATGGACACGGTAAAAAACTCTTAGCGGAGGGCGACGCTGAAACCAGTTATGCGTATTACATACTGCATAAGCTGAGGCGCTTTCCCTCCGAGTGGATGGGCCTGCCCCAAGCGGAGCAGGCCGCAATTTTTGTTTTTATTGATGAGCAGGTTAAAAAGGAACGCGAAGAGCAGCGCCGTATGAAGGCCGCGCAACGCAGAAGGAGGTAACGCTATGATTACATCTACCATGAAGCTACAAGACCAGTTTACCCGCGTTATCGAGCATTCTGTGCTGGCGATGGAGCGGATGGTTGACACGATGGAAAACATTAACCGTTCCTCCGGCAATCTCGACCTGGCGGATGATTTTGCCGATATTCGGAGAGATATTGCTCTGACCAACCATGCGCTGGACGGCTTCAACGAGGAACTTGACCGCGTACCCAATCAGGTCGCGGCGGTTAATCGCCTAGGCGACAGCTTCGGTGGCCTATCTAAGTCCATCATTGTGATTAATCAAGGCATAGAGCTAATCAACAAGGGTATTAATGCGCTTGACCGTTTCGGCTCAGCATCTGATGCCCGTGTATCCGCGGATGCGCGCCTTGCCATCATCAATGACGGCCTGCGCACACAAGAGCAGCTCGAAGCGCAGGTTATGCGGGTTGCCAACGAGACTCGATCTGAGTACGAGGCCACCGCCGAGCTGGTGGCTCGCATGGGCCGTCAGGACTATTTTAAGGGCGATAATAACAAAGCGCTGGCCTTTGCTGCGACGCTCAACAAGGGCCTGATTGTATCCGGCGCGTCAGCGATGGAGGCTAAATCCGCGCTGACGCAGCTTTCACAGGGAATCGCCTCCGGTGTGCTCCGCGGCGAGGAATTTAACTCCATCATGGAAAATGGCTCAGTGCTGGCTGAAATGATGGCCACGTCGCTGGGCGTGACTAAAGGTCAGCTGCGCGAGATGGCACAGGAGGGCCAGCTAACCACGCAAACCGTTGTAAGCGCTATCATGGCGCAATCTGCGGCGATAGATGAACAGTTTGCATCGATGCCCACCACCTACGGACAAGCCAAAACTGCACTAAGCAATGTTACCAGCCAGATTATGAATAGCCTTGCCCAGCCGGGCGAGGGTGTGGACATTCTGGTAACGAAGATGCAGGCGCTGGATGACTGGCTGCAAACGGTGGAGGGTGCTCAGGCGCTCGATGCCATCGCAAACGGTGTTAGTGCGATTGTGAGCGGCATGATGTGGCTCGGTGATACCGCTGGCAGCGTATTTGTTATGCTGCATGACAACTGGGGCACGGTTGAACCTATATTATGGGGTATTACTACCGCTATTGTGGGGCTCAACGCTGCTATGTTGATATATAAAGGCATCACGGTTGCGACAGCTGCAATTACTGCAGTACTGAAAGCGCATCAAATGCTCGCCACTGGTGCGACTGTAGCGCAAACAGCAGCGCAATGGGGGCTCAATGCCGCTATGCTTGCTAATCCGATGACATGGGTGGTTATAGCAATTGTCGCAGTTATCGCTGCATTGGTGGCTTTAGGCGTTTGGTTATATCGCTTGTGGCAAAACAATATTGATTTTCGTGTCGGCGTAATCAGCGCATGGAATAGTGTGCTTAATTTCTTTGATTCCGTTCCCGTGTTCTTCGCCGGTATCGGCATAGCCGTCGCCAATAAATTTTCTGAGACCAAGGAAATGGTACTGGTTACGCTGGAGGAGCTGGTCAACGGCGCAATCGACCGCATAAACCGGCTTATTGCGTTTGCAAACAACATCCCCGGCGTCAGCATCGATGTCATAGATAACGTCAGCTTTGGCACCGAGGCGGCAATCGCCGAGCAGGCCAAGCGCGAGGCGCGTAACGCTAATTTGGCTGCTGCGCAAATGGCTGCCGCTGAAAAAGCTTCGGGCCGCGAGCGGCAGCTTCAGGCCGACGCCGATCGCTGGCGCGCTGAAGCCGCGGAGAAAGAAGCGGCCCAGGGCGCGGAAGCAGATGATACCAAGCTGGACGATTGGCTAACCGGTACGACGTTTCCGTCGGTGAAGGTGGCGGGCGGTCAGGTGGACATCACAAAAGAGAGCCTTGAGTACCTCAACGACATTGCTGAGGTGCAAGTGCTGGAGTCCATCCAGTCGAGCGTCGGGCTGCAGCTCTCCAAACAGGATGCCGATCTGATGCAGGCCGCAGCTAATTCCAATACCAACATCTACTACATCAATTACCGCGGCGGCGTTAAGGTTAACGCAGACGTCCGGAACGGCGAAAACTGGGAGGACATCCGCAGCCAGATTGAGCGCGAGACTCAGGACGAAATTGATGCCGGGATGTCCGACCTGGAGGGGGTTGTATTCGGATGATAAAAACGTATATCGACGGCATGCAGCTGCCCGTCAATCCACTGGATGATATTACATTGACCTACACGGCAAATAACCAGCTGTTTGAGGTGGTGGATATTGGTGATGTCACTCTGATGGGCAACCGCAAGCTCACAGCCCTTAGCATCAAAAGCATCTTTCCCGCATCTAACTACAGCTGGGTAGAGGTCAGCAACCTACGTGACCCCGATTATTATGTCAGCTACCTAACCGAACGTGTGGAGCGGCATAAGCCCATCAGGCTGGTGATTATCGGCGATGGCATAGACATCAATCTGCGCTGCAGCATAGAATCCTTCTCGCCGACATACAAGGCCGGTGAGACTGAGGACTGCTATTACAGCTTATCGCTAAGGGAATATCGCGCACCGTCCATTAAGCGGCTGACAATTGTTACACCCACAACGGCGGTGCTCGGCGCGGTCACCTCTACCGCATCCACGGCAAAGACCTACACAGTGCGCATCGGTGACAGCCTTTGGGGTATCGCACAAAGTCAGCTCGGTAACGGTAGCCGCTATCCCGAAATTTACGCCTTAAATAAGGCACTCATGGACGCAAAAAACAATGCGGCAGGCACGCCTAAATATACCATTTACGGCGGGCAGGTGCTGACGCTGCCATAGGAGAAAGAGTATGAGTTTTGAAGTGATTCTTTCCCGCCCTGATGGCAGCGCCTTTGATATATCCGGCATTGTGGGACAAACCGAGGTCATCGACCGCATCAACCAAGCCGGTAGCTGCAGCTTTTCTGCGGCCTCCGGCTTGCTTGATATCCAGATGGGCAACGCCATTATGGTGCGCCATGACGGTGCGGTCTATCACAAGGGGTATGTGTTCAGCACCTCTAAAACTAAAGCCAAAACGATTGCTGTGTCAACTTTTGACCAGATAAAATACCTAAAGGCTTCCGACAGCAAAGCCTTTGACAATCTGTCGCTAGATGCTATTATCCGACAGCTCTGCACCGATTATGGTCTGGCGGTCGGCATGCTGGAGCCTACCGGCTTTCCGTTGGGCGCGCTGGCCTATGATGGCAAGCAGCTGCTGGATATGATAGTGGATGCCATTCGGCAAACTACCCGCGGCGCTGGAGCACTGTACTATTTCAAAGATATTGCGGGTGCGGTTGTTCTCCGCAATGTAAAAAGCTCGGTGACCGACCTTGTTCTTTCCCCGGACAGCCTAATTACCGATTACAGCTACACGCAAAGCCTGGATGATACCTACAATAAAATTAAGCTGGTGCGCGACAATAAAACCGCCGGTAAACGCGAGGTTTATATCGCACAAGACAGTAATACCATCAAGAGCTGGGGGCTTCTTCAATTTTACGAAAAGGTTGATGACGGGCTGAACCCTGAGTTAATTAAACAAAAGGCCAATGTGCTGCTGGCACTGAAGAATCGCATTGGGCAGACGCTGGAGTTGGACGCGTTGGGCGATACATCTATCCGAGCAGGCAATGTTATCTATATCAGCATCCCGGAGGTCGGGCTTGAAAAAATGCTACTCTGCACTGAAGCACGGCACACCTTTACCAACGCAGCGCATACGGTGAAGGTTAAACTAAGAATTGTTTAGGAGGTTGGCGCTTTTATGGGATTTATAACTGTAGAACAGTGCAAAACCATAATTAAAAATTACTTATCTGCGAGCGGGCGCGGCGGCTTTTTGACCGGCGTTGTGACCTCGGTGTCGCCGCTGTGCATCATGCTGGAGGGGCGGCTGCCGCTAACTGCTAAAAATCTGTACGTCACTGATAATTGCATCGGACTGACGATAGATCTTAAGCACAAGCATGGCGGCGGGCTTGAAGCGCTGGCTGAGCCGGTCACGCTGCGCGCGCCGCTGGCTGTCGGCAACGGCGTATTACTTATGTGCCGTCCGGGAGCCTCCGGGCAACAATACATCCTGCTCGATCGCATACAGCCTTATAGTAATGTTCGGGAGGTGGTTGCCGATGCTGCCGCAAATAACCCTGCCTGAGTATGATGTTGCCGAGCAGCCGTCCAAAACATGGCGACTCGATCTGATTAATAATCGGGTAACCAGCAGCAAGGTTGACGGCATAGAGGCGGTCATGCAGGCTGCTATGCTGGCGCTGCTCACCCGGCGCAGCAGCCACGTTATTTTTAGTGGCAGCTACGGCAGTGAGCTGGCCACGCTTATTGGCACCGACCCAGATTATGCTTATTCCGAGGCGCGCCGCATGATTACCGAAGCGCTTACCGCGGACAGTCGTATTACCGGCGTTCGCGATTTCTCTACCGCCAACAATGTACTGACCTATGTGGTCGACAGCATTTATGGCAGCAAATCAATGGATATGGAGGTGGCTATCAGTGCAGACGTATAACGAGATTCTCACCGAGATGCTGGCCCGCGTGCCCGACGACCTTGACAAGCGCGAGGGCAGTCTAATTTATACCGCGCTGGCTCCGATGGCCTACATGCTTTGCGAGCAGCAGTTTTATGATGATGACATTACCGACAGCACCATGCCCGATACGGCAACCGGCGCGCTTCAGACGCGATTGTACACCAGTCTTGGTGTGAGCCGCAAGGCTGCTACCAAGGCTGCCCGGCTGGGTCTGTTTACACCGAGCGGGGCTGCAGTGGCCATTGGTTCGCGTTTCGGTGCAGCGGGCGTTTATTACACCGTAAGCGGCGTTACAGCAGGCGGATATCAGCTCACCTGTGAGATCCCCGGTATTATTGGCAATCAATATTTTGGGGAGATTTTGCCGCTGGATAATCTTAACCCCGATATTACCAGTGCTACATTGTCAACGGTCTTAGTGGTCGGCGAGGATGCCGAGGATGATGATTCCTACCGCATCCGCTTTTATGCGGAGATGCAGTCTACGCCCTTCGGCGGCAACGTCGCGCAATACGAGCAGCAAATCAAATCGATTAGCGGCGTCGGTGATGTGGTCGTATTCCCCACGCCGGAGGGCGGCGGCACCGTGTGTTGCGTTATTGTTGACCCCGAGGGCAATCCTGTCAGTGGGACGTTGCTGGATGCCGTTCAGGAAATGATTGACCCCACGCCCCAAGGCAAGGGCTATGGTCTGGCCCCGATAGACCATGTCGTTACCATTACCACGCCGACAGCAGCGCTGATGAATATATCTGCAACAATTGTGCTGGACACCGGTTATACGCTATCTGCCCTAGAGTCGCAAATCAGCGCGGCCATTAGCGACTATTTCTTAATCGGCGTGGGCTTCAGGGGCAATATCGTGCGCGTGGCACGCATCGAGACGGCCATCCTCTCTGTTGAGGGCGTTATCGATGTTACCGGTCTTACGCTCAATGGTGTCGATGAAAACCTGACCTTGCCCAAACTATACAACGATTACTACGTGCCAGTGGTTGGAGCATTGGCATTTACGGAGGGCATGTGATGCAGTATGTCTATTACTTGCCGCACTGCCTGCGCGAAGTACAGGAGTTTATGGCTATCGGCGACGCGGTTGATATCCAGGCAACAGTAATGGCGACACGGCGTGCGCAGCTACTCGCCGATCGACTGATGTCCACAGCGACGTTGGAGGTTATTAAACGCTGGGAGGTTGCGCTGGGATTGCCAAGCAATCCGGCCCTCACGCTCGATGAACGCCGTTATGCGGTTATGGCACGATTGCGTATGCGTGTGCTGGTAACGCTGGAAAAGCTGACTGAGCAGCTCAACGACATCACCGACGAGGGTGCTGTCACAGCAATGGACTATGATACCCGAACACTGACGGTTAAGGTGGCACTTAAAAGTCAGCATAATTACAACAGCGTAGAAAACCTGTTGACAAAGCTGGTACCCGCCAACACCGTGATTGCGCTGTCCCTACTGTATAACCGCCACTCGACGCTGGCTAATTTTACGCACGCGCAGCTGTCGGCCTACACGCACGCGCAGCTTCGGAAGGAGGTTTTATCTTGAGCGATGCAACAACCTATCTCGGCCTACAAACACCGCCAGATGGTGACTTTTATAATATCCAGATTCAAAATTCCAACATGCAAAAGATAGATACAGAGTGCAAAAATATCAATGCGCAGTTGGCAAGCTTTGATTGCGGTACCTTCGATGACCCGGTATCAGCGCACAACACGACCGCAACTGCCCATAGCAATATTACGCTGGATGGAAATGCTATTGGCACAAGCACATCGGACAGTCTGATTGAACACGAAGAAGACCCAAATGCACACTCCAATTTAGCTGTCGATGGCAACATATAGGGAGGTATATGATGGCATTAATTAAGATTAAAAGAGGGTTGCAAGTCAACGTGCAAGACCTCGTATTGCAAGAGGGCGAGTTGGCCGTCGCATTGGACACCGGGAACGTATATGTTGGTACTACCGCAGGCAGCCACCACATCAATCCGCCCGGAGGGATTGCAGATGTGGCTTTAAAACTGCAAACCGCCCGCAATATCTCTATAACCGGCGATGGTACAGCCAGCGCCATATCCTTTGATGGCACGCAGCCCGTCGCCCTAGCTCTGACTCTCGCAACGATGGCGGGATTAACCGCCGGAACTTACACCAAGCTGACGGTAGATGCCAAAGGACGTGTCACAGCAGGCAACAACATTACCATTAGCGATGTCAGCGGGCTGGGGACGGCAGCCAGCAAAAACACCGGCACCACCAGCGGCACTATCCCCATCCTCGGCTCTGACGGCAAACTGGACGCGGGTGTTCTCCCGGCACTGGCCATATCCGATACCTTCGTTGTTTCCACGCAGGCCGCGATGCTGGCACTCACCGCGCAGACCGGCGATATTTGTGTCCGCACAGATCTGAGCAAATCCTACATCCTGACGCAATCTCCTGCCACAACGCTCGCTAACTGGCAAGAGCTCTTAACGCCTAACAGCCCAGTGCAGTCCGTCGCGGGAAAAACCGGCGTGGTTGTGCTGGTCAAAGGGGATGTGGGTCTGGGTAATGTCGACAACACCGCTGACAGCGCTAAAAGCGTCGCCAGCGCAGCCAAACTTACCACCAGCCGCACAATTGCCCTTTCCGGAGGGGTTACAGGTACGGCTACAGCGTTCGACGGCAGCAAAAACATCACCATCGCAGTGACATCGGTTGACGCGAATAAAATCGATGGTACCTTTGATGGCGGTACTTTTTAAAGGAGGGCTGTAAATGGCAAGAGTATTTAAATTGCGTAGGGGCCTCAAGGCGGCCCTACCTACATTGGCCGAGGGCGAGCCGGGATGGGTGCTGGATGAGGAGAGACTGTACATCGGGACTGACAGCGGTAACGTTGCCCTCCCTAATAGTACGGATGTTGCGAATAAAGCGGATGGCAGCAGCTATGACTACCACAAACTTACCGGAGGAAAAGAAATAACAGCTGGGCAGGATTTGGATTTACTGTCGAACGGCATTTGTTGGTCTGTCGCGGGTACCGTTACCGGTACCCTTCTGAATCGCCCCCCTAATCTGATAAATGCATCCTGCATCATAATCACCGAAAGCGGCAACGGAGAGGCACAAACAATCCCCGGCCAGTTCCGCATTCAAACAATCCATGGACGATATAACAATCAGGTCTTTCGGCGGTTTAGCGGTGAACCGGCAAGCGGCAAAGAGTCTTGGGGAACATGGGTGCAGTTTGCCACCAATATGCCACCAACGTGGTACAACCTCACGCCTTCAAACGATTGGACGGTTGGATCCGCTGGGCTTAGATACTGCAAGGATGGCGGCGGCACCGTGTTTTTGACAGGTGCAGTGCGCAAAAGCAGCGCGTTAATATCGGGTGAGACGCTGATGGTTTTGCCCGAGGGTTTTAGACCGGTTAACTATATCGGATTTGTGGTCGCACAATTATCTGGGACTACAGGGGCGGCTTGGACTACAACTTGTGTCGTTGATACCTATGGTGTTGTAAGGTTTTTTGAGGGCACGGCGCCGCCTAATTTTTCTGCCGCTAAAGATCTTGTAATTAATGTCTCGTTTCCGGCGGCAAATTAAGAAAGGGTGACATGAATTGAACTATAAACAATCATGTGTCGTTGACACGAACGGGCTGTACATTACCTTAGTCTTGGTGCTCATGGAGCCTGATGCAGAGGGTATAGAGCAGCTCACAATCCAGCATTACACACTCAATGAGGGCGAAACTCTTGTTGATGCTGCACCGCCCACCTACCGGCCCTATGCCGGCGCTGAGGGCTTAATCAATCCTCGCTGGGATGGCAGCACAGCGTGGGCCGAAGCGGCCACCGTCGAAGATATTGCCGAATGGGATGCCGCGCACCCTGCGCCTGATCCTGCTCCACCCGGGGCCGACGAAATCAACGCTTTGGCTATTGCTGAGCTGTCGATGGCTCAGGCTCAGCAGAGTGCCGAGACGAATATGGCCATCGCTGAATTATCAATACTTATAGGAGGAATGGGCAGTGTTTAACGCTAATAGCGGCCTTGTTATCATTTGGGCTCGACTGGTCAGGGATGGAATTTATACCATCGACCAAGTACCCGCAATTGACAATCTGCGCGTCGTAGTACGCAGCATTGTGGAAGGAGGTGAAACGGCATGATTTTTACTAAAGATAGCGGTCTTGTAAAAGTGTGGGTAAGCCTTGTGCTGCTCGGTGTATACAACGTGGAGCAGGTGCCCGGTCTTTTCAATTTGCGCACTGCCGTCAGCGAAGTCATAAGCGCTGCGGCCTAAAATCGGGAGGGAGATATGCGATTTTCCAAAAAAATTGTGTGCCTGGTTATTGGTCTTAATGTTGCTTATGTGCTGCTAATCGCTTACATATACCTACAGGTACAGAGTGAGCCAACCGTGCTAACCGGCAGCTGGTTCACATTCACTACCGTGGAGCTCTGGCAGCTGGGCAACATTAAAAATAAGGAAACCCTTTCAAATAATAAGGAGAACAAAACAAATGAACTTTGAGAACACGTCAGTTATTTTGATGGTTTTAGGCGTTCTGATTGCGGTCACCAACGTTTTTACGCAGGTGACAAAGCAATTCACCTTCGACAAGGTGCCCACCAACATCATCGCGGCGCTCTGGGGCATTGCCCTCACTGTGCTGGCTTTTTTTATGTATGCCGCTTATTGCGGGCTTACCATCGTGTGGTATATGGTTGCAGCGGCAGTAGTGCTGGGTGTTCTGGTGGCATATGCAGCAATGTTTGGCTTTGATAAGCTGAAAGAAATTTTTACAAAGAACGGCGTAACCGTGACGGGAGTAGGTGATAAAGATGCCTAAGATATGGATAGACCCCGGCCACGGTGGTTCTGATCCCGGTGCGGTAAATGAAAATAAGCGAATGGAAAAAGACGATAACTTGCGCTATGCGCTGTTGCTGGGCCTGATGCTTGAGCAGCGCGGCATTGAGATTGTCATGACGCGAACTACGGATAAGCATCTTGACGCAGTTAAATCAGTTGACTACATCAATCGCACCAAGCTTGAGCACGGCTGCGACCTCGCAGTCTGCTGCCATCGTAATAGCGGCGGTATCGGCAGCACGGCAAACGGTGTGGAAATTTGGCTGCACCATGCAGCTACAGCTAATACCATTACGTGGGCCAAAGATGTGATCGCCGGTGTTAAAGCTTGTGGCATGGCGGTGAGACCTGGGCAGGTTGCTCCCGGCGTTTATCGCGGGTACCGCACCAATCCCAACGCCGACTACTACTGCAACAGCGGCACCAAGTCGCCGTCTATGCTCATTGAGCTCGGCTTCATCACCAGCGCAGCGGACAATACTCTTTTTGATAGCCAGATGGGCGGCTTTTGCAAAGCTATCGCCGATGCGGCTTGCCGCAAGTTAGGCGTTGCATTCTAACATTTTTCACTTTAATAATACGATTTTTCCACTGCCTCCTGTCGCTTTGGCCGGAGGCAGTGGAAAATATGATGGAGGTAATATTATAGACAGCATTATTCCACGCATAGGCGGTAAGCGCCTACTGCGTAAACAGATTTTAGCACGATTCCCGGGAGATATTACACGATACATAGAGCCATTTGGCGGCGCTGGGTGGGTACTCTTTTCGCGTGAGCGCCACGCCCCGGAGGAAATCTTTAATGACATCGACGGGGAGCTTATTAACCTTTTTCGCTGCATTAAAAACCACTGTGGAGAGCTTCAAATTCAGATGCGATGGATGCTTAATTCGCGAGAAATATTTGAGGATGCACTGGCACTTAAATCTGTCCGCGGCCTAACCGATATTCAACGCGCAGCACTCTTTTTTATTGTAGCCAAGGGAAGCTATGGCGCGGATGGTCGCTCTTATGGCGCTTCAGCTAAAAACATTGAGCGGGTTACAGCGTACTTTGCAAAAATTTCGCACCGGCTGCAAAGTGTAAAAATTGAACGACGCAGCTTTGAAGTGCTTATTTCTCAGTATGATTGCTCAGGCGCTTTATTCTATGTAGACCCACCATACCACGGTACAGAGGGATATTATGATTCGCCTTTTAAAATAGCTCAACACGAGCTTTTAAAGGAGCTTTTAAGTAATATTAAAGGCCGTTTTATTCTCTCTTATAATGATGATGATTATGTACGCCATCTCTATAAGGGCTTTATTATTGAAGAACTTGATCGCTCATCTAGTCTTACCGCACGCTATCCTGATAAGGCGAAGCAATTTCGAGAACTTCTAATTCGCAATTTCTAAATTCCGGCTGCTTTTGGCGCATAAACTCTTCACCCGTTGTTATGCGCCAATGGGAACCGGGCTTTAAAATACTTTTAAGATATAAAATATTGAAGCATTTCAGAATAATTATACAAAAAAGAAGCCTTTAAAATGGTTTTGACACCGCTTTAAAGGCTCTTGTTTTGTTATTTTAAGTGGCAGATTTTTTTATTTTTCGTGGCAAGCAACAACCACCGCACTTGCAGTGTCTTCAGAAAAGCGTCGTCTTGCCAAGGCGGCCGGAATGAGAGTCATGGAAATGATTAAAGAAAATCTCACCGCTAAGAAGATTCTCACCCGACAAGCGTTGCGAAACGGTATTGCTGCCACGATGGCCATGGGATCTTCAAGTAATACGGTGTTGCATCTCATGGCGATTGCACACGAGGCCAATGTTGCGCTAACGCTGGACGACTTTGATTCGATCAGTCGGAAAGTCCCATATATTTGTAATCTAAAACCCTCCGGTGCTTATCCTGTTTCGGCATTGCATGATGTTGGCGGGGTGCCCGCCGTATTGAAATCGATCGAGCAGTGGCTTGAGCCGGGTCATCTCACCGTTACGGGTAAAACGGTCAAAGAGAACCTTGCATCGGTTCCTTTGGTTGAAAATGACGTCATCTTCCCCACTTCAGCCCCAAAAAGCCAAGATGGCGGTATAGCGATTCTTTCAGGTACTTTAGCGCCCAACGGTGCAGTGGTCAAAAAGTCCGGTGTGAAACCCTCGATGTACGCTTTTACCGGCAGAGCGAAAGTATTCCATTCTATGGAGGATGCCGTTGAAGCCGTTGTTGGGAATCGCATCCAATCGGGCGATGTTATCGTGATCCGATACGAAGGACCCAAAGGTGGTCCGGGCATGAGAGAAATGCACATGGTTACCTCCCTTTTGGTTGGTCGAGGTATGGATGAAAGCTGCGCCCTTGTGACGGACGGCAGGTTTTCCGGTTCGACCAGAGGCCCGTGTATTGGGCATATCAGTCCTGAGGCTGCTGCCGGTGGCCCGATTGCCGCTGTTCGAGATGGCGATATCATTCATATCGATATTCCCAACCGAAAGTTGGATTTAAAAGTACCACCGGAAGAAATTCAAGAGAGAATGAAGTCGGTCAAGCACCTCAAAAAACCACGAACACCGGCACTTGCCAAGTTTGCTACTATGGCTACTTCTGCAGATAAGGGTGCGTATACCAAAATTCCGGAATCCGATTTGGAAGAATAAAATATTTCTTGAAAAATCAAGGGGAATTATTTGCGGTAGGTATGATTTGCAAATCCATACCGCAGACTTTTGCGCTAGAATTATAGTGCTTTGACGCGTTATCGGCCATACAATTAAGGAGGACTTAACATGAAAGAAAAAAATTTAACGTTTTACAGCAATGGATACCGCTTGGCATCTATCCTCTATCTGCCCGAAGATTACAAGGAGTGTGAAAAATATCCCTGTGTTGTTGTGAACTCAGGGTACATGGGATTAAATTCAATTTATCCTGCTCTATATGCTCGTGCATTAACCAAAAAGGGGTATGCTGTCTTTGGATTTGACTACAGAGGATTCTTGGACAACGAGGGGCCTCGTGGGGTGTGCAAGTTGGAAGAACAGGTCGAAGATATCCGAAACGCGGTGGTTTTCGCTTCCATCCAAACGGAAATAAACAGTGACGAAATACTGTTAATAGGTTGGGGAATGGCGGCAGCTTTGGTCGTGAAAGCCGCGGCTCTTGAACCGGTGGTAAAGGCGGTTGCCGGCCTGAATGGCTTCTACAACGGCGCGCGTTGGTTGGCAAGCGTGAATACCTATGCAGACTTCGTTAAGCTAAAGGAAGCGGTCAAACAGGAAAGACTGCGCTTCATTCAATCCGGTGAAAGAAAGTTTGAGAACCCCTTCCACTTTTATCCGTTGGATCCCGAAACCAAGGATGTTGTCATGGAGAGCCTTTATGCCGTGAAAGGGTACGGTCAGGAAATTTCTCTTGAGATCGGTCAGTCCATTTTAGAATTCAATGCGGAAGACTACGCCGATGCACTGAATATCCCGGTCTTTGTTGGGTATGGCAAAGATAATCTTTTGCACCCCACACAAGAGTCTGTCGCATTTTTTAGCACATTGCACGGCGAGCACAACCGACTTTATATGATTAATGGCAAGCACAATAATTTTATGTTTGATGATCACCCTGTTTTTCTTCAATTGGTGGCCAACTTGGATACATTTTTCAAGCATACCCTCTAAGAGGAATCGCTAGCAGCGCTTTAGCCGCTTACCAAGCTGCCTACAAAACAGGATCATCCAATGAAGCGTGACACAATCGCCGGATTATGAAGCATATCATAAAACACTTTGTCAAGTCCTCTTTGGAAAGTCCAATAAGCAATTAATTTTCTCTAGTGTACAAAGCCAGTGCTCAAGTGTACCAAAAATTAGCGCTATCCAGTTTACACTGCATAGCGCTAATTTTGGTGGAGACGAAGAGGATCGAACTCTCGACCTTACGGATGCGAACCGTACGCTCTCCCAGCTGAGCTACGCCCCCCAATGAACACTTAATTGAATCTACATAGCGTTAATTATTATAGCACTCTGCCAGCCATTTTGCAAGAGCTGCACCGAAAAAATTGAAACACGCGCGCCATGTGAAAATTTATATTTAACGCTCTATGCTACTCTGCAAAAGTGGCAATAGCGCTGTTGGGGAATCGATTAACACATCGGGTTGCGCCGCCTGAAGCACCGTGATATCGCGTAAACCCCAAGTGCAGGCCACCGAAAATACCCCTGCATTTTTCGCAGTCATAATATCCACATCGGAGTCGCCCATATAAACCGTACGCTCGCGCACTGCGCCTAACGCTTGCATCGCCTTTAGAACGCCGCTCGGATCCGGTTTTGTAGGCGTGTTCTCATCTGTTCCGACCGATACCCCGATATAATCGCCAAAATAGCTTTGAATAAGCGGCGTCACCGCGGCCTGAAATTTATTGGACACCACCGCCATTTGCACACCACACCCGCTCAACTGTGCAAGCAGCTCAAGTATGCCCGGATATGGTCGTGTTTTGTTGTACATATTCTCAGCGTAAATGGTGCTAAAAGCGTTATATACAGCATTATAATCCGCCTGAACAGCACTGTGCGGCAACGCCCGACGGACCAGCATCTCCACGCCATCGCCTACATAACGTTGGACTTCTTTTGTGGTGTGTGTTAAAAAACCACACTGTTCAAGCGCCATGTTGATGCTGTCGGCCAGATCATCGATCGAATTGAGAAGCGTGCCATCAAGGTCAAAGATCACAGTATCAAAATATGTTGCCATTGTGTACCGCCACCTCATATTATTCTCACCATCATCCTATCCCTAGCCGGCATGAATGTCAACCGCCTCCCGCCTTTGTCCGCCTTGACTTTGCCGCTATCCTTGTATTATTATAGCCTTATATCATTGCAAAAGTGGAGGAATAGCTATGGAGTTAAGAAGTCATAAGGTCACCCAGGGCGTGGCGCGTGCACCGCACCGCTCCCTGTTTTATGCCCTTGGATATACCGATGAGGAACTCAATCGTCCGCTGGTCGGCGTGGTATCGGCGCACAGCGAAATTGTACCCGGCCATATTCATCTGGATAAAATTGCCGAGGCAGTCAAAGCCGGCGTTCGAATGGCGGGCGGTACCCCGATACTGATTCCCGCAATCGGTGTTTGTGATGGCATTGCCATGGGCCATATCGGCATGAAATATTCGCTGGCCTCACGCGAGTTAATCGCCGATTCGGTCGAAACCATGGCCATGGCACACTGTCTGGATGCTTTGGTGCTGGTGCCAAACTGCGATAAAATTGTCCCCGGTATGGTCATGGCTGCAGCCAGAATCAACATCCCCGCGCTAGTGATTTCGGGCGGGCCCATGCTGGCCGGTGCGCACAATGGTGCAAACACCAGCCTATCTTACCTGTTTGAATCGGTCGGCGAGCACAAAATAAATATGATTGATGACGCCGAGCTGCGCGCCCGCGAGTTAGACAGCTGTCCGAGTTGCGGTTCCTGCTCCGGTATGTATACAGCCAACTCCATGAATTGTCTTTGCGAAGCCATCGGTATTGCGCTACCCGGAAACGGCACCATTCCCGCCGTTTATTCGGCCCGCACCCAACTGGCCAAGCAGGCGGGTATGAAAATTATGGAACTGTTGGAAAAGAATATCTGCCCGCGCGACATCATCACACCCGCTTCCATTAAAAATGCACTCTCTGTCGACATGGCTTTGGGTTGTTCGACCAACAGCGTGCTGCACCTGTTGGCCATTTCGAATGAAGCCGGTGTCCCGATGGATTTGAAAACCATCAATGAAATCAGCGCAAAGGTACCCAACCTGTGTCATCTGGCCCCTGCCGGACGCCATTATATTCAGGAACTCAATACCGCAGGCGGCCTCCCCGCCGTGATGAACCAGCTTGCTGCCGCCGGATTCCTCGATACCACGGCCATCACCGCGACCGGCAAAACGCTCGCTGAAAATATTGCAGGCGCGACTAATAAAGACCCCGAAATTATTCGCCCTATCGAAAATCCCTACAGCAAGACCGGCGGTATCGCCATCCTGTGGGGCAACATTGCGCAGGATGGCTGCGTGGTCAAGCGCAGCGCCATTGCACCGGAGATGCTGGCTCACACCGGCCCTGCACGTGTGTTTAATTCTGAAGAAGAAGCGATCGATGCAATTTATAATGGCAAAATTGTCGCCGGTGACGTCGTCGTCATTCGGTTTGAAGGTCCTGCCGGCGGCCCCGGTATGCGCGAGATGCTCGCCCCCACCGCTGCGCTGGCCGGTATGAAACTGGATAAAACGGTCGCGCTCATCACCGACGGGCGCTTCTCCGGCGCTTCACGCGGTGCTTCCATCGGGCACGTGTCGCCCGAGGCGGCAGCGGGCGGCAACATCGCCTATATTGAGGAAGGTGACCTGATCGAAATCGATATTCCTGCAAGTCGTATCAACGTGAAGGTGAGCGATGAAGTGCTCACGGCCAGAAAACAAAAGTTTGTCATGCCCGCGCCCAATGTGACATCCGGCTGGCTGTCGCGCTATGCCCGACTGGTGGGTGCCGCCAATACCGGTGCTGTGATGAAATAGCAGGCTGGTTATAAGGAGAAAACCTATGGCTTCCAGCAAATCGTATTTAGCGTTTATATTAGAGCAATTATCGCCTTTGAGTGGGATAACGTACCGCGCTATGATGGGAGAATATATTCTTTATTATCATGGGAAAATTGTTGGCGGAATCTATGATGACAGATTATTGGTGAAATCTATAGCAGCTTCAAATGCACTTATCCCAAACCCAATATTAGAGCTACCTTATAAGGGCGGAAAGAAAATGATATTGGTCAAAGACGTAGATAGCAGGGCGCTTTTAGCGCAGCTATTTGAAGCTATGTACGATGAATTACCCTCACCGAAACCGAAAAAAACCAAGATTTAACATAGAGGCTATGCATGTATTTTGAACACTGCTCTATAAGATTACCACTGAAAAACAGACATAATGTTTTTTGAAATAATGAATCTGCTGAAAAATATTTGACATTCGGTATACACAACGGATAGGATTTTACAACAATACAGATTTTAAAACTCTTTTTATTACTAAAACCATATGATTGATTTAAAAATAGAGCTAATGCCGTTTCATGGTATTAGCTCTGTCCTTTTTTAATTTTCGGGTACAAGCGTTGCGCATCTAGTGCTGAAACAGTTCCACGACAGTATCGCGACAAAAGGCATCCTGTGCAGTTAGCAGATCTGCGAGCGCAACAGGATCCATATAATGCATTGAAAGGCCTGCGGCTTTGTGATCCGCAATGCAGGCTTGATCTTCCATCGTTTTTTTAAACGCCTCGGCATAAAAATCAATGATAGCCTGTGGGGTATTGGCGGGTGCGACCAAGGCACGCGCACTGCCATACCAAGTATCGGTTAAGCCAAGTTCCTTCAGCGTAGGGACGTCGGGATATTGTGCAAGACGACTCTCTGAGAACACAGCCAGCATGCGCAGCTCGGCATTATCACCTGTAACCATCGACGTGACATCCCCCACCTTTGGAACCGAAAACGCCACTTCGTCTTGACTTAACGCCTGCAGCTGTTCGGCCGTCCCACCATAAGGTATCGCCTTATAGCCAAATCCGGCCGCTTTAGCCAATATCTGAGCGCCGACGTGATTGGACGCCATATAGCCGTTGGTGGAGCACTTGAGTTCGCTGACCTTGCACGCTGCAACCAGATCATCCAAAGTGTTGTAGGGACTTTCCCGTTTAACAACAACAGCTGACGGCTCGAGAAGATGGTTACAGATCGGCACCACACCTTTGATACTAAAGGGCGAATCCGGCTCAAGTGCCAGTATTGTAAAGGTAGGTAAATTAATAAAGCCTATGGTATAGCCATCCGCTTTGGCACGAGCCAGCGCTGTATAGCCAATTTTCCCATCGGCCCCCTCATGATTTTCAACGACGAGCGACTGTCCGATATACTTTTTCGCATTTTTCAGTAACAGCCGCGCGCTGGTATCAGTTCCCGAACCTTGCTTGAAGGCGATGATGACCTTAACCGCTTCGGTGGGGGTCCACGCAGTAGCCGTCGCACTGGACGAAGATGCCGCAGACGATGCATGGCCGGATAGTGCACGCGGTAAAGCCCCCCGGCAGCCGACGACTATTAAAAGTATTGCTGCTGCAACCGCGATAGGTTGTACTTTATTCATGATCTGCATCTTCCTCTACCTTTTAAATGATTTGCAGCACGAATCAGCAAACATTATAAAATGGGGATTCGTATAGGCGGTATCTTTGACAATTTTTATGTTGCCCCATATATAAAAGTTCATACTCGATTGGCCAGCAAATCACTTCATCATAAAACAAGCTGCAGCCGCTACTTATTCTAATGGCAGCAATTTTTTTACCGTCAAAATATTTTCCTCAACACTAAAACGCACTTCAAAGCCCGCAAATGCAAATCCGTAGACACGCTGCGGTGCATTTTGGTATGCAGGACGCGGATCCTGCGCCAAAATCTCCAGTAGCGATTCAAGGTTTTTTGGGGGCATCAGCCGGCGCAAATGCTGTGGAAAATCCACCGTTAATGTTCCCTTTTTTGATTGCAGGGCAAACCCGCCGGTAGCCTCCGGGTGGCAATCGACGTAGGGCAGGTAGGGTTTTATATCATAGATCGGCGTACCATGCATTAAATCGGCGCCTGAAACAAAAAGCAGAGGCCCTTGCGCGCTATCCAGCTGTATTTCATCCAGCTTGACTGAGGAAAGCCCGATCGCGTTTGGCCTAAATGGTGAACGACTTGCGAAAACTCCCATCTTTGTGTTGCCGCCCAAACGAGGCGGACGAACAGTGGGGTGCCAGTCTTTCTGGATTGTCTGAGAAAAACACCAGATGAGCCATATATGCGAATATCCGGCCAACCCCCTGAGCGCATGCGGGTTGCGATATGCAGGTTCAAAGACGATAGTCGATTTTAACGAATCCACCAAGCCACTTTGGCGTGGGATACCAAATTTCGTGGAAAAATCGCTGTGAATTTTAGCAATCACCTTGAGGTGTGGTTGATCAAACATGGCAAAACCATCCTTTTTGTTAGGGTTATAATATTATAACCCTGCGCCTTTCACAATGCAAATCCAGCTGCATCTCGCGCCAGAAAAGCGTTATCTTTTGAATTTATTGATCGGTTTTCGCGATGCGCATGTCATCATTATAATCGGATAATATACGCGCCATTTTTCCTTTTTGACTCTCTTCAGCATGAAATCTGATGCAAGCATCTGCCCCTAGCGACAAAGCGCCTCCTGTCGTTTTTTCTTACAACAGAAGGCGCTTTTTTGCAAAATTCGATTAAAAAATGCAAACTGTCAATGAGAAGCGCGTATCGGTTCGCTCACCGGATATACGCCGGCGTTTATGCTTTCCCCTTGTCCGGAATAACAATTTCGCCCGCTTTGATCAGTACACTTTTTGCAACACTGGGACCTATAATTGAATAGATAAAGGTTGAACCTAGAATAACGGTTTGAATCTGCATCGCAAATTCGGGGGCAAGCGTTTTAGCGACCAAAATGAGGCCTATTGCAACACCGGCCTGTGGCATAAGCGTAGGACCCAGATATTTGCGAATATTAGTATCCGCTTTGGTGATGGTGCCACCCAACCATGCGCCAAACCACTTGCCGACCACACGCATGATAACATAGACTGCACCGATGAAGCCAATGCTGACGAGTGAGGCGACATCAAATCCCGCGCCCGAAATGACGAAGAAGATCATAAAGATGGGGGGCGTAAAGGTATTCATCACCTTGATCACGTCCGAAATATCATAACGCACATTGGTCATCATAACCCCCAGTGCCATACAAGCCAGCAACGGGGAGGCGTTGACTGCACCGGCTGTCCACAAGGTTAACAGCACAAAGGCGATGATCACGCTGACTCTGTTGGTAGCTTTGTGGAACCAATGTAAAAACAGCGCCATGGCGCCGCCCAATACCACGCCGATCACAAATGAAATAAGCACTTCATTAATCGGTGCTAAAATACTCAAAAAAGTGATGGGGGCGTTGTTGGACATGGCTTTTACAGCCGTGGCGGCAAAACCGAAGCAAATCAGTGCAACGGCATCGTCGAGCGCAACAACGCTTAAAAGCATGGATGTAACAGGGCCTTTCGCTTTGTACTGCTGAATGACCATGATCGTTTGTGCAGGTGCAGTGGCCGAAGCGATAGCGCCTAAAAGGATCGAAAGCTTCACATCGAACCCCAACAAAATCATCGAGGTCATCACCAAAATAGCCGCACCGAACGCCTCCATAATGGCGATAATAATCGGCGTCACACCAACCTGCTTAAAATAAGATATTTTAAATTCTGTGCCGATGGAAAATGCAATAAAGCCGAGAGCCATCTCCGATATGACCGAAAAATTGTCCACGACGCTCGTCGGTAATATTTTAAGGATAGCCGGACCTATAATCAGTCCCGCGATCAGGTACCCTGTCACATTGGGTAGCTTAACCAATTTGCCAAGCCTGCCAAAAGAAAGTCCGCACAGTAAAATGATTGCAACGTTTAAAAGAATATCATAACTCAAGATGTGGTAACCCCTTTACGAAGTCTATAGGGATACTGAAAATAATGCCGGTATCCTTATTGCAGATGTTCCCCACAACTTTTTCGATTGTTGCAACAGCAATTTGAAGCTGTTCATCCTTAATAACCAATAGAATGGTCTCGCTCTTGGATCTTTCAGGGTTTAGCAGCGCCCTTATCGAACCAATAAATGGAATGTCATTCCCCTCATATTGGGTCAACACTCTAGCCATGCCCGTACTTTCTAAAATAGTTGCACCAGATATCCCAGCCTGTAGGAACTCAGACAGCAGCGGCTCCAGCAGCTCTGCCTTGTTTAGCACAAATACCATTAGTTTCATTCTCTTCACTCCTAATCTGTATTTTTGTCGGCAAATATCATATTGATCATACTCCTTAATAAACAAAATATCAAGTCAGTCTTGTACTAAAATGTGCATAGAATGAACAAATTGTCGCCTAATACAAGCACTTAGGCCACAATAATAGCAATCATGTCAAAAAAATAGTGGCATCAGTTTAAACCAACACCACCATTTCAGGCTTTTAAAAAACTGCATTTAACCCCAATAAAAACCGGCTATCAGTGCGCCAAGCCCCGAAAACATAATCATAAAGGCAAGAATCAACGCAATCGCTCTTTTCACAAAATCACCTCTATTTATCTTTTTATCCTCAATGCAAATATACTAACAAATAGACAGCTTACAGTCAAACCAATCTTGCTACTAATAATAGGATGAAAAATTAAATATTTTGACTAAATGACTAAAATACGGTAAACTACTATATACATACAAACGAAGAGAGGATGAAAAAAATGTCTGTTATGGTCATTACAAAGGATAACTTTAAAAAAGAAGCGCTTGAGTCCGATATCCCTGTATTGCTCGATTTTTGGGCGCCCTGGTGTGGCCCCTGCCGCATGGTATCGCCCCTTGTCGATGAGGTTGCACAGGAAATTTCTCATGCGAAAGTGGGCAAAGTCAACGTGGACGAGCAGCCTGAATTGGCGGCAGAATTTAAGATCATGAGTATTCCGACGCTGGTCGTCATCAAGAATGGCGAAATTGCATCCACGACCGTCGGCGCAAAATCCAAAGAGGAAATTTTGAATCTGCTTAAATAAATGATAGCGAGCAGGCGGTTTGGTCAACAAAGCCGCCTGCTTTCTACATACAAATGCTGATAAGATGATGTATTTGCAAGTTCAATAACTGTTGTGGCATATTTTATATTCACTTTAAGGAGAAAGTATGGATTTGGCGTGGGTTGTGATTATTGCTTGTCTGATATATTTTAGTTATTCTTCATGTTCGAACAAGGTAAGAAAATTAGAGCGCGAAATGAAACAAGCAAAAAAAGAAATACAGAGGAATTAAAAATGTCTAAAGTCATTAATGCTTTAGTGGGTAAAGCTTGTAAAATTACCAAGATGGATGCAACGCAAATTTCTGGAAATACGATTATCCTAGACGTGGATACCGATTGGATCAAGATAGAAAACGTCAATAAAAAGGGTGCCAAATCTATTGAAATAATGAGAATAGAGGATATTTGCAAAATAAATTTGATCGTCGAATAAGACAAGCACACGACAAAACAGGCACTAAAAAATCGCTTCTCACACAAGTGACACTACATAGGTTTTATATGATACCGGTGTAGATCCCCCTAAACAAGGAGATTTTCATGTGAAAAAACAACACGATTATTTCATCACCATTACCATGACGGCGGTGCTGGCCGTGGTTGCCACACTGTTTAGCCGTATGATCCCTTACGATTTGATAAGCCCCGGTGTTTTTGCTATGTTGATCGGCATAGGGCTGTTTCCATATATCAAAAAATCAGGTGTATCGGCAGGTGGACTCAACTTTGTTTCTAAAAAAGTGCTCAAAGGTTCCATTGTATTAATGGGTGTCACACTCAGTTTTGCACAGGTGGTCCATGTTGGCAAGTACTCTCTGATTGTCATGGTCTTTACCCTCTCCTCCGCTTTCTTCTTTGGCAATTTTTTTGGTTGGCTCTTTAAAATGAACTGGAAACTTTCCAATTTGATTGCTGCCGGAACCGGTATCTGCGGCGGTTCGGCCATAGCCGCAATCGCCCCTACCATCGAGGCTGATGATAGTGATATCGCCTACGCCATCTCTGCCACATTTTTGTTCGATATTGCCATGGTGGTGCTTTTCCCGATTGCAGGGCATTACTTTGGCATGTCGGATATGGGTTTTGGACTTTGGGCCGGAACCGCTGTCAACGACACCTCCTCCGTCGTTGCAGCAGGCTATGCTTTTTCCGATATCGCCGGACAGTATGCCACTGTTGTCAAATTAACGCGCACTCTTTCCATCGCACCGATCGTCATGATATTCGCCTATATCAATCGACGCATTAAAGTGGCAGAAAACGGCACCGGCGGTTCACATGTTCAGGTGTCGATTAAAAAGATTTTTCCGTGGTTTATCATTTTGTTTCTGGGCATGGTGTTGCTGCGCAGCGTCGCCGACACCATCGCGATATCCAGCGGACTGTTCTCGACAAATCAAATAGGCACCATAGTGGGAACCGCTTCTAAAATCAGCAAATTCGCCATGGTGATGGCGTTGGGTGCCATTGGCTTAAAGACCGACTTTAGAAATCTGGCCAAAAGCGGATTTATTCCTATGTTGCATGGGTTTATCATCTCAGCACTGGTTGTGATCATTTCGTTTGTTGCACAGATGTTGTTGGGTCAAATTTAAGTATTTTTATAAAGGATCGGCATGGAGAACACCATGCCGATCCTTTATCTGTCTTTTGAGTTGTTGTGCCGCCATATCAGCTGTGCCAGCGCTATGGCATTCGGTTCACGCAGCAGCAACAGCGTCACACCATAGCTAGCTGTGCCAAAAATGCCAAGCAGTGCACATGATAAAAAGGCGTCGGGCATCGGCAATCGGCTCAGTGCAGCCACACTGCCGGCGCATACCACCCCTGCTACCACTACGGCTCGAACATTTGGCAGTACCTTTCGACCTTGCAATACAGCTGAAGAGAGCGCCGCCCCAAGACAATAGGACGCCGCACTGGCCAACGCAATGCCCCCAACCCCAATAACCCTCGACAGTGTCCAACTCAGAGAGATATTTAAAATGATGGACCACAACCCTATTTTAAAAGGTAACCGCGTATTTCCACATGCATATAACCCCCTCAAAAACACGGTTTGAAGAGAAAGGCCCACCAACCCCACCGCATAACCTGAAAAGGCCTGTGCCGTCGCAGTGAGTGCGCGTGTATCAAAATTGCCACGTGCATAAACCAGCTGTACCAGATGAGGAGACGCCGCTGCAGCCACAATACTGATAGGCACCAACAGCAAAATCAGCAATTGGGCCGCACGACAAAGTGACTGAATCAATCCTGTGCGATCGCTATGCGCCGATTTTTCCGAAAAATGCGAAAAGCTTACCGCGCCGATATTACTCACCAAGAATGCCGCTGCAAAACCCTGTAACACCTGTGCATAGCTGAGCGCCGAGACTGCTCCTTCTTGAAGGCCGGATGCAATGGCCTTGTCCACAATATGTGAAAATTCTGCGGCCGCATAGCTGAGCATGAGCGGAAATGCGGCCGCGATCAGCTTTTTATCACGCCCCGGTACAGCAGTTTTCGACCTGTCGGCCAACGCCGGCAAAAGGCTTTTTCTGGCTACCCAGCACAGATACGCTGTTTCCAAAAACAGCGCCGCCAATAAACCCACCACCAACGCCTGAGCACCCAAATAGTCGGCAAACAGCCACACCGCCGCTATAATGACCAAGCTGCGCACCAGTCCGCGTCCCTGCGCAGGCAAAAAGTTCTTTTGTGCTTGAAGCTGCGCAGTTAAAAGCGCCGCCGCACAGTAAAACACAATGATCGGCGATAAAAGCCGCAGCAGTTTAGCCAACTGCTGCTGGCGCTCCAGTGAAAAACCAAAACCCAGCAATTTGGCAACAACCTCGGCAAATCCGGCAAAAATCACGGCGACCACAGCCGAAGTCAAGCTAAATATCACGAGTGATTTTACAGCAAAGGCATCTGCACGGCCTCTGCCATGCCGCGCTGTTTCTAAATCATAGGTGGTTAAAAATACAATGGCAATCGGCGAAAAGAAGATGGCGGATAAATCAGCAAAAAAATCGGCCGCTACAAAGAACACATCAGTAGCGCCGCCTGCACCAAAATAGGCGGCAATAATGGCCTGCTTAATAAACCCGATACCTTTGACCAGCAGCGTAAAAGCGGACAGCAACAGCACCTGCCCGCTCGCTGTTTGAAAAGCCATTCTTTTTTGCATATCTTTATGCCATCCTCATTCTCTTAAAAATTCCTTTGCCATATCAGCCGATGAAAAATCCGAAAATGGCAGTTTTATGACCTGCTTTTCCTTTTGACTTTTATAAATAGCCAACACCAGTTCCAATGCCGCCCTTCCTGCTTTGGCATTGATCAGTGGCGCCCTGTTTTCTTTGATGGCGGATAGCATATCGGCGTAAAGTCGCAGATGCCCATGCCCATAAACCGTCTGAATTTGCTCAGAAAGCGACGGCGCCGGCATTTTATTGTCAAACTGCCAATGCTCAATATGCCCGGCCGATACACCACCGAGCTTAACCGTTCCCTTTTCGCCAAAAATACAGATCGTTTCTTCAAGATTTTTGGGGTATATATTCGTACTGCCTTCAATAGTCGCGACCGCCCCATTTTTGAAAGTGAGCACCGCCACCCCCACATCTTCCGCCTCAATATAAGGATGCAAACGGTTGCAACAAACACCATAAACACGCGCGACACTACTGCCCATCAGCCAGCACAGCAAATCTATCCCGTGAATGCACTGATTCATCAATGCGCCGCCATCGGTTGTCCAGCGGCCTCTCCATGCGGCCTGTTGGTAATAGCTTTCACCCCTGTTCCAGCGGATAGTCACCGCCGCGTGCGAAATTGTACCAAACCAGTTTTGCTGTACAGCCTCATGCAACGCCTGCGACGCCATGTTAAACCGGTTTTGATGG
Source organism: Candidatus Fimivivens sp. (assembly GCA_047974975.1). GTDB lineage: Bacteria > Bacillota > Clostridia > Oscillospirales > Ruminococcaceae > Yanshouia. Next base: position 86,430 of record JBKECV010000010.1, read on the forward strand.
CAAACCGCCACCTTAACTTTCGCCCGTTCAGCGGCTTTTATAATACGGTCGGCATCTTCAAGCGACATGGCCATTGGTTTTTCTAAGATGATATGGGCGCCTGAAGCAATACAGTCAAGTGCAATTTGCGTATGTGCACCGGAATCGGTGGCGATGGCCACAAGCTGCGGTGCTATATCTTTTAGCATCCGGTGATAATCGGTATATTGCACCGCTGACGCCGCGCCGCCAATGACAAGTTGTTGCATCGCATCAGGCAAAAGATCGCATACAGCTGCCGTATTGAGTCCACATTCCAGCGCCGCTGCAAGATGATTTTTGGCTATTCTTCCACACCCAATGATGGCATATTTCATAGTTTTTCCTCACAGTACCATAATATTCCCATTTTCTGTCTTCTCGTTCATCGCATTTTTGACATCGAACACCATGGGCGCAAAACGCGCCACACGGGTATAATCCACTGCGGTGTGTGCTGTTGCAATGACGACAAGATCACTCTGTTGCAACAACGACGCGCTTAATGACGTCGCGCTGTACCACGTCTGCTCGGCGCAGCTACACGTTGGCACGTGCGGATCGTAATAAGAGATGGTTGCCTGATTTTGTGCCAACAACGCCATCAGTCTTAATGCCGGACTCTCGCGGCAATCCCCCACATCCTGCTTAAAAGCGACGCCGAGCAGCAATATTTTCGCACCGTTAATGGATTTGCGAACACGGCCCAACATTGCGGCGATCCGCTCTATACAGTACGACGGCATTCGGTCGTTGACGGCGGTGGCGCAATCGATCAACGTTGTGTGAAAACCGTATTCTCGCGCTTTCCATGACAGATAGCACGGGTCGACCGGAATGCAGTGCCCGCCCGGGCCAAGTCCGGGATAAAAAGCTTGAAAGCCGTAGGGCTTGGTATTGGCAGCCGCAATGACATCCCACACATTAATCTTCATCTCATGACAAAGCATGGACAATTCGTTAATCAGCGCAATATTGACGTTGCGGTAGGTGTTCTCTAACAGTTTTTCCATCTCGGCCACTGCGGGTGAAGTTGTAATATGAACCGACTGCTTGAGCACCGCGCCATACGCCGCTGCGATAACCGCCGCGGCGTCTTCACCGATGCCGCTGACAACCTTTGGCGTATTTTGCAATGAATAGCGCAGATTGCCCACATCCACTCGCTCGGGCGAAAAGCCTAAATAAAAATCTTGGCCGCAGATCAAACCGGAGCCTTCCTCCAGTGCAGGGCGCAGCAGTTCTTCGGTCGTGCCGGGGTAGGTTGTCGATTCCAACACAACCACCATGCCCCGATGCAGCTGCCCGGCCAGCTCCTTGACGCAATTGCGCAGAAAACTTAAATCCGGCTGACGAAATTTATCGAGCGGTGTCGGCACGCAGACAGCAATAAAATCGACGTCACGCAAGGCCGAAAAATCATCGGTTGCACGCATTTGACCACTTTCAACAAGCGTTCCCAACGCCTCACAAACCACCTCGCCGATGTAGTTGTCGCCTCTATTAACAGCATCTACCTTATGACGCTGAACATCAAAACCAATCGTGCGAAATCCCGCGCGCGCTTTTTCCACTGCAAGTGGTAAACCGACGTAGCCTAACCCGATGACCCCCATCACCAGAGAGCGATCTGCAATTTTTTGCAACAGTTGTTGTTTCATCCTATCCGTCCTTCCGGCATAAGCCTGATGATCTTGTAAATACCCAATAAAATATTTGCACTAATATTCTATGTGGCGATAGGACGGGCTCATGCTTAAATCTGGCTACAGATTTTTGCGGAAAAGCAGCGCGAAAAAACGCCAATACACCATGGTTAAAATACATACGCATCCGCCAACATATAAAATTAAACAAAAATAAAAAGAACAGGCTACAACGCCTGTTCTTTTAAAATGACGGACCTATTTCATAAGTTCACAAATAGCATTGGAAAAACGGATGGGATCTTCAACTGTCAATCCTTCAATCAGCAGTGCTTGATCATACAGCAACTGTGCATAGGTAGCCAGCTTGTCTTTATCATCCGGCCACAGCGACACAAGTTTGTCAAACACCGGATGTCCGCCATTGAGTTCCAAGACGCGCTCGGCTTTAACTTTCTGATCACCCGGCATATCATTGAGTACCTTTTCCATCTCGATAGAAACAGCACCTTTGGCCGACAGGCAAACGGGGTGGTTTTTCAGGCGGGACGACAGACCCACCTGTGTTACCTTGTCGCCCAGTGACGCTTTGAGAAAGTCAAGCAGTTCTTTGTTTTCCGTTTCCTTTTGTTCCTGTTGAGCTTTCTGCTCTTCACTTTCCAAGCCGAGATCGTTGGCTGAGATGGAACGCAGTTCCTTTTCCTGAACGCTATGCAGCACCTGCATCAGGAATTCGTCCACATGTTCAGTCAGGCACAAAAGATCGTAGCCCTTATCCTTTAACAGTTCAGCCTGCGGCAATTTTGAGAGCTTTTCAAAGCTGTCACCGGCTGCATAATAAATATATTTTTGCTCTTCGGGCATAACCTCGACATATTCTTTAAAGGTCACCAGCTTACCATCGGAAGCTCTGCGGAACATAACCAACTCTTCAAGTTGTGAACGGTTGGCACCAAAGGACTGGTAGATGCCAAATTTAATGGTGAGTCCAAAGGTGTTCCAAAACTTTTCATAGTCTTCACGGTTCTTATCCCGCATGTCGACCAGCTCATTTTTGATACGTTTTTCGAGTGCAGTTCGAATCAATGTCAGCTGACGATCGTGCTGCAACAACTCGCGCGATATATTGAGTGAGAGATCTTCGCTGTCCACAAGGCCTTTAACAAAGCCGAAGTACTCCGGCAGCAGGTCGGAACAGCGCTCCATAATCATGACACCGCTGGAATAAAGATTTAGGCCACGCTCAAATTCCTTGGAGTAGTAGTTGTAATCCGCCTTTGATGGAATATAAAGCAACGCTTGATACTCGGTTGTGCCCTCCGCTTTCTGGTGAATAATCCATAGGGGATCGGTATAATCATAGAACTTATCCTTATAAAAGGCCTTATAATCTTCGTCGGATACATCTTTCTTATTCTTCTTCCAGATCGGCACCATACTGTTGAGCGTTGTTGTTTCGACAACCGTCTCCATCTCGTTAGAACCTTCAGGAGCTCCCTCCTTAGGCTGTTGGCGTTCCATGTCCATCTGGATAGGATAGCGAATGTAATCTGAATATTTTTTGATGATGGACGCTAGACGCGACTGCTCCAAGAATTCCGAATAATGCGCAGTCTCCGTATCCGGCTTGACGTGCAACGTAATTTCGGTGCCAGTCTCCATTTTTTCAGCAGTGGAAATGGTATACCCATCCCCTCCCTCGGAAGCCCAGCAAAATGCCTCATCCGCGCTAAACGCGCGGCTAACGACAGTGACCTTGTCGGCTACCATAAAGGCAGCGTAAAAACCGACGCCAAATTGGCCGATAATGTCTATCTCGTCGTTGAGCTCATTTTGTTTAACAAATTCGCCCGAACCACTGTGTGCAATGGTACCAAGATTTCGTTCCAACTCCTCCTTGGTCATACCAATGCCATTATCAATAATCTTGATTTGGCGCGCTTCTTTGTCAAGCTCTACCCGGATTAAAAAATCCGCTCGGCTCTTGCCGACAGATTGATCGGTCAAAGAGCGAAAATAAAGCTTATCAATGGCATCGCTGGCATTGGATATCAGCTCTCTTAAAAATATTTCTTTGTTTGTGTAAATAGCGTTTACCATGAGATCCAAAATGCGTTTAGATTCTGTCTTAAATTGCTTTTTAGCCACAGTTAAGCCTCCTAGATGTTGTTGATTTGGCACTCTTTGCAATCGAGTGCTAATATAATATACAACATTTATCATGAAAAATCAAGAGCAAATTCATAAAGAACCTATAAAAAGCATTTTGAATTCGACGCTTCATACAAAATGCAATATTTTCACGATACGCCTACAAGGTGTTGCAGAAGGCCAGCATCACGCTGTCGCTTCTCAAGATGGTGTTTTGCTGCTTGATGTCATGTAAATGGCTCCAATCAGTGAAATAATCACAAACACAACAATATAGTACGCCACTGCCCAACCGTGTGCAAAACAGGCTGCAACCACCATAAAAATGCACCCACAGATAGCCAGCACCGGTGCAATAAAACGCTTACCAAACGACAGAGCTCTGTCCTTCGTAATATGCCAGAAAATAGGAATATAAGCAGCATAAAGCGTCACAATGGGCAATTCCGATGTGTCAAAACAAAAGGGCCCAAACCAAGGCACAGTAAGATTGGCGCCATAAAAATACATCAACCAAAATGCTGCAAAAAAAAGGCCCATGATGCTGGAGTTGGTCGGCATATTAGAAGTGGGATCAATATGTTTAAACATCTTCGGAGCTGGGCCCTCACCTCTTGCCGCTAAGGCATAAAAACCACGGGTACACCCCATCATAAGTCCATTGAGCGTGCCAAGGCAAGAAATAACAATAATAATAAATAGTGCGCCAGCACCTACATTAGAAAACACCGCTTGAAACGCCAGTTTGGCTCCGGTCTCACCACCAGCCATCATAATCTCATTGCTCACGCCACCGGCTAAGCCAATATAGTAACAAATGTAAACAGTAGCAACAATTAATGTTCCAAAAACCAGCGCTAGCGGCAGGTTCTTTTTGGAATCTTTGAGCTCAGCATTAATAGTAGTCGCAATAATCCACCCCTCATAAGCAAATGAAGTCGCAACAACAGCTGTAAAAAGGGCGTTTCCGGTGCTGACAGGCGTAACAACCGTGGTAAAATTTTGGATTGTCATCCCGTTATTCAAACCGACAATGGTTCCAACCACCGCCATCAGCGCCAGCGGAATCAACTTGATAATGGTGGTGGAAACCTGAAACTTACCCGCCAGAAGCGGAGAAAGTGCGTTCATTGTAAATGCGGCCACCAAAAAGAACATGCTGATAATCATGCACTGAGGACCAACTATATCAAAGCCAATAATCACACATAAATATCTGGCACTAACCCACGCCAAAACACCGGTCAATGCGGGGTAATAGATCGTTGCTAAAAACCACCCCAGCATATATCCATACTTTTTACCACAGGATACCTCCGCGTAGTCAACAACACCGCTCACAAAAGAGTACTTTGTCGCCATGATAGAAAATGCATAAGCACACACCACCATTATTGCACCGCCGATAATCCATGCTAAAATGCCCAACGGCAGATTTCCGCCGGTAGCTAACAGTATTTTTTCGGCCTTAAAAAAGACACCACTGCCAATCACAATACCTACAACCATGGCGATTGCGGTTGCTAGTCCATATTTAACAGTCAGTTTGTTGTTTTCCATAAGTCCCTCCTATAAATAGCATATACTGTAAATATTATATTAAAGATTGTTAATAGTCAATAAATCATAAAACAAAATTAACCTTTTGGTTGCAAAAAATATCTCAAATCTCCTTTTACCCTACTGGGATATTATTTAACGGTATATTGATCAGATTGCAACCTAAAAATGCTATCACTAGTATGTGCAATAATTCGAACACTAATAGGAATTTTAAGGGATTGTACACAAATGCAATAGTAAAATCCCACATCAGCGGCGATACGTTGCGCATGAGTCCGGGTATAATAACCGTAATGCCACGCATATATCGTACAATTTTATTTCGTGCTTACAAAATAAATAAGAACAACCTATCAGTGGCTCTATATGCCATTGATAAGCTGTTCTTGCTGGCAGGGGCAGAAGGATTTGAACCCTCGGCACGCGGTTTTGGAGACCGCTGCTCTACCAACTGAGCTATACCCCTATGCTAAATGCTACGTTTTAAAAATGCAAAATGCTTATTTTAAACAAATGGTGGGCCTTCAGGGACTCGAACCCCGGACCAACCGGTTATGAGCCGGCCGCTCTGACCAACTGAGCTAAAGGCCCCTTTTAGTACAATATGCTGCCAGTAATCTGACAGCATATTGTAAGTGGCTCCCCAAGTTGGACTCGAACCAACGACCCTGCGGTTAACAGCCGCATGCTCTACCAACTGAGCTATTGAGGAATATCTACAGGATTAAATATTACTTTAATCCTGTATCAAGTGTCGGCATCGACCTATTTTCCCGGGACGTCTCCATCCAAGTATTTTCGGCACTGATGAGCTTAACGACCGTGTTCGGAATGGGAACGGGTGGATCCTCATCGTCATTAACACCGACTTGATACCAAGCTGTCACTTAGTATCCTGGTGACCCGTGGGGGATTCGAACCCCCGTTGCCGGCGTGAGAGGCCGGAGTCTTAGGCCACTTGACCAACGGGCCATATGCACGCTGACTATGACAGCGGTTTCGCAAAATATCTTGCGATAATTTGAAAAACTGGCCGTGTGGCCGAAAATCCGGCCACACAAGCATTTGGTGCACCTTCACGGACTCGAACCGGGGGCCCGCTGATTAAGAGTCAGCTGCTCTACCAACTGAGCTAAAGGTGCAACTAACGAGTATGAACAGCACACTCAAAATTGAACAATGAAAAGTCTGCGACATGCGAGACCGATAAGATCACTTAAAGGTCAAGCCCTCGACCGATTAGTACTCGCTAGCTTAACATGT
>JBKECV010000009.1:0-133783 GCA_047974975.1 Candidatus Fimivivens sp.
GATTTCAATTCCGAAAAAATGGTGGAAATGCTCAAGGATGCCATGGCCAAAAATGTTCGTCTGCTTGTATTCCCTGAGCTTGCACTGACCGGTTATACCTGCGGCGACCTATTTTCGCAACAGGTTCTACTCGAGGGTGCACAACGCGGATTGCGCGCCCTGCTCAGCGCCTCGTTGGGCAGTGAGATGCTCATTGCCGTGGGCATGCCTGTTTTGGCATTTAATAAATTGTATAACTGTGGCATTGTCCTGCAAAATGGTAAGCTGTTGGGCATCGTACCCAAAGCCAGCCTGCCAAACTACGGCGAATTTTATGAGCAGCGCAATTTCGCCCCTGCTTTTTCCGGTATCAGTAGCGTTACATTGTGTGGACAAACGGCACCTTTCGGGCAGAACCTATTGTTTAGTTGCACGGAATTGCCCGATTGGACCCTTGCAATAGAAATCTGCGAGGATCTCTGGGTGCCACAGCCCCCCTGCGTCCCACACGCACTGGCCGGCGCAACGGTAATCGCCAATCTATCCGCCAGCGATGAAATTGTCGGCAAGGCCAACTATCGCCGCCAGATGCTGCAAAGTGTATCGGCGCGTCTGCTCTGCGGTTACCTCTATGCAAACGCCGGCAACGGTGAATCGACCACCGACATGGTGTTTGCAGGCAATTCGATGATCGCCGAAAATGGCACTTTATTGGCACAGGCACCACTGTTCTCGAATGAGATGATTGACACCGAGATTGACGTCCAGCGTTTAGTAGGCGAACGCCGACGGATCAGCAGCTATCCTGCCGCAAACGATGCGGGTTATCAGCGCATCCCTTTCTCGGTGAAGGTGGCGGACACCGCTCTCACTCGCCATGTGGCACCGCTTCCCTTTGTGCCCTCTTCATCAGCGGAGCGCGCCGCGCGCTGCGAAGAAATTTTGGCAATTCAAGCGCACGGGCTGCGCAAACGGCTACTGCATTCTGGCGCTAAAAAGGCGGTGTTGGGTCTTTCCGGCGGGCTTGATTCCACCCTCGCGCTACTGGTTTGCGCCCGTGCGATGAAGCTGCTCAATCGCCCTGTCACCGATATTGTCGCGGTCACCATGCCCTGCTTTGGCACCACCGCACGAACAAAGGGCAACGCCGAGCTGTTGGCTGAAAAAGTCGGCGTGCAACTGCGCATCATCGACATTGCCAAGGCAGTGGCGGTACATTTTGATGATCTGGGCCACGACCCCAAAAATTTGGATGTCGTTTTTGAAAACGCGCAAGCCAGAGAACGCACCCAGCTATTGATGGATATTGCCAATCAGACGGCCGGTCTCGTCATTGGCACCGGCGACCTTTCAGAGTTGGCGCTGGGTTGGGCGACCTACAACGGCGACCATATGTCGATGTACAGTGTAAACAGTTCAATTCCTAAAACGTTAATTCGGCACCTTGTGCAGTATGAAGCCGATAAGGCCGACGATGACGCGCTGCGCCATGTGCTGCTCGATGTGCTGGATACCCCCGTTTCGCCCGAGTTGCTTCCCGCCGAAAACGGTCAAATTTCACAAAAAACCGAAGGTATTGTCGGCCCCTATGAGCTGCATGATTTTTTCCTCTACTACGCGGTGCGTTGGAGCTTCCCCCCACAGAAAGTGCTGCGTCTGGCCGAGGCTGCTTTTGCCGGAAATTATGACCGCACCACCCTTTTAAAATGGATGCGCATTTTCTATCGGCGCTTCTTCTCACAGCAATTCAAACGCTCCTGCCTACCGGACGGTCCCAAGGTCGGTTCCTTAACGCTGTCCCCTCGCGGCGATTGGCGCATGCCCAGCGACGCGTCCGCGGCGCTCTGGCTCGACGAAATAGATAACTTGTCTTGATTTATACGATTGTCAAAAATAAAGGCCAACGCCTCAGCGGCGTTGGCCTTTATTTTTAAAAAAGAAGCAAGCTGATCCAAAGTCTTTCAAACTTCGGTTCAACTTGCTTCCAATAGCGCCTTTTAGGAAAGAGAATTATTTAAAACGGCTATTGTGCATCGCTGTTCGTGCCGTTTTGAGCGCAGCGCGGCGTTGCTGCGCCCACACCTTTTGTTTGCGCGCTTCGCGTTTTTGTTCGAGTTTGCGCAGATTATGCCAACGTATTGCAAACAGCAACAGCAACAATGCCACGAACACAGCCGCAAGCGCTTTAAGCCAGAAGCCGGAAGTTGGCTCGGGCGTATTGGTCAAATTTGCCACTGCCGCAGCGGCCTGATTCGGCATTTCATCGAGCGTCCATTCCAAGGCCACCTCGCCCAGCTCATTGCCATCCGGATCATAAAATTTAATACGCGGGTCGATTGTATCGCCGGCTTGATAGCTTTCGGGAGCAACCAACGCTGAGGCAATATCAACTTTAGCCACTGTAGGTGGGCGAACAATATTAACTTCCTGAGCGGGTATCCGCACTTCACCGGTTTGGACATCGCCGTTAAAAACCGCAATCGGCGTTGGCTCATATTGATCCACCATCATCGTTGCGGCGGAGAAGTTATCAAAACAATAATCAAGCAGCTTGGCTGCATCCTCATACTTTTCGTACTGTGTTTTTGTTTTCATAACCACGCAGATCAGCTCCCTGTCGCCGCGCTTAGCCAGCGTGACAAGCGTATGCTGCGCCTCTGAGGTCCACCCAAGCTTACCGCCCTGCGTCCCCTCATAGTAATATTTCGATTCCACCAGCATGTGATGATGTGTGCCAAAGGTTCGCGACTGCTTTTGTTTGTTGGTCGGTGGAATGGTATATTCTTCGGCGCCGAACAGTTCTCTGAATCCATCGACCGACAGCGCCCAGCGGGTAATCAGCGCCATATCGTAGGCGCTGGTGTAATGATTTTTATCATGCAAACCGTTGGCATTGACAAAATGACTGTCCTTTGCTCCCAGTTCGGCCGCCTTTTGGTTCATCAGGTCGGCAAAAGAATCAAGTCCGCCCGCTGTATACTCCGCCAAGCCATTGGCGGCATCGTTTGCAGATTCAATCATGGTCGCGTTCAGCAGCGCTTCAACTGAAATCTGTTCGCCCTCGGTCAATGCGATATGCGTGGACCCATAGTCTATCGAATGGGTTGCTTCATAGCTCATCATATGCGTATCCTGCGGCGAGCCGTTTTGAAGCGCCAACGCACAGGTTAAAATTTTTGTGATGCTGGCTGGGTACATCTGGGTGTGTGCGCCTTTGGCGGCGAGTACCTGACCGGATTTAACATCCATGACAACATAGGTTTCAGAATTGACGGCCGGCGGCGTGGCCGCGCTACAAAACTGCACCAATAGAGCCGACGTCAATAGAGTCGCCAGCAGGCCTGTCACAAATTTCATCGGTTCACCTCTGTCTGATCTGTCCCCATGGACAGATGAATTTAATTTTAATTATAACATAGAATTTTTAATAAAAATTGAATTTTCGGCAAAAATCCACGATAAATTTTGGAAATTTAAAAAGCACATGCAAGGACAGCATGCGCTTTAATAGTTGAACAGACTCTATTCTTGATGCTCAAACCCAAAAGCCCGATACGGACATTTTTTAAGCGCGCATTACACCCGTGGATTAAGACGGACACTCTTCCACACACGCGCCGCAAGTGCCATAAAAAATGACGTTGCAGCTGTCTATGCAATGCTTATCACGCTCTGAAAGCAGCGCGCGCCAGGCGTCCTGCGACCCCATAACATCAATAATTTTATTGCACAGTTTGCAGCACAAATGAAAGTGCTCTTCAACGTTTGCGTCAAACCGGTCGGAAGAACCGGCAACATACAGCTTTTTTATCACACCGGTTTCGCATAGCTGATTGAGGTTTCGGTAAACCGTCGCCAGACTCAGGCGCGGATAATTCTCCTTGAGTTGGCGATAAATCGTTTCCGCCGTCGGGTGCTCGTCGGTATTTCGCAGTGCATCCATGATGCATGCACGCTGTTTTGAATATTTCATATCATCACCTGCTTATGGTAGCGGTACCGCCTTAAACGCCCTCACTTTTTATAGTCGGATTGAATGGCATTATAATATCGCGCCATATAATCTTGGTAATTTGCGACATAATCCGCATCTCCCGACTCATGCGCACGCTTAATATACTCATGTGACTCATAGCGCGCACGGTCATCCTTATTGCCGATGATGCTCAAACCGAGATTGGAGCAGTGGTCCGCAATACGCTCAAGATTTGTAAGAATTTCAAGGAATACAATGCCGCCATGAATGTTACATTCACCACATTTTAAACGTTCAACATGCATGTCCTTCAGGCGCTCTACAATGGCATCTATCGTCTCCTCCAGCGGTTCTACCCGTTTTGCAATGGCAATATCGGACGATAACCGCGCCTTGTTGGCCGTTTCAATAATATCATTGACAGCCAAGATCAGCACGTCCAATTCATCGAGCGCCCGCTTTGAAAATGTCACACTGTTTGAAGCCATATCATCTGCACATTCCATCAGGTTGGTACAGTAGTCACTGATGCGTTCATAGTCTTTGATCATATGCAACCCAATTGAGATGGAACGATTGTCGTCATCCGAAACTTGCTGGGCCGAAAGCTTGATCAGATAATGCTCCAGCTTGTCCTCCATTTTGTCGATCAGGTTTTCGTTTTCATTGATTCTCTCAACTGTTTTCGTATCGAATTTGGCCAATAACGCGACACTATCCAAAAAGTTTTGTTGGGCGTACTCCCCCATTTTAGTGATCATATGATCACATTGCTGCAATGCGATGGAGGGCGACTTGAGCAAACGCTCGTCAAGCAGTTCGAGCACTCTGAATTTTTCGTCCTCGCCGTCATCCTTAATCGTTTTATAGGCCAATCTTTCCAAAATACGAGCAAAGGGAATGAGCATCGCTGTCACCACGATATTAAAAAATGTATGAAAATTTGCAATGCCGGTACGGCCGATCGTTTCATTCCAAAAGCTTGGCGCACCCAGCATCGCCTTGAGACCATAGGCTGCGCTCAAAAATACCACTGTACCAATGATGTTAAAATAAAGGTGGATCAACGCCGAACGTTTTGCATTCTTTGAGGCGCCGATAGAGGAAATTAACGGCGTAATACAAGTGCCGATATTTTGCCCCATAATAATTGGAAAAGCCGTGGAGAAATAGAGCACCCCGGTGGAGGAAATTGCCTGAAGCATGCCGACTGTCGCAGAAGAGCTTTGAATGATAGCCGTTATAACAGCACCTGCCAACACGCCAAGAACCGGATTGGACATGGCGGCCAATGCATCGATGAACGCCGGAGAATCTCTTAGCGGTTCAACTGCCGCTTCCATCGAAAACATACCGGCAAACAGGATGCCAAAGCCGACGAGCATCTGGCCGATCTCACGGCGCTTGGCCTTTTTGGAGGCCATATACATCAAAATGCCCACCATGGCCGCCAGCGGTGCGAGTGTAGAGGGTTTAAAAAAGCCTAGCACTACACTGCCACTATCGATATCGGACAAACGTATGAGCTGCGCCGTGACAGTTGTGCCGATGTTGGCACCCATAATAACACCCACAGCCTGCCGCAGCTGCAGAATGCCGGCGTTGACAAGACCCACCACAATAACGGTGGTTGCCGATGAGCTTTGCAGCACCGCTGTGACAACGGCGCCAAGCAACACACTGGACAAAATATTGCCGGTTAACTTCTCAAGCGCTTTTTCCATTTTGCCGCCGGAAATTTTTTCAAGTCCATTACCCATGACGCTCATTCCGTACAAAAAAAGCGCGACACCACCGCCCATGGCAATCAAATTAAGGAAGGTCATAAATGTTGCTCCTCTTAAACTTTTTATTCAGTTCACTGCATCTCTATATTTGGACATATTCACCTAAAGCAAACAGATTCTTGTATATCACGAGGGCAGAGCACGCAGTGATATCATGGCGCATCAACGGCGAGCCGTTGCGCATGAACTCCAGTAAATAAGCACTTTGCGCCTATTATACCACAAGTGCAGCGCACGCAGTGGGATAATTGCGCATCAATAGGCGGTTGCCGCATCAGCGGCGAGCCGTTGCGCATGACCCATGGTATAATAGCCGTTTGCGGCTATTATACCATGAAAACTGCTGTGATGCATTACAAAAAAATGCTGGAATTTCAACAAATATTTCATCTCATTCGGTTCATCTTGCCTGAAAGTGCAAAGAAAAAGTCTTAACTGTGCCACTTGTATAGTAGATAGACTTTGAGTTTTCAACAAATAGCACCTGCTTGCTTGGTAAATTGTCCGCCTTTCTGTATTGACCTGCCGAAAATTTTCCCATACAATGAAGCTAAAAAGGGAGGCTTGCCTGTATGAACGATGTCAAAACCATTATTGGTTCCTACCTTGATCAAATTATTGCATACCGTCGACATATTCATCAAAACCCGGAGCTGAGCCACGACGAAATTAAAACCGCTGCATTTATTGCGGATACCCTGCGTCAAATGGGCCTACAACCCATTACCGGCGTCGGTGGCCACGGTGTTACGGCCGTTATTAATGGGTCCAGACCAGGCAAGTGTGTCGGCCTGCGTGCCGATTTTGATGCGCTTCCCATACAGGAGACAACCGACCTGCCTTTCGCCTCACAAAATGAGGGCATTTCGCATTCCTGCGGTCACGATATGCACACCGCGATGCTGCTCGGTGCAGCACATGTTTTGCTCGCACTCAAAGATGAATGGGTCGGCTGTGTCAAACTCATATTTCAACCTGCTGAAGAAGATGTCCTCAACTGTGGTGCCGCCCCTATGATTCGCGACGGTGTACTCGAAAATCCGCACGTTGATGCCATAATCGGTCAACATGTATGGCCACAATACCCTGTTGGCGCCGCCGCTATACGCAATGGCGCTATGATGGCTTCCTCCGACCGTTTTCATATCACAGTTCACGGCAAAAGCAGCCATGGATCCGCACCCGAGGATGGTATCGACGCCATCGTGATCGCATCTCAGGTCATCACGGCACTTCAAACAATTGTGTCAAGAAAGGTCAGTCCGCGCGATGCCGCCGTCGTCTCGATCGGCACCATCCACGGCGGTGACCGTTATAATGTTATTGCAAATCGAGTGCAACTTGAAGGCACCTGTCGCAACCTGAACCCTGAGGTCCGCAACAAAATGCCCGAGCGCATCGAACAGATAGCCAAGGGCGTGGCTGAATCGATGGGCGGCAGCTGTGATGTTGACTATTTCAAAGGATATGCCCCCACTGTAAACGACCCTGAGATGTTCACAGTGGTACACGACGTGATGAAAGCAGTTGTCGGCGATAAGGCGCATATTCCGGAAATGTCGGCACTGGGCGGCGAGGATTTTTCATTCTATTGCGAAAAGGTACCAAGTGCCTTTTTCTGGCTGGGTGTTCAAGCGCCCGACCGGCCATTCTACCCTATTCACAACGGCGGTTTCTCCCCCGATGAACGCGCGATGCCGATTGGCATTGAAATCGCCGTCTGCTCCGCACTGGCTTTCTTGGCAAAATGACCGATTTATATACAAAATATGGGGCTACAGCAAAATGTTGCTGTAGCCCCATCTCTCGATATTGCCACGACTCTGTTGAATGTTCATGCAAAGATGTTGTCGGGCACCGCCTCTATTGGGTGATCACATGATTGCCACGTCACACATTCCCCCTCTCCGGCTTATAATGTAAATGACGCATCACGATATTTTGAGGATGATTTCATGAACAAGAAAAAACTTGCAATTGTCTGGATCAGTGTCGATAAGCGCGCCGCTATCGACATGGCGCTGTTGTATGCGCGTGACAGTCTTATAAACGGCTGGTGGAAGCAGGTCGAACTTATTTTATGGGGGCCATCCGTTCAATCTGCCGCTGAAAGTAAAGATGTTCAGGGCGAACTTGAGCTCCTGCAAGGCCTCGGCATCCCCATACGCGTTTGTATGGCCTGCGCTGTACGCTACGGTGTTGCCAACCAACTGATGGCCCTTGGCTATGAAGTCAAGGGAATGGGTGAGCATCTCACCGAGCTGCTGGCCGGAAACGAACCTGTTATGCTGATATAACCGCCTTAGCCAATCAACCTTTTTGCATACGCACCAAACCATATTTAAAGCGCCGTCGCGCCCGCATTTGGGCAAGACGGCGCTTTTCTGCGGTCGGGTACTATAAAATCTCATGTGCACCGCAACCATTTGCATGCGCTTAACTGAAGCATCGGACCTGTAAACTGCCGAAAAATCAGCAGCTGTCCCGCCGCATAATATCCGCAATGGTCACATGATCGGTTACGCTACAAATCGCTTCATCGACGCGCTTCCAAAGACGCAGCATGCTGCAATCGCGCGACATTTTGCAGTTTTGTTCAGCATGCTCCATACAATGGTGCGGCAAAAAATGTGTTTCCATGACCTTCATCACTTGAGATACTGTAATGCTGTCCGCCGGGCGGCTTAATACATAGCCACCTCGTATCCCTTTTTCACTGATCAAAAAACCCTCTCGCGTCAGCTTGGCGGCAATCCGTTCAAGCATTTTTTCCGATATCCCCTCAGACTGCGCCACAGAAGACGTTGTCACGCGTTCTCCTTGCCTTTGTGCCACATAGGCCAAAAGCCGAAGTGCGTAACGGCTGTTGGTTGATATTTTCACCAATATCCCCCCAAAATGATATGCTTTAATTATAGCGATTTAAATGCTCTTGTCAAGCTGTCACCATGGAATTTACGTATTTTTTGTGGTATACTAACCATGAGGTAACGCTAATCCTCAGATTCATACACAGCGATATGCCACCGATGTGGCAACCGCCTTTTAACACACCATTATAAAAATGGCTGACCTATCTGAAAAACAACGATTGAAGAGGTGACTCCTATGGATCAAAAGCAGGAATTTTGGGAATTATTTAACCAATACATAACCAGAGCGGGCGCACAGGATCTTTGGAACTTTTTAGAAAATAAAAGCGATTTCTTTACTGCGCCAGCTTCAACCCGGTTTCATTTAGCCTGCGAAGGCGGCCTTTTAAGCCATAGTATTAATGTTGCAAAATTGATGCTGCGCTATGAGGATGAACCGTCGGAGAGCCTGGCAATCTGTGGATTGCTTCATGACATATGCAAGGTCAACTACTACAAGGTATCAACCCGAAATGTTAAAAACGAGCAGACCGGCCAATGGGAAAAGCAGCCGTTTTATCAGGTTGAGGACAGTTTTCCTTATGGACATGGGGAAAAATCTGTCTATATGATCGAGCGCTTTTTCTCGCTCAAAGCGCCCGAGGCCATGGCCATCCGCTGGCACATGGGCGGCTTTGACGACGCAGTGAAAGGCGGAAGCTTCGCCATCTCGAAAGCCTACGAGCGCTATCCGCTAGCGGTCAAGCTGCACCTGTGTGACATTGAAGCGAGCTACCTTATAGAAAGCCGACAAAATTGATAAATTAAACCGAAAGAGGGATCACAATGCAAAAAGAAGAAATGAACGCCTTTTGCTGCCAAAAATGGGACGCGCTGAGCTTGTTTATACTCCGTCGCGCCACAGAATTCAGCATCGTGGACTGGGCCATATTCAAAACCTGTCTGATTACTTTCGGCCTTATGATTGGCGCATGGTTTGCGCGGCTTTTTAAAAAGCTTGCGCCGCTACTGGTTCTGGTGTTTATTATCTCCTGGCTCTATATGGTCTGGCGCGTTTTTTTGGAAGAGGATTTTGATTAGTTTTATAACGCTTGACAATTTTCTCTATTGAGGTTATAATTTTTGAAAATTAAATATTTCTTCGGGGCAGGGTGTAATTCCCGACCGACGGTGACGAGTTTACTCGAAGTCCGTGACCCACATTATTTGTGGTTGAGCCAGTGCAAATCTGGCACCGACAGTTAAAGTCTGGATGGGAGAAGAAAAGCGAATCTAGGATCGATTTTTGTCATAAAATCGATTTTATTAGGTTTATTTATGCAAGCCCCATGATTAATTTCATGGGGCTTTTTTGTTGAAAGGAGGCGATACCATGCACCAGCACTTCATGCGATCGGCAATCCACGAGGCTCAAAAGGGCGCCGGAAAAACCTACAAAAATCCTTTAGTCGGCGCTGTCATCGTAAAAAATGAAAGAATCATTGCCTTTGGCGCCCATTTATTATTTGGTGAGGCCCACGCCGAAATAAATGCTATCCATCATTGCCAATCCCCCCAAGAGCTGCTGGATTCAACGTTATATGTGACGCTCGAACCTTGTAACCATCATGGAAAGCAACCCCCCTGTACCCAAGCAATAATTAAAGCAGGCATAAAAAAAGTGGTCATCGGCCAGCTGGATCCCAACCCGTTAGTTGCAGGAGATGGCAAGGTTTTTTTAGAGAAGCAAGGTATCAAGGTAATAGTCGGAATTGAAGAGGCTAAATGCAAAGCGCTAAACCCCCATTATAACTATTTTCATGCGCACAACCGGCCATATATCACCCTGAAGCAAGCCGTCACATTAGACGGTAAAATCTCACTTAGCAACGGGGTGCGCTATCCAATAACCGGACAAGCAGCGCTATCAAGGGTGCGAAAGGAGCGCGGTAATTATCAAGCTATTGTCATTGGCAGTGAAACAGCATTGATTGATAACCCCTGCTTACTACCGGAAAAGTCTGCTGTTTTCCCGCCTGTAAGAATTATCCTTGATCGACGAGGGCGGCTCCTAAGCCATTTAGAACTGAACCTTTTTAGGGATTCAACCAGTCCCGTCTGGATATTTACCGAGCAAGAAAAGGTGTGCGCATTGCCGCCGCACGTGAGAATTTTTTCAACAGCTCGTTTCTCTCTGGCGTACTTCATCGATATTATGAGGGCCGAGGGAATCCAGTCCTTGTATATTGAGGGTGGCGCTAAAGTGCATGACGCCTTTTTGGCCGCAAATCTTTGGGATGCGCTCATCAGTTATATCGCGCCCAAGCTGATAGGCGGCAATGGTCCATCTGCTTTTAGCAGTGCGCGATGTGCGCAAGCTGCTAAAAATTTGCTGGACATTAACATTGAGCAACTTGGAAATGATTTGCGCATTGAGGGGGTTCGAAAACCATGTTTACAGGATTGATCGCCGAAAAGGGGTGGATAAAAGGCATTCAACGAAAAAGGCAGATGATTCAATTGACCTGTGAGGCCTCAAAAGATCTATTAAGCGATTACCGAATTGGCGACAGTATGGCCGTCAACGGTGTTTGCCTAACGGCTATTGAAAAGTCTGACCAATTATTTACAGCTGAAATTATGCCTGAAACTTTTAAAAGAACCACATTTGCTTATGCAAAAATTGGAGAAGTCGTTAATTTAGAGCGGGCCATGAAAGCAGAACAACGATTTGAGGGCCATATCGTTTCGGGGCATGTTGACAGTGTGACAAGGTTGGTCAAAAAAAGAGCGGATCAGAACGCTTTAATTCTAACCTTTTTCTACCCACCCAACCATCTGGGCGAAATAATCCCGCAGGGATCCATTGCGATCAACGGTGTAAGCCTGACCGTCACTCAGACGCACGCTTCACATTTTTCGGTTAGCTTAATTCCACATTCAAAATCGATCACCAACTTAGGAAACTTGGCGGTCGGTGCGCCCGTAAATATTGAAACCGATGTCATCGCCAAGTATTTGAAAGCGCAGCGCGATAAAGGCCGATGCTTTCAGGAAAGAGGATTGCTATGAACAACATAACACAAGCACTCAATGTCCTTAAAAAAGGCGGATTGATCATTGTTGCTGACGATGAAAACCGTGAATCTGAAGGAGATCTGATTGGCTTAGCCGAATATGTCACGCCGGAATCGGTCAATTTTATGACCAAATTTGGCAGAGGCCTAATCTGCGCACCGATATCACAAAAAATCGCGGATCAACTCGCTTTAAAAGAAATGACGGCCACCAATACCGACGCTTTTGGCACAGCCTTTACCATCAGTATTGATCATCGCAGCACGACCACCGGTATTTCTGCATTGGATCGCGCTCGTACAATTAAAAATTTAGCAAATTCCGACGCCACCCAAGAGGACTTTCTTAAACCCGGGCATATGTTTCCTTTAATCGCAAACAATGGGGGTGTTCTCACCAGACGAGGCCACACCGAAGCCGCGATAGACTTAGCTAAATTAGCCAACAGCATTGAAGTCGCCTACATCTGCGAAATCCTAAAAGAAGATGGAACCATGGCCAGAGTGCCGGACCTGATCGCCTTATCACAGCAATGGCAGCTACCTTTCATCACGATTGATGCACTGGCCAATTATTTAGAAAAAGAGCAGGAGATATCGGTTAAATTACCAACCGAATATGGCGATTTTAAATTGACGCTTTATGAGGACGCACAAAAACTTGAACATCTGTTGCTTTCAAAAGGTGATCTTAAAGAGAACAAACGGCCACTGCTGGTGCGCATCCATTCGGAATGCCTAACCGGTGACGTCTTAGGCTCGCACCGATGTGACTGCGGCGAACAGCTGCACCAAGCGATGAAAATGATCGAAAGTGAAGGCGTTGGCGCAATCCTTTATTTACGCCAGGAGGGACGTGGCATCGGTTTGAAAAACAAGCTAAAAGCTTATCAGTTGCAGGAGCACGGCCGAGATACTTATCAGGCAAATATTGAATTGGGCTTTAGGCCCGATGAAAGAAATTATCATTTTGCAGCAGAAATACTAAAATCCATCGGCGCGACATCCATACGGTTGATAACAAATAATCCTCACAAAACAACTGAGATTGAGCAGGCCGGTATCACGGTTGTGCAACGTGTGCCGATAGAAACAGCGCCCCAAAAGGAAAACAGAGACTATTTAAAAACAAAAAAGGTGAAATTTAACCACTATTTATCGGTATAAGGAGAATGAGATATGCCAATTTTTGAGGGCAACTATTTACAAGAAGATCTTAAAGTCGGGATTGTTGTGGCGCGCTTTAATGAATTTATCAATCAAAAATTATTACAAGGTGCCATAGACAATTTGGTAAGGCACGGATTAAAAAAAGAAAGTATCGATGTGTACTGGGTGCCGGGCGCCTTCGAAATCCCATTTATCACTAAAAAAGTTGTGAATACAAACAAATATGATGGCTTAATAACGTTGGGAACCGTGATCAGAGGTGCCACCACCCACTATGAGCTGGTGTCGAATGAGGTCGCAAAAGGTATCGCCCATATCAACCTCGAATCAAATATTCCGGTGATGTTCGGCGTACTCACGACCGAAACGATTGAACAAGCCATTGAACGGGCCGGAACAAAATCCGGCAACAAAGGCAGTGAAGCTGCCCAGGGATTAATTGAAATGATCTCTCTTTCACAGCAAATATAGTAATTGATGGCAACATAAAGCAAAACACGACTGCAAATTGCAGCCGTGTTTTGCTTTACCATTGCATCACATCGGTTTAATTTCTTTTTCGTATAAGCGCCGGTACAATACAAGCGCCAGTATGACCGCAACAACCTCCGCTATGGGAAAAGCGAACCAAAGGGCATTCAGCGAAATAAACCGCCCCAAAAAATAAGCCGCGGGCAACAGTACGACAAGTTGGCGAATAGCGGACATGATCAGACTGTACATCCCCTTCCCAAGCGCTTGAAATGCACTGGAGAGAATGATTGAAATGGCCGCTAAAAGGAAATGCAGGCTAATAATTCGCAGCGCAGGCATACCGATGGCCAACATCGTATCCGACGCGTCAAAGAGTGTGCTCAGTATCTGCCTTGGGAATATCTGAAAAATGGCGAGTCCCACTGCGGCGATCCCCAGCGCCATCAGGCAGGACAGCCGAACGGTGTGCACAATGCGTTCACGGTGGCGTGCGCCGTAATTAAAGCCTACAATCGGTATCATGCCACTGGTCAAGCCAAACAGCGGCATAAACACAAAGCTTTGCAACTTAAAATAGATACCAAATACCGAAACCGCCGTCTGCGAAAACATGATGAGTATCTTATTCATACCAAAGGTCATAATCGCGCCGATGGTCTGCATAAAAATGGACGGCAACCCCACTTTGTAAATTTCGGCAATGATGTGCCGATCAGGACGAAAGTTTTTCATCGAAAGGTTGATTTCGTGATTTTTCATGATATTAAACATGAAAACCAGAATACATGAAACAATCTGGCCTATTACGGTCGCTACCGCTGCACCGGACACCCCCATTTTAGGGGCACCGAGCAATCCGAATATTAAAATAGGATCTAAAATAATATTGGTAATGGCCCCCGCCATCTGTGAATACATGCTGTAAATGGTGATACCGGTCGCTTGCAGCAGCCGCTCGCCTGTAATAGATAAAAATATGCCAAAAGAAACGATGGATATAATGGAAGTGTAATTCATTCCCATCTCCATTACGGCACCCGGCTCAACAAATGCTGAAAAAAATGCTTTGATTCCAAATATGCCAAACAGCGCAAATCCCAATGCACTGACTACCGACAGAAAGATCCCATTGGTTGCAACCAAGTTGGCTTCAGCATAGTTTTTTTCACCGAGTCTACGGGATAAAAGCGCA
This sequence comes from Candidatus Fimivivens sp., assembly GCA_047974975.1. GTDB lineage: Bacteria > Bacillota > Clostridia > Oscillospirales > Ruminococcaceae > Yanshouia. Next base: position 14,508 of record JBKECV010000009.1, read on the forward strand.
TTCATGCCGATGGCTGTTCCCACTGCGACAGCAATCATCATCACCTGCACAGGGAAAGCCAGCGACACCGCCGTGAGTGCATCCTCGCTCAGTTTTGCTACAAAAATACTATCAACGACATTATATAGCGCCTGAATCAGCATCGAAACCATGATCGGCACCGACATTGAAACAAGCAGCTTAGGAATTGGGAGCGTTCCCATCTTATTTTCTTTTCTGTTGTTCAATTTAATTACCTTATCCTTTGAAAATTCGATGTTTTACTGCGGTCATACAAGACGATTTGGCTGTTAGCGTCACGCATCGCAGTATTTGACATTTTAACATATTGATTGTATTCTGTAAATATTGCAAGTTTATTTGACATTTACTATAAGGGGGCCCCTACTATATGAAGTCCTATCCCGTCTTTGCAATAAGCCGGCAATACGGCAGCGGCGGTCGCGATATTGGCCTCGCACTCTCCAAAAAACTTGGTATCCCTTTCTACGACAACGAACTGATCACGCTGGCAGCTCAGGAGAGCGGTTTTGCACCCGAACTTTTTAAAAATGCCGATCATAACGCCTCCAGCAGCCTTTTGTTCACACTTTCCATGTACGGCTCTACGACGGGCACTTTCAATATGCCTTTGGGTGATCAAGTTTTTCTTATTCAGTCTGATATCATCAAAAAAGTGGCCAGCGAGGGTCCCTGTGTTATCATCGGCCGATGTGCCGACTATATTCTGCGCGACTTTCCAAACCGCGTTTCAATTTTTTTGCACGCCCCACTCGACCAACGGATTGAACGTGTGGTAGAAAACAGTGGTGTCGCCTCAAACAAAGCCAAAGATATCGTCACCAAGACCGATAAAAAGCGCTCTGTTTACTATTCCCACTTCACCGGAGAAAAATGGGGTGCATCGGGAAACTATCACATCACGATGGATACTGCGCGCATGGGCATCACCGGCGCGCTAGAGACTCTTGCATTGATAGCTGATCAGCTATCAAGGCCCCGCTGAAAAGAAAGCCAATCGGCAGCTACGTTGCCTTTCTTTCCCTTTCAACAGATTAAGTATACTGCATATCGCACGGCTTATTTGCAGATCTGGCAACAAAATTGAGACTGCTGTGGCAGTCTCAATTTTAATGGTTTTATTTATTTTGGGTATGTTAACCGCGCTTCATTCCAGCCAACAATAGCATCACAAAAGGTTGCCGCTTCTTTTTTAGCTTCTGCAAGATCATGCAGCTGATAATTGCCGCATTCAACCTTGAGCGCCCCGGGTATTTCCCCTTGGTAATCACGAACAAAGCGCATCCCTTGGGCAATGGCCGCGAGCGCATCGGCGGGTTTTACACCTTTTAAAATTAAATAAAATCCGGTTAAACAACCCATCGGACCAAAGTAAACCACCTGACCGCCAATAGCGCCATCGCGCACCCATGTGGCAAAAATATGCTCTATGGTATGCGCCGCTTGGGGGCTTAAATAGCACCCTGCATTGGGGTAATGATAGCGAATATCATAGGTTATAATATCGCTAAAGTCGATTCGAGAAGTATATACGCCGGGCGTTAGCGTATCATGATTAATGCAAAAACTCGCTATTTTATCCATCTATTGGCTCCTTTATTAAGATTGTTCACTGGATATACGCAATTTTTATAACAGTCGGTTTTAACTTATCATATTTTTATTTAAAAAAACCTATAATTGTATTAAAGCGTGGTGAGCAAAATGAGTGATGCGGCCCCAAATGACAAGACTCAATCGAATGAACAGGACGACACACAGCACTGTAACAATGCCTATTCAAAATTCCATTCGCATGCAAGGCATAATGTGGCAGCTTATCCGCAGGACGTTTTATTGGCCTCAGTCACCCTTGCGCTCACCTTAACACAGGGGCGCAGCCAATACGAGGTGGAGACGCTGATCAACCTGTTTTCGCTAACGACAGACAATCTCCAAGCTATATTGGCGCAAATGTTGATCAACCGCAAGGTGCAGACCGATCTTGAAACGATGATCTGATCTTTTACACCATAGCATAAATTTATAATTTTTTCAATTGCAAGGCCAATCACAGGCATTGTTTATCCGCATTGCATCATAGAATTTCATAAACCACCAGCGGCATTTACAGCCGCCGGATGAAAGGAGCTTGCCGCAATGCAAAACTGTAATTTTCAATCCCGTCAGCAGGAAAAAAACCTGCCGCTGGACCCTGACAGCCGGATTCCCACACATGCCGAACCCGTGCAAAATACGCCATATGCCTCGTTTGTGCAGACAACCTCGATGGAGGAAAATGTTGCTGTTTCCTCGGCGCGAAGCAGCGAAAACGGCGGCATACCTGAGCGACCATTGTGCAACCCCAATGGACTTTGTCTGCCCCAACCTTACCCCGCCGCTAAAGCCAATGCCGAAAATGAGCGCTATGCGTGCATCATCCGCAATGGATTTGCCGGGCGCGAATCGGTGCTGACCGCTATGATGACCTATCTCTATCAGTCCATATACTTTGGCGCGTGTGATGATGATCTGCGCGAAATGCTCGCCGCCATCGCCCTGTGCAAAATGTTTCACCTGCGGCTGTTGGGCGAATTGCTGATGTCGTTGGGCAGCAACCCCAAATACTTTTGCTGCATGCCACCCAACGTTAGCTGTGGTACATGGTGGGCCGCTCAGCCTGTTAATGTGGCCTATTCCAAAATTCTCTCAGATGCACTCAACGCAGATATTGAACTTGAAAAGGCATCCATTGATGAGCATAAAAACACGATTAATTATGTGGATGATGAGGGCATACGCACACTTTTAAAGCGCATTGTAATGGATGAAAAATACCATTTGAAGATGCTCACCGAACTGCATAAACGTTTTTGCAGCTAACCCATTGACACTAAGTATAGGCACGGCCTGCAACTAGCCGCTTTAATACGCCCCCCGTTCATAACAAAAACTGTGTACGGTCAAAAAATAAAAAATGATGCCGATGCACAGCGGCAGAATGGATGATGAAATGCAACTAAAATATCTACTTTCCGCGGCTGCACTGTTTTTTTTATTGTCGTATATCGGTGTATGGCTGAGCATGATGATGCTCAATAAGCACCGGCCCGCCGAAACGATTTCAAAACCGCCTATGTCGGTGAGCGTCTCTTCAGACTCGCCCGACGCTTCCGGCCTGACAGTCAGCGGCGATATGCCCGACCCCGTTTCGTCCGAGCCGCCCAAAAATGACTTGTCCGCCAAATCCGGCTTTGAACTTTCGGACACCAACGTTTATCCGGGCGAATATCTGGTACTCACCGCTTATGGGATCGACGATCCCGGCAAAATTACCGTCCAAAACCCATTTGGCAAATCGCCAACGTTCTTCAAAACAGATGATCACCTCACCGCCCTGCTGCCAGTAAAGTACACCTATGCGCCGGGGGAATACATGCTAACAGCCGAGGGAAATGGTTTTAATGAAGTGTTCGCCATCAATCTGCTCCCAAAGGAATGGCAAACCCAAAATTTGACGGTGGATGAGTCTGTCACCTCTGAGACGATAGAAAATACCGCCGCCAACGATGAGTACTTTGCCAAAGTGCAACCCAAGAAAGCGCTATTCGAACCTGCTCCACTATGGGAGGGACCCTTTATTCAGCCGGTGGAAGGTGAAATCACAACTGAATTTGGCATGCTGCGCACCATCAATGGGGTTCCGTCCGATCGTCACGGCGGCACCGACATCGCTACGGCGCGCGGAACGCCGGTCAAAGCCGCCAACAGTGGAAAAGTGCTTTTTGCGGACAAAATTGCACTGACCGGCAACACCGTTTGCATCGAACATGGCATGGGGTTGAAAACTTGGTACTACCACATGGATTCACTCGATGTCAAAGTCGACGACATCGTCAAAAAAGGGCAGCAGATCGGTACCGTAGGCGACACAGGCTTTGCGACCGGCCCTCACCTGCACTGGGCTGCCTCTGTTTTTGATGTTTATATTAACCCCTGGTCGCTGATTACCGCTGCGCCACAGCTTTAAACAAGCTGGTCATGCCTCCAAAATATATGGTCGGCATGAATCCGCTTGAATGATTGCACGATATTCATTGAAGTGGGATGAATGACGGCAGTTTTTTTGTTCCAAGTCGGATGGATTGTAGAATAAAGACGCTTTTTGTAGAATTTCATTTTTAGAAATTTATTTTTATATTCCTGTGATTCCCTATTGACAAAGATATTTATATCTAGTATATTTAACAATAGTGTTTCACAATAAGGTGGAGCTAGAATTTAGATTAGAGGTATTCAAATGTACAACGACAAAATTATCAATTGCAAAGATTGCGGTTCCGAATTCGTATTCACAGCTAATGAGCAGGCTTTCTACGCCGAAAAAGGTTTCACCAATGAGCCGCAGCGCTGCAAGCCCTGTCGCGATGCTCGCAAAGCATCCAGCGGCCGTTCCGACAGAGCGCCCCGCGAAATGTTCGACGCTGTTTGCGCCGAGTGCGGAGCACCCTGCAAAGTTCCTTTCCAGCCCAGAGATGACCGTCCTGTTTACTGCAGCGACTGCTTCTCTAACAGAAGATAATCATTAACGACATTACAAAGAGCGCTTCCGGTCGGAGCGCTCTTTTTTTGCCTAAAATCAGTTGCCATTGACAAATATAGTGGCTTTATGCGCAACGGCTCACTGGAGCGCGATGTATCAAATTCAACATGTATAGGTGAAATTATTGAAAGTGACATTTCCGGAAGACAGAACAAGCACGTTAAACAACATTGTAAATCCGCTTTTAACATGGTATGCCCAAAATGCCCGAGTACTTCCATGGCGCCAAAACACAGAACCCTACCGTGTATGGGTTTCCGAAATTATGTTACAGCAGACACAAGTGGATACCGTCATCCCCTATTACAACCGATTTTTGCAGCAAATCCCTTCAATAAATGCGCTTGCCCAAATAGACACATCTCAGCTTTTAAAACTGTGGGAGGGCCTGGGCTATTACAGCAGAGCGCGCAATCTGCAAAAAGCAGCCAAATTAATTATGGAGAAACACGCCGGGCAGTTCCCCGATGCGCTACCGGATATTTTGGCCTTGCCGGGCATCGGTGTTTACACCGCGGGAGCCATTGCTTCGATTTGCTATGAGCAGGCGGTTCCGGCTGTCGACGGTAATGTGCTGCGCGTCATCACAAGGTTGATCAATAGCGAGGCCGATATCACCCTCCCCCGCGTGAAAAGCGATATCACCGAAATGCTCCGTACTATCTACCCCGCGCACCGCTGCGGCGACTTTACACAAAGCCTGATGGAGTTGGGCGCAACTGTCTGCCTACCCAACGGTACGCCGAAATGCCTCATTTGTCCTGTGCGCACTTTTTGTGGCGCATTCGCAAACGGCACGCAGCTACTTCTGCCGGTCAAGACAAAGAAAAAGCCACGAAAGAGAGAAGAAAAAACCGTTTTTCTTCTTTGCTGCGGTGATAAACTGGCGATTCGTCAACGCGAAACCAATAAATTGCTCGGTGGCCTTTGGGAGCTGCCGAATGTAGAGGGGGCTCTATTGCCCGATGACGCCCGTCTGATTTTGAAAGATTGGGGTTTTGCCCTCTTTAGCCTCAAAAAAGGACAGCGCAAAAAGCACATCTTTACCCATGTAGAATGGCAAATGGCCAGCTACATTGTCACCTGTGAGCAAATGCCTGAGCCCTTTTCTTGGGTCACAAAAGAAAATTTGGCCACCGAATTTGCTATGCCTTCAGCTTTTCTGCCCTTTCTCGAGCAACTCATATAAATTTAAAACACCGCCTGTGAAAGTAATCTCACGGGCGGTGCTTGGTTTGCCAAGTGTTGCCTGGTATGCATCATGGCATGAAATTAAAAGGGAACTGCAAAACAAAGGCCATTGGAGAGCCGGTGCAGAAAATTTATTTTTTCCACTTTACCGATTGGGCCAATTGACAAAATATAAGGCTAAACAGCATCGGAATAATGGAATAACCGGCGTTGATCCGCCCGTCACTTGTGAGCACATAAATCATGCCTATAAAAGTTAAAAGGGCAAAAATAGCCGAAAGTCCAAGTAACAACTCTTTCAAAACGGACGCTCCTTATCATGACAATTGATACCGTATAATGTCAAAGGGAAACGGACTTATTTAAGTCCTGCAGTAATGATGGACATTTGATACACTTCTTGGGCATCGCATCCGCGCGAGAGGTCGTTAATCGGCGCGTTCAACCCCTGAAGAATCGGACCGTAGGCCGCAAAATCACCCAGACGCTGCGCAATTTTATAACCGATATTGCCCGCATTGATATCTGGAAAAATAAACGTATTGGCCTGTCCTGCAACAGGGGAACCCTTGCACTTGGTCTTGGCTACAACAGGTGAAAACGCGGCATCAAACTGCATTTCGCCGTCGATGGCCAAATCCGGTGCAGCAGCCTTGGCTTTGGCCGTCGCATTTTTTACGAGGTCGACACTGTCACCCTTGCCCGAACCCATGGTGGAGTAGGAGAGCATCGCCACCTTGGGGTCGATGCCAAATGCCTTAGCAGTACGGGCTGTTTCTAAGGCAATTTCGACCAACTCATCCTCAGACGGTGTGATATTGATGGCACAGTCGCCCATCGCATATTTTTCTTCTTTGCCGTCCTTCTCGCGCACCATAATAAAGCAAGAGGATACAATCTTGTTGCTCGGCTTGGTTTTGACCAGCTGCAACGCGGGACGGACAGTATCGGCCGTGGAATAGGTCGCGCCGCCGAGCAGTGCGTCAGCCTTGCCCATTGCAACGAGCATGGTGCCAAAATAGTTGCCCTTAGCAAGTGCTTTGCGGCAGTCCTCGGCGGTCATTTTACCTTTGCGCAACACGACCATCTTTTCCACCATTTCGTCCATGCCGGCATAGGTGGCGGGATCGATAATTTCAATATCTGTGATCTCGAAGCCATGGTTTTTCGCCGCAGACTGAATCTCTTGCGGTACACCGATGAGTACGGGCGTCAGAATTTTTTCCTTTTTTAAGCGGCTGGCCGCCTCAAGAATACGGGGATCTGCCCCCTCGGTAAAGACCAAACGGCGCGGATTGGCCTTGAGTACTGCATATAAATTTTCAAACATAGAACAAATATCTCCTTTTCACTCTTCTTGGTGTATCAGCACATGAAGCTATTATACACCTTTTTGCAACTAAATCACAACTATAAGACACAAAGTCTGTATACAATTTGCTCGGATTTTACCCACTCGCACGACAGAAAATGCGCACACCATCAATTATTTGGGATGATAACGCACATGTGGGATGATATAGGTGCTATTCCCCATCAAAAATGCCACACCATTTTGATTAACAAAAAGCACCCTGCTTCTTTGAAAACAGGATGCTCCTCATGATAAAAAGTCAGTGTGTGGGATTAGAGCACGAGACTGGGTGCCGCATACACACGAGCACCAAGCTCCTGATCCAGCATATAGAGCCCCTTGCTGTCAGCTGCAAAAAGCGACATTTTCTTGATGAGATCCTGCGCGTTGGTTTCTTCTTCGCCCTGCTCCTTAACAAACCAATCAAGAAACTGCATGGTGCGAAAATCTTTGGTCTCGTGCGCCGCTTCATAAATGGTATGAATCAACGCCGTGACATATTGCTCATGCTTTAACGCGGCCTGAAGCGGATCCATGTTGCTTTTCAATACAGCATCCGGCTTCTCAATTGCCTCAAACGTTACCGGCAAATCGTTGTTCTGCATATATTGGACAAAAAGCATGGCATGATCGCGCTCCTCCTGCGCCTGAATCTTATACCAATTCGCAAAACCGTTGAGGCCCTGCTCGGTATAAAAGTTGGAAAACTGCAGGTACAGATACGCTGAATAAAATTCCTTTTGAATCTGGTTGTTCAAAAGGGCGGCCACTTTCTCAGTAAACATCATTATCACCTCTGTATTTGATGGAAAGATTGCGGCACGACGGCCGACGACCTTTCAAGGATTTCCCTTTAGACCCAGTATACCAAATTCACCAAAAAACGCAACCATATTAAGGATTATTATAAAAATTTCTGTTGCATTTTTACAAATCGGGCAACCGATGCCGTTTCAACACTGTTTGATGCGATTCCATACGCCAAACCGGCACCGCTTTGCGGTGCCGGTCACAAAAATGTCTATATAGAGCGCCATTACGCTTCCAGTGCAGCCAAACTCTCTTTGATCTTTGCTATGCGTTCAGTAGCTTTTTCCAGCTTATCACGCTCGGCGGCAATGACCTTTTCGGGCGCCTTGGCCACAAACCCTGCATTTGCAAGCCGTCCTGAAAGCAGCTCGATGTCCTTTTGGCAGACAGCTAGCTCTTTGTTCAGGCGAACCAACTCTTTCTCGCGGTCAATCAACTCAGCCATCGGCAATAATATGCGTGCATGATCTGTGACAACGTGCAGTGCATGCTCAATGGAAAAGTTGTCCGCAACCGCCTGCACCGACGAGGCAAACCCCAGACGCTCAATAAACGGCGTCGCCGCGGTAAACACTTGAGCGTGCGCACTGTTGATATAAACTGTCGCCTTGCGCGAAGGCGGGATATCAGCGTTGGCACGCGCAATGCGGATAGCCTTGATCGCATCCATCACCATCTCAAAATCTGCCGCTTCCTGTGCAAAATCCAACGTCGCATCATACTGCGGCCACTGCGATATCATCAGACTCTCACCATCGTGCGGCAGCGACTGCCAAATTTCTTCAGTGATAAACGGCATAAAGGGGTGCAGTAATGCCAGCGCACGGGTCAATACATACACCAACACTTGGCGAGTAGCCTGTGCCTCTTCCCCACCGGAAAGTAAACGCGGCTTCGCCAATTCGATATACCAGTCGCAGAACACATCCCAGATAAAGTCGTAAACCTTTTGTACAGCAATGCCCAGCTCGAACTTTTCAATGTTTTCACTGACTTCACGAACCGTTTGATTAAAGCGGGTAACCACCCACTTATCGGGGGTTGTGAGTGTCTCGGGCAGGGCGTTGGGTACCTCGCCCTCCCCCAAATGCATGTGAATAAAGCGCGCGGCATTCCAAATTTTGTTGCAGAAGTTTCGGCTAGCCTTCACTTTCTCATCGGAATAGCGCATATCATTGCCCGGCGCATTGCCGGTTACCAGCGTAAGGCGTAGCGCATCGGCGCCGTATTTGTCAATTTCCTCGAGCGGATCAATACCATTGCCGAGCGATTTGCTCATCTTGCGCCCCTGTGCATCGCGCACCAGGCCATGAATCAACACATCCTTAAACGGCACAGCATCCATCTGCTCGATGGAGGAAAAGATCATTCTGGCCACCCAGAAAAAGATGATATCGTAGCCGGTGATCAACACATCGGTCGGGAAGAAATAATCCAGCTCCGGCGTTTTTTCAGGCCACCCCAACGTTGAAAAGGGCCACAGCGCCGAAGAGAACCAAGTGTCCAGCGTGTCGGGATCTTTGTCCAGTTTATGCCCGCCACACTTGCAGCAAGCTGTCGGTTCATCTCGTGCGACGGTAACTGCGCCGCAATCGCGACAATACCATGCGGGAATTTCATGCCCCCACCACAGCTGGCGGCTGATGCACCAATCGCGGATATTCTCCATGAAGTGAAAATAAGTCTGATCAAAACGGTCCGGAATAAACCGTGTTTCGCCCGCCTTTACCGCCTTGACAGCGGGTTTGGCCAGCGGCTTCATATCCACAAACCACTGGGTGGAGAGACTTGGCTCGACCACCGTACCACAGCGCTGACAACAGCCAACGTTGTGGGTATAATCCTCAACCTTGATAAGATAACCTGCCGCCTCCAAATCCTTTACAATCGCCTTGCGGCAGGCAAATCGATCCATTCCGGCATATTTTCCGCCGTTTTCGTTGATGGTGCCGTCGTCGTTCATGATCTTGATAATATCCAGTCCCTGCCGCTGACCGACCTCAAAATCGTTGGGGTCATGCGCGGGGGTCATTTTGACAACACCGGTGCCAAATCCCAGTTCGACGTAATCGTCCGCCACAATCGGAATCTCACGATTGAGCAGCGGCAACACCACCTTTTTGCCTATAAGATGGACACGTTCCTCATCGCTGGGGTTGATGGCAAGGCCGGTGTCGCCCAACATCGTCTCCGGACGTGTGGTCGCAATGATCAGGTCGCCGGAGCCGTCGGCAAGCGGATAACGGATATACCAAAACCCACCCGCCTTTTCTTTATACTCCACCTCGGCGTCTGAAATAGAGGTTTTACAGTTGGGGCACCAGTTGATCATGCGCTCGCCGCGGTAGATCAAGCCTTTTTCATACAGGCGGCAAAACACCTCGGTGACAGCCTTATTGCATCCCTCGTCGAGCGTAAAACGTTCACGCGCCCAGTCACAGGACGAACCGAGCTTTTTAAGCTGATTGATGATACGCCCGCCATATGTTTCACGCCAGTCCCAAGCGCGACGCAAAAATGCTTCGCGCCCAATTTCCGCCTTGGAAAGCCCCTCTTCTTTAAGCGCCGTAACAATTTTAGCCTCGGTTGCAATCGAGGCGTGGTCGGTGCCGGGCATCCAGAGCGCTTCAAACCCCTGCATCCGCTTGTAACGTATTAAAATATCCTGCAGGGTATTGTCAAGCGCGTGGCCCATATGCAGCTGCCCGGTGATATTGGGCGGCGGAATGACAATGGTAAATGGCTTTTTATCCGGATTGGACTCCGCATGAAAATAATTGCCCTTTATCCAACTATCATAAATTCGATCCTCAACCTGTTTTGGATCGTAGGTCTTGTCCAGTTCTTTTCGCATGTCCGGTTGACCCCTCCCTTTTTGACTTAACTCCTATTATAGCCAACAAAGGGCCACTGTGCAAGTAACACCCTCTAAAAGAACGGCTCTATCGTCACTTTAAACGCATTTTTACAAGGGATGACATCCGACTCGTCATACGCGCCCCTTTTGACAATTATGGCATTTGTTTACAGCTAATAGACTTCTTTTTCCGGTACAGCAAAGCAAGCGTAGTATCGTGCATCCGCCCAAGCCCAAGCGTAGTGGCCGGCTTCTACAACAAATGCCACCGGTTTTGGGTCGGCGCCGGAATCCGGTTTTTTAGCGGTTTGTATTTGGGGCAAAATAAAACAAATCATCGCAAACAAATAGATTGTTTTTTTCACTGGTTATCGCCTCCTTTTTACTATTATTCCCGATAAGCATAGCGACTCATTCAAAGAAAATCGAGATTCCTTTGATAAACCGTTGCATTATTGTTGCAATTTGTGCCGTTTGGTGGCAAAATATAAAGATAACAAGAGTATTTGGAGGAAGCTTATGAGCCATCAACTGGTATTGGTGATCGATTTCGGCGGTCAATATAACCATCTTATTGCAAGGCGGGTGCGCGAATGCGGTGTTTACTGCGAAGTGAAGCCCTATACGATTTCAGCTGAGGAAATTAAAAAATGCAACCCTATCGGCATTATTTTCACCGGTGGGCCGAACAGTGTTTATCTTGAAAATGCGCCACAGATCGATCCGGCTGTATTCGAACTGGGCATTCCCGTGTTGGGTATCTGCTACGGCGTACAGCTGATTGCACATGTATTGGGTGGGCATGTCACCAGTCCCGACCATCGCGAATACGGTCGCACCGAGACAAAATTAGTGCACAAAAGCGCGCTTTTCGACACATTGCCCGACGAATTTATTGCATGGATGAGCCACACCGACTACATCGATGCCTTGCCAAAGGGCTTCACCACCATTGCGACCACCAAAGCCTGCCCCACCGCCGCGATGGAAAATGTTGAAAAGAAAATTTACGGCCTGCAGTTTCACCCCGAGGTTAATCACACCCAGAACGGCATTGCAGTGCTCAAAAACTTCCTCTATCTCGTCTGCGGCGCTGTGGGCGATTGGACCATGAAAGACTACGCTGTGACGGCTATCGAGCAGATCCGAAATACAGTCGGCAACGGTAAAGTGCTACTGGCACTTTCGGGCGGTGTCGATTCCTCGGTCGTTGCAGCGCTTATTGCCCGTGCTGTGGGCAACCAGCTGACCTGTATCTTTGTCGATCACGGCTTGATGCGTAAAAATGAGGGCGATGAGATTGAAGCAATCTTTGGCAACGGTGATATGAACTTTATTCGAGTCAACGCTGCCGACCGCTTTTTGAGCAAGCTCGCCGGTGTCTCTGACCCGGAGCAAAAGCGTAAAATCATTGGCGAGGAGTTTATCCGCGTTTTTGAGGATGAAGGCCGCAAAATCGGCTCGGTTGATTACTTGGCACAGGGCACCATCTATCCGGATGTCGTGGAATCCGGCGTGGGCGAAGCCGCGGTTATCAAAAGCCACCACAATGTGGGCGGCTTACCCGCGGTGGTTGATTTTAAAGGCTTGGTGGAGCCACTGCGTATGTTGTTCAAGGACGAGGTGCGCACATTGGGCGAACAGTTGGGACTGCCTGCACATCTGGTAAGACGCCAACCTTTCCCCGGCCCTGGGCTCGCCATTCGTGTCATAGGCGAAATTACCAATGAGAAGCTGGCAATTTTACGCGAGGCCGACGCGATTTTCCGCGAGGAGATTGCACTGGCCGGACTGGACCGCAGCATCAACCAGTACTTTGCCGTGATCACCGATATGCGTTCAGTTGGCGTCATGGGTGACGGACGCACCTATGATTACACACTTGCGCTGCGCGGGGTAACCACTACCGACTTTATGACCGCCGATTGGGCGAGAATCCCCTACGATCTGTTGGAAAAGATATCCGGTCGCATTATTAACGAAGTACGCGGCATCAATCGAATTGTTTATGATATCACAAGTAAACCACCGGCAACGATCGAGTGGGAATAAGCGCTTGGGAGTCGCAAAACCTTTGAAATAGGGTTTTGCGACTCTTTTTAATTTTGGATTGCGCTTTTACTTCACTATTATTTTGATGTTATGGTTTAATAGACTTGTTTAAGATTTTATAAAGCCTTGTTTTACGCTATTCTACTTTATCACCCAAAATCCCGAGTGAGCGCAATCGAAAATTGCCGCTAAATCCTGTGCTTTCCAGGATTTGGCGGCCTTTCTCTTATACATTTTGATGCATCAAATAAAAACACACCGAATGATATTCAAAGCAACAACAAGACAGTTTCCGCATTTATTCTGAATCGAAATAATCTATAAAAAAAACATTGAATTATGTATCGAATAGACAATAATGATTAAATTGAACAAAATCACTTGAAAAAATAATCTTTATTTGATATTTTAGACATAACATATTATGATGTTATATAACAATAGAACCTTAGGAAAGGAAACGATATCGCACACGATATATCGTACAAGATGCAATATGAAAAAATCAATCATCAAAATTGGTCGTAGTTTGGACATATGTATAAACATCTTAAAGGTTTTTACAGGGTATGTCATATTTGCAATGATGGCTATTTTGTTTTTTCAGGTGGTCATGCGATTCGTCTTCTCTAACCCAATTTATGGCCTGGATGAATTAGTGACGGCCTTAATGGTGTGGTCCATGAGTCTTGCTTGGTGTACGGTTTATTGGGATAACGAGCATGCCGCACTGGAATTTATCATGAAAAGAATGCCGCGCAAATTCAGATTTGTCATATTTAATATGACGAATCTGCTCATTATGGTGTTAACGATCGTTTACATCCCCGCCAGTGCCCAACTTTTTAAAATGCAGAAGCGCATGCCTTCCGTCGGCGGATTACCATTTAGCAAAGGGTATTATTACGCACTGCCAATCCTTGTTATGAGTCTTATTATGATCATTTTGTGCGGATATAAAACCATCGCATATCTGCTGCTGGGCAAAGACGAAATATGCACGCCGGTTGCGCACGAAGGGGGTTCTGTTGTTGACTAGTGTAAATTTAGACCCATATCTCGCGGTGTACTTTATCACCTTTGTTGTTTTAATTTTGGTACAAGTCCCAATCGCCTACGCCATGATGGCATCCGCTTTTGAATTTATTTTGTTTAATCAGCAATCATTCGTTATGTTTACGCAAAAAACAGCCGGATCCCTGGCGGATTTTAATATGTTGGCACTGCCGGCCTTTCTGTTCGTCGGATGTTTTATGAACGAGGTCGGCTTGACCGACCGCATATTCGGCATGGCAGAAAAATGGATAGGCCACCTCACCGGTGGCTTAGCCCATGCAAACGTGTTGGCGTCAATGATTTTCGCCGGAATGTCCGGTTCCGCACTTGCAGATGCAGGTGGTTTAGGCACCATCGAGGTTAAAGCCATGAGCGAAGCCGGCTATGACCGCGACTTTGCCGTTGCAGTAACGGCCGCTTCAGCAGGTATAGGCCCTATCATACCGCCCTCCATCAATTTTGTTGTCTGGGCCTTTTTAAGCCAATGCTCAACACTCGCCATGTTCCAAGCGGGCATGCTACCGGGCATCATCATGGGCCTTGCCATGATGATCTGGATTGTCATTGCGGTTAAAACACAGGGTATAAAATGTCCAACCGTGCCAAAAGCGTCATGGAAAGAACGCTTTACAGCGACTTGGCGCGCACTGCCTGCATTGGGCGGACCGATTATTCTTGTCGCCGGAATTATGACCGGTGTATTTACACCGACAGAGTGTTCGGTGGTGGCTGCTGCCTACTGTGTGATGATGTCCATTGTGCTCAAGCGCTTCAATATGAACATGCTGACAAAAGCGTTAAAGGATACTCTTTCCAGCGCGGGAATGGCCATGGCACTTTGTGCGACAGGCTTAATTTTCAACTGGGTTATTGTAACAAGCGGTTTGATTGGATGGATGACCCATCTGCTCATGAGTCTTGGCAGCAAATTTATCATACTGTTGGTGTTAAATGCGATGTTGCTGTTTTTGGGATGCTTCATCGGATCCATGCAAATATTGATCATGGTCGCGCCACTGCTTATGAATCTTGCCGATGCGCTGGGGATGAGCTATATACACATAGGCGTCATGGCCGTTTTGAATGTGACATTGGGATTAATTACACCACCGATGGCACCGGCCCTATTTGTCACAGCGAAAGCGACCGGTAATAGCTTTGAACGGTCGTTACCGTATACAGTCCAATTTTTGATTCCGCTGATGATTACGCTGGTCGCAGTCGCATTATTTGAACCCCTTACCATGGGGCTGCCAAGGTTGCTTGGCGCTGTTTCATAAATCATAAACAGGAGGAAAAACATGATGAAAAAGCTATTGGTATCACTTTTAGGAGTCGCGATGTGCATGACGATTTTTACCGCATGCAACACAACTACCGCGACTGTCGATGCATCCGACAGTCAAGCGGAAAACCCAAAGGTACCAACCGATGCCATCATTGTCAAATTTGGCAATGCCGGCGCTATTGGGGAGCCGGCGGCCGAAACCAGCCAATATTTTTGTGATTTAGCAACCGAGCGCCTAGGCGGGCGCTATGTATTTGACTTTTACCCGGCTGAGCAATTGGGCAATGAAGCAACCATGTTGGAAAATTTGCAGGTAGGCTTGCAGGAGGGCGTTATGACGTCACTTGATACCTTGGCCACCTACTCCCCTGACTTAAATATTCTATCGATGGCCTTTGCCTTTGATAGCGCCGATGCCATGCTTGCCTATCTAAACTCCGACTTAGGGGATTCTATTTGGGCGGATCTGGACAGCCAAGGCATCCATGTCATCAACTATTCCGGCTTAAAAAATCCCCGAATATTCTTTTGCAAATGGGCAATTAATTCACCGGAAGATATGAAAGGGATGTTATTCCGCATACCAAACTTGCCGATTTTTGAAAAAAATGCGCGTGCGATGGGCGCCACCCCCACCATTATCTCTTGGTCGGAGTATCCATTCGCACTGATGCAGGGCACCGTTGACGGCGGCGAGTGTGCAAAAGAGGCGTATCGTTCAGCAGGATTTTACGAATCTGCAAAATATGTCGCAGAAGTGGACTACGCCTACCCCGTAGAGGAAATTTCATTCTCAACACAGTTTTGGAACAGCTTGACCGCTGAAGATCAAGCGATCATCGAAGCATGCGCCGAAGAAGCAGCCACCAGGCATACGGCGAATATTTCTTCGCAATGGGAGCAAGACAAAGAATTTTTAATCAATGAAGGTGGCGTGACCTTCTGCGACATAGATAAACAGGCATTTATCGACGCCGCGGCCTCTTTGGGTCAAGAGCTTCAAACTTCAGGATTCTTTGCAACAGAAAATTTGTACGACTTGACGCGTCAATTTAACGGATAAGATTAAATAAATTTGGATGCGACGGCGCGAGGCGGTGTCTGCATTGGGGGTAATGTATTTGATTAGGGTTTTAGGCATTGGCGACAACGTCTGCGACGTGTATTTACATACCGGTATGATGTACCCCGGTGGGCAAGCCGTTAATTTTGCCGTCAATGCCGTGCAGCTTGGGTTCCAAGCGGACTTTTTAGGGATATTCGGAAACGATGCTGTCGGGCACCATGTAAAAAGAACGTTGGATGCGTTGGGCATTGGCTACAGTCATAGCAAAACTTTTCCCGGAGATAATGGGTTTGCCCGCGTTGCGCTTGAAAATGGGGATCGCGTATTCAAAGGGAGTAACCGCGGCGGCGTTATTCAACAACACCCTATCGATTTGGGTCCTCAAGATCTTCCTTATTTGTCACAGTTTAGGTTGATTCATGCGACAAACAATGGATTTTTGGATGATCTGTTGCCTTTTTTATCCCGGTTGCCCACCATCATCAGCTACGATTTTTCCATGGGGTGGCGCGAGTCGGATAGGATAGAGCGCGTGTGCCCCCATATTGATGTGGCGTTTTTGTCATCGAGTCATCTGACTGATAAGCAAACACAAGCGCTCTGCAAAAAAACGGTCGACAGTGGCTGTAAGATAGCAGTCGCCACCCGCGGTGCACAAGGCACCGTTGTTTATGATGGCGCGACATTCTATCAACAGCTGCCGGAATATGTCGAGCCGTTGGACACCATGGGGGCCGGCGACAGCTTTGCAACGGCATTTATGATGGTGCTCGCCGAAAACCTGAACGATTGCGAACAAGCGCAGGCGCATCACTTAAAAGAGATCATCCCCAAGGCATTGAAAAAAGCGGCGGCACATGCCCGAAAAACTTGTCTGGTTCATGGTGCGTTTGATCATGGTGTTCCGGTGCCGGAAAGTATACATTTTCATCTATGCGAAAAATTTTTGTGCTGAAAATGCCTAAATTCGGATGGGACCAGAAAGCTGTAATTAAAATGAGGTGAATATTGATATGTCTTATATGATCGGCGTCGATGTCGGCGGAACCTTTACCGATTTCTCCGTATTTAACCGAGAAACGGGCGAACTGTTCCATTACAAGGACAGCTCAACACCGACAGATCCATCCAGAGCAATAGTAAAAGGTGTTCAGGACGTTTTACGAATCAAAAATACATGTCCGCAACAGGTCGTCTATTTGGCCCATGGCACAACCGTTGGCACGAATGCCCTGATCGAGAAAAAGGGTGTTCGGCTTGGATTGATCACAACAAAGGGTTTCAAAGACTTAATGGAGATCGGCAATCAGCGTCGGCCATCGCTTTATAATTTACAGGCACAAAAACCCTACCCGTTAGTGCCCTCAGGTCTCAATTGCACCGTGACTGAACGCATCCGCCATGACGGTATGGTAGAAACACCACTTGATGAAGAAGAAACGCGGCAAGTAGTCCGCTATTTAAAATCTCAAAATGTTGCAGCGATTGCTGTATGTACATTGTTTTCATTCATCAATCCGGTGCATGAACAGAGAATAGCGGCTATTATTCGCGAAGAATATCCGGAAGTATACGTCACGATATCCAGCGAGTTGGCGCCTGAATTTCGCGAATACAGCCGAATGAGCACAACGGTGCTAAATAGCTATCTGGGCCCGGTTATGAAAAAGTATGTGAACAATTTTCGCAATTCAATCGTGGATATTGGCATTGAGGTGGAACCCTATGTGACCCAATCAAACGGCTCTATCATTTCAATAAAAGAAACGATCGATTGTCCGATTAAAACAGCAGTTTCCGGTCCCTCTGCCGGTGTCGTTGCGGCAGCATACATCGGGCGGCAGTGTCACGCAAACAAGATTATTACTTTTGATATGGGTGGAACAAGTGCCGATATTTCACTGATCGAAAATTTTACACCCCAAGTTTCCAACGAGCGAATGGTGGAGGGGTATCCTGCACGCATTCCCATGATCAACATCATAACCATCGGCGCAGGAGGCGGCTCCATCGCCAAAGTGGACCAAGGGGGTGCGCTCAAGGTCGGTCCTCAAAGCGCCGGTGCAGCACCGGGTCCCGCCTGCTACATGCTCGGCGGAGAAAACCCCTGTGTAACAGATGCCAATATCGTCCTTGGCAAACTCAACCAAGAAAAGATTCTCGGCGGTAGAATGCAGGTCGATTTGGCACAGGCCAAGCAAGCTATTCAATCAAAAATCTGCGATAAATCGAATTTGGATCCGGACCGTGCCGCCAATGGCATCATTACCGTTGTCAATTCCAATATGGTGCGCGCTATTCGCAGCGTTTCGGTCGAGAAAGGCTATGACGTGCGTGAATTCAGCTTGATGGCTTTCGGCGGCGCAGGGCCATTACACGCATGTGAAGTGGCACGCGAACTCGGTATGCATGAAGTGCTAATCCCCCCGCACCCCGGCACATTATGCAGTCTGGGGCTTTTATTGGCCGATACAAGGTTTGATTTATCACGCACAAAAATTTTAACTGCCTCAGTCGAAAATCTGGCAGACATCAATGCACAATTCCAAAGTATGGCCGAGCAAGGAACTGCACTTTTGGATAAAGAGCATGTGCCACCGGCGCGACGTTATTTTGAATATTCAATCGATATGCGATATATGCGCCAAAACTTCGAAATTTGCATCCCCATTCCTGTCGAACAAATGACCGTCGAAATTCTTCATGATGCGATCATGGCTTTCCACGCGGAGCATAAACGCAGTTATGGCTACAGCAAAGAGAACGCTATTATTCAATTTGTCAGTTATCGTGTATCGGCCATCGGCATCATTGATAAGCCGGATTTAGCATGTGCACCACTGCAGCCCAAGTCCGCATTACCAAAACCGACCCAAATGCGTGCCGTGCTGTTTCAAGGAGAGTCGGCTCGTGTGAATACCCCTGTTTATAATCGCGACGATTTTGTACCCGGACAAACGATTCTCGGCCCTTGCATCTGTGAACAAATGGATACCACCTTGGTGGTGCCCCCCGGCTGGACAATCCATGTGGATGGCTATCATAATTTAAAAATTTGTGATGAGGCGGTGAAATAAGATGTCAACAAAATTTGATGCCGTCACAGTTGAAGTTGTGCGCAATCTTTTGATGTCCATTGCTGAAGAAACATATGGCATCATCATAAGAAGCGCCTACTCAACGAATATTAAGGAACGGCGCGATGTGTGTACCGCCGTGATAGATCCGGATGGAAACAGTGTGGTGCAGGTCGAGAGTCTGGCCGGATTATTGGGTTCCCTGTTGAGTGTAGTCCCCAATATATACGCCAAATTCGGTAGGGCAAATGTGAAACCCGGCGACATGTTTATTGCAAATGACCCCTACAACGGTGGCGGAAATCATCTGCCCGATATCGTTATAGCCGCACCTGCTTTTGTGGGCGATCAGCTGATTGGCTGGATTGCTAATATCGCACATCACGCCGACATCGGCGGAAAAGTGCCCGGTTCCACATCCGGTGATGCGGACAGTATTTTTCAGGAAGGCATTCGCATTCCTGTGAGCCGCATCCATGAAGGCGGCAGACCCGTTCAAAGCGTGATCGACATCCTTTTGGATAACACGCGCGTTCCACAGGAGCGCGAGGGCGACCTGACTGCACAGATTTCTGCGAATCTCATCGGTGCAAAGCGCCTGCAAGAGGCCTATGCCCGATATGAGTCCATTCTTATTGACTGCATGCGTGCGTTAATCGCCTATACAGAGCGCCGTATTCGTGCAGTCGTGCGAGATTTGCCGAATGGCGACTATACATACACCGATTACGTGGATGGCTGCGGAGAAAAATACCCGAATCCCCTGCCGATTAAGGTTAAAATCACCATCAAGGGCGATGATATCACATTTGATTTTACCGGTACGGCAGCGCAAATTAAAGCCCCGATCAACGTGCCACTCCCTTGCACCAGAGCAGCCGTCTTTTATTCGATAAAGGCACTCATGGGTGTTGATATCCCTGCAAATGAGGGGATCAATAGGGCCATTCGCGTTATTGCGCCTGCGGGATGCATCGTCAACCCCATTGAACCTGCACCGGTCGGCGCCTTGATTGATTGCAACCAGCGTGTGCCGGATACTATTTTCGGCGCACTGGCGCCACTGTTTCCAGATGTTATCGTGGCCGCCGGAAATGGTGCTTGCACCACGACCATTCTGGCCGGAGACGGTGCTATCGGAACCGATAGTTTTTTCATCTTTCATGAGGTGATCGCGGGTGGTGGCGGCGCCAGCCGCGCGTATGACGGCTTATCCGGCGTACAAGTTAATATGACCAATACATCCAACATGCCGATTGAAGCCACCGAAATGGAATTCCCAAAAATTCTGGCACGCAAATATGAGCTTAAAATTGATACCGGCGGCGCAGGAAAAATGCGTGGTGGTTTGGGAATAGAACGTGAGCTTGAAGTTTTACAGGATGATGTGCTATACACCGGCCTTGGGGACCGCCATAAGTTTAGACCTTGGGGACTCGCCGGTGGCAGCGATGGCGCATCCGGTGCGTTTTATCGCGTGAATGTCGCCGATGGCTGTGTTTCGCAGATGGGTCACAAAACGACGAGCCTGCCGCTGAACAAAGGGGATGTGATACGCGTCATAACGCCGGGTGCAGGCGGCTATGGCGACCCGATGCAGCGCCCGGTCGAAAAAGTGCTAAAGGATGTTGTCGAAAAGAAAGTTTCTTTACAAGCCGCAAAAATGTTCTACGGCGTTGTCTTGTGTGAAATCGATGGTGAATATATGGTTGATACGCAAGCAACTGCAGCGCTTCGTGCGATAGAGAAAGGGTAAATATCATGATTAAAGGTATGCAAGAAATGATAGCCGTTGTGGATAAGGCCTTGGCGGATTTGGATACTGCAGGTGGATTAAAGCAGGTTGTATTCGTATCGTGCGGCGGCTCGTATATATCATCTTACCCGGCGCGGTATTTATTGGATGCTGAAGCCGAGAATCTTCGTATCTGTGGGTATAACAGCGGTGAATTTGTCAACGCACCACCAAAATTTCTTGGAAAAAACACACTGGTTATCGCCACCTCAACAAAAGCAACCGCCGAAACAGTGGAAGCGATTAAAGTAGCCAATAATAATGGCGCCGTGACGATTGGTTTAAGCGGTTTTGCCGATTCATTGACCGCACAAAATGCAAAATACTTTTTGACCTATTCGCACAAGGATGAATGGTACGACGACCCCGGTTTAATCCATTGCAACAGCCAAGGAACGGCATTAAAAATGGCATTTTATCTGCTCTCAAAGGTTGAAGGATACACAAACTATCAACATGCGCTGGATGCCTTTGAAAAATTACCCGAAATTTATGCGCAGGCTCATGCACAGGTTAAGGCCGACGCCGCAGCATTTGCCATGACCTACAAAGATGATGGTGTGTGGAATGTTATCGCAAGTGGTGCAGCATGGGAAGTCGCTTACGCGGACGCATTTTGTTTCTTTCAGGAAATGCAGACTGTGCACTGTGTCCCCATCAATGCGGGGGAATATTTTCATGGCGCATTTGAAACATGCGATAAAAATTTAGCGATTTTGTTGTTTAAGAGTGTCGGGCGCACAAGACCCTTAGATGAGCGCGTTGAGCGCTTTTTAAATAAGTTCGGGGGCCATCATTGGATTATCGATGCCGCTGAATTGGGATTAAACCAACTCGACGAAAGTATTGCGGAGTATTTCAATGCGACAATTTTGCATCCGATTTCAAAACAATATATTACAGCTATGGCCGATGTCAGAATGCATCCGATGAGTTATCGCCGCTATATGTGGAAATTTGAATATTGAGCGGTCGTCGGTTGCTTGTCAATGAGATGCTGTTATGTTATGATGATGCCAATAGCGCGCAATGCCCTATTGCCGCGCAAAATATAGCCGTTTCAGCTACCGAAAAGGAAATAAATCGAGGTGTCTACAATAGAAGTTCATTTAGATCATAACAGTATCATTCCACTTTATATGCAAGTATCGGCATGCATTAAAAATGAAATTATGTCGGGGTGCTTTTCTGAAACATTGCGCTTACCCACAGAGGATAAGTTGTCCGAGCAATATAATGTGAGCCGTATAACAGTGCGTCGCGCAGTTAACGAGCTGGTTGGGCTGGGATTGGTGCAAAAAAAACAGGGCAAAGGGACTTTTGTTTCTGAGCCAAAGCCACAAAAAAATTTTTCCGCCAATGCAATCAGCTTTACACAAATGTGTGCAAAAAACGGATGTCTGGCCGGTACCAAGCTGATCAAATCGAGCTTATGTGTCCCTGAAATGGCATGGGTGAGAGAAAAGCTTGAGCTGGCACCAAATCAGCAAGCTGTTCGTATACAACGCCTGCGATACGCCAATGGGGTTCCGATTGTTTTGGAGGATAGCTTCTATTTGTGCGAATATGCCTGCTTGCTCGATATGGATTTGGAGCAAGATTCCACCTATCGTTTTTTACGTGAAGAAAAAGGGATCGATATGTATTCAAAGCAAATGTCACTGAGAATTGTGCGTGCGGACTCAAAAATTGCCAAGCTGTTGGCGGTGCCACGCTATACACCGCAACTGCAAATGACAGGTTTAGTTACGCAGCTGGATGGAACCCCCATTCATACCAGCTTTCAAATTGGATACGGTGAGCGGTTTGATTTTATCGTACGGTAAAACTTGGTGCACCGCCGCAACGAAACGCCTGAGATAAAAATTAAGAGGGCCGGCCGACTGTGTTATCAATCGGTCGGCCCTCAACGCTTACTTATTGGCGCTAAAGTCAACAAATACCACGGAAGCAATTTTGTGTCATGGCGCCCCCTTCTGCGGTGTTATATAATAAAGTCGGCAAAAGGCCTGTCGAAGTTTACTCGGCATTTTGCGCAGCGCTTTGTGCAGCCTGCGTCATATTTTGGGTTCTCTGTGGAGTGCTCGGTTCGTACATATAACGAATTCCCTCGATATGCAAAAACCGCACGCGCTCAAAATCATAGCTTGAAAGCGGACGGCAATTGACATCCTGCGAATGTGCCCCTACATAGATGGTATTCATCGTTGGAATAGGCCCTCTGATTTCGGTGATGACCGGCGTGTGTTGAAAACGATCTTGGTCAAGCATGAGCTGTATGAGATCCCCCGGTTGCATGACCGAAATATCGGTATCGGTGGCATAAGGCCCCACATCTTGGTTCTTGGTTAAAAAATTATACAGATACTCCACGCCCGTCCATGCGGGGGCGCGATTGTCTGCATCTATGTAATACCAGCCGAACGTTGGGGTGTAATTCATCACAGCGCCGCCAGCTAGCAGGCATTGCGATGCATAGTTGGTGCAGTCGCCGCCCAAATTGGAGAAATCCAAAAAATTAGGGTTACGAAAATAGGCCCAACGGTTGGCATAAGCCACAGCCGCGCGCCGATCATAGTTAATATTCACAAGTGGCATGGTCTTGCTCCCTTCTAAAAGCGCTTATTCTTTTTCATATTATGATAAATGATACTGCATTGTTCCCGACCTAAAACAATCATCATAAACAGGCGATTTTAAGGCACAATGCCGTTTTTTTAGCGCATTGCGGTATCTCTAAATTTGCTTTACAAAATTCATTCCTTTTGGTAACATGAATTTTAGAAAGGCTGTCCATAAAGGATCATGCAGGGTTGTTTTATTGGTAATCCCTATTGGCATCAATGGAAAGAGGTGACTTTTTGCACACAAAAATATTCGAAATTGGTATGTTGCTCTGCTTCGGTGCGGCCTGGCCGGCTTCCATCTACAAATCTTATACGGCTAGGAGTGCAAAGGGTAAAAGTGTCGTATTTTTAGGCGTCATAGCTCTGGGTTACGTCAGCGGTATTATCAACAAGCTGATTAACGCACCTGATTATGTGATGTACCTCTATCTGCTTAATTTGACGATGGTATTGACCGATATTCTGCTCTATTTCCGCAACAAGCGTCTGGACGCGCAAACGTAGCGAAGCAATCCTTTGCGTTGCATTTTTGACCAACGCAACTGAATGTGGCGCGACATATGCATGCATATTTTATTCGCACCGCTTGTCATAACGTCATTTTTTATTGGAAATAAAAAACAACAGTCGTATTTTTAAATGCAACTGTTGTTTTTTGCTTATTCAGTTTGCCTCAACATGAATTTATCCCACAATGCCCGGTAATAGCCGCATTGCCACGTTAAAATAAACAAGCAGGGCAAGCGCGTCGACAATCGTTGTGATCATCGGACTTGCCATCAAGGCGGGGTCCATCTTCAATTTAGTAGCAATAATGGGCAATGTGCAACCAACGATCTTGGCCGCCACCACTGTGCAGAAGATTGTGATCGACACAATCATCGCAACCGCTGCGTCATGGAACAACAAAATGATTCTTATATAGTTGAGCACCGCGACACAGGTGCCTGCTATAAGCCCGACACGGAACTCTTTCCAGATAACCGCCAAAATATCCGAGGCCTTTATCTCGCCAAGCACCAAGCTGCGAATGACTGAAACAGACGCTTGGCTACCTGCATTACCACTGGTGTCCATCAGCATGGGAATTGCGGAGGACAACAAAATATTTGCGGTTAGCGCATCGTTGTAATTTTGGATGATAAGACCGGTAAAGGTTGCCGAAACCATCAGCACCATCAGCCAGACAACGCGCTTGCGCGCCAGTGTAAATGGCCCTGTTTGCATGTAGCCATCTTCAATAGGCGCCATAGCGGCCATCTTATAGATATCCTCCGTGGTTTCTTCCTCCATAACATCCACGACGTCATCAAGCGTAATAATGCCGACAAGGCGATTTTCATTGTCGACAACCGGCAGGGTATACATATCGTACTTTTTGAATATCTCGGCAACATCGGCCTGATCATCATGCGTTTTAACCGACATGACATCTCTTTCCATAATATCACCGATCATCTCATGATCCTGTGCAGCCAGCACATCGCGCAGTTGGACAGCGCCCTCGAGCTTTCGCCGCGCATTGGTCACAAACAACAGCGTGATCGACTCTTTTTCCTCGCTTTGGCGGCGAACCTCCGAAATCGCACGTTTGACGTTCCAATTTCGGTCAACTTCCATAAACTCAATCGTCATCAGACTGCCGGCTGACGCCTCGGGATACATGAGCATCAAATTGATCTGTCTGCGGATATTCGGATCGGATATTTTTATGACGCGCTTGACAATCGACGCCGGCATTTCGTCAAGAAAATCGACCGTATCGTCCATGAATAATTCCCCAAGAATACCCGAAAGTTCTTTGTCGGTGACGCCCTCTACAATGCGCTGCTGCAAATCACGCGTCAAATAGGCAAACACTTCGGCCGCCATTTCCTTTGGCAACAACCGAAACAGCAACAACACGCGTGGATCCTGCGCATATTCGCCGATAGCCTCGGCAAAATCCACCACGTTCATATCTTGAATAATGCGGCGAACTTGAAGAAATTTTTTCTCATCAATTAACCCTAAAAGGGTCTGCACCTTTCCAATGGTCTTCCCTCCCCTTGCTTTTCGTCGTGGCAACATAAAGCATTATTTTGCCCCGGCGGCATACAATTAGCCAAATCATTTTCCATTCTGCTACTCGGTTACAACATAAGGGTCTCCCTATTTGGGCAGCAAAAAAATGACCTCAAAAATTTTGCGGTCATCGGCGTCAACGTATATCAAATTGGAAAAGGAACCAGAACGGTGCACATGTCGTCCCTCAAGCGGCAATAATGGGACAATGAATGTGCCAACGTGAAGGTGGCTTTCCAGTCTGACTACTATGATCACCTGTGTCCATTCATTGTCACCTCCATTACATGTGATAGTTTTATTTTATTGCAAATAGAGCGAATTGTCAATTCTTGCAGGCCATAAAATTTTCTGCGCTGTCACAAATCATGCCCCCTACATCACCCCTTGGTTACAAGCCAACGATGCTTGCAGACAACACCTGTTTGTGATAGGATTTTAATAGGTAAATAAGAATTGTAGGATAATGGAGGATCGTAGCTTTATGGATGTGTTTGAATGCATTAAGGGACGACGCAGCATACGCGATTTTAAAGAAGCTGCTGTACCACACGCACTAATCGAGGAGATTGTCGGCGCAGCTGCTTTTGCGCCCTCTTGGAAAAATGCCCAAATTGCCCGTTATATTGTGGTGGAAAATCGAGAGAAAATAGACTTGCTGGCCGAGCAGTGTGTCATGGATTTTGCGCCAAACACTGCCACTATGAAGCGCGCAGCGGCACTGGTGCTGGTCACGATGGTCAGTGGGCGTTCAGGGTTTGAGCGTGATGGCTCTTTTTCGACCGCTAAAGGCGACCATTGGGAGATGTTCGACGCCGGTATCGCCACTCAGACTTTCTGTCTTGCAGCGCATGCCAAGGGTCTTGGCAGCGTAGTATTGGGTATTTTTGACGAAAAGAAGATCGAAGAATTACTGGATTGGCCACAAGGGCAACAGCTGGCTGCCATCATCGCGCTCGGCTATCCAAAGGGCCCGGCCACTGCCCCATCCCGCAAAGCTGTTGATGCGTTAGTCTCGTACCTTTAGGAGGTAACATTTTTAGTAGATCCGACCTTTTAAAGCATTTTCATCACACTTTATATTGCGTCCTCACAGCATATATGCTATTATATGGGCAATAGGTCACAGGCCTTTTAAGGGGTTTGTCGGCGTTAAGTGCTTATATTTTGGGAGGAGAACTTTTTTTGAATTACAACAATTTTACTTCTGCTCTCAGCGCGTCGGCTGATGAATTAAAAGGCAAATATCTGACCTTTTGGACCTATGGACAGCTTTTAGGCATCCCAATCTCTCTGGTGGTACAGATCGTCAAAATGCAGGCAATTACCCCCATGCCGGAATTTCCCGCGTACGCCAAGGGGGTCATTAATCTGCGTGGACAGATCATTCCGGTTATTGATATTCGCTTGCGCCTAAATCAACCCATTGCGGAATATAGTGAGCGCACCTGCATTATTGTTGCCAACATCCGCGACGTGGCCGTCGGCTTTATCGTCGATGAAGTCGACGAGGTTATCAGTATTGATGATAGCTGCATCTCCCCACCGCCCACCGTCGCTTCCGCCAAGAATAGCTATATCACCGGTATCGCAAAGCTTGAAAAGGATGTGACGCTTCTCATCGACGCGCAACGTCTGCTCAAGAGCGACGAACTGGAGGCGCTCCTCATTTAGTCAACCTTTTAAGATGTTATTGCGCACAGTGCTTTTGCTATAAGCAAAGCACTGTGCGATTATTTTGCCCTGTTATGTACAGCAAATGCGTGGCTATATGCCACTTGGGGTTTGACATGTTCGCTGAGGTTTGCTATGCTATTATAATATATGTTTATGTGTGGACTTGATGAATTCAAGGCGCTATAGGCTGTGTTGTGATCAAAAATCAAAACAGTCCAATCTAAATTTATTGATGAGAAAAGGCGGTTAAACAGTGATAACGGTGACAGATCTCGGCCTGCAATTTGGCGGCACCAAACTTTTTGATAATGTAAATCTAAAATTCACGCCGGGCAACTGCTACGGCGTTATCGGCGCAAACGGCGCCGGAAAATCCACCTTTTTGCGCATCCTGTCAGGTGAGCTGGAAAGCAGCTCCGGCGATGTGAACATCGGTGAGGGCACACGTATGTCGGTTCTCAAACAGGACCACTTTCAATACGACCAATACACCGTGATGGACACTGTTTTTATGGGCAATCCGCGCCTTTACGAGATTATGAAGGAAAAGGAAGTGCTCTATGCCAAGGAGGATTTCACCGACGCAGATGGTGAGAAAGCCTCTGAGTTGGAGGGGGAATTCGCTGAGTTAAACGGTTGGGAGGCCGATACTGAGGCCGCGCAGCTGTTGCAGGGGTTAGGTCTTGGCAGTGAGCTACACTATGCCGAAATGCGTGCGCTGCAGGGCGGCGAAAAGGTTAAGGTCCTGCTGGCACAGGCCCTTTTTGGCCGGCCGGAAATCGTTTTGCTCGACGAGCCCACCAACCATTTAGACGTGGCCTCGATCAACTGGCTGGAAAACTTCCTGTTCGATTTTTTTGGTACCGTTATTGTGGTGTCGCATGACCGTCATTTTCTAAACACCGTCTGTACCCATACGGTGGATATCGATTTCGGCAAGATTAAAATGTACGTTGGCAACTATGATTTTTGGTATGAGTCCAGCCGCTTGGTGCAGCAGGTATTAAAAGATCAGAATCGCAAAAAAGAGGATAAAATTAAAGACCTGCAAAAATTTATTGAGCGCTTTTCGGCCAATAAATCAAAGTCAAAACAGGCTACCTCGCGTAAAAAGCTTATAGAAAAACTCACAGTCGAAGATCTGCCCGCGTCCTCCAGACGCTATCCGTGGGTCTCCTTTAAACCGGACCGCGAAATTGGCAAGGAGACGCTACAGGTCGAAAACCTCTCCAAAACAGTGGACGACGTCAAAGTGCTCAACAATGTTTCATTCAGGCTCAACCGAGAGGATAAAGTCGCGATTCTTTGCGAGAATGAACAAGCTGCAACCGCACTATTCCAGATTTTATTTGAAGAGATCGAACCCGATGAGGGTAGCTTTAAGTGGGGACTTTCAACCTCACAATCCTACTTTCCAAAGGACAATTCCTCTTTCTTCAATGAGTGTAATTTAAACCTTATTGAGTGGTTGCGCCAGTATTCCAGCGACGATTCCGAGAGTTATCTGCGCGGCTTTTTAGGCCGTATGCTCTTTTCGGGTGACGAGGTAACCAAACCGGTTAAAGTCCTTTCAGGCGGCGAAAAGGTGCGCTGCATGCTCTCGCGCATGATGCTCTCCGGCTCAAACACCCTGCTGCTCGACCAACCCACCAACCACCTTGACCTTGAGTCCATCACCGCTGTCAATAACGGCCTGATCGACTTTAAGGGGGTCATTTTATTCTCTTCCCACGACCACCAATTTATCCAGACAGTGGCAAATCGCATCATCCAGATCACAGAGGATGGTTGCATCGATCGCATGTGCTCCTACGATGAGTTTCTCGAAATGCAAGGTCTGTCTTCCAAATAAACACATTGCAAAGCGGCGCCCACCATTTCTGGTGGGCGCCGCTTTATTCATTGACGCCTAAGGCCACGCGCACAGCTTTGACGCACTTTTAAAGCCGACCGCCATAAACGGCATTCGCGCCAAGTGCGCGTTCAATTTCCAGTAGCCGATTATATTTTGCCACCCGCTCGCTGCGGCAAGGGGCGCCGGTTTTAATCTGACCGGCATTCACAGCCACCGCCAAATCGGCAATAAATGCATCTTCAGTCTCGCCGGATCGGTGCGAAATCACCGTGGCATAGCCGCAGGACTGCGCCAACGAAATGGTATGCAATGTCTCGGACAGGGTACCGATTTGGTTGGGTTTTATGAGGATGGCATTTGCTGTGCCGGTTTGGATGCCTTTCTCCAGTCGCGTAGGATTCGTGACAAAAAGATCGTCGCCAACCAGCTGAACCCTGTCGCCAACCCGCTTGGTGAGTTGTTGCCAACCCGCCCAGTCCTCTTCGCCAAGGCAATCCTCAAGCGAGATAATGGGGTAGCTGCTGCAAAGTTTTTCCCAATAGTCACACAGTGTCTCAGTTGTATAGGGGGTCGCGCGCTTGAGTGCCACATAACCGCCCTCAGGGGATACCCATTCGCTGGCCGCAGCGTCAATCGCCAACTTGACCTTGTCGGTATTGAGTCCCACTTTTTCAATCGCATCGATTATGAGCGCCAACGCCTGTTCATCGTCGGAAAGGTTTGGCGCAAAGCCGCCCTCATCCCCCACGCCTGAGCCTAAGCCCTTGCTTTTGAGCAGCGCGCCCAGCGCGTGATGAATCTCACTGCCCCACTGCAATGCTTCCGAAAAGCTCGATGCCCCCACCGGCATAATCATAAACTCCTGAATAGCCATGTTGTTGTCCGCGTGGCGACCACCGTTTAAAATATTCATCATCGGCACCGGCAGGGTGCGCGCAAACTTTCCGCCCAAAAAT
This sequence comes from Candidatus Fimivivens sp., assembly GCA_047974975.1. Lineage (GTDB taxonomy): Bacteria > Bacillota > Clostridia > Oscillospirales > Ruminococcaceae > Yanshouia. The sequence continues at coordinate 44,836 of JBKECV010000009.1, forward strand.
TCAAATAGCGCGACGCCGTGCTGTGCAGCTGCGGCGCGGGCACAGGCCAGAGAAACGCCCAGCATGGCGTTTGCACCCAGATGGGATTTATTCTCAGTCTTGTCAAGACGCATCATGACAGCATCAATTTCGGCAATATTTCCGGCACTAAGGCCGCGGATAGCAGGGGCAATCTCCTGTTCAAGGAGAGCCAGTGCCTTTAGGACACCTTTGCCACCGTAGCGTGCACCACCATCGCGCAACTCATGTGCTTCAAAGCTACCGGTTGAAGCACCGGACGGGACGCAGGCCTCCCCCGACAGATCCCCTTCGAGTGTCACACCCACCTTAATCGTCGGGTTGCCTCTTGAATCCAGTATCTCCAACCCATGTACTGAGTTGATTTTTTCGTTAAAACGTTCCATAAAATGCTTCCTCCCTTGACGGTATGATGACCTGCTCTACCTGACGTTAGACGGCGCCTGCCAAAAATGTATGAACCGTCATGCAACATACTGCTTTAAGTATAGAATCGCTTGGCGGTATCCGTCAAGTCCCAATCCGACAAAAGATTTGATACAGGCCATTTTAATATAGGAATGGTGCCGAAATTCCTCTCGTTCGTAGACATTGGAAATATGCACCTCCACGGCAGGAAGGCCAACCGCTTTGAGCGCATCGAGTATGGCGATGCTCGTGTGCGTATAAGCGGCGGGGTTAATCACAATCGCATCCTTTGTGCCATAGGCCGCCTGAATTTTATCGATGATATCCCCTTCGTGGTTAGACTGAAAGCATTCCGCCTCAATATCATTTTCCACACAGGTATTTTGAATCATTTCCAAAAGGCGCGCATAGTCGGCGCTTCCGTAAATGTGTTTTTCCCGAATGCCGAGCAGGTTGATATTGGGACCATTAATGACTAAGAGCTTCATAAAACCCCTCCACAATTCTCTCTTGAGCCTGTTCTATGCCTCGATCATTTGCCACGACAAAGGCACTGCTTTTTTGATAAATGGGGGCGCGCTGCTTTTGCATGTCGCGCAGCACATCAACCCCCTTTGAAAGCGGACGACCCTCGGTGGACAACAATTCGATCGGACGCTCTAGGCAGACAATCAATCCATTTTGCTGCAAGGCTGAAACATTTTGTTCTCGGAGTACTGCGCCACCGCCTGTTGAAATAACCAATCCGGTGCGTTTTCCCACCTCGGCGATCGTTTCAGACTCTATCTCGCGAAAGTGCACTTCACCGCATTCGGCAAAAATTTCCGAGATACTGCAACCGGCCTTTTGCGCAATGATTGCGTCAATCTCAACCACCTCACGCGCCATGCGCGCGGCACATGCCAGCGCCAGCGTGGACTTGCCCGAGCCGGGCATCCCCACCAATACCAAATTTGTCAGATCCTTTCGCAGGCTCTGCTCTATGACGCTTATCTCCCTGTCGGAGATCGGTGCGCCACCAAAACGTTCGGCGGCATATTTTGCTTGCGCCACCAGCATTGAAAGTCCGCCCCCGCAAGGAATACCCAACCGTTGGGCATCGATCAACAGCATTGTTGAAAGCGGATTGTAGATCACATCCAGCACACCACTTAACTTGGGAAAACGCGCCAATTGAATCAATCGCGCACCATTATGCGGAAACATCCCCACCGGCGTCGTGTTTACGATGACCTCTGCATCGGCTTGACGATAAATATTTTGATAATTGACGGCGCCGTTTCTTGAGACCACCACAATTTCGCGCGCACCCGCGTGGCGGATGGCCGTGCGCACCGTAAGACCGGTGCCGCCGTTGCCAAGTATGATCACTTTTTTATTTTTAAATGAAACGCCCGCTTTATCGGAGCAGTATAAAAATCCCGCATAGTCGGTATTGTCGCCCAGCAGCCGGCCATCCGATTGCATCATCAGCGTATTAACGCTGCCGATCTCTTTAGCGGCCTCGGTGAGCAGATCGCAGTGCCCAACAGCTATCTTTTTATAGGGAATGGTCACATTGAGTCCGGTAAATTGGCGCGCCGACAAAAATGCGTCAATTTTGTCGCGCGGCACACTTATCAACTCATAGTCATAGCCACAAAGCGTGTGGTGTATCTGTTTTGAATAGCTGTGGCTCAGGGTTTCCCCTATGAGTCCATAGCGTTGGGTATTTGCCATCAAAATCGCCATCCTGTCCTATGCATCAATGTAGTTCCCCAGAAATACAAACGTTCCCGGATTGTTTTGCAGTTCACAAAGCAAACTTAAAACCGAATCGGAGCAGACCGAAGCCTCAAGATCGAAATAAAACATGAACTCAAAATCCTTACCGAGGATCGGGCGACTTTCAAGCTTGGTCAGGTTGATACCCATCATCGAAAAGCGTGACAGCATCCCAGCCAGCGCGCCGGCGCGATGTGGCAGCGTCATCATCAGCGATATCTTGGACGCGCCCGGATAAATTTCCGGTTCGCGTGAGATGCAGATAAAACGGGTAAAGTTGTTATCACTGTCCTGAATGTTCTCAGATAGAACCGCCAGATCGTAAAGGTCGGCACATTGACGTGATGAAATAGCCGCAACATCGTTTCGGCTCGATTCTGCCACCATCTTCGCCGCCATCGCGGTATTGGCGCAGACGGTTACCTTGATCTTTGGATGCGCCTTTAAAAATGCGCCGCATTGGCCAATCGCTTGTTCGTGCGAAAAAATTTCGCCGACATCTTGTAATGCCACACCCTTTTGGGCCAGTAACGTGTGCGAGATTTGCAAACGGGTTCCACGTACAATGCTAAAGTGGTGCTTTTTCATCAAATCATAAACGGCGCCGACCGAACCGAAAGAACTGTTCTCTATCGGCAGGATCCCATAGCGGCATAACCCTTGCTCCACAGCTTGAAATACGCCATCAAAATTTTGCACATAGACAATCTCCGCGTGGGGAAACAACTTGTCGCAGGCTTGCTGTGAGTACGCTCCTGCCACCCCCTGACAGGCGACCACCGCTCGTCTTGGAAAAAGCTGCGGCGTATTTTTCATGGTGTCTTTAATATGGGCAGCCAAACTGTTGTCGTCCGCCATCAAACTGCTTTGGTGCGCGCGACTGAGCTCAAACAGGGTGCGAAACAGCACTTGTGTGTAATCTTCAAGCGGTTCGCCTGCTTCAATCGCCATGCGGTTTAAAATGATGCGTTCGCGCTCTTTGTCCAATATCGGCAAGCCATTTTCAGCTTTATAGCGGGCGATATCCATTGAAACATTCATGCGTTCAACAAATAATTTGACCATCCGATGGTTGATGTCGTCAATCTTCACTCTCAGTGCATCGATATCCATTGTTTTTTCCCCTTCTCTTCAATCAACAAATCCAGCAGCACCAACGCCACCGCCGCTTCCACACAGGGAACAGCACGCAGCACCACACAAGGGTCGTGCCTGCCTGTGATGGCAAGATCAGCCGCTTCTTTAGCCGAAAAGCTGACAGTCTTTTGCGGTTTTGCAATCGACGGCGTCGGTTTAAAAGCCACACGTAATGTAATAGGCATGCCGGTTGATAGTCCACCCAAGATACCGCCATGGTTATTTGTCTGCGTCACAACATAGCCATCCTGCATGACAAATGGGTCGTTGTGTTCGCTGCCGCGCAGCGCTGCAGCGGAAAAGCCTGCGCCAAAATCAACGCCCTTGACAGCTGGGATGCCAAAAATAGCAGCCGCCAGACGGCTTTCAAGCCCTTCATACAGCGGTTCACCCAACCCGGCTAAAACGCCAACAGCAGCGCACTCGATGATGCCGCCCACCGAGTCGCCCTGCTCTTTGGCCGCGTCGATCTGAGCCTGCATTCGGCTCCCCGCCTCATCTGAAATAACCGAAAACGCCTTTTTCGATAGCGCCGAGAGCGTCGAGGCCGAAACGGCGACCGGATCGAATGGGGTATCCATTTCGCCGGCTATGGCCGCAATATGCGCCCCCACTGTGATGCCTTGTTGCGCCAAAATCTGCATGGCCACGGCCCCCGCAAAGCAGAGCGGCGCTGTGAGCCTGCCGGAAAACTGCCCCCCACCCCGTATGTCGTTTGCACCTTGATACTTGATTGCGGCGGGGTAATCGGCATGCATCGGGCGCGGAGAATCCCGCAGTTTGTCATAGTCCTTGCTATTTGCATCGCTGTTTTGGATGAGGGCGGATAACGGAGCCCCACAGGTGACGCCATCCGCCAACCCGGCGATTATTTGAGGCGTATCCGCCTCACGGCGCGCAGTGGAAAATCGGTTTGTGCCGGGAGCCCGACGCCCCATAAATCGATGGATCGCCGCCATATCCAGCCGCACCCCCACAGGTAAACCATCGAGCACGACCCCGATTGCCTCACTGTGTGACTGACCGAATATGGTGACCTTTAAAAGTTTTCCAAAGCTAGATGACATCGACTTTTCCTCCCATTTTTTTAAAATCTTCAAAAAAGTTTGGATATGATTTTTCAACCGCAGCCGCATCTTGGATGATAACATCTTCGGCGCAGATGGCGGAGGCGATGCTCACCGCCATCGCAATGCGATGATCATTAAAGCTGTTGACCACGCCACCGCGCAGGCCACCTGTGCCCTCAATAATCAACCCATCCGCTTGCTCAGACACCCGTCCCCCAAGCGCATTGAGCGCCTCGGTCATGGTCCGCAGACGATCGCTTTCTTTGATTCTCAGCCGTGCCGCATGGGTGATTTGAGTGGTGCCAACCGTCGCACAGGCCACCACGGCCAAAATCGGCACAAGATCGGGTATTTCGGCAGCATCGATATCAATCCCCCTTAAAGCTTGCGGTGAAACAACAGCGCGGCCTCGGTCGATCTCAGCCTGAGCACCAAAACGTTGCAACAGTGGGATAATTTTTCTGTCGCCCTGCACGGTATCAACGTCCAGCGCAGTCACGGCGACAGGGGCACAAATGGCGCCGGCTGCCAGCCAAAACGCTGCGTTAGACCAGTCGCCCTCTGCGGTGACGCGCCCCGGTGAACCGTAACGCTGCCCACCCTTGATATGGTAACCGCCGCCATTTGGCAACGCGGTAATCTCGATGTTAAAACGCGCGAGTGTGCGCAGCGTCATTGCAACGTAACCGGCTGATTCCAGTGGCGTTGTTAGAATTATGTGGCTGTCACCCGCCAATAGCGGCAACGCAAACAGCAGCCCTGTAATATACTGGGAACTTATATCCCCCGGCAGGGTAAATGTTCCCGCTCTCAAAGTCCCGCTCATGGTAAAAGGAAGCTGTATCCCATCAAAGCAGCAGCCGTGCAACGCCATTTCCTCTCGCAACGGCGACAAGGGACGATTGGGCAACCGCCCCACACCCACAAAACGTATATTTTGGCACAGTGCCGCCGCAACCGGCAACAAAAATCGCAATGTTGAACCGCTCTCGCAGCAATCCAATACAGCCTGATTGGACGGCTGTGAGATGGGTCTTACGCGCCACACCCCCGCTTGAATTTGAGAAAATTCGGCACCGAGTGCAGCAAGGCACCCCATAGTCGCTTCTATATCGCGATTTAAGGTACTGATTACCACTTCAGTGGGCGTATCACACAACGCCGCACAAATCAGGCAACGGTGCGCATCGGATTTGGAAGCGATCGCTCGCAAAGTGCCACACAACGGTGCAGGCGTAATTCTAATATCCATAAAGACCTCCTTTGCACTACACTGTCAAAACCTAGGCAGCCGTTTTATAGTCCCTGTTTAATCCATGTTTTCAACGCACCTATCGCAATCTCCTCAATCGTACATTCCCCCACCGCTTTGGGAAGAATAAGTGCAATTCGATCGCCACTGCGCTTTTTATCGACCAAGGCAGCCTTAGCCAACGCATCGACGCCATAATCGCAAACCGTCGGCAATCCGCAGACGACCAGCGTGTCAAGCAGTGTTTCCAACGTTTCGGGGGATACTTTTCCCCTTTTGACACAGGCGCGCGTTATAATAACCATACCAATCGCGACAGCCTGACCGTGCGTGACAGAAAAATTTGAACAACGCTCGATGGCATGCCCCAAGGTATGACCAAAATTAAGCTTTCTGCGTTCTTCGGTATCCCGTTCGTCCTGTGCCACAATAGCCGCTTTGAGTGCGACACATTGCGCGATAATCTCGGGCAGACGCGCAAAAACGTTCCCCTTTAGCAGCGGCAACAACGTCTTGTCAAATGCCATACCGTATTTGACTGCCTCACCCATGCCGTCGAGAAAATAGGGCGTCGGCAGCATTTTAATCGCTTCACAGTCACAAATGACTAATTTAGGCTGCCAGAATACACCCGCTAAATTCTTCCCTGCGGCGAGATCGACAGCTGTTTTTCCGCCGACGGAGGAATCGATGGCGGCCAGAAAGGTTGTCGGCACCTGTACAAAACGAATCCCCCTTAGATACACCGCCGCAGCAAAGCCTGCGAGATCGCCGGTGACCCCTCCGCCCAGTGCCACAATCAAGTCGGTTCGGGTTATTTGATTTTCGGCCAATTGTTCCAACACGCCAGCGAGCGTGGTCATATTTTTTGATGCCTCGCCATGTGAGAAAACAATGCGGCACACCTGAAACCCTGCCTTTTGCAGCGACATTTCAAGTGTGTCGCCAAACAAGGCGTCAACTGTGTCGTCGGCAATCACAGCGGCAATACAAGGCGCGATTCTTTTTGCGATGAGTGAACCGCTTTGCACCAACAAACCATTGCCCACCAAAACCTCATAGGGATGGCTGGTATTCACCGATACACTTTTCATGGCTTCACAACACCTTTCCGTCCGCCTGGGCCTTTTGCACACGTCCTGTGCGCAGCAAGGTGCACAACTTTTCTTTATCGCCGGCCTTTATAGCCACACTAAATGTTTGGAGCCGCGCGATTAAAGCGTCGAGCTGTTCGGCCAGCGGCTCTTTGTTATCCAACATCAACTCTGTCCACATGGCCTCGTTTAGGGTTGCGACGCGGGTCATATCGCGGTAGCTGCCCGCTGAAAAGCCCTTGTGCCCGAGCGCACAGGGGGACTGCACATACGCGCTGGAAACAACATGCGCCAGCTGCGAGGTGTAAGCGATCATGCGGTCATGCTCCGCGGGGTCGGTAATCACCGTTTGCGCAAAGCCCAATGTCTGCATGAATTTCTTTAGACGGTCCACTTGGGCAACTGACACACCGCTGAGCGGCGCCAACACGATGGAAGCATTTTCGAACATATTGCTACGCGAATGATCAAACCCGCTGTGCTCAATGCCCGCCATCGGATGCCCACCGATGTAGCAAAATCCATGCGCTTGCGCAATAGCGTGGCACGCGCCGCACACCGCCTGTTTGACGCCGCAGGTATCGGTCACAATGGCGTTGTTGGCTATCTGCCCGGCATGGGTGGCCAGCCAATCGATGGCCGCCTGCGGATAAAGGGCAATGATAACCAGCTCGCAGGCCGACAGCTTTTCATCGTCGAGAATATCATCAATGACTCCTGCCAACCGCGCCTTGCACAGCACCTGCATGTCGGCATCCGCAGCAAATACCGCATGCTCCGTTTTATGTTTGATCGTTCGCGCGAATGAGCCGCCTATCAGGCCCATCCCTATTACTGCAATGTTCATATCTTATCTCCTTAAAACGGTTTATGCAATCCTAAAACTGTTGGGTAAGATTGCAGCGACGCAATTCGCTACATCTGTGAACGCTTCCGGTGTGAGCGACTGTGGTCCGTCGCATTTGGCATGCGCCGGGTCGTTGTGCACCTCGATAATCAACCCATCTGCACCACAGGCCGCCGACGCCATCGCCATCGGTTTGACCAGGCTGGCAATGCCACAGGCGTGACTCGGATCCACAATCACCGGTAGATGGGTCATACTTTTGAGCAGCGGAATCGCCGAAAGATCCAGTGTATTTCGAGTCGCCGTCTCAAAGGTTCGAATGCCGCGCTCACACAAAATAACCCGTTCGTTGCCGCCCGCCATAATATATTCTGCGCTCATCAACAGTTCCTGAAGTGTACTTGAAAGTCCGCGCTTGAGCAAAATAGGCCGATCGATTCTGCCCAACTCTTTGAGCAACTCAAAGTTTTGCATATTGCGCGCGCCGACCTGTATGATGTCGACCCCTTCAAACAGTGGCAGCTGAGACATATCCATCAACTCGGATACAATGGGCAAACCGGTCTCCTTTTTGGCTTCTATCAGCAGCTTAATGCCTTCTGCCCGCATGCCCTGAAAAGCATAGGGGGAGGTTCGCGGCTTGAAAGCACCGCCGCGCAACAGCTTTGCGCCGGAGGCTTTAACGGCTTTGGCAATCTCGATAACCTGTTGCTCCGACTCCACCGAACAGGGGCCTGCTGCAATCGGACAGCTGCCGTCACCGAACACCGCATCGCCGACGGTGATAATGGTGTTATCGGGATGGAACTTGCGATTGGCATTTTTATACGGCTCTTGAATCCGTTTGACCGACGACACAATATCCAACGCCTGAATTAAATCGATATCGACAACGGTGGTGTCCCCCACCAAACCGAGCACCATATAGCTGTCGCCCTCGCTGAAGTGTATCTGTAGATCCAAACTCTTGAGCCATGCCACCAAATTTTCTAGCTGCTTGGGATCGGGATTCTGCTTTAAAACGACGACCATGTGTTTGCCCTCCAATTCTTATTTATCACCTGTTGTGACTTGGGGTATTATAGAAACAAAAAGGGCTTCGCAGTATTTCACTGCGAAGCCCACATTCAACAAATTTCACACCGTTTTAATCTAAAACCGGCTGAATACCTTGTGGATTTCTGTTTGCAGTAAAATACGAATAAGCCTTGCCAAAAAAGTAAAAGGCAAAGCTAAAATAATAAAAGTATTTTACTGTAGACAGATTTTGTTTCATTATTTTGTGCTCCTATCAAGAGATTATAATCATAATAGCACAGATCGCATCGCAAATAAAAGAGAAAAATGCAACAATTCGCTCACTGATAACGCGCTTTTATTTATGCGCTTTAACCAATTTCAGTGTCGATTAGCGTTTGGGGTGGCACCTCTTCCTGCATTTCAGGCGATGCATCGGTGGTGATTGGCGACGGTGCACTTGTCTCTACCGGCGCTTCAAAATCCTCATCCGAAGCGACCTCCGTGACAATTTCAATGTCTTTTTTATCTTGGTTTAACAGAAACTTTTTAGTAGCCAATGCGGCGGCGCCCACCACAGCGATCCATAGTAACAACTTTTTCATGCAAAGCAGCTCCTTTCATTTTCGAGCAACTAACAAAATTTTCACCCTTTAGTATCCCACGCTTATGATATTTTAATTATTATAATCCCGCAATGTGAATTTTTTAAAACAGTGCTATAAACTTTCAGCATAAAAATCCAAAGCGACAGTGTGCAATTGACACCATCGACTCAATGAAACAATCAATAACAGTATCGGCTTGACACAAGAGGCGATCGATCTTAAAATTAAAGCATCAAATAAAAGGGGACAACGGTAAATGGCACAGATAAAAGGCAGGTTTGCGCCAAGTCCCAGCGGTCGAATGCATCTGGGCAATGTTTTTTGTGCATTGCTGGCGTGGTTGTCGGCCAAAAGCCAAAATGGCAGCCTGCTGCTGCGCATAGAGGATCTCGACCCCACACGCTGCCGCTTGGCCTATGCTGAGCAACTCGAAGAGGATCTGCGTTGGTTGGGTCTTCCATGGGATGAGGGCGGCCTTGGTGCGTCCGCACCACACGCTCCCTACTGCCAGAGCCGGCGCAATGCCATCTATGAACAGGTGCTCACCCAATTGGCCAAGCAAGAACAATTCTATCCCTGTTTTTGCAGCCGTGATGAACGCCATGCCGCATCGGCACCACACCGCGCCGACGGGCGCCTGCTATACAATGGGCACTGCCGCCACTTAAGCCAAACACAGCAAATGGAACTTTTTAAAAAACGCCGCCCTGCTTGGCGCATTGTGGTGCCAGATATTTGCTTTTCTTTTACCGACAAAAGCGGTGATTCTTTTTCAGAAAATCTGCGCGACGATTGCGGCGACTTTATCATCCGGCGTTCGGACGGCGTTTTTGCCTATCAGCTGGCTGTTGTCATCGACGATGCATTGATGGGAGTCACCGAAGTGGTACGCGGGCGTGATCTTCTCGATTCTACCCCACGTCAACTGTTTTTATACCGCACACTCGGGTTTGACCCACCTGCATTTGGCCACCTGCCGCTGCTACTCTCCTCGGATGGTCGACGCCTCTCAAAGCGCGACCGCGATATGGATATGGGGGTGCTTAGGCAACACTTGACAGCACCCCAAATTTTGGGCCGCCTTGCCTTTCTTGCCGGCCTGATTGACCGACCCCAGCCGGCCACAGCACAGGAGTTGGTGGCGCATTTTTCATGGCAGGCCATACCCGATCAGTCTATAACGGTTCCCCCTGCCCTTTTTTGTGAACATGGGTGATGGCATGGCACCGACAGCAACATGCAAAGGGCCTCAACGCAGGACGAGCATAGCCTTGCCATGGGGCGGTGGTTTGCATCCCCCTATGCCAATGGCTTATACCGTCTTACCATACCGGGCGACAAAGTCCTCGGCACGGTAGAATATCCGATTGCTTTCAGTCGGCTTCATTGACGCACAAGTAATGAATGCTTTGTTGGTGTTGCCCTGCACATCGAGATAGGTCAATTCAAGCGTTATGGCTTTGCCGCGCAACGTATCGACCACCCAATAGGGTATCTGCTGATATTGCCTAACATCCAGCGTAACCGTACCATCGGCCGACATCTTAGCGGCATCCATCACAATTTCATTCCAGAAAAGCGTCTCTTCAGTCCTCTGTTCCTGTGCGACACGACCGCTGGATTGTCCGTGGGTTTGAGGCGGTGAAGTCGTCGTAAAAAGATCCGCCAAAATTTCTGCGGCAGTCATTTCGGCATAGCCGTCGGGGTCGGTCAAATAGCTGCCGTCAATGCCCCATGAAAACTTGCCCACAAGGGTATTGGGGTTGGTGCTATGGGTAATGTAGCTGTTCCAGTCTTTATAAACGGCGGGGTATCGCGCACACCATTGCGGAAAATATTCACCCATATACTTTTGCGCCAACGCGTAGGCTTGACTCGTTTCCCCCGGGGTGCCATCCGCCGGGGCAATGGCGCTCAATTGTACGCCGCCACCACCTTTTCCCCGATAGCTGTCCGACGGGGTGGAGTGCAATATGACCATGCTGCCATCCTCGCAAACGCCTACGCACATCCAGACATGCCCACTCATACTGTAAATATCACCGGGCTTAAAGTCGGCTGCTTTCAGCGCGTCGGCATTTTCAACTTTGGTAAAGCTGCCAAAGCCTTGATCGGCGTACAGCTTCGCTTCCTTTGTGGAGGAATGCACATACCCGGGCAACCCACTCACCGTGTTGACGACATTATATACCACCCATGACATATAACCGGAGCAGTCCGCACCGGCGTAGTAATATTCATTATAACTTTTGTGTGGATAGTAGCTTTGTGTGTAATCGTCGCTATTCTTGTATGTATAGCCGTCATCCTGCGCTTGGAAAAAGTCGACCCATGTCCGGGGGACACCGATGGTCGTGGCCTGTGGGCAGGATGTTCCTGTTTCCGATTGTGAACCTTCATCTTGCCAATCCCAAGAGCCCCCGTAAACATACAACGTCGTGCCGGCCGGTTGCAGGGCCGTTGCCAGAACATTTTTTAACGTTTTTTTACCGGGCGTGTTTTTAAGCGGCGGGGTATAGGGTTGGGCGACAAAGGTTAAATAGACCAGCTCAGCGGGGTCGCCGTAAACCTTGACCGTTTTGCCTTTCAGATCGGCAAAATCGGCAGACGTCACGACAGCACCACCCGCCTGAGACGTAATTTGATAGGCCTTTGTTTCAGCTGTGATCACAACTTGCGCTTCATCGACACTGATATAATCACGGCCGATATCGGTAACGGTGCCCACAGCGGTTGGGGCCGGGATGCCGACATCCCCAATGGTATCGCCCACCACATCGATTTCAAACACGTAACCCTCCGCCAGTTGATTATTCAACGCAAAGTGATTATCAGACGATATCTTATAGATTTTTTCGGTGCCGCTGACATCAAAATAATAGGTGAAGTTCTTTAAATTTTCCAGACTTCCATCTCTGGCGGCCGCATCGGTTCCATAACCGACAACACCGCAATAAACAGCCAGGATAGAGGCGGATTTAGTAACCCTTTCCGCCCGCATGCCGGAATCGTTGAAGCTGTCTGCCCACATGCCGGAATCGACCCTATTGTCAGCGGCAAAGACGGGCGGCGTATGTACTGCGATTAAACTAAGCGTCATTAAAAAAGCGATTATTTTAGATTTCATTGCATTTACCTTCCTTTTTAATTAAATTTTTGCAATATATGCAATACGCTTTGTACACCCCAAAGCACCGGACTAAAGTCAGACAACACACCTTGCTTTCATCGGCATGTTTTGTAACAGACTTAAAGAAGTGCCTGCTGTATATCATTCTTATTTTACCATAAAATTGATAAAAATTTAAGTTTTTATGTCTAAAGTGTAGAAATATGTTGATATTTTAACAAGCCAGAATGTAATACTGCTGATCATTAGGATGAAATAGCTGGAGGACAATGACGATATATCGCGCATATTATTTTGGCCATAAGCCAAATTATCCGCTTTTTTTGCACAAATATGCTATACTATGAATAGGGCAATATTTAAACAAGGGGATGTTTTGTTGATGAAAACTGGACTGGTTTTAGAAGGGGGCGGCATGCGCGGCATGTACACAATCGGTGTGCTCGACCGCTTTTTGAATGCCGATATCTCTTTTGATTATGTCATCGGTGTTTCGGCGGGGGCTTGCAACGGTGTTTCTTTCGTTGCACAACAAAAGGGCCGAAACTATCGCATTAACACGCGCCATATTTTGGACAAGCGCTATATGAGCTTGCGAAACCTGGTGCAGGAACGCTCGCTTTTCGGTATGAACTTTCTGTTTAACACGGTGCCCAATGAGCTGGACCCCTTTGATTATACAGCTTTTTTGGCAAGTCCCACCGAGTTTGTTGTGGGGGTAACCGACGTCGAACTCGGCCGCGCAGATTATTTCACCAAGGAGGCGCTCGACCACGACGCTACCGCTTTATGCGCCTCATCGTCTATTCCCTGCTTTTCACCGATGGTGTCATTTCGCGGTAAACAATATCTCGATGGCGGTACCGCCGACCCCATCCCATTTAAAAAAGCGTTGACCGACGGCTGTGACCGCTTGGTGGTTGTCTTGACCCGAAATCGCGCTTATCGCAAGCAACCCGAAAAACTGCGTGCACTCTGCAAAGTGATGTACCGCCATCACCCTGCACTCATTGCGCTCATGGAACGCCGCTATCTGATTTATAATCGCGCACTGGCGGATTTGCGTGCACTTGAAACCGAGGGAACTGCGATGATTATCGCCCCTGAAAATCCTCTTGAAATCGGGCGATTTGAAAAGAACCCCCAGCGACTAAGTACCGCCGCACAATTGGGCTATCACGACGCGGCGGCTGTACAAAATAAAGTCAAGGCCTTTTTGTCCGGCGCGCCATACTGATTGGCTCGACAGCACGATTTCTAGCCGCACTTTGTAGATGCGCGCTTTTTCTTTGAACACATATAACGCGATTAACACAACCCATAAAATTTGGATGATGCATTGATTTTTGATGTTGATGCATCGTTATCCCAATATTATTGTAAACTATTATTACAAATTAGTTGACATTATATCGTTTTTATCGTATACTGCAATTCAGAAATACACTTGCAAAGGATGATCTCTATGACAAAAACAAAGATTACGACGCGCGACTTGACCTTTATGGGGTTGATGACCGCCATTATGTGCGCCCTTGGCCCACTCTCCATCCCACTGCCGGGACTGGTTCCCATCTCACTGGGTTCGCTGGTCATCTATTTTTATCCCTACCTACTCGGCACCCGCAGAGCCGCACTGTGTTGCCTGATCTATGTTTTGCTCGGCGCAGTCGGTTTACCTGTTTTTTCAGGCTATACCGGCGGCTTACCCAAGCTTTTGGGGCCGACCGGCGGCTACATACTGGGTTATTTTTTCATTATTTTATTTGAGGGTTTGGCAATTAAGCGCTTTCCAAACAACCGCCTGGTGCATGCGGCCGGCATCGCCCTTGGCACCGCCTGCTGCTATCTAATCGGCACGCTTTGGCTGAGCTACCTGCTGGGACTTACCACAATGCAAGGGTTGGCCGCAGGTGTCTTGCCCTTTATCCCCGGAGATATTGCAAAGGCGGTCGCTGCACTGCTCATTGCCCCGGTGCTTCGCGCTCGCCTACAATTGGCAGGGTTGATGACGCATACGCAATCCGAACACTGACCTCCCCGGAACGTAACAACAACCGCTCCCCGTTTTGCAACCGCACAATCAATGCACCGTCATCGTCGATTTCTTCGGCAATGGCGGCGCATTTTTCGCCTGCACGCGAAAAAACAATCTCCTGTCCAAGCAATATGGAACGGCTGCGGTAGTCCTCTAAAAACGCGCGAGAAGAAAGGCTGCCCCACAACGTGAACAGTCGATTGACAATCTCAGCGACAAGACGATTTCGTGAAATAGTGGGCCGTTCTGAACCAAAAAGCGCACTTGCTACCGCTGCTACCTCTTGAGGCCATACTGCTTCAGGCTGCTTAAAATTGAGCCCCATTCCGATGACAACGCTTTCAATCGTGCCACTTTCAAGGTCAGTAACCGCTTCGGTGAGAATTCCGCACAGCTTTTTGCCATTCAAGTAAATATCATTGACCCATTTAATCTGAGGCCGCACGGGGGTCAACGCTTCGATAGCCTGGCATACCGCCACCGCCGCGGCCGTGGTAAGCAGCGTTGTGTCTGAAAGCTGTTGTGGTGTAGGTTTGAGCAGCAGGCTCATATAGATGCCACAACCCGGCGGTGAGAAAAAACTGCGCCCAAACCGCCCACGTCCCATTGTCTGCTGATCGGCGACGATGGTGGTAAAGTGCCCGCCCCCCAACAGCGCACGGCGCTTTGCTTCAAAGTTCGTAGAATCTATTGTTTCAAAAACAAAAATATCGTTTTGGCTCAAATGCGACATAACATGGGGACGGATACCTTCAGCCGAAATCAGATCGGATTGTTCCTCCAGCTGATAGCCGCGATTCGTGATCGCCGATATCGGGTACCCTTGTGCTTTAAGGCTGTTAATGGCCTTCCACACCGCCGCGCGGGAAACGCCCAATGTCTGTGCCATCTGCTCACCTGAAATATCCTGTGCGCGGTGCGTTTCCAAGATAGACAGTACCGCCTTTTTTAACGACATATAAAAGTTCCCCCTTGCTTTGATACCGTTGATTATACCCATTCTCGTCCGTTTCGTCAACCAAAACAAGGGGAACGGTTGACACTGAGCAGCAGTGCGCTAAAATACAGCCGCTCTTCCCACATAAAAACGGCGCAAGGCTAATGCCTTGCGCCGTATAAAACACGCTTGCAAATGATTGACGACTAGCGGGTGCCAATATATTTGGCCGGATTCATATACTTACCGTTGATTCGCACTTCAAAATGACAGTGCGGCCCAGTTGCGCGACCGGTACGACCGATGCCGGCAATCAGCTGCCCCTGCTCAACCCAATCTCCGGCCTTAACATACAGTTTGGAGTTGTGGGCATAAAGTGTTTCAACACCGCCACCATGACTAATAATAATGTGATACCCATAGCCGGTTGAATTATAAACCGCTTTGGTCACCGTTCCGGATGCCGCAGCATAAACCGCAGTTCCCGGGTCGGCAGCGATATCCATACCGGTGTGTCCCCAATACCCATTGAGTCCACAGCTGACATAGCCACCGGCCACCGGCCAGATGAAGTTGGAGTTGGTGCTGTACGCCGCTGAGGAAGGTAGCTGCTTGAGCGGCGTCTTACCACCCACCACAACTTTTTCATTGATCGGTTCTTTGATCACCCGCGTATCCAGCACGGTGCGTTCCACCTCAAGACCGTCGATATAGGTCACCTCGCTCACGACAAGCGAGCGCCCCTGCTGGCCCCTTTGGGTCACTTTGACATAGCCCTGATATTGGCTGGTATCTTGAATCTGCTCAACCTTAAAATTGACGTCCTGCTCCACTGTCTCTTCTCGGACAACTTTAACTTCAAGCACCGGCACCGACTTTTGAACCAGCACTTCCTGACCGACCAACAGCGAATCCTCAATATCGGGATTGAGTTGTTTGAGCTGAGAATAAGGAATCCCGTTCTTCTGTGCAATGATGATGGGTGCATCCCCTTGGACAGTGGTGTAAATACGTCGAGCCACTTCCTCACGGTTGACCTCATTTTGCATCTCGCTGATATCCACAACCGATGTCACCGGATAGAGGCCGTCGCGCGCCTCGACCTCCTTGACAAAGGCCACCGTCTCATTGGACGCTTCGTCATTCGAGCGATATTCGTCCTTGGTGCTCTCAAGTAGCGAGAGCAGCTGATAACGCTCGTTAACCGCGCCTAAAAAGCGATTGTCGACATATAATCCCGTCGCCTGCGCCAGCTCGTTGCCGGAAGCCTTGATCAACTCGTTGGCCAAAAGGTCTTCAGTAAGCAAGCTGTCTTCGCGTACAGCGGCAATAGTAAATTCAGGCATACTATCCTCAGGTTTAATGTAATCCTCAAACACAATACGGCCCAGCATCTGCTTTTCGGCGTCTTCAAACACCGCTTCGTCTGCAATATAGCCAATTTCTTCGCCGTTGTAGAAAACGCGCAAAGCAAAGGTCATGTTAAGGGCGCCGTTAATCACAATCAGGAATACGGCAGCGGCCAAAAACGGCGCAACATAGTTAACGGAACTGAACAACCGCGCAACCGCGCGCGTGACAAATGCCGCGATCACCATACCCCAATAACGGATTACGGTGCCAAAGCCCCGCTCTCGCGCAGCCGCATTGTCGCGCTTTAACGTTTGCAACAACTCAACAGCCAAGTCAAACGACAGGCCATTTCGCACCGAAAAGATGCGCGCACTGCAAAAGAGTTTGTGGCCTATGGCATGCCGCAAAATCCCAAGCATATCTCGGACGTTTCGCAAACGACGCTTGAAGAAATGGTACTTTCGAATAAGCCGCAACCCGATATAGCATAGAACACGCAAAATGTGTTGCAGCTTTTTTTGTATCAATACTTGCATCTTATCTGAAGATGATGCTTGCGCAATTTCACAATTTTCCTTACTCAAAGCACCCTCTCCTTTCCAAATTGTATAAAGTTTGGGTAGCGGTTTAGTTTAATATACCGCTTTTTATCATATAAATCAAGCCAACTAGAACGGTAACCATTTCCATTTGAAAAATCTGCATTTGTTCTAACATTGTCGACGTAAGATATTATACCAACTTTCATACAAAATCTCAATAGAAAACGCACATGCGCGAATAAAATTTACATATTATTATATTTTAACCATATGCTTCCGTCATTTTTCCCAATTTTTAGTGCCTATCTGTAATGTAAGTGTCAATTTTTCCATATTACAAATAAGCAATTTTTTCCCTGCCAAGATTATTCATATAGCCTGTTATCCTATTGGCATGTGCGCGCTGCGTTTTCTTTTATTAATGTTATGCCCTCCTACTCTACTTTCAGTTTAAAAAGTCCGTCGGCAATTTTTTTAAATATCGGACAAGCGACATCCGAACCGGAATCGCCCCCTTCCACCAGCACGACAATGGTGTATTGTGGCTGCTCAGCGGGGTAAAAACCCGAAAACCATGCGTGGACAATCTCTTCACCATCTTTAAACTGTCCCGTTTGCGCTGAGGCGGTTTTACCACCTGCACCACCGCGCTCGGGCAGAGCGATTTTGCCGCTGCCCTGGTCGACAACATCGATCATCATCGTTTTAACCTGCTGCGCAGCCTGCTCACTAAAAACAGCGCGTGGCGAAAAAGTAGCCGTTGCGGTTGTGATCTCCTTGCCATCTGTTGTGGTGCCGACCACTAGCCTTGGCGTGACAGCGCCGCCGCCATTGGCAATGGCCGATACCAATGTGGCGATCTGCACCGGTGTGGCGGTGAGCACCCCCTGCCCAAAACCGAAATTGCTCACTGCGGCCGGTGCGCTAAGCTCCTGTAATGTGGGCAGACTGCCCGCAGCGGTAAAATAACCCGGAGCTGCTTCAAACCGGCTGCCAAATCCCAATTGCTGTGCCTTATAGGCCAACGCCGGTCCGCCAACTTCCAACGCCAGCGAGATGAAATAGGGGTTGCAGGAATGGTTGAGCGCACCCTGCATATCCAACACACCGTGTCCATTGAGGTTGTGGCAGTGAAAAGTTTGATCCATCACCTCAATTTTTCCATCGCAAAAATAAGTTCTACCGGAATCGATCCCCGATTCCAACGCGGTGGCGGCCGTGAGAATTTTAAAAGTGGAACCGACACTGTAAGCAGCGAAAGCGCGGTTAAAAAACGGCATCCGCTCATCATTGAGCGCCGCGGCAGGATTATTGGGGTTATAGGCCGGCGCGCTGACCGAAGCGAGAATATCGCCGGTGTAGGGGTCCATAATCACAACGGCGCCACAATCGATGTCTTTCGCAGCCTGCTCGGCGATGGCTTGAATGTCCTGATCGATGGTCAAGGCCAACCCCGCGCCGTTTAAATATCCAGTGTCCACAATCTCCGGCGGGGATGTTTCAATGCCGCGCTGCAGGGCATCGGTCGCGTAGCGCATCTGCAGCATGCCACCGGCGGAAGCAAGCAGCGAATCATAAGCGCGCTCAAGTCCTGAGGCGCCTTGTCCCGTTGCGGGGTCCATCTGCCCGATAATGTGCACGGCCGGCTGCGCATCAAGATAGCGCTGCGACACTGGAAAAACTTCAAGTCCCTTGGCATAAAGGGCGGTATCGTCCACCTCCCACAAAAAGGGAATCATTTTGGTTAACTTTTTTTGCAGCTCAGCACGTCGGCCAATCGGCGTTGCGCGCATCAGCACATTGGCCGCCTGCTCATTGGGCAAAACCGCTGCCACATTTTTGGTATCAATTCCCGTAATCGGCCTGAGTTTACGGTCATAAATGACACCGCGTGTTTCGGCGACCTTGAGTACGGTGGCCGACTGCTGATGCGCGGCCTCGATCAGCGGCGCGGTGACCGCCAACAGTGAGATTCGGGCAATAAGCAAGCCAAACAGTAGAATCATCAGTGAAAAAATGGCCAGAAAACGCTTATACATAAGGGTTGTGCCTCCAAAACTATTTGGTACTATTGTGGACATTTCAAGCCAATTTAATACTTCTTGCATCGACGTGACAATAAAGGCCGACCGCTTTAAGATCAACAGCAAACGCATCTGCACTGCTGTTTGAGTGCTGGACTTACAAGAGGAAACACAGCGCCTGCCTCATTTTTCGTCGGCACCGCATTAAGTCGCAGACTTGCCCAGATAAAAAGGCTGAACAGGAAAGATTGATCCTTTCCTGTTCAGCCTTTTGGACTGTTATGCCGTTAACAGTGTTAGTGTTTCATTTTGAACCGTGACGCTAACCAGTGCGGGAACGTCTGCGCCGGCCTCTACGATCAAGCGCGTCAGCGGATCCTCGACCTCGCGGCGGATGACCCTGCGGATATCCCGCGCACCCGCTTTCTGCCCAAAGGCGCGCTGCGCAATCAGCGCAAGCACCGCTTCATCGTAGCCAAACGTTATGCCGCGCCGCTTGAGCGGTGCCTTGATTTCGTCGAGCATTAAAGCAGCAATGCGCATGAAATCTTCAATTTGCAAATGTTTGAATACCACAACCTCGTCAATACGTGCGAGAAACTCAGGGCGCAAGAAATCTGAGAGGGCTTTCATCGCGCGATCATGCGAAACTTCGTCGGGCAGTTTATCAAATCCAACCGAACCGCCCTTGATATTGGAACCCGCATTGGAGGTCATGACGATCACCGTATTCTCAAACGACACCCGTCTGCCCTGCGCATCGGTGATGCGCCCTTCGTCGAGAATTTGAAGCAGGATATTGAGCACATCGGGGTGTGCTTTTTCAATCTCATCAAACAGTACAACCGAGTAGGGCTTGCGGCGCACTTTTTCGGTTAACTGCCCCGCCTCGTCATGACCGACATAGCCGGGCGGTGACCCCACAATGCGTGAAACCGAATGTTTTTCCATATATTCGCTCATATCGATTCGAATAAGGGGCTCAGTCGTGTCAAACAGGGACTCGGCCAACCGCTTAACCAATTCGGTTTTGCCGACACCCGTCGGTCCGACAAAGATAAATGACGCCGGCCGACGCCGATCAGAAAGCTGGACGCGGGTACGGCGCACCGCCGCAGCCACCAAGTCGACGGCCTCATCCTGCCCGATAACATGCTTTTTGAGCGCATCGGTGAGCTGCGAAACCTTGGCTAGCTCGCTCTCTTTAATCTTAGCTGCAGGAATACCGGTCCATAGCTCGATGACACGTGCAAGATCATCCACCATTACCGCGCGCCCTAGTGCCACCGGCTCCAGCGCCTTGATAGCTGCCTCCAATCGCAGCAATTCGCTGCGTATCTGCGCAATCTTGGCAAAATCGACCTCCTGCGCTTGGGCCAACTGCGCTTCTTGTTGGCGCAGTGCTTTATAATCGCGGTTTTTCTGCTCGTATTCCGCCAGTTCCATATTATCCAGTGTGCAGCAAGAACAGGCCTCATCCAACAGATCGATCGCCTTATCGGGCAAAAAGCGGTCGGTGATGTAGCGCTCGCTCATTTCCGTCGCCTGCCGCGTGATATCATTTGATATTGTAACACGGTGAAACGCTTCATAATAACCCTTGATGCCGTCCAGTACAGCCGCCGTTTCCTCAAGGGAGGGTTCATTAACCGTCACCGGTTGAAAACGTCGCTCCAAGGCAGCGTCCTTTTCGATATGCTTTCGGTACTCGTTGAAAGTGGTCGCACCGATGACCTGAATCTCTCCGCGCGAGAGGGCCGGCTTTAAAATGTTCGCGGCATTCATCGACCCCTCGGCATCCCCTGCACCGATGAGATTGTGAACCTCGTCGATAAACAATATCACATTGCCCTCGGCTTTGATATCCTCAACCAGACCCTTGACGCGGCTCTCAAACTGACCGCGAAACTGCGTTCCGGCAACAAGCGCCGTGAGGTCAAGCAGATAAAGCTGTTTATCCATCAGGCGCGGCGGCACGCTGCCCGAGGCCAAGCGCTGTGCAATGCCCTCTGCAATAGCTGTTTTACCCACACCCGGCTCGCCGATAAGACAGGGGTTATTCTTCTGGCGACGGTTCAATATTTGCATTACGCGATAAATCTCTTTGTCGCGCCCGACAATGCGGTCTAATTTACCGTCTCTGGCCTTTTGAGTCAAATCGTCACAATACTGATCTAAAAATTTACGCGTCTTGGCTTTCTCCCGCTTGGGGCGCTCCCTCTCGCGCGTATTTTTCGCCGGGGGAGCCGTCTCAACCAACTCGGTCGGCACAGGTTCCTGCGCGGCGGCTTCTTCACCGGTTAAGGAGGTCATGAAATTCTGTAAAAAACCGGGTATTGGCATGGCACCACCCGGCTCAAAATCCCCCTCCGAACCAAACAACTCGCTCATGTGCTCCGAGATATTTTCTATATCATCCTCGGACATGCCCAGCTTGTCGATCATTTCCTGTACTTGCGGAATATGAAGCTCACGGGCACACTGAATACAGTAGCCCTCATTGACAGGCTGCCCATTTTCAATTTTGCTGACAAATATCATAGCCATTCGCTGTTTGCAGCGGCTGCACAGCATATTCATTGGATATCACCCCGATTTTGTGGAATTATATAGTCGTTATACCCATTCATTTTATCATCCAGTTGTGAATTGGCAATGAAGCAGACATTGATCTTTTTCTTTTTTATATGAGTTGTATGGTCGACTCGACCCAAGGGCCGGCTGTGTAAAAATGTTTGAGAAAAATTGTTTGCTCAATGGTTTGGGCCGAAATGGCGCCGATCTCGCCATTTGAGATCGAAAACAAAAACCACAGCACAGCTGAGATAACAAACATATACAGCATACCCTGTATGACCCCTAATACCCCTCCGAGAAGACCGTTAAAGATGCCGATGATCGGTAAATGATTGACAGTTTTTAAAAGTCCTGCAACGACCTTTACCAAAATCATCAACAAACTGAACAGGATGAAAAATATCACAACCCGCAGTAAGCTGATGGCGACCGGCGCAATAATGGTATCGGTTATAGCAGCGCTCACCGCGGCATCATTTCCGGCCGTCAGCTGCTGATACCAATTTCCCATATCAGCTTCAAACGCAAATGAAAACAGCGCGGGCATTTCACGCACCATCTCTTCGAGTTCGCGGGCAAAGGCTGCCGCATCAATAGCCGTTAAAGATTGTAGGTTCTCCGACACGACCGTCAATACTTTTTCATTCAAAAATTGCTGATAAATAATCTGCGCTATCGGCTCACTGTATGTAAAAGCGACAAACACAGCCCCCAGCGACCCGAGCAGCATCACAATCGTGTTTAAAAAACCTTGTCGGTAAGAGGAGAAACCAAAAGCGGCAATAATCCCTACCGTTATCGCATCCAAAACCCACGCCATATACATTTATTCCTTTCTGTCTGTGAAGCTTGATGTTGCCCCACCAATGTCAATAAAACGTCCAATAGCATTAAACCACCGATAGTCTACCTGATGGCAGCATGGTTAATCTGCTGCATCGTTGCATAATACAGCCGCTTACCGATCACCTGTGCACAAATAGCATCCTGCGTTTGGGTGATCTCCTCCTTTTGCAGCTGTGCGTTAAAACGAACTGCCCGATTCCCCAAAAAAGCGATCACGCCATCTTTATAAAAATGCAGGCTTTTAATCTTGCGGTCAAGGCTGCCTTGCGCTGTCGGTTCTGCGTTGTTATTTAACAAAACCAGTTCCACAGCATGTGCCGATTCATACTCCCCAACAGCCAGTGCCACAGCGCCATCTGATGAAATAGCAAAACCTGCAAGGTGCTCCCCCGACAGTGAATAGCTATTTTTCTTTCCGCTTACATCGGACAGGCTGTGGACCGCCCTGTCGGTGACAGCGGTGATCCTTGCTTGATCGGGTAGAGAGAGCGCCAGCAAGAGCTCATTGGACAACACATGGGTACAGTGCTGCTGACCGGTTGAAATTTCAAAAGCGGTCACCACCGATTCAATTTCGCCACCGTTGAGCCCCACACCCCCCACTGCAATATAGCGCGCGTCATTGTTCAACGCCAGATTGTAGATGATGCGCTCGGCCGAAACCCATAAAAACTGCTGTGTGTAGTTGGCGTCGTAGACAATGACCTGTGACTGGTCCCCCAAAGCTGCTGTTGAGACGGCGCAAGCGCCTGTGGGGGAAATGGCCGCGGCATAAATCGGGTAGTCGAACTTATGCGAAAACACCACCGTCTCGCCCGAGCGCACCTCTAAATCATAACCGCCACGCGAGTAGGTTAAAAGATAGCGTCCGGCCGAAATGCTCAGCGTGTTCTTACCCGTCGTACGCTCATTGATCACCCGATTGCCCGCCTTATTGTACACCGAAAGTGCGTTTTCGGTCACCAGCACAACACGTCGACCAACCGATATAAGCTGCTGCGGTTCAGAGTTAATATCTATAGGATAGCCCGTTTGATCGAACAACATCGCAACCGTATCCGAAAGAATCACCCCAAAACCATGCGATGCAATCTCTACACGCAACGCGTAAATAACCACGACGACCGTCGTAACCAGCGCCACTACAAGCAAGCGTCGCGCGGTTTTCTTCAAGGCATATTTCTTGCGTTTCTTTTCAAAATCAGCGATTTTGCCCACGCGTAACCCTCCCGTCCGGCACGTCTGTAAATTCGGCCTAATTTTCTTTTATACATCAGCTTTGTTGAAAGTTGGAACGCACACATCATAATAGACTTCGGTAAGCAGCAGCCCACAAGCAGGGGCGGTCATGCCAGCCTGACGACGGTCTTTAGACGCAATGATATCCGGAATACTGTCAATCTTTAGACGGCCCTGCGCAATATCCAGCAGTGTGCCGGTCATAATGCGCACCATGTTATAGAGGAATCCGTCGCCCACCACCGAAAATTCTATCAAATCGCCACGGCGCGTGACCGAACAAGCCGAAATGGTGCGCACCGTGTCTGTAACCGATGAGCCGCTGTTTTGAAACGCCGCAAAATCAAAGGTGCCGATAAATTGCTGCGCCTGTGCGTGCAATAAATCGTTATCCAGACGATGGACCCGATGAAGCGCCAACCCCTCGTAAAACGGATCACGAACCGGGCGGTTCAAAATGCGGTAACAATAGCACTTGCCTTTGCAGGAATAACGCGCGTGAAAATCCTGCGGCACCTCGCAACAAGCGGTCACGGCAATGGTCGGCGGCAACTTGACATTCAACGCCGGCACCAACCGCTCGCACGCGATGCGACTATCGGTAAAAAACGACACACAGTACATTGCGGCACTGACACCGGAATCGGTTCGGGAGCAGCCCTTGACATCGGGGCGGTGCTTCAACACCGCTTGTAGCGCATCCTGAAAAGTCTGCATGATCGTGGGTGCATTTTTCTGCACCTGCCAGCCGCAAAACGTCCGGCCGTCAAATTGCAGCGTCACCAGTAAATTTCGCAAAATAACACCTCGTGGCTCAATCGATAAAACACTTTTAGTACAGCGACGGAAATATAAAGTTCAACCCGATAACCAGCACCACCATAAACAGTGAAAATGCCAATGCGCCAAAATCTCGCGGTGCATAGACAAGCTGCTTCATGCGCGTACGACCCTCGTCGCCATGGTAGCAGCGGCATTCCATCGCCAATGCCAGCTCATCCGCGCGTCGAAATGACGACACAAACAGTGGGATTAAAATCGGAATCAGCGCCTTGGCTCGATCGATCAACCCGCCCGATTCCATATCGGCGCCACGCGCCTTTTGCGCCGACATAATTTTGTCGGTTTCTTCGATCAGCGTCGGGATAAAGCGCAGCGCAATGGTCATCATCATGGCCAACTCGTGCACCGGCACGCGCAAGCGCTTGAGTGGTGAGAGCAGCCGTTCGATTGCATCGGTGAGTGCAATCGGCGAGGTCGTATAAGTTAAGAGCGATGTGCCTGCAATCAGGCAGATGATGCGAACCACCATCAATACAGCCAAAAGGACACCCTCACGCGTTATCTTGATAATCCAGATTTGAAAAATCGGTGTGCCTTCAACAAACATCATATTGAGCACCGCAGTGAACAAGATGATGGGCACGACAGGTTTGAGGCTGTTTTTAATCATCGTCAGCGGAATGCCCGAAATGAGATAACCCGCCAGTCCCATGGCGGCACAAATCACCAACCCCGCCATGTTGTTCGTAATAAACAAGGCCGTGATATAACACATGGTCATAATAATTTTCATGCGCGCGTCAAGTCGGTGAAAAACCGATTCACCAGGGAAATACTGGCCGATCGTGATGTTTTTAAGCATGTGCACCACCCGCTTTCTCCAACACGCGCAACAGTTCCCGCCGCGCGGCCTCAACACTGTAAATCTGGGTGCTAACGTCAAAACCGCGGTTTTTAAGCGCCATGAAAATCTTGGTCACTTGCGGGACCGCCAGTCCCATGTTGACCAGCTCCTCGGTACGCGAGAACACCTCTTCAACCGTACCGTAGGCAAACAGCTTGGAATCGTTTACCACCACCACTTTCTTCGCGTGGCGCGCAACATCTTCCATGCTGTGCGAAACAAGCAACACCGTGCTGCCGGTTTTTTTGTGGTAGTCCTCTATCTGGCCAAAAATCTGCTCGCGTCCCTTGGGGTCAAGTCCCGCAGTCGGCTCATCTAAAATCAGCACTTTCGGGCGCATAGCCAACACGCCCGCGATAGCGACGCGGCGTTTCTGCCCGCCCGAGAGCTCAAAGGGTGATTTTTGCATGACGTCGGAGCCAAGGCCGACAAATCTGGCCGCCTCATGAACGCGATCTTTGATCTCCACAGCGGACAACCCCATGTTTGTCGGGCCAAAGGCGATGTCTTTTTCGACCGTCTCTTCAAAGAGTTGGTATTCAGGGTACTGAAATACCAACCCGACAAGAAAACGAAATTCCCGAATTTTTTTAGGGTTGGCCCAAATATCCCGCCCCAAGATTGAGATAGTACCAGAGGTCGGGCGGAGCAACCCGTTCAAGTGCTGAATAAAGGTCGATTTGCCTGAACCGGTGTGCCCGATGACCCCGACGAAATCGCCCGCTTCTATCTCCAACGAAAAATCGTCCACCGCAATTTTTTCAAACGGCGTTTTTGGGGAATAAACGTAACAGACGTGGTCGACTTTTACCGCAATCATGTTTTTGCCCCCTTCGTGGCTGAAAGCAATTTGGAAAGCACTTGCACACATTCTGCGTCAGTGATGATATCCTGTGGCAAGTCGATGCCGCTGCGGCGCAACTCGTAGACAATTTCGGTCGCCTGTGGCACATCAAGTCCGACTTGTTTGAGCAAAGACACGTGTGAAAACACCACCTTTGGCGTATCGTCAAGCAGCACTTTGCCGCCATCCATGACCACCACCCGCTGACAGGCGGCCGCCTCGTCCATATAATGTGTGATCAGAATAACCGTCACGCCAAACTCACGGTTTAAGCGCGTGATCGTTTCCATCACTTCCTCGCGCCCACGCGGATCGAGCATCGCGGTCGGCTCGTCCAAAATAATGAGTTTAGGCATCATGGCGATGATACCTGCAATGGCGACACGCTGCTTCTGTCCACCCGAGAGTTGGTGCGGCGCGTGCAGATGGTAATCCTGCATCCCCACCTCATTGAGCGCCTCGTCCACCCGCTGCCGAATCTCATCGGGCGGAATGCCGAGATTTTCAAGGCCAAACGCCACATCCTCCTCGACGATGGTGGCAACAATCTGATTGTCCGGATTTTGAAACACCATGCCGGCGGTACGCCGCAGCGCTATCAGCCTGTCCTCGTCGGCCGTATTGATGCCGTCTACATAACAAACGCCACCCTGCGGCAGCAAAATAGCATTTAAGTGCTTAGCAAAGGTCGATTTACCCGAGCCATTATGCCCGAGCACCGCTACCATTTCTCCATGTCGCACAGTGAGGTTTACCTTGTCCAGCGCAGCTTCATGCTCACCGGGGTAGGTAAAACTCAAATTCTGAGCGCTGATAATGTTCTCCATAGTATCCCTCTTTACTTCTTGGTGCGCCCCGCCTCTAAAAAGCGGTGGCGCCCTTGGGTATATTTTATGCTTGTCCCGCCCAAACAGCGGTGGAACCCTGTGGCAGCACCAACCCATTGGAGGAGACCGGCAGGCCGATTTCACCGGCCGTGCAGGTTCCCTTATTTTTGCCCGCCGTCACCGAAAGTAAATATTGCATCACCGAAGGCGAAAGACCGGTGGTGTAAGAATTCAATAACAAAAACAGTGCGTCGGGGGATAAGAGCTGCGTCACAAGGCTACAAAGCGCAAAGATGTGATCCTCCAATTTCCAAACCTCTCCGCCCGGCCCGCGCCCATAGGAGGGCGGATCCATCACGATGCCGTCGTAAGTGTTTCCCCGACGGATTTCGCGTTCAATAAATTTTTTACAATCATCGACAATCCAACGAATCGGCGCACTTTCCAGTCCCGACAGCTTTGCGTTGTCGCGCGCCCACTGCACCATCCCTTTGGCTGCATCCACATGGACAACCGAAGCCCCCGCCGCCGCACAGGCCTGCGTAGAACCACCGGTGTAAGCAAAGAGTTTGAGCTCCTTAACCGGCCGAGTCGCCCCTTGGATAGCATTGGCCATATAATCCCAGTTCACAGCCTGCTCCGGAAAAAGGCCGGTGTGCTTAAACCCCGTGGGCCGAATCAAAAAGCGTAAATTTTTATAGCGGATGGCCCATTCGGCTTTTTTGAGTGTGTGCTGTTCCCATCTGCCCCCGCCCTCGGCGGAGCGGCGGTAACGCGCATCAATCTTTCCCCAATGCGCGCCCTTTGGCGTGTTCCAGATCACCTGAGGGTCGGGACGGGCGAGCAACACGTCGCCCCAACGCTCCAGCTTTTCGCCCTCACTCGCATCGATCAGCTCAAAATCTTTCCAGTCGGCAGAAAATCTCATCCGGTTCTCCTTATTGATTGAAAGTCCATGTGCTTTTTAAAGGTGATGATCTCAAATTAAATGTGTGCTGATGGCGGTGGCAATATCATTGGCCGCCTGCTCAATCTCGTCGGCCGATTCCCCCTCAACCATCACCCGAATATACGGCTCGGTACCCGAGGGGCGCACAACCACACGGCCCCGACCCTGTAACAGCTGTTGCCAATGCTCAATGGCGCCGCAAACGAGCGGATGGGTTGCCAATGCAGATTTCATGCCGGGGGTCGCGTTGACATTGTGCATCGTCTGGGGGAACCGCTTCATGTCGCTGCCCAATACCGACAACGGCTTTCCGGCAGCGACTAACGCGTTGAGCAGCATCACGGCCGAAAGCTGGCCGTCGCCCGTCGTTGCGTACTCGGAGAATATTATGTGCCCCGACTGCTCGCCGCCCAACGAAAGGTTCTTCTTACGCATCATTTCCAATACGTAACGGTCGCCCACTTTTGTCATTTCGGTTTTTGTTCCCCGGGTTTTCATCAGTTCAAAAAAGCCGAAATTGGTCATGGAAGTAACCACAACAGTATCGTCATTGAGCTTGCCCTGCGCCAGAAGATAGGCGCTCAAAATCGAAATCAAAACATCGCCATCCAGTAAACTGCCTTTTTCGTCCACCGCCAACAGACGATCAGCGTCGCCGTCAAAGGCCAGCCCCGCTGCATAATGCCCCTTTGTAACAAGCGGCACAAGACGTTCGATATGGGTGGATCCGCATCGGTCATTGATGTTGATGCCATCCGGCCTATCGGCCAAAAAATCCGCCGAAACACCCATCGCATCAAACAATCTTTTGGCAGTCGCAGCGGCGCTGCCGTTAGCACAATCTACCAGCAACCTGCCCGAAAATCCGCCGGTGTAAATATTGGCGAGATGGTCGATGTAACTGCACACAGCATCCACAGCACTTTTCACACGCCCCATACCGCTGTGCGTTTTAAAATCGTAAGGTTTGGCGCCATCCAGAATAATGGCTTCTATTTGGGCCTCTTCAGCGTCGGTTAACTTATAGCCGCTGGCACCAAACAGCTTGATACCATTAAACTCATACGGGTTATGGCTGGCTGAAAGCATGACGCCGGCGTCCGCTTTATAGTGCTGTACCAGATACGCCACCGCCGGCGTCGGTACCACGCCCAGCAGCAAAACATCCGCGCCGACCGAGCACAACCCTGCCGTCACTGCGGTCTGCAGCATGTCGCCGGAGATACGCGTATCGCGCCCGATGACCACCAGCGGTTTTTTATGCGTTTCTGCCGCCAGCACCATGGCGGCCGCCCGCCCGATATTCATCGCCAGTTCGGTTGTCAGTTCAATGCCGGCCACACCGCGTGCGCCGTCGGTTCCAAATATTCTCCCCACAGTCATTCCTCCCCTGCCGGGCAGCTGATTGTACCCTGCAAGTAATTAATATGCCGCTATCCCTCAAAGTAAGCTAGTCTGATTCGAATCATTTTGTGGAGAAACAAGGCCGAGATGCTGCGCAGCCAGCGCTGTTGTACAGCGCCCGCGCGGCGTTCGCGCCAAAAATCCCAGCTGCATCAGATAGGGTTCGTAAACATCTTCGATGGTGACGGCCTCCTCGCCGGTGGCGGCCGCGAGCGTTTCAAGGCCGACAGGGCCGCCGTTGTAGTGCTTGATAATCGCGGTGAGCATCCGTCGATCAGTGGCATCCAAACCCAACCTGTCAATTTCCAGCCGCGAAAGCGCGATATCTGAAATATCGCCGGTGATGACACCATCTCCCATAACCTGCGCAAAATCGCGCACACGCTTTAAGAGCCGATTGGCGATACGCGGCGTGCCTCTTGAACGATCTGCCAACGCGACAGCACCCTGCGTATCACATGGAATATCCAAAATTTTGGCGCTACGCGCAATAATTTCAGCCAGCTCGTCGGGGGTGTAGAGCGCCAGACGCATCTGCACACCGAAACGATCTCGCAGCGGTGCAGAAAGCTGCCCTGCACGCGTCGTCGCGCCGATCAGTGTAAAGTGCGGCAAATCGAGCCGTATCGAGCGTGCCGACGGCCCCTTGCCGATCATGATATCCAGCTCATAGTCCTCCATCGCGGGGTATAAAACCTCCTCCACCGAGCGGTTGAGGCGGTGTATTTCGTCGATGAACAGAATATCGCCCTCGCCAAGGTTGGTCAGCAATGCCACCAAATCGCCCTGCCGCTCAAGCGCCGGACCGGAGGTGACGCGCAGCTGTACCCCCATCTCATTCGCGATAATCTGCGCCAGTGTGGTTTTACCCAAACCCGGTGGGCCATAAAATAACGCGTGGTCCAACGGTTCTGCCCTAAGGCGGGCCGCCTCTAAAAATATCTTTAGGTTTTCCTTGACCTTCGTCTGGCCGATATACTCATCCAAACTGCGCGGACGCAGTGACAGCTCCGTCTCGGAGTCGAGCTGTGTATACTCCGGCACAACGATGCGATTTTCAAAATCTGTTTCATCATTTCGCAGCAAGAAAAGACCTCCTTTTTACACGATTGCAATATATTCAAAGTGCTAAAAGCGCGCAAGCTTCTTCAGGCCGCGCTTGACCAACGCTTCCACCGACATCTCATCGGTACAGTCAGACAGCGCGCCGGCCGCTTCCGACTGACTGTAACCCAGCGCCGCCAAGGCGGCGATCGCTTCGCTGAGATTGCCGCCCTTAGCATTGGACGCCGAAACCGCCTCCAATCCCTTGGTGTCGGCCGCGCCAAACCCGCCTAGCTTGTCCTTTAACTCTAAAACAATGCGCTGCGCCAGCTTGTTGCCCACACCCGCCGAACGGGTGAGCGCCTTGGCGTCACCGGAAGCCACCACTAAAGCCAGCTGACCGGAGCCAAAGTCGGACAACAGCGTCAGCGCCAATCTGGCGCCCACCCCATTAACCGTAATCAGCAACCGAAAGCTTGCCAGTTCCTGCGCATCGGCAAAACCAAAAAGGTCCACCGAATCATCCCGCACCACCATATGGGTTAACAAAAGCACCTCGTTGCCTGTGCCCGGCATCTGCGCCAAGGTATTGAGCGAAACGGCGCAACGGTAACCCACGCCGGCACACTCCACCACAACGCCATCCGGCTGTGCGTGCAAGAGCGCCCCTCTCAATGAATAGATCATCGGTTCCTCCTGTTATTATCGTTTAGGACCGCGCGCCGCCTCGATGAAACCGATGTGCTGTGCGCGTGACAAATCGCAATGGCCAACCCGTCGGCGACATCGTCCGGCTTAGGGCATTCCGAAAGGCCCAACAGCCGCCGAGTCATATCCATCACTTGACGTTTTTCAGCCTTGCCATAACCAACCACCGCCTGTTTGACCTGCATAGGATTGTACTCAAACGGCTCAATGCCATATTGCGCAGCCGTGAGCAAAATGACGCCTCTGGCCTGCGCCACATAGATACCTGTCGTTTTATTCTGCGAAAAAAAAAGTTCTTCTATCGCCATGGCGTCGGGGCGCACTCGCTCAATCAGTGCGCACATGTCGCTGTATATGGACGCCAGTCGCTTTTCAAACGGAACCTTGGGCGGCGTGGTAATAGCCTGCGCTTCCACCATGGAAAATCGGCCGCGGTCGTAAGAAACTGCACCACAACCGACAATGGCATACCCTGGGTCGATGCCTAACACCACCATCGGCTTGCCTCCTTATTTGTCGTATAGGACTATATCTGATTTATTATACCATAAGTGCAACGCACGCAGTGGGATAATTGCGCATCAATAGGCGGTTGCCGCACCAGCGGCGAGCCGTTGCACATAAACCACGGTATAATAGCCGTTTTGCGGCTATTATACCACAAGTGCAACGCACGCAGTGGGATAATTGCGCATCAATAGGCGGTTGCCGCATCAGCGGCGAGCCGTTGCGCATAAACCATGGTATAATAGTCGTTTTGCGGCTATTATACCATAGACGACCCTTTCCAACAAGCCGTGCAACGTCGTTTTATATGTGTCATATGCATCGTTTGGAAGCACAACCGAGCGTCGGATGAATATACAGCTTACAAGGCGGTTGCTTCCTCGAAAAAAGAAAAAGCAAAAAACCGCACTGCCCACCGAAAACGGCTTAGCAATACGGTTTTTTCTGGTGGACGATAACGGACTCGAACCGCTGACCCTTCGCACGTCAAGCGAATGCTCTACCAGCTGAGCTAATCGTCCATATCACTTTAAGCGACGTAGGCAATTATACAACACACAACCGGAAAAATCAAGAGGTTTGTACCACTTTATTTAAAATTCTTTTTATGAATGACGATACCTGCGCTAAAATACATCAAACATTCCATAAAAAACCCTTAAAATGATTTAATATAAACACGAGAAAGAATGCGCATAAATTCAAAATATCAAGATATTCGTACTATTCTCGCTGTAAATTAAAAATTTGGCAGTTATTTTCACTTTTACGTGTTATCGTTTTCCCATATTAAACTGTTATAGATGAAAAATGTTATCGTGTTGGATCGGCTGATCGCAGCCCCCGCCTCCGTGCGCAAAGAAAATAAAACAGCGGCCACGGAGCGCGCCCACACGCTGCTGGTGAGGTCGACCTGCCGGACAAGGCAAATGCCTACCCCTCAGCGCTGTCGGGCGGACAAAAACAGTGCGTGGCCATCGCCCGCGCGTTGATGATGGACCCCGATCTATTGCTGCTTGATGAGCCAACCTCGTCACTGGATCCTCAGCTGACCACCGAGGTGCTGTCGCTGATGAAAAAACTGGTGACAAAGCACATCACCATGATCGTCGTCCCCCACGAGATGGGTTTTGCCCGCGAGGCTGCTGATAAAGTAATCTTCATGTGTGATCGCCATATCGTCGAGATGGGGGCCACCAAATCAGTTTTTGAAAATCCCAACGATCCGCGTATTCGAAATTTCATAGAGAGCATATTATAAAAACAGGCTGTATGACATTGAATCGATGCCATATAGCCTGTTTTTTGCACCTTTTTTATTCTTGGTCATATTATGCTACTGTAAAGAGCATACAGGAGGTTTTTTATGCCAAAAATATATCTGAGTCCCTCTACGCAAGAGGGCAACTTTTATGTCACCGGCGGCTCGGAAGAATATCATATGAACCAACTGGCCGATGCGCTTGAACCATACTTGCGTGCAAATGCCATCGGCTTTACCCGCAATAATCCCCAACAATCGGTTGTGTCGATCATCCGTGACGCCAATGCCGAGGACTATGCGCTGCATCTGGCGCTTCATTCCAACGCCGCACCCGAGTACGGCACCGTACGCGGCGTGGATATTTTCTATTTTCCCGACAGCTATTCAGGGCAGCGCGCGGCCAACATCGCCGTTGAGCACTTTAAGGAAATTTATCCGCTGCCGGACAAGGTGCGCGCAGTGCCCACGACGCGGCTCGGCGAGGTCGACAAGGTCAAGGCCCCCGCATTGTTCATGGAAATCGGGTACCATGACAACGAGCAAGATGCCAACTGGGTCACCGAAAATCTTGACGCCATCGCCAAAACAATTGCGCAGATACTCGCCGAATATTTTGGCCAGCCGTTTGTGGATCCGATTGCGCCGCAGCGGGCCACCGTGTCCACCACCGGCTCAAACCTCAACATGCGCACCCGTCCCAATACCACAGCGGCCGTCATCGGACGCATTCCCAACGGGGCCGTCGTGACGGTCTACGGCTTGCTCCCCGAATGGGCCAGCATCTCTTACAATAATAAAAGCGGCTTTGTCAATAGAGATTATTTGAATATTTAGTGCACTTCCACCCCCTGCGTTAAAGCGCGCCGCCCATTCGCCGCGCTTTAACGCAATGGACAAATCGCCTGTTTATATTTTAAATTAAAAATTCGCCAAACGTTTACAGCTTTCGCTTTGACATTAAAGCATTTTCAGGCTACAATACTAAATGACATTTATAATAGGTTGGCTACGCCGTTTAATACGTATCGCGGATCTATTGCCCTTATGTCCTTTTTAAATGCGGACAAAGCTAAAAGGAGTCAATCAAATTTTAGATAAAAAAGAGGTATCGCCGATGGGCATTTTTGACAAAATATTCGGAAACTACTCCGACAAGGAGCTCAAACGCATCCGGCCTATTGCCGACAGCGTTCTGGCGCTGGAAGATCAATATGCGGCGCTCACCGACGCCAAGCTCAAAGCCGTAACGCCCGCTTTAAAAGCGCGCCTGCAAGCCGGAGAAACGCTCGACGACATCCTCCCCGACGCCTTTGCCGCCTGCCGTGAGGCCGCATGGCGTGTGTTGGGGATGAAGCATTTTCCCGTCCAGATCATCGGTGGTATTGTGCTGCATCAAGGGCGCATTGCCGAGATGAAAACCGGTGAAGGAAAAACGCTGGTTGCCACATTGCCCTCCTATCTCAATGCACTCTCAGGTGAGGGGGTGCACATCGTCACCGTGAACGAATATCTGGCCCGCCGCGATAGCGAATGGATGGGCAAGGTGCACCGTTTCATGGGATTGACCGTCG
Organism: Candidatus Fimivivens sp.; assembly: GCA_047974975.1. Classification (GTDB taxonomy): domain Bacteria; phylum Bacillota; class Clostridia; order Oscillospirales; family Ruminococcaceae; genus Yanshouia. The sequence goes on from JBKECV010000009.1 coordinate 79,542, forward strand.
GTCTGGCCGTGCCCGGTATGGATAACAACGAAAAGCGGCAAGCTTATGCATGCGATATCACTTATGCCACCAACAACGAACTTGGCTTTGACTATCTGCGCGACAACATGGTGGTGTACAAAGAGCAGATGGCGCAGCGCGGACATTCCTTTGCCGTCGTCGACGAGGTGGACTCCATCCTGATCGACGAGGCCAGAACACCGCTGATCATTTCGGGGCAGGGGGACAAGTCCAGCGACCTTTATGAGCGCGCCGACAAGTTTGCCAAAGGCTTAACCCGCACCAAAGTGACCGAGCTCGACGACAAGCAGGAGCAGGAGGTGCTTGAGGGCGATTTCATTGTTGACGAAAAGGCGCGCACCGCCACGCTGACCCAATCGGGCGTGAAAAAAGCCGAGCGCCATTTCAACATTGAAAATCTCACCGATGCCGATAACATCACCCTTTCTCACCATATCAATCAGGCCATCAAGGCCAACGGCATCATGCAGCGCGATGTGGATTATGTCGTTAAAAACGACGAGGTCGTCATCGTTGATGAGTTCACCGGCCGCCTGATGATCGGCCGCCGCTATAACGAGGGGTTGCATCAAGCTATCGAGGCCAAGGAGAGCGTCAAGGTTGAACGCGAAAGCAAAACGTTGGCGACCATCACTTTCCAGAATTACTTTAGAATGTACAAAAAGCTCTCCGGTATGACCGGTACCGCACTCACCGAAGAGAACGAATTTCGCGAGATTTATAACCTCGATGTCATTGTGATCCCCACCAACCGCCCGGTTGTTCGCCAGGATTACGACGACGCGATCTACCGCAGCGAACAGGGCAAATATAACGCTGTTATTGAACAGGTGGCCGAATGCCACGAAAAGGGACAGCCGGTGCTGGTCGGCACCATTACCATCGACAAGTCCGAATTGCTCTCGTCAATGCTTAAAAAGCGCGGCATTAAGCACGAGGTTCTAAACGCCAAATATCACGACCGTGAGGCGCTTATTGTGGCGCAGGCTGGCCAGTTTGGCGCTGTTACCATCGCGACCAACATGGCGGGGCGCGGCACCGATATTATGCTGGGCGGCAACGCAGAATTCCTTGCAAAAAATGAGATGCGCCGCCAGAATTACTCGGAGGAATTGATCGAACAGTCCACTGGCCACTCGGATACTGAGGATCACGACATTATCGACGCGCGCAAGCAATACGACGAATTGCATGATAAATTCCGCCTATCAATTGCACCCGAAGCCGAAAAGGTCAAGACTGCGGGCGGCCTGTTTATCATCGGCACCGAACGGCACGAATCGCGCCGTATCGACAACCAGCTGCGCGGCCGTTCCGGCCGTCAGGGCGACCCCGGCGAATCGCGCTTTTTCCTCTCGCTCGAGGATGACCTCATGCGGTTGTTCGGCGGAGACCGGATACAGAATCTCATGGATACGCTGAAAGTTGACGAGGACACACCCATCGAGGCCAAACTTTTATCCTCCACGATTCAATCGGCACAGTCCAAGGTCGAGGGACGCAACTTTTCCACCCGTAAAAGTGTTTTGAAGTTTGACGACGTCATGAATCGCCAGCGCGAGATGATCTACACCCAGCGTCGCACGGTCATCGACGGAGAAGATATCAAAGAAACGATTTCACGCATGTTCGACGGTGTCATCACCGATGCGGTCGCTTCTTACCTGCCGAATACCGCCGAGGTTGAAAGCTGGAACCTGACCGGATTGCGCGAGTATCTGTTGGGATGGGTAACCGACAAGGAGGATCTGCACTATACGTTGGGCGATCTGGACCGTATCGGGCATGATGCGATCCGTGAGCAGCTGCAAAAGAAGGCGCACGACCGCTATGTGGCACGTGTCAATGAGTGGGGCGACACCTTCGCGCGTGACCTTGAACGCATGATTCTGCTTAAAAATGTCGATATACACTGGATGGATCATATCGACGCGATGGACGAGTTGCGCCGCGGCATTTATCTGCGCAGCTACGGCCAGCGCGATCCGGTTGTGGAATACCGCGTTGAAGGCTCGGAAATGTACGATGCCATGGTGCAAGCCATCCGCGAGGACACCGTTCGTATGCTGCTAACTGTGCGCGTGCGCCTCGAGGCGCCCGTCGAGCGCGAGCAGGTGGCAAAACCCACTAAATCCGTATCGGACGGCAGTGCAAAACCAGCACAGCGCAAAACGACAAAGGTCGGCAGAAACGATCCCTGCCCCTGTGGCAGCGGTAAAAAATATAAGCACTGCTGTGGGAATTAACCGCAGCGCCTAACGACTGAAAATGTTTTTTAAAAAGCTTTCTTTCCCCAACCGTTTGTTGTATACTGTACTGTATCAAAATGCCTGTATCACCAAAACTGCGGGGCGCCTGCCAAGGGGGTTGCTGTGTTAAAACTCGATAAACTGCAAAAAAGCTTTGACAAAAAGCATCCTGTTTTAAATGACATTACGCTTTCACTGGCGCCGAGTTCAGCCATTTGCATCGGGGGTAGAAATGCGACCGGCAAAACGACCCTATTGCGTCTGGCATGCGGCTTGCTTGTGCCGGATTCGGGCACCGTCATGTGCGACGGTGAGATTGCTTTTGTTCCCCAGGAACCCGCGTTGCTTCCGGAGCTCACCGTGTTGGATAACCTGCGGTTGTGGTATTCGGCACAGTGCTTAGATGGCCCCCTTTTTTCCGAAAACGCCCCTGAAACAGCGTTGGGGTTATCACCTTTTCGCAAAAAGCGGGCCGGCACACTTTCGGGCGGAATAAAAAAGCGCCTCGCTATTGCTTCGGCACTGGTGGGACACCCCGATTTTCTTTTGCTCGACGAGCCTTTCGCCGCATTGGATGCACCGAGTTGCCATGCGCTGTCATTGCTGTTTTGCAGCCTAAAAGCACAGGGCATCGGTATTTTATTCACATCGCACGAGCCTGCTCAGATTGCCGCACTGGCCGATGAAATCCTTTTGCTGGAGGATGGGCGGCTCTCAAGAAAGCTCACACTTTGCAATATGCCTAAAGAGCAGCGCGAATCGCGTGTTTTGACCTTGCTTTTCAATAGTTCAGCATAATATAAAACTTAAGCTATATATCACGACACAAGCACAACAGGAGGATATTATGAACGAAAATAACAACATAAATTCAGAGGCCGTCGCCACACTGCCGCCAAAAAAGTCAATGCGCACTGCGCTCATTATCGGGGTTGTTGTCGCCTTATTGATCGCAGGGGCTGTTGCAGTATTCCTGAAATTTTTTGCCAAGCCTGACCCCCAAAAGACAATTGAAGCAGCTTTTACCGCTACCGCGGAGCATCAACAGGTTCTAATCGATGAATTGTACAAGGAAATCCCGGCCGCAAAGGTCCTATTTGAAGGACGCAGCGGTGCTCTAACCACCGATTTCGATTATAAATTTAAGGCCATTGAAAACAATCCTTACGGTGCTTTTGTAAACGCAATTCTACAGGATGCCGGCATCAAAGGACAGTTTGCCAGCGATCCGGAGAAGCGGACCGCTTCTGTAGCCACTTCGGTTTATCTGCAGGGTACACCGGTGATCGATGCTACTGCCTTTGTGTCCCCGGAGCACGTTGTCCTGAACACCCCCACTTTCAGCCAGACGGCTCTTTCCTTTAACCCCGCCACTTTCGCGCAGGATTATACCAACAGTGCACTCAATGCTTTTGCGCCAATGGATACACAAACGCTCGATTTGATGCAGAGCACTATCGTCGGAAGCATTGACGCCATTAACTTCAACAGTACAGCGTCCAATAAAAAATTTCTGGCAGATCTAAAACCCATCTTTGCAAAAATGTTTAACAATGCGACCTATACATACGACGAACAAAGCAAAAAATATGTGGTCGATATCCCCGGCGCAGACGTTAAAAACGTTTCGCTCGAGTTCTTGCGTTATTGTTATTTGGAATCGGATATGGCCAAAGCAAATCAAAGCATGTTCTCCTCTTCGATGGGCATGGATGCTGACATAAGCTATGAGGAAACAATGAATCAGCTGATCTCCGAGATAGAAAAAACGCTCCTGGAGATGGATGCCAAGCTGACACTGGACATTCAAAAAGATCTCATTAAGTCTGCTAACCTGGTCGCAGTCCCTGCCTCTGAGACGGCCAACGGCAGCAAATTAGTTTTTGATTGGACTTCTGACAACGCCGTTGAGACTGCCAAAACGGTTTTCACTATTGGCGATCAAGTAAGCATGACAATGGATGTCTCGGCTACCCACGCAGACGGCACTTATGCAATGGATCTGGCCATGGAAGCTACTGCCGACACCTTTACGTGCAAAATGCCGATCAAGTTTAGTATTGCAGCTGACGGCGCTTTCAACTGTGTTGCTGATGTAAATATAGCAGAAACCGATTCTACCGAAGTGGTCGATGCCGGATTTGCTTTCAACGGCACCGCGGTATATGAAAACGATACGCTAACCATGAATCTGCCCAATTCTCGTATTTATGCCTCGTCATCCGACACCGATCTCGGCGCATTGGTATTTGACACGCATTACACGAATGCGCCCTTAACCGAAGCGTTGACCGCACCCGAGAGCACTGCGCTCTTTGAGCTGGACGCGCAACAGCTTGAAGAATTGAGCAGTGAATATTACATCGGATACGAAAACTTTATTGGCCAAATGTACAGCCTGCTGATGGGTTGATGCGCAGCTAAACGACAAAACTTTTAATCTTTGGGCAAAAACGCCCCTTTTCAAGCCTATAATACAGGTGAAAAGGGGCGTTTTATATCGGTTGGTAAGATCGATGCACAACGCAATGACAGAAAGGGGATAAACACCGTGAAGTTGATTTTGCAGGGTTGGCGCATCGCGCTGCGACACAGCCTTGGTGCCATGCTCAGTATTCTGGCCTGCCTCGCCCTGTTTTTTACAGCGGTTTTCGCCATTCTGAACAACGCACCAACTCCTGACCCTGTCAAATTGGCCGTGATCAGTCTTGATGGTGACGCCAGGTCCGCGACGCTTCTCTCCTCTATAATGACCGCAAATTTAAAAGGGGTCGCCACTGTCACGCTGCTTGAACCGGATGAAAACACCGATGATTATGCCGCGGTGTTGACGCTGCCTCAAGGCTTTTGGCACAGCGTTATGACGGGCGAAAATCTGGCCCCTGCGCTCACCGTCAACGTCTCTTCACCGTTGGAGGGGCTCTGGATACGCCAGCTGGCTCAATCCGCCGGCCGCACGCTACTCAACTCACAAAGTGCTATCGGCAGCTTGCTTTCAGCCATGTCTGCTGAGCAGCTGTCCAATGAGGATATCGATCAAAAACTATTCTCAGCCAATATGACTTTAATGGAAAGCTATATGACCCGCAAAGGCCTGTTTGACAGTCATGTACTGCACGCCACCGGCGAGGTTTCCGTGACAGAATATTACGGCGGTGCTGCGGTTTCATTCGTCTTTTTTTCGCTTCTGTTTCTGCTGTTTCCACCCCTTTATATGCTGCGTCGGTTTGGCGGCTTTTCACAGCGTCGTCACGAAACCTTTGTCGGTTGTGCCTTAACTGCGATCACACTGTTTGCCATTCTCTGCCCTTTGGGCATTCTCGCACTTGGCGCACCGATTCAAAACGCAGGGCGCATAAGCTGCTTTGTGTTGGTTCTATTTTGCGCATCACTCCTGACTTTTTGCGCCGCTGTATTTTCATCCACTGCCACCTGTGCTGCAGCTGTTACCGGCTTGGCATGGATTCAAGCACTTGTCGGCGGCGGCCTATTGCCCGCAGCGCTGTTGCCGCCCGCATTGGCGCCATTATCCCGCCTGTTGCCGCTTTCGCTGATGCGCCGCCTGACGATCGATGCCGCGTTTGGCGCCGGCTTTTCGGATACGGGCATCGCCCTGCTTTGGTCCATCTTGCTGACCGGCAGCGCATTTTTACTATGGTCCCGAAAGGCGGGTGTATGATTTGCCAAAGTTTTTAAATCTACTGGGGTTGTTTTTTAAGTGCCGTTTAAAAAGTGCCGCTTTTGGGGTGAGCGCAACCGTGCTCTTGCTACTGTTTGGCGGATTTGCACTGCTCGGCCCATCGGCGCGTCCAGCCTCGGCGCAGATCGGGTTGATGTATGACAGCACCGACATCTCTTTGCAGCGCGCCTGTGAACCGCTATTGATCTCCGACGCATTAAATTTTATCTACTACCCACCCGAGGCGCTGCCTGCCATGCAGCAGGATGTGCGCAGCGGCGTTCTGCATTGCGCCTACTATGTCGACGCTCAGAACGATCTGCCAATCACAGTTTATGAAAACGAGGGCACTTTTCTGACCTCGGTCACCGATGAGTTGATCTTTGGCGCCTGGTTCGAAACGCAATTACCTCAGGTTACTTTGACAATCGCGCAAGAGCTTGGACTTAAAGATCAGCAGCACATTGTCGCCGACATGCAGCGGCTACAGGCACAAGGCATCCCTTTGACCCCGCAAGTGACCCTCAACACCGCCGCCGCCCCCCCATCGGCGAACAGCAGCGCACTGACCCCTTTACTTTACGCAGTGCTTATATCGCTGTTTTTGCTCTGCTGTGCCTTTTCGGCCATATTGGCGCCCAGTCACGAACGCGAACTCATAGCGCTATTGCAACTGCGCTGCCCGGCACGTCCGTGGCTTCCTGCCGCCGCTTGTATGCTGGCACAGGTCGCCCTTTTCGCTGTATTACCCACGCTGTGCGAGGGACTCCTGCTGCTTTTGGGCATTCAAACAGGCTATACGCCGATTGCGCGTGTTACGCTCATCGTGGTGTTAGCACTTTTAGCGGCGCTCATCGTGCCCATTATTTCCCGTTTGCGCCCAAATGCCGTACTGTTGCTGGCCATCATTTTGTGGACCGCCGTCGCAATCGTTTTTTCAGGGGCAGTCATCCCCCCCGAGGCCTTTGGCAGTTTTAGCGGCCTGAAATATCTCTCCCCACCGTGGTATCTGTTACAGCTCATGACAGCTTTAAGCTAATGGCCACATCTTTTAAAACAAAAAGCGGACGCCGGTATTCTCCGTCGTCCGTCCCTTTTTATTCCAATATCTTCAGCGCAACTGCATATTTTTTCAGGCGCTCCCGTGTCTTTTCGGTGTGATCCTTGAGTCGGGCCGCATCACTGTTGTGCTTTAAATCCGCCAACTTCACCGCCCGCGCAATCGGGTTTTCTTTTAACGCATTAATATAATCCATATAGGGCGTGCTTTTGTCATGCGTTAGCAGACGCACCGCCTCTATCACCTGTGTTGAAAAACCCGCTTTCTCCAGATCGGTAAAGCGCACGTCGGTATCCTCCACCACATCATGCAGAAGCGCCGCCACAATTTCACTTTCGGTTTGCATCTGCTCTGCAAGGTGCAGCGGATGAAAAATATACGGAACGCCGCTGCTGTCCAATTGGCCATGATGTGCCGAATAAGCCAGCAGCATGGCCTGTCTGGTCTGGGTTGTATAGAGCATAAGACACCTCTTAGTCATGCAATTTAAAATTTATTTGACAAAGTATAACATACCCGAATAAACAGGTCAAAGAAAATTTTGCAACAATACATTTTTGCATCTTTCGCTTTCAATATGCTATAATAGCCGCAAAACGACTATTATACCGTGGTTTATGCGCAACGGCTCGCCGCTGATGCGGCAACCGCCTATTGATGCGCCATTATCCCACTGCGTGCTTCGCACTTGTGGTATAATATGCATTTAGTCGCGATTTTCCGCTTGCTTAGGGGCAGGTATATATAGGTTTTGTGATATGAAACCGAAACATGCACACTACATTAAATAAAATGAGTCGTTTTTTGAAAAGTTAGGAGTATTTATGAACCGACCTGAAATTCTTGCCCCTGCCGGCAGTATGGAATCGTTAAAAGCGGCAGTCAATTGCGGCGCCAACGCCGTTTACCTCGGCACAAAGGCACTCAATGCCCGCCGCAACGCCGGCAACTTTGACGAGGAATCGCTTTCCCAAGCCGTCTGCTACGCACACCTGCACGGCGTTAAAATTCTGCAAACTCTCAACATTGTGATGTTTGATAACGAGGTTGAGGCACTGGTGTGCGCGGCACAGGCCTCCGCAAAATTGGGTGTTGATGCCGCCATTGTGCAGGACTGGGGCGTATTGTCCCTGCTGAAAGCCACCGTGCCGGATCTCCCACTTTTCGCTTCGACACAGATGGCGGTTCACAATCTTGCGGGTGCTAGGATGGCGGCGGAAATGGGTTGCAATCGTGTGGTGCTGGCGCGAGAATTAGCCTCAGACGAAATTGCGCATATTGTACAGAATATCCCAATACAAACCGAAGTGTTCGTGCATGGCGCACTTTGCATGAGTGTTTCGGGGCAGTGCTATCTCTCATCGATGCTGGGTGGGCGCAGCGGCAACCGCGGCTTGTGCGCACAACCCTGCCGTCTGCCCTTTTCCTGCGCGAGCAGCAGCCATGCGCTGTCTTTAAAGGACCTTTCGCTGATCGAGCGCGTCCAAGAACTGGCTGCACTCGGCGTCAGTTCACTTAAAATCGAGGGACGGATGAAGCGCCCGGAATATGTCGCCGCCGCTGTGACCGCACTGCGTCAGGCCGTCGATGGTCAACAGCCTGATACGGACCGTCTGCGGTCGGTGTTTTCACGCAGTGGCTTTACAGCCGGATATTTTGACAGCAAGCGCGATCGGTTGATGTTTGGTATTCGTCAAAAAGAGGATGTCACTGCCGCCACAGGCGTGCTCGGCGAGCTGGCACAGTTGGCTGGGCGTGATATCGGCGCGGTTGCGGTGGAGGGCGCCTTTACTGCCTTTGAAAACGAACCAATTTCGCTGGCTTTGCGCGACTGCAATAAAAACAGCGTCTTTGTCGAGGGGGATGTGCCGCAGGCCGCACACACCAAGCCCACCGATGAGGCCCGCGTCCGCCAAAGCCTGTTAAAAACAGGCGGTACGCCTTTCCACTTTACCGATCTGGATATCGCGCTCTCAGACGGGTTGATGATACCGGTGTCGCAGCTCAACGCCCTGAGACGCGAGGCATTCGACCAACTGTCTGCCCTGCGATGCGCGCCGCATCCACACCGTTTTAACCCCGATTATCCCTCCGTGCCCGCCCCCTCCGTAGCGCCTCCATCGCAACCTGTGCTACGCATTCGGTGCCAAGCCAATCAACTTTCAAAAGCCCTGCTCGACTGTTGCGAAAGCGTCATTCTACCTCTCCATGAGGTTGCCGACGGCATCCTGCTAGGCGCCATACCCCAATGCATTATTGCTGAAATTCCCCGCATTTTATTCACAGGTGAAGAACAGGTTGCGCAAAATCTCAAAACGCTGCGCACATTGGGCGTCACGCGCGCATGGTGTGGCAATATTGGCGCTGTTTGGTTGGCAAAGCAAGCCGGATTATCAGTCTGCGGCGGATGGTCATTAAATCTCACCAACACCTTCGCTTTGCAGGAAGCGGCTCAAGTGGGCCTCGCTGATGCTGAACTTTCATTTGAACTGTCATTATCTCAGGTCAAACAACTGCGCAGCAGCCTGCCGTTTGGGTTGGTCGTTTACGGGTCACTGCCACTGATGACCTTTCGCAACTGTCCGGTGCGCGCCCAAATCGGCTGTGCGCGCTGCGATCGTAAGCAAACGCTCACCGATCGCAAGGGTATCGCCTTCGCGGTACATTGTGAACCCTGTGATGCACAAACCGGTGTGAGCACACTTTATAACGCCGTTCCGCTTTATCTGGCGGATCGCCGTGATGAGTTGACCGGTTTTTCGTTTATGACGCTCTGGTTCACCGATGAATCTCCATTGCAGTGCCAATATATCGCCGCCGCTTACGCGGGACAGGCCGACGCAACGCCGCCTAAAGATTACACGCGCGGACTTTATTACCGTACGGTTTTATAAAACTTTATTTTTATAAACGTTTGCTTTAAAGAAATGCATAACGCCCATCTGCTGTTATCAGGTGGGCGTTATAATTATTAATATTTAAGCATGGCTAAAAAATCCCCTAGCACGGCAGCAAATCGTCGCCTTTTCGCTTAATCTTTGTCTTATTGCCCTGCTCATCCACGACATAGGTATGGTCAAGCTGAGTAACGAGACTGCGGCGAAAACTTTCGATATATTCGCGGCGCAGCGCATCCCGCTCGGCCAGCTCGGCAGGGCTGAGCGTTTCACCTGCTTTTATCCTGCGGGCAAATGCGTTAATGCGGTCCAATTTTTTCTGTTCCAAAATCACATACCCCCTGAATCCACTGATTTAAACGTTGTTGACAGATGGCGTGCGCCCGTAAACACAGCGGTCGATGCCATTGAGATCCTTGGCAAAGCCAATGCTCTCATAACCTTGGCCCAACATAATATCGGCAATCTGCCGAGCCTGTTGCCATCCGGCCTCAAACAGCAGCATGCCATTGGGGGCCAACAGCGTTTTGGCGCTCTGCGAAATACTGCGATAAAAAGCAAGGCCGTCTTTGCCGCCGTCCAGCGCCATCTTAGGCTCATAGCGCACCGGCTGTGGCAACGCCGCCAGTTCCACGGCTGTGAGATAGGGCGGGTTGGAAATAATCATATCCAGTTGGGGAAGCCCCAGCGGTGCCAAATCTTGTAGCACATCCGCCTCCATCACGCTGATGCGCGGACAATCTTGGGTATTCTCACGCAGATAGCGCAACGCCTCCTGCGACAGCTCCAACGCAAACACCGTGCACTGCGGCAAATTCTGCGCCACTGCCAGCGAAATCGCGCCGCTTCCGGCGCAAAAATCCGCAACCTTGGCCAAAGGCTTCTCCGATAAAAATCCCAACGCCGCATCCACCAGTGTTTCGGTGTCCGGGCGAGGGATGAGCACCCCCTCCCCCACTTTAAGGGGTATGGCGTAAAACTCCCACTCACCGAGCAGATATTGCAACGGGTAACCGTCAACGAGTCGCTTGACTTTCTGCGAAAAAATCAATGCGTCGTCGGCGGCAATTTCGTCATTTGGCCTAGTGTGCTGAGCCTGCGCCCCAAACTGGGCATAAAACAGCTGTGAAAGATCAAAATCCGCCGTATCGTGCGTCAATTTTTTACGACATTGCAAATATAGCTGAGAAACGGTCATCTTTACCACCTATCATCCTGCTGATTCTGTGGGATGCAAGGCCGCATCGCGGCGATCGCAGCCTCAATTTCCGACCTATCCGGCTCATTGGTTGTCATCCGCTGCAACCACAACCCCGGTGCGGAGATCACCCGTGTGCAAAACGTATCATAGCGCCCTGCCAACTTGATAATCTCGTAAGCGATGCCAACTACCAACGGCAGGCAAACAAGCTTGAGCGCAATGCGCATGACAAGGCTATCCCATGTTACAAGCGAAAAAACCAGTGCTGAAACCACCAGTACAATCAAAATAAAACTGGTACCGCAGCGCGGATGAAAGCGCGAGTGCCGCATGACATTCTCAGGGGTTAATTCTTCACCCGCCTCATAGCAGGCGATGGTCTTGTGCTCGGCCCCGTGATATTCAAACACACGGCGAATCTCAGACATGCGGCTCACTAAAAATAAATAGCCTAAAAAAATACTGATTTTGACAAAGGCTTCAATCAGCGACAGCCATAACCGCGTGGTGACAAATGGACGGATAAAACCGATAAGAAAGGTCGGCAGCACCATAAACAGCACCACCGCCAGTAATACACCCAACATACCGGCCACGCCGGCTAAAACCTTTGAGAAATTCTCCCCAAACCAGTCCATCATCTTTTTTTCAAAACCGCTGGGTTCCTCTTCAAAACCGGAAATCTCAGCCGATTTCATTAGGCATTTATAGCTGACGGCCATACTGTCAAAAAAATTGAATACGCCGCGTACGATGGGTGTTTTTTTGTACCAAGGTTTGGCGCCTTCTTCAGTTTTCCATTCGGAAATATCCAAATCGCCATTGGGTTTATACACGGCCATGGCGGTGGTATAGGGCCCTCGCATCATGACGCCCTCTATGAGCGCACTGCCGCCAATTGATGTCTTTTTACGATCGTTTGTATTGCTCAATATGGTTATTCCTTTCCGCCCTGTTCGGGCGTCTTGTGTTTAAGCTGTTCATAAAGGGTTGCATTGGGCATCCGTATGGTGACGGTTGTCCCCTCATCCAAAACCGACGTTACCTCCAATTGACCCAAAAATGCGGCGACAATTTCGTCCGCAACAGCCAGTCCAATGCCGGAACCTCGCCGCGTTAAATTGGCTTTGTAGAATTTTTTCTTGATCTTGGGCAGATCCTGCTCGCTAATGCCGCAGCCCGAATCTGCCACCGAAATGACAAAATAGCCGTCGTGCTGCCAGACTGTGACCGCTACGCTGCCGCCCGCATCGGAATATTTGATCGCATTGTCTATAATGTTGATAAACACTTGACGCAGCCTGTTTTTGTCGGCCATGACCACCGCCGCCTCAAGCTGCTCGTGATAGGTCAACTGCATACTCTCGCGGCGCGCCTTTTCGGTGTACATGAGCACCGCTTCTTCAAGTTCGGCTAAAAGATCGATGCGTTCGATAACCAATTTGAAGCGGCCCGACTGCATGCGCGAAAAATCCAGCAACTCCTCCACCATCATCGCAAGGCGGTCGGTTTCGCTGATGATGATCTGCATGCCCTTTTGCACCGTTTCACGGTCGCCCGTGTCGGCATCGCGTATCGTTTCGCCCCAACCCTTTATCGCAGTGAGCGGTGTTCGCAACTCGTGCGAAACGGAGGAAATAAATTCGTTTTTAAGTTTTTCGGCGTTGCCCAATTCCTCCGCCATATAGTTGATGGTCTCGCACAGCGCGCCGATTTCGTCATCGTTTCGGCTGACCAGACGGGTGGCAAAGTCCCCCTGTGCAATTTTTTGCGCTGTCTTTCCTATCTCGCCCACCGGAATGACGATGGAACTGATAAAGTAAGAACCCGAAAGCACCATGAAAAACATGATGGCAACACCAAAAATCACCATGACGGTCACAATCGACAAAATCAGACTATCCACCTTAGCGAGCGATACCACCAAGCGCACAGCCGTAATATTTTCGTCATTGATGGGTGCGACACAACTGACGGCCATGATATTTTCCGCACCGATACGCCCTTGGAACCGACCCATGCCATCGGCGGCGACAAGCGCTTCCTCAAAATCGGGCATCTCAATCTTTTCGGTTACCGGAAAACCCGACGACGTCGTGGTAATGCCACCGTAGGCGTCCACCGCCATCAGCTCCATTCGGTCACGCTGCTCAAAATTTTCAATGAGATTGCGCACTTCACGCTGATAGTCAACCGAGGGATCGATCGAATATTTTGATAACAGCGTGCTAACCGTGTTCGCCTGCGAAACCAATGCCTGCTGTGCCGAGGAGTAATAGAACATCCGCACGGCCAGTATCACTGCAACCTCGACGAGCACCAGTATGACAAGGATGATGCCAAGGCTACCCGTGAGCCAGCGAGTGGTTATCTTTTTTTGCGCCATGGGTCGCCTCCTGATCATGTTTTACAGACATACGCCTGACTTTAAAATCGCGGTGCTCGCCAAAAGGCGCTTAAGGCAGCTTTATGGCATCCACTTATACCCAAACCCCCATACCGTCGTGATGTGTTGCGGATTGGAGGGTTCCTCCTCCACTTTCATGCGCAGACGGCGGATATTGACATCCACAATTTTAACGTCGCCAAAGTAATCCTCGCCCCACACCGCCGTCAAAATCTGGCTGCGCTCCATCGCCGTTTCAGGGTTTTTCATGAAAATTTCCATAATTTGAAATTCCACTTGTGTCAACTCAATCAGCGTCCCTTTTTTAGTGACGGTTCGACTTTTAAGATTGAGGACAAATGGGCCCGATATCATCTCATTTTCCGGCTTTTTGGGTGCGGCCATCGAAACACGGCGATGAATGGCGTCAACACGCGCCATCAGCTCCGAGGGCGAAAACGGCTTGGTCATGTAATCGTCTGCACCAAGCATCAAACCATTGACTTTGTCCATCTCCTGACTCTTGGCTGTCAACATGATGATGCCAAGCGAATCTGAGCGTTCGCGCAATTTTTTACAGACTGAAAACCCGTCCATTCCGGGCATCATAACATCCAGAATGACAACGTCAAATCCCTCCTGAGCGTTATCGTAAGCGGCAATGGCATCTAAGCCGTTGCTCACATCGGTGACCGAATAGCCCGCGCGTTTGAGATTGATGACCACAAAGTCGCGGATGGCGTCCTCGTCCTCGGCAATCAGAATATTTTTCATAGTGGCCCCTTTCTAGAATGGCATTCTGCCACTGCTGCGATACGTCCTCAAAATAGAACGAATAGACGATGGAACATCGTCGTACATACCTACGATTCGCGCAGTTACTGCAAATCGAGCATTGAAAACAGGCTTTGCGCCTGCTCATAGGTAATCGAATATCCCGGATAACCTTCTTCGGGAATATGAATCTGGTAGCTGTTGACCCCTTTGGTGCCGACCACACTGTATGGCGTCGTTTCAAACTTATCCTGATAATCAGACGGACTGACCACACGGATACGCAACAGCTCAACAGAGGCGTTTTCAATCGATTTATCAAACAGCATAAATCGCCACTCACCGGTATCCGACTGCCGTCGCACCGTGACGCTATCTTTCCAGCCGTCCGGCAGTTTAAGCTGATAACCCGCGGCAAAGTTGACCACCGAGCGCTGGACACATTTCAGTTCACCGGCAAGAATGCTCATGTATTCCGTGAGATAAACGACCTCGCGCTCTTCGCTGGTGGAATAACCCGGAAGCGGTGAAGAAATGGGGATATCGATGAGGCCATCGCCGTTGACATCGGCACAGGTCAGTGTTGGGGTTGCCCGATCAAAAGACTCGTAAATGCCGAGTTCCTCGTTGGACAGCGGTTCAATGATAGACTTTTGATCATCCACGACGGCAATACGCGTGGTCATTTCGTCGGCGCCCAGATAAATATCCGCAAACACCGCATTTAACCCCGACGTGAGCTTGCCATACGAAAGCTTGGCGTAGTCGGTCATGGCTGTGGGCATTTTAACCTCACTGGTGCGCACAATGCGACCTGAACGGTATTTTATCAGCGACATGACCGCCGATTTGGTCAGATTTTTAGTGCAAAGCACCATCTCAGCCAACCCATTGCCATCCACATCGTCGATCAAAATTTCGTTATAGTTGCCCTCGTATCGCATCTCGGCGCTTTCATCGGCGTAAGCATACACCTTGCAAACTAAATTATTCTTCCCCGCAACCGTCCAGCCAACAATAATGTTGTTGCGCGCGGTGTTTTCAATCGCCGCAAAAGATACAAAATCAATGTCGCCGCCTTCCCCCGGAAGCTGATAACGGCTCTTCCAAACGCCATCATCCTCTGTGAGAATGCTCATCCATGAAGAGGTCAAGCCATTGACCGTCAACTCATAGAAAACAATGGCCTCGTCCTGCCCGTCCTGATCCAAATCATTGAGTACACAAGCCGAAAGATTTTCGCCCCGTCTCGGATAGCGCAGCTTGAAAGTGTCGGTACCCACCGCCAGCTCAACTGCGTCGTAAATGGCCGACTGCTGTGTGGTCAGGCGCGGTGGCTCAAGCAACTCGTTGATGCCCAACTGCACGCCGTTGCAAGCGCTTAAAAGCAGCAGTGATAAAAGCAGCGCTAAAAGCCGCACCGGCCTCACCTCCTATTTTAAAGCCTCCCCACAGCAAACAGCGCATCGGCATGGCTCTAAAGACATTTATCTATACCTAATTATTATACCACCAGATAGATTTGTGTCAATCACTCAGGTGTTGCCATTTACTGATCGGACGGGCGCTGTGCCCGTCGTATTCTTCTAGGTTTAGGGAGAGTGAAAGTCCGCTTGGTAAAATTTATAAAAATCGTGTTTATTTCCTCTTTTCTTGTGGTATTATGACTATATAAACGGTGCGACCGCTCAAATGGCGAGCGCCTTGGGCCTATCATCTACTGTGCCATACGCTGATCGGAGGTAAAAATGACATGAAGAAAAAGTTATTGCTGCTCACAACAGGTGGCACCATCGCCTCGACCCCTTCAAAAGATGGCCTGCGCCCGACGGCATCCGGCGCGGGACTGCTGGATCTGGTTGGTCCCCTCCCCTATGAGGTGACGATACACGACCTGCTCACGCTCGATTCCTCCAACGTCCAACCTGAGGAATGGCAGCTGATAGCGCGCACCCTATTTGAACAGCGCGATAATTTCGACGGCATTGTAATCACGCACGGAACCGATACCATGGCTTACACAGCATCGATGCTCAGTTTTATGTTGCCGGGCATTGACCTGCCGGTCGTGCTTACCGGAAGCCAACTGCCGATTTTTAACCCCCTTTCGGATGGGCCGGATAATCTGCGCACCGCCTTTGCCATGGCGGCCAGCGGCGCCGCGGGTATTTTTGTCGCCTTCGATCGCAAGGTTCTGTTGGGATGCCGCGCGGTCAAGATTCGCACCACAGGATTTGACGCCTTTGACAGTGTCAACCTGCCTGCGGTGGCACAGGTGAGCTCGGACGGACTTGTGCTAAACCCCACGCTGCTCCCCACGCAAAGCGCCACCTGCACGCTGTCCGACCAAGTTGATAGCCGCGTGGCGCTATTCAAGCTGATCCCCGGACTGGATCCGCGCTTTCTAAAAGCACTGCCACAGCTCGACTGCCGCGGCGTGGTGCTTGAGGCCTTTGGCTCGGGCGGCCTTGCCTTTTTACGCCGCGATCTTGTGACTGCACTTGAGTATCTGGTTGAATGTGGTGTTGCGGTCGTGGTATGCAGCCAATGCCTGTATGAACGCAGCGATATGACCACCTACGAGGTGGGGCGGCGCGCGTTGGATAAGGGCGTTATTCCCGGCGGCGATATGACCTCGGAAGCTGCTGTTACCAAGCTGATGTGGGCACTGGCGAACACGGCCTCGCCCAAGGCGGTCTCTGCGCTGTTCGCCCAAAATCTCACCGGCGAAATCAGCCTGCGGTAACAGTGGCGTATAGATGAAAGGGGTTCATATCATGCCAGGCTATCTGAATAAAAAAGCACTAATCGATGAAATTGAAAAAACGGCGGCGCTATTCATCTCAGAATTTGACGACGTTGCACAGACCGATCAAGCACTGCGTTTGGCGTGTGTCGACCGAACACCGCAAGAAATGCTGGCCTATCAGCTGGGATGGATGCATTTGCTGTTGGCGTGGGAGCGAGATGAGCAGCAGGGTAAGCCCGTTGTGACGCCTGCGCCCAACTATAAATGGAACCGGCTGGGCGAACTTTATCAAAGCTTTTATAACCGCTATGAGCAAGCGTCCTTGTCAACACTCAGGGCACAATTTACTCAAACTGTTTCAGAGCTGATCACTTGGTTAGACAGTCTGGAAGAGGATGTGCTTTTTGCCTCCGGCAGCAGAAAATGGGCAGCATCAACACCCGCCAACTGGCCGGTATGGAAATGGGTTCATATCAATACTGTGGCCCCTTTCAAATCCTTTCGCAGCAAGATACGCAAGTGGAAAAAGAGCCGCCAAGTCGCCAATGTTTAACGCCACATAGGTTTCTTTGTGCCTAAAGCGGCCCGCCAATCTCACCGATTGGCGGGCCGCTTTTTTTGTTTTGTTATCTGCCGAGATAGGCTTTTTTAACCTCCGGATCCACCAGTAATTCCTTGCCGGGACCGGACATGGTAATGCGGCCGGTCTCAAGCACATAGGCATAGTCGGCGGTGTGCAATGCCATATTGGCATTTTGCTCGATCAACAAAATGGTCATGCCTTGTCGGTTAATTTCCTTGATGATATCAAAGATACCGCGCACGATGATAGGCGCCAACCCCAGCGAGGGTTCATCCATCATCAATACCTTGGGATGGCACATGAGTGCACGCGCCACCGCCAGCATCTGCTGTTCCCCGCCGGAAAGTGTGCCGGCCGCCTGCCAATGCCGCTCCTTGAGACGCGGGAACAAGTCATAAACCCACGCAATGTCGTCATCCAGCTTGTCGCGCCGCAAATAAGCGCCGATTTTAATATTTTCGAGCACCGTCAGATCAGCAAAGACACGCCGCCCCTCGGGTACCAGCGTGACCCCTTTTGAAACAATCGTTTCGGTTGGCATACCGCTAAGCTTTTCATTTAGAAAAGTGATTTCGCCACTTTGTATAGGAACAAGTCCCGCAATAGCGCGCAGTGTTGTGCTTTTGCCGGCGCCATTGGCACCGATAAGGGTGACAATACTCTTTTCCGGAACATCGAACGAAATGCCCTTGACCGCCTCAATGCCGCCATAATTGACCTTTAAATCGCTGACCTTAATCATCGAATGTCCCCCCCAGATATGCCTCTATGACACGCGTGTTGTTTTGGATCTCTTCCGGGGTGCCGGAAGCGATGGTCTTCCCAAAATCCAGCACGTAGATACGATCGGAAATGCGCATGACCAAATCCATGTGATGTTCAATCATCAATACTGTCAGACCAAAATCATCTCGAATTTGCTTGATAAAGTCGGTCAATTCCTCCGTTTCCTGCGGATTCATGCCCGCAGCCGGTTCATCGAGCAGCAGCAGCGTGGGTTCGGTGGCCAATGCACGCGCAATTTCAAGGCGGCGCTGTTTGCCGTAGGGCAGATTGTTGGCCTTTTCATCTTTAATATCCGCCAGTCCTAAAATTTGCAGCAACTCCAGTGTTCTTTGACGCATTGCTGTCTCTTCGGCGTGATTGAGGTGTAGCACAGCTGAAAACACATTGGCTTTTGTACGCATGTGCCGCGCGATCAGGACATTTTCAAACACCGTTAGGTTTTTAAACAGTCGGATATTCTGAAAGGTTCTGGCGATTCCCAATTTGGTGATCTCATCGGGCGTTTTAACCATCACTTTGTTGAATGTATTGGGTTTGCTGCCCTGATAAAGCTTTTTCATCGCGCCCTGGGGATGGTTTGAAACAATACATTCGCCATTCAAATGAATCGCACCGTTTGTGGGGGTATAAACACCGGTAATCACATTAAATGCGGTGGTTTTTCCCGCGCCGTTGGGGCCGATGAGCGCCACAATTTCACCGCGGTTAATTTCCAACGAGAGGTCGTTGACCGCCACAACTCCGCCGAACTGCATCGTGACGTCTTCTAAACGCAATATGTTGTTATTCATGCGCTGCACCACCCTTCGTCTTGGCTTTTTTTGCAAACGGCTTTTTAATGAAGCGAATCAGGCCATCCACCGAAATTTCGCGGTCGCCCATGATGCCTTGGCGGTAAAAAAGCACGACGCACATGATGATGACCGAAAACACCACCTTGCGAAATCCAGAGCGCAAAAACGGCACTTGGAACCCATTGATAACCGTTTGGGCGTCGAGAAAACGCAGCCACCACTCGCTGCAAGCGATAAACAAAAAAGACGAAAGGCAGCTGCCGGTGACCGAACCGATCCCACCGATGACTACGATCAGTAAAATTTCATAGGTCATGGCCGCCTTAAAGGCCGACGCCTGAACGGTCGTCTGATACATCGCCAACAGGGCACCACTGACCCCCGCAAAAAATGAGCTGATGACAAATGAAAGTATTTTATGCTTAAACAGGTTGATGCCCATCGCCTCAGCTGCGATTTCATCCTCACGAATCGCTTTAAAGGCCCGCCCGAATGAAGAATTGATCAGCAGGACAATTAAAGCGATGCACAATCCGGACACGGCAAACGGAAACAGCACCGACGAAAAGGTCGGGAATTTACGCAACAAATTGGAACCATTGGTGATGGGCCCCAACTTATCCCACTGGAAGATGGCACGGATGATTTCAGCAAATCCCAGTGTCGCAATTGCGAGATAATCTCCCTTTAAACGCAAAACAGGCAATCCAACGAGAAAGGCGAACAGTGCCGCTGCAAGGCCCGCTAAAACCAACGCCACCGGCACCGGCAGTGCAAACTGAATAACGCCGCCATCAAAGTATTGATAAACCTGCGTCCTGGCCTGCGGCGGAATCGTAAAGATGGCATAGGTATAGGCACCGATGAGCATAAAGCCCGCCTGACCGAGTGAAAACAAGCCTGTGAATCCGTTTAAAAGGTTGAGCGAAACAGCCACCAGTGCGTAGATGGCACCTTTTTTAAGCACCGTGAACAACATGGAAGTCGCGGGCAATGTGCGCTCAAGAAGAAATAGAAATACAAACAGCGCCGCCACCGCGATAAGAGTATAAATGCTTTTCATCTTTTTATCCATAACCGCCACCTATACCTTATCCGTTATTTTTTCACCGAACAGTCCCGTGGGTTTAACCACAAGAATGACGATGAGCAACGCAAAGGTGAAAGCATCCGAGAAGGTGGTCCAGCCTGCCCCCTTGATTAAGCTTTCACAGATGCCGATGATGAACGCACCCACCACTGCGCCGGGGATCGACCCGATGCCACCGAACACCGCAGCGACAAACGCTTTGAGGCCAGGCATGGCACCCGCCGTCGGCACGACGCCGGTGTAATTTGTAAAATACAGCAGGGAACCGACACCGGCCAACAGTGAGCCAATGATAAAGGTCATGCTGATAACACTGTTGATTTTGATGCCCATCAGCCGCGCCGTTTCAAAATCGCGTGAAACTGCACGCATCGCCATGCCGATCTTCGTATATTTAATCAGTATGACCAGCGCCACCACCAAAAGGATGGTGAGCACCGGTGTGATCACCGTGACGCGCTTGGTTGTCGCGGTGCCAATATTGATAATATCGCTGATCCACGGGATGGGCGGATATTGCTTGGCCAGACCGCCCGTCACATAAAGTGCCGTATTTTGGAGCAGATAAGAAACGCCGATAGCCGAAATCATAATCGACATACGCGGCGCACTGCGCAGCGGCTTATAAGCCACACGCTCAATGATAAAGCCGAGCAAAACGGTAAGCGCCAACACAAGCGGTATGGCGGCATACAGCGGCATGGCGGTTGACAGGTAGACCATCATCAGGCCGGCCACCATAAAAATATCGCCGTGTGCAAAATTGATCAGGCGCAAAATACCGTAAACCATCGTATAGCCGATGGCGATCAGCGCATACTGCCCACCCACCGAGATTCCCGCCAATATGTACGGCAGATTCTCGTTAAAAAACTCCATGTTTTACCCCCACATAATATAGAATTTGGCGGGAGCTGATAGCTACTATTTACTCCCGCCAAGCTTATTTCATTTTAAGGCGCCTTTTTTGGGGTTATGCCTTAATTAACGCCCTGAATCGCAACAAATTCCCATTTGCCGGTGGCGGTGTTGACCTTCTTGACAAAGGCAGCATCGCGGACGGCGTCACCGGTTTCGTTGAAGTTAATTTTGCCGGAAATACCGGTGTATTCAACTTGATTCAATGCTTCGTTAACAGCCTTGGGATCGGCAGATCCGGCAATCTTAATGGCCTCAAGCGCGGTGAAGTAAGCGTCATACCCCATAGCGGAAACCGCCGCGATGGAATCGTCTCCGCCGTTATTGGCCAGATTGGTGGCGCTTGCGTTAATCCATTCCTTTAGGCCTGTGACGAACTGTGCACCTTGCGCATCGTCGGTACCCTCATCAAAGAAAGTGGTGACATACAGGTCGTTTTGCGTACCCTCGGCCGCATTGAGAATGACGTTAGAATCCCATGTATCGCCCGCCATGATCGGGATATCCAGTCCCTGCGCGTTCGCCTGCTCAATGACAAGCGCTGCGGCCTCGGTCGAAACAGGTGCAAAGAAAACATCGGCACCCTCATTTTTTGCTTTGGTCAGATAGGGGGTGAAATCACTGTTGCCCTCGGGGAATGTCTCGTAAATAACCTCTCCCCCCAGCGCCTCAAATGCTTTTTGGAAGTAGTAGCTGAGCCCTACCGAATAATCGTCGCCAAGCTTAGCTAGAACGTAAGCGGTTTTGGCCGAAAAATTATCGGTGGCAAAGTTGGCCAGAACGGTTCCCTGGAACGGATCGAGGAAGCAAATGCGGAAGTAGTGCGTATTGCCCTCGGTAACCTGCGGATTGGTGCAGGTGACGCCGATCACCGGAACCCCGGCATTGGCAAACACGTCGGAAGCGGCAATCGAAACGCCGGAGCCATAGGAACCCAACGCAATTGAAACGCCGGAACTGACCAATGACGCGGCCGCCGACGGCCCCTTGTCGGTAGAAGACTCGTTATCAACGATCACAAGCTCGACTTTATACTCTTTTCCGTCAATGTTGACGGTGTTAACCAAACTGTTTGCATACTGGATGCCCAATGTCTCCTGCTTGCCCCCTGCGCCATTATCGCCGGAGGCCGGCTCGTATACGCCAATCTTGATGACATCGCCCGATGCAGACGAATCGACAACGGAAGCTGAGGAATTGGTGCCGCCGCAAGCAGTCAAGGCAAGCAACAGGGCAAACACCAGTGACAACGCTATAATTTTTTTCATAATAAATCTCCTCCAAATTAAAGATGTCCATATTTTTGGTACAGAGCGCACGGAATAATTCTTCCATTGAAATACAATTATACGCGTCCAAAATACAGATTTCAATAGTTCGGGGACTATTTGAGCAGAATTTACATTTCTTCTAACGATAGGTTATTTTTTGTTTTTGTACGGTGGATTGTCTGTTTATTATGACGATTCTGCAATTTTTCCGTCATTTTAACCGCAGCACCGCTATGTAAAGCTGTGTATTGCCACTATTTTTAACCATTTTGCCCGAATTGATGCGCATAGGACAGGCAGACCCCTATGTTAACGCCACGAAAATTTGTAATTTTATGGCAACGCATCCCCCTTTTGATGCATGGTGTCGCTCTATCGCAGAATACACGCTCTTGCATTGCGCTACCGAGCGTGGTCACTTTCCCATTTTTAAAGCGCTGAGCCCACGCATCGATCAGGGGGCAACAACACAAAAAGTGGCGGCTTTCGCCACCACTCTTACGTGATTTTATCGTCGATCAATCATTTTTGCAGCATATGTACATTCATATGCGGATAAGTCATTTCTACCGCATCCTTTTCAAACTCCTCGCGGATTTCTTCCAAAAGTGCAAAATAAATGGGCCAATAGTCGTCGGTCGGCACCCATACACGCAGGATATACTCGATGCATGAATCCCTATAATCCGAAATATTGGCAAACACAGGCGGATCGGATGCAATTTCTTCGTGGCGGGCCGCCGCTGCACACAGCGCCTTTTTGACGCGCTCGGTTGGGCTGTCGTAGGAAGCAGTCACCTTGATTTCCAGCCGACGCTGCGTCGCATTGGTATAATTAATAATACGGGCTGAGGCAATATCGCTGTTGGGAACAAACACCATTTTATTGTCCGGCATCATGAACTTGGTGTAACTCAGGCCGATTTCATCCACTGTGCCCGAAATTTCGCCTGCCTCGACATAATCACCGACAACAAACGGCTTATTGAGCAGAATCATGACACCGCCCATGACGTTTGAAAGCGCGCCCTGCACTGCCAGCGAAATGGCCAAGCCGACGACGCTCAATACGGCGATCAGTGACGTAACTTGAATAGCCAACTGATCCGCTACGACCAGTCCTGTTAACACGTAGAGCAGGATGTACACGGCTGAGTATATAAATCTATGCAGCGTTTTATCCACCTTGGATTTGGCCAGCATCCGAGAGACCAACCGCATTAATATTTTGATACCTACCAAACAAAGTGCCAACACTAACAGCGTGGAGAGCAGTTTATCCATGGTAAGCGCACCAAAAGTTATTTCGGGCAATTGAAAATTTTTGAACATCAAAGTCACCTCATAATTATAATTTATAATTTGCCTTTCGCTACGAATGTCGGGGGACGACCCTGAGGTGGTGGCAACTGCTCACCACTTCAATCAACAATTTACTGCACCCACTCCCCCCTTTTTTTATTCGCCCTAAATCCACCTTTTTCGACCGATTGGAGCCAAAAGGCACTTATGGACGATTGGCTTCATCCAACAGCGCTGTATAAAGCACCGCAAAGCCATCCGCTATATCCGCATTTTCCACCGATTCGGCAGGATTGTGGCTGATGCCGCCTTTGCAGGGAATAAAAATCATCCCCGTATCAATAACCGATGCGACGTTCATCGCATCGTGACCTGCACCGCTGGGCATCTCCTTACATTGAATGTTGCACTTGTCGCAGGCCGCACAGATGACACTGCGCATCCGCGCGTGCATCGGCACCGGTTTATCGCTACTGATTATACGATGCGTACACTGCACACCCCGCAGATCGGCAATAGATTGTAACTGCTCTTGGACACTGCGCACACAGCGGTTGATGCTCGCCATCTCAATACCGCGGATATCCACCGCCATTTTGACATGGCCGGGCACCACGTTCATAGAACCCTGCACCAACTCACAAAGTGTCACCGCCGCCACCGACTGATGCACCGCCTCCTCAGTACCTATGCGCTCCACCGCCAAAATAAACTCGGCCGCTGCGGCAAGTGCATTGTGCCGCAGATGCATGGGGCAAGCGCCGGAATGGGCATATTCACCGACAATCTCCACCGCCAAGCGGGTGGGCGCCGCAATGGCCGACACCACACCGACCGAAATACCGCTGCTCTCCAACAAAGGCCCCTGCTCAATGTGCAGCTCCAGCAGACAGGCGGCACTTTTCAATCGCTGTTGCCCAGCTTGGGGGTGGTCGGGGTCGTACCCGCGCGCGACAAGCGCCTCATAAAGCGAGAGGCCGTCCTTATCCACCATCTCCTTGAGCTTTTCCGGCTCAAGACGCCCAGCCAGAAGTTTGCTGCCCACCGTCGGATAGTTAAAGCGCGCCGATTCTTCGGTGGGAAACACCACCAGCTCGATGGCGCGTTTGTGTTTTTCACCGCTGTGCTTGATCTGCCGCATCGCCTGAAAACCCAGCATGACCCCTAAAAGACCGTCATATTTGCCTCCGTTGCGCACCGTATCGATATGCGAACCGACCAGCACAGCGGGCAAATCGGGCTTTTCGCCCTCAAGTCTGGCCCAGATGGCGCCTGTCGCGTCAACTGCCACCGCAAAATTTGCTTGTTGCAACATGTCGATGAGCGTTTTGCGCGCCTGAATGTCCGCATCGCTCATCGAAAGGCGCGTGCAACCGCCCTCGGGTGTTTTGCCGATACCGGCGATTTTTTCAAAGTTTGCTAAAAATTCATGAAGCTCCAGTTTCATCGACGCCCTCCTTTTTGCATCCAGAAGATCGTGCCGACCACATCAATGCAGATAGGTCGCGCTCTTCATAAAGCCATCTGCCAATTTATCCACCACCATAAAAGCGGCCGCCGTGCCTTTAGCGACACATTCTGTGGGGTTCTCGGCAATATGCACCTCAAGACGGGTGCTGTCGCCCAGCAGGCGATCGATACCATGCAGCAGTGCACCACCGCCGGTCACTGTCAGTCCATTGCGATAGATGTCCGCCGCGAGTTCCGGCGGAGTGTTTTCTAATATGCGCCGCACGGCATTCACAACCAACTGGATGCCCTCGGACATCGCCTCGCAAAGCTGCCCACGCGTGATGGTCATCTGCCCGGGCAGGCCTGTGCTCAAGTTGCGACCCTTGATGACAATTTCACAGTCCTCTTCAGGGGTAAAGCAAACGCTGCCGCAGGCCATTTTTGCCCGTTCGGCCATGCGCTCACCGATCAGTAAGCCAAAGTTTCGGCGGACATATTTGACGATACTTTCGTCGAGCTTGCGCCCCGCCATGCGCACCGAGGTTTTGCACACAACGCCGTTTAAGCTGAGCACCGCAATATCGCTGGTGCCGCCGCCGATATCGAGGATGATATTGCCCTCCGGTTTTTGAATATCAATACCCGCGCCGATGGCGGCTGCAACCGGCTCTTCGATGAGATACACCTTGCGCGCACCGGAAGAAAGGGCCGCCGAAACAACGGCGTTGGCCTCGACCTCGGTCACGCCGCTGGGCACACAGATCACCACGCGGGGTTTGATGATATTGTTCGGGTTAATTTTACGGATAAAGTGCGAAATCATGGCCTTTGTCATATCGAAGTCGGAAATAACGCCGTCGACAAGCGGCATGGCCGCGCGAATTCTATCCGGGGTGCGCCCCAGCATGCGATACGCATCATCGCCCGCCGCAATAATGTCGCCACTGCGGCTGTCCACCGCCACAACCGATGGTTCTTTTAGCAGCAGGCCCTTTTGCATATCATAAATAATAACGGTTGCGGTACCCAGGTCGATTCCGATATCGCTGGAAGTCATAAGTATATTGCCACCTTTCAAAAAATAGGCGCCTGAATGGCCGTTTTTTGATCACGCCTAATCATACCATATCATCATCGATTTTGCGCGCGTTTTTTTGTAGATTGGTGCATTAAAAATTTTTTCAGCAGCATTGGCGGCATGCTTACATGCCCAGCTGCTCCCGTATCCTCGGCGCCAAATTGGTATATCGCAGCGTCTTACGGTTGTTTTCAACCATGGCGGCCACCGTGTCGGCATGTCCAACCAAAATCAACAGCTTTTTGGCGCGGGTTACCGCTGTGTAAAGCAAATTGCGGTAATGCAGTCTTTTGTGCCGCCCCAACAGCGGGATAATCACCACGTCAAATTCGTTTCCCTGACTCTTATGTACCGTGATGGCATAGGCCAAATCCAACTCATTGAGCATATCAAAGGCATACTCCGCCCGACGGTCTTCAAACGTGACAATGACCGAACGCGTAGGCCTGTCAATCATCTCCACCGTTCCGATGTCCCCATTGAAAACGCCCAAACCCTGTTCGCCATCGGGGCGCTGCCATTCGATGTCATAGTTGTTGCGGATCTGCATGACCTTGTCACCCTCACGCAACAAAAAATTTCCCACCTTGTGTTCGCACTTGCTTTTGTCTGGGGGATTGAGCGCCTCTTGCAACATCCGGTTGAGTTCAATTGTTCCCGCCGCGCCCTGCTTGGTGGGGGCAATAACCTGAATATCCTGCACCGGCGAATAACCATAGGCTTTTGGCAGCCTGCGGGCACACAGATCGGCCACGGTGCAGGCCGCCTGCTCCTGTGTGGTTCCGGGCAGGAAGAAAAAATCGGCATCATGGCACTTTAGGGTGGGCATCTGTCCCGAGACAATGTCGTGCGCCGACGTAATGATCAGGCTGTTAGCCGCTTGACGAAACACCTCGTTGAGATGTACACAGGCCACCGCCCCGCTGTCGATCAAGTCGTGTAAAACGTTGCCTGCACCGACCGACGGCAACTGGTCGGGATCTCCCACCAAAACCAGACGCGCCGTGGTGCGCACCGCCTTGAGCAGCGACGAAAATAATGTTGCGTCCACCATCGACATCTCGTCCACCACCACCGCGTCAAACGGCAGCGGATTTTGCTCATTGCGCTTAAACTGTAAATTGCCGCGCTCACGGCTGCCAAAATCCACTTCCAGCAGACGGTGAATCGTCTTGACCTCGCGTCCGGTCACCTCCGAAAGGCGCTTGGCTGCACGCCCTGTCGGGGCAGCGAGTGCCACCTTCATAGCGCGGCGCTCAAACAGTGTGACCACACCGTTTAGCGTGGTGGTCTTTCCGGTGCCGGGGCCGCCGGTTAATATCATAATCGGATGCGCCGCTGCCCAAAAAATCGCCTGTTGCTGCTGTGCGGCATAGCGAATGCCCAGCTCGCGCTCCAGTGCTGCCAACTCCTCTTGCGTTACCGCGGCATCCTGCGACAAAAAGCGCATCATAATCCCCAACCGCTCCGCCACATACACCTCGGCGAAAAACTGGTCCGGCAGGTAGATAAAGCGCACTGCAAAAATTTCCTCGCTCATCACCTCACCGCGTTCACAAAGATCGTCGACGCCGATTTCAACCGACTCAGCGCCGATATTGAGTAAACGGCAACAGGCTTCCACCAGTTTTTGAATGGGCAAGCAAGCATGTCCATTATTGAGATTGTGCGCCAGCACATGCAAAATGCCACCACGCACACGGCAACCGTCGGTCTCGTCCACGCCGAGCGTCGCAGCGATGGCGTCCGCTTTTTCAAACGACACGCCGACATCCCTGTCGCACAGGCAAAATGGATCGGCATTGATACGTTCTCTTGCCATGGCGCCCCACTTTTTCCACATCGCAACCGCCGCGATCGGCTCAATGCTGTGTGCCGACAAAAACGCCATGACGGCGCGCATCCCCAAAAGTTGAGTGTATTCCTGCCCTATATTTTCAGCTTTCTGCGGAGAAATGCCCCGCACCTGTGTGAGTCGCGCCGGTTCTTTTTCCATAATATCCAGCGTTTTGTCCCCGAACTTGGCCACAATACGCGAGGCTGTCACCGGACCAATCCCCTTGACGGCGCCACCTGAAAGATAGCGTAAAACCGCCGCTGCGGTGGCGGGCGTGATCTGTTCAAAGGAATTCGCTTTGAGCTGCCGCCCATAGTTGGGGTGCATCACAAACTGTCCGCTGGCAATGATCTCTTCCCCGCGGCTGATGCCGACGGCCTGTCCGGTAACGGTAATCAACTCCTCACCGACGGCCAGTTCCAACACGGTAAAGCCACTCTCCTGTGCGTGGTAAACCACGTCGTTTACGATCCCCTGAATCTTATTGCAGTCCGCCACAAGCAGCCTCCTCAAAAACCTTGTTGGGGCGGCTGCGATAGCTGCAACGCCAAAGTGCGCGCCCCCTGTAAAACCTTCCGGGCGCCGGTTATGGCGCCCATCGGGTCGATGTGATTTCTTATTTAGTATAATACAAGCGCCACCGCTTTGTAAATGGTGTCGTTCCCAATAATTCGACGCAAGCCCTCAGGCGTGCAGACAATCGCATCGGTTTTATCCCGACAGAACAGTTGAGCCATACGCAGCGTGTTTCCGCTCGCGCCACAGTCGACGATAACCAACCGCACACCCCTGCGGCCGAAATACGATTGCGATTGCAAGCAAAAATATTGCCAACGCAATTGTCGCTCCAAACTTGGGCATTCCCCTATCACCGGCAGCAGTGTCACCGGTTCACCCTGATGCGCCGGACGCAGCATCCAGACTAAGACTTGCTCGCAAAACATGCCTGCAAGCAGTGTCGTGCACACCCCTAAAATGATTAAAAGCACATCGCGCATTTACCTCACCTCTTGATTCATGCTATGCGGCGAATGACATAACGGTGATGGCAAAATGATAGAATTAAAAACGCCGGGGCGCAAAATTTGATGACACCCAAAACCAAACGCAACAATAAATAAGCCGCAGGAAATAAAGCACTCCTGCGGCTCTCGATATTCATTGATATGTAGCACAAGAAAAACGCATTTGTACCGACAAAACACGCCATTGAGCATCAGCCTAAACTGCTGCACCCGTCGACGGATTGACGAGCGGCACCGATACATAGGCGTCCTCGTCGTCTCGGTTGTCCTGCTCATCATCCTCAGTATAGATGTAGGTACCATCGCTGTCCTGCTCGTCTTCTTCATCATCAAAGGAGGTCCCGCTCGTGGACAACCGCTCGTCCGAAACAACATACTTGCCCAATACGTCGGTATCGATCACAAAGGCATCTTCATCCTCGTCATAGGTGTTGGTCACATCGGTCAGTCTGTTTGAGGTGCCGATTTTGTAGAGATAATTGCCATAATCGGCCTCGATGATCAACTGCCCATCTCTGATATTTGAAAACGCCGCGTTATTGCCGATGTAAAACGTCATATCGGCATTGCGCTCAAGCCGGGTGATAGCCGAAATTTTGGCGTGGCTCATCGACGCCAACACGTCGAGCGACCCTCTGGCTTTGCCTGAAAAGCGGCCGTTCTCATTAGGAAATTCGAGCGAAAACTCGGTGTTGCTTTTTAAGGTGTACAGCTGTGCCTGCTTGGCTAGCTCGTCCTCATTTTGAGCCTCAGAAAAGCAGATCGCATCCAGTGCATCCTCAAGATCCAACGTAAAGGTGCTGCCACCCTTGCGGGTAACCTTGAGCCTGCCCTCCACCATAAAGCCGTCATCGGGGTAGTCATCCAAGTCGATCTCTTTAATTTCTAAAACGGCAAAGTACCACGAACCGCCATCCTCGACCTCCAGTTTTTCAATATCCAGATTGCCGGTATTGATCAAGCGGTAATCCTTATCTTCGCTGAAGCTTTCAGTTTTGGCCGAAATCACTCTGGCCGTGGTTGGCGTCATGCTGCTTGAGACTTCATAGTCGGAGTCGGTATCTTCCGCTTCGACAAGCGCAATATAAACGGTGGCGCCGGGGGCCGCCTCGGTTACTTTTTCATCGTAATACCCATTATCTTCAATGTAGGCTGTGCCGCGTGAAGCCGCAGACGCACAGATGCTCAATGCCGCTACGGTTGTAAGTATAAGCAGCAAAGCAAACAACTTCTTCATTTTTAAGTCCTCCCGATGCAAGATTGACAATATTAAAGGGGATGCGGCAAAATGCAACACATTTTGCAACACCCCCTAAAAGGCTACAAAACTTTAGGCGTTGGCACCAGTCTGGGGATTGGAAGGCGTGGTCGGGGGGCCGATGTATTCACTCGAGGTCGAAGAAGAGCTGCCGGTGTTTCCGGTGTTTCCGGTATTGCTACTGCTTGAACCGGTGCTGCTGCTCGAACTCGGCTTGGCCGACAGCTTGGTATCCGACACGACATATCGACCGATTTTTGTGGTCGAAACGACAAAAGCATCCTCGCTTTTATCCCAAGTGCTGCTGCGATCGGTCAGTGTGCTGCCCGAAACTTCATACAGGTAATCATTGCTGTCGGCAAAGATGATCAATTTTCCGCTGGTTACAGGGAAAGTTGCACCATTGCCGTTAAAGAAGCGGATATCGGCGCTGGGATATTTGTTGAGCAACGCGCTGTCCACGTCGGTATCCATGGCGGCAACAACGTCAAAGTCCTTGCGCGCAACGCCGGTGTAGCGGCCTGCGCTATCAGGCAAATCGATGTCAACGTCATCCTCTTTCTCGAAAGTAAACATCTGCGCATCTTCTAAAAACTCGTCATCAGCTACTTCATATTCGATGGCATCAAGATTAACCGCCACGCCTTCGTACTTCTCATCATCATAGGTGTATTCCAGCGTCAGTATGTCGACATCAAAGCCATCGTCGGGGTAACTCGATGGACTGACGGATCTGACATCGAGCTTGACAAACCATGCTCTTTGATCACCGTCTACTTTAAGGCGGGAGGCCGATCTGTCAACCGAGATGAGCTTCACCGTCTTGCCGTTGTCCGAATCCAGAACTTCCATGTCCTCTATGCGAATGCTCTTAGGGCCGGTCGACTGGCCGCTCTCATAATCGCAAAGATAAACATAGCCTGAACTGCCGGGCGCAAGTGTGCTTTGAGGGCCGTCATCATAGTAGTCATCGTCCTTGAGGTATATATCACCCTCGTTGTAGCCTGTCGCTGCCATCGCGACAGGTGCCGCTGCAACAATCATAGCCAGCGCCAGCATAGCGCAGCAAAGTTTTTTCATGAAAAAATCCTCCTGTTTGACTATATTTTTCCTATGGTTATCATTTTAGCACTAGGCGTTATACTTTACAAGTGTTCCAGGCCTAAGAATTTACTGCAAGCAAATCCAATTTTTTCTAGCTGATCAGCACACCGCTGTCGGCGGGTTCGGTCGGGGTACCGGTACAGCCGCAGGATCGAGCGGACGGTCTGAGATTACAAACCCCTCCAAGCGGCGGGTCATCACGACAAAGCCGCCCTCTTGCTCGGAATAATTTTCGGCGCGCGCAACCAGTCTGTTGTCACGAACGGCGTACAAAAACCAACCCGGCTCGGCATAGAGCACCAGCTTTCCGGAGCGGTTAAAAAACGGCTGATTCCCCCATGTTAAAAACTTGAGCATAGCGTCGGGGTATCGCGCGGCAATATCGGTGACCGGTTCAGTGCTGCATCCCACATCCAGCGCACCTTGCCCGGTAACATCCACCTCAAAAATCGCGCTGTCATAAAATGCGATCTGCACCGTTTCTTCAGTGCGGCCAAAATCCATCAACAGTTGTTTTTGGGCACAGCTGACCATGCGCTCGGTATCCTCACGGCCATCGTGGCGCACAAGAATGGTCATCGACACTTTGGGCGCCGACGCATTGGCGCGCTCAGCCACTTTGATATAACCGCGCAGCGTATGGGGTCTGGTGTCGACTGTATCCAAAATATCCACCGCCGCCACGTACCGAAAACCCAGTGATTTCTCGCCTGTCTCATCCATCATTTTGCGATATTCTATCCGCGGCATTTCGGTTAGATTGCCATTTTTGCTCCAGTCCACCACCACACGCAGGCCGTTGAGATCCTCGGCACGGGTGGCGTTCGCAATCGAAAAATAGAGGGTCGAACCCGGCCGAACCACCGTTCTAAGGCTTTCTGCGCTGCTCTCTACCCGACACGGCTCGCCACCGGCTTGCGCCATAAATACCTGTGTGCCGTCGATAACGGCGACGTCAGACGTCTGCGCCGGTGCACCAACGACGCAAAGCCATGATGTAAGCAGTGCGGCAAACCAAAATACGGTTCTTTTCACAGCCACCCCCCTTTCTCTATTTACTATATTATAGGGCACTGCTCGTCCTATTTCAACCTTATGGTTGACATCTTTCGCCGCCTATTGTAAAATGAATGAGCGATTTTATCAGCCGCTGTGGTGGAATCGGCAGACACAAGGGACTTAAAATCCCTCGATAGCGATATCGTACCGGTTCAAGTCCGGTCAGCGGCACCATGAAAGCCCCTCTAAATCCGCTGTTTAAGCGTTTTTTGGAGGGGCTTTGTCCTTTCTCCAAACCTTTGGGCAATATGAAAAAACATTGAAACGGGGAAAATGCTTTGTGTTTACACACATTCCAACGCTGCGGCTACTATGGAACCAACGGCCCCTCTCTACAAAAAAGCGGTCTGCATATTGGGGCACGCCAGAGGATTTAAAGGCACCCTTTTCTGTATGAGACTGGGAATGGCAGCCATTCGGCTGCCATTCCCAGTGGTTGCAAGTTTTAATGATTCGTTTAAGACCATGAATTGCAAGACATTTGGCGGTTGATTCTTAATTCAAATGAAAATACAGGCAGGCAGCGCAAGGCGGTATCCGCCCAAGATTAACCGGCACGCTTCAACATCCATTCCTACGGTACAAAAGGCGTCCGCCCGTGGTGGCGGCAGCTGCGACAATTAGCAGGTTCTGGTGATGATATTTTTGTCTGCAGGAATGGGAAGGTAACGCACCTTGGTGCCCTGTTCCATGGCCCCGTAAAATGCGATATAGTACGGACGGTATACTGAGCGCATCTGATCCACCTCCATGGTGACCGTCTTTCCCAACTGACGACGTACCATGCGTCTTGCCAGAAACTTGCCTTCCTGCACCAGCTTTTCATCAGGAAGCTCGGAATTTTGAACTGCACTTTCGTCTGTCACTTCAATTTCTTGAAGCTCCAGATCCTTATCTACATAGGCAGGCAGTCCGCGAGTTCCCTCCACCAGCATCCGAATCTTTTGGGTTGGCCGGGGGGCGGCGTTGCGGCGCATTAGGCGAACCAGAGGGGCATCTTCATAGGTCATATTGAAGATAATTTCCCGACTTTCCAGATACATCAGCTTCATCGTGATGGTATCTTTTTTTACCATCATGCGACCGATTATATTTCCCCTCTTTTTTGCTATTTCATAGGCTTCGCGTTCGCTAAGTCGCTTAGGAAATGTAAAAATTTTCATTTGTTGCCTCCAACCGCCGATTACAGGCTGTTTTGGTATTTGTCTAAATAAAACCTGTCTTATTTCTTGTTTGATTTATGGGTAAAATTGAGCACCTCGGTGCAGTAGCGCAAAAATACCAGCACCGTGATAGTAATGGCAACGCAAGGTGCCATTATGCCTACGATAAAGTCAATGCGATTGATGATACCATAAGAGTAGATGGTACCCAACACGGCGTAAAGCAAGCACAAAAGCCCGTCAACACCAAACCATTCTACCTTTTCAATTTTCTGCTTGGTAGGATCATTTTGCTTGTTCATATTATTTTCTCCTTAAACTTGTCATACACTAATCTGATTGTCTTGGTATTGCTCTTCACCAAAGCGGTTGCCAATGAGGAAGGCGATGAAGGAGATGGGCAGTGCAATCAGCAACGCATCCACCTGCCCTCCCAGAGCCTCTAGGCTTACGGGGAAATAGGTGAAGTAGATCCATGAGCCTGCACCGAAAATCATGCTGGCCAGACCGGCTACGGGGGTTTTTCTACCGTTGGACATGACGGCCACCAGAACGGGGACAAACAGTCCGCACATGCTCAGGCTGTTGATAAACAGGAAAGCGTCGTAGACCAGGGGAAATTTAAAAGCGGTAAACAGGCCGACGGCACCGAAGAGGATGCAGCAGACACGGGTGACATTAATACTTTGCCGGTCATTGAGCGGTGTCTTTCGCAGGGGACTTATGATGTCTCGAGCCACGATTTCGCCGCCAATGAGGAAATAGGAGTCGATGGTAGAAATAATGGCGCCCATCAGTCCGAAGATAAACATACCACGAACCACCACGGGCAGGTGGGACAAAATTAACTGGACATAGGCTACCTCAGGCTGCACAGTCAGGGCAGGATCCATGGTGCGCAGGATAATACCGGTAAAAATCAGCACCACGTCGAACGACATCCAGATGGAAAAGCACATCAGCATGGCCCGCTTGCCCGTTTTGGCAGAGTTGGAAGCCGTAAAGCGCTGATAAAAGGCGGGATCCTTATAGACGTTAACGCACAAGATGATTAGGCACAGCGCTCTGCCGATAGGGGTGCCACCCATAGGGGTGAGCATGGAAGGGGCCTCTACGGACAGCACCCGCTCAATTCCCTCAAAGCCGCCAATACCAAAGAAGACTGTGGGAAATACGGAGGCTACACAGGTAATCATCAGGCCGAAGAAGATCATATCGGTAACTGCTACACCCATTAGACCACCCAGACAGGTGATGAGTGTGGCAATGAGCACCACGACTCCAGCAACAATGAGCTTGTTCACATTCCATGCAGCCATACCCACATATCCCGTGGCTGCAATCTCGGCAATGGAGAGGCAGGATACCACCAGTACGATGGCGCCCAAATACTTGGCCGCACGGCCGTAATAGCGGCCAATCAGCTCGGTCATGGTGGTATTTACCTTTACCGAAATGCGGGGAGCCACCCACAGGGCCAGGGGGAAACGGGTCAAGTGACAGGAAATTGACCAAATAAAGAATGCGGAGATACCCATGCTGGTGGTATAGCCGATGGTGCCGATGACGCCAGCACCACCGTACCAAGAGGCTACCAGGGTGCCCACGGCCAGAGACCAGGGCAGGGCCTTATTGGCCTGATAAAAGCTATCCATGTCCTGAGATGTTTTTGAGAAAAACTTGCCAATCATAAAAAGGACAATCACGCCTATGATTATGGTAATATTGTCCAAGGCAGTTAACATAATTTTACCTCCTTACTTTCTTTTAGAATTTTAAAGTACCAATGATAGATTCCACTGCGTTAATGTATTGTCTATCTAAAATCTGATCTGCCACCGTTTCGATAAAGGGCTGTAGAGGGGCGTCCTGGTTTAGCACAGGAACTACGGTGCGTAGCAGGGAATAGACCGCCGCTGTGGCCGGGGACACGTCCTGGCTGTCATGACAATCCAGCGCCTGACCATTGCAGATGAGCTCGACAGCTATGATATATTTTGCCAGATGAACAGCATCGTAGGCCTTTTTTGCTGCGTTGTAGCCCATGTTTATGTAGTCCTCCTGGTTGGCACAGGTGGTCAGATTGTCCACAACCGCCGGATGGGACAAAATTCTTAACTCGCCCATCAGGCCGGCTGCCGTATACTGGATCATCATCAGGCCATTATTGTATTCGGCATTTTTGTTCAGAAATGCTGGCAGCTCACTGACTAAGCGGTTGAGCATCCGGTCAATGCGGCTGGTGCTCATCTTGCACAGGTCGGTGATGACAATTGACAGAATATCGGCAGCGATGCCCATATAGCTGCCGTCAGCGTTGCAGCCCATCAGTGCCACTCCACGGCCATCCTCCTCCTCGAAAATCAGAGGGTTGTCTACGGCTGAGTTCAGCTCGATGTCCAAAGTTTTCAGCCCGTCTTTCAAGGACTTTTTTACCGCTCCATGGAGCTGGGGCATACTGCGGATGGACAGGGCATCCTGTACCCGATAACCCTTATACTTTTCCACCATGGGACTGTCTTTTAAAATGTTACGGATGTTGGTTGCCGTACTGCCCTGCTCGGGGTGGGGACGAACCTTCATCAGTCGCTCGTCCATGGCCATCAGGGTGCCCTTGAGCACCTCCAGAGTAAAAGCCCCCGTTATGTCAGCAGTCAGGGCCAGAGAAACTGCGTCATACATCGCCAACGCAGTCAAGGCGGTGACCGAGGTGGTACCCGACACCATGGTCAGTCCCTCCTTGGAGGAGAGCACGGTGGGGTTTAGGCCAGCCCGAGACAGTGCCTCCTTGCCGTCCAGCAGCTCTCCCTTGTACCAGGCTTTGCCCTCGCCAATGAGGACCATGCCTACGTGGGCCTCCAGTGATAAGTAACCCACGGAACCGTGGCCGGGCACTCTGGGCACCACGCCATAGTTGAGCAGATCCCGGATCAGTTCCAGAGTCTCCAGACGTATTCCGGTGTGTCCACATCCGAAATGAAGCAGCATAATAAACATAATGGCCCGAGTGCACTCCTCGTTTATAGGCTCTCCCACACTACAGGTGTGGGCCAAGATGTTGTTTCGCTGGATAATGATGCGGTCCTCTTCGGGAATAAATTTACGCCAGTTGTCTCCCACTCCGGTTGTAAGCCCATAGATCGCCTGTCCCTCTTGGCTCATTTGATCCACATGGCTGCGGCATCGACGAACCCGCTGAATATAGGCTTGGTCAAACTCCACATGCGCATGGTGCCGTGCAACCGCCATCACATCCTTGACTGTTATATGTCCGCCAAGAATCACTGTCTCCATATAATTGCCCTCCCTGATGCTTATTGGTGTTTTCACCTGACAATATAACTTGCAAGTTTTGTGCCAATTTTCACACGCCTTCCAAAAAACCTCTCCACCATTTATTCAACACGACATTTTGTTAGCGAAATAAAGCGTTGTAAGTTAAAGAACGTATAATGGAAATAAATTTATTTCTTTAAATTTTTTTTTGAAAATATCGAATTTTTTTAATTACCATTGATTTTTCGTTCAAATATTGTTAAAATATTTTGCATAGTGTTAATATATTTTGCGCATGGGAGTGAGTTGTTTGCGACTGTTTGATGTTGCTTTCTTTTTGGACAAGCAGCAAATTATCACCAAGCTGTTGTGGCATGATAAGCAGGTTGGGAAGCAATATGCTTCCTTCTGGGGTGGTGCACCGGGAAAGAATATCCATGATTTTTTTCAACTAGGCAGCGGTCAAAGCGGTATCTTGAGCCTGCCGCCAAGACAATTTTGCTACCATAGGATTGCTCTGGGGGCGCAGGAGGAGCTGCTTCTGCTTCGGGAGAATGACGAATACCAGTCTACTTTCCAGTACGCCTTGGAGCTATTACCCTACGGCATCCAGATATATGACGCCACCGGGCACCTTAGTTACATAAACGAAACCAGCCTTAAAATTTCCTCACTGCCCAAAAGGGAGCTTCTGCTGGGCAAGTATCTATTGGATATCTGGAATGTGGGGGAGGAGATTAGCACGGTCCTATCCTGTCTGAGGAAGCAGTCCGCCATTCATCAACGGATTGATACCTTTCTGGATGCCAACAAGGGAAATATCACCACGGTGAACTCGGCCTATCCGCTGCTGTCTGGCTCTGAGTTTAAGGGAGCCATTCTTTTTGAACAGGATTTAAATCTTGTCCAGCGCCAGAAGGAATATTTAAAAGGGCTCGAGCCGAGCCTAAAGCTGCATTCTATGCAAACCCCCGCCCGTTCCATGAGCGGATATACTTTCGACTGTATCTCGGGCAACAGTGTGGCGATTACCAGTGCCGTTACGCTCGCCCAACGCTTCGCTGAGCAAGAGTGTAACATTATGCTCATTGGCGAAACGGGGACGGGCAAGGAGATTTTTGCACAGAGTATCCACCGGGCCAGCAGGCGAAAGTGGAAGAAGCTGGTAGCCATTAATTGCGCAGCCATTCCGGAGCCGTTAATTGAAAGCATGCTATTTGGCACACGGAAAGGTGCCTTTACGGGCAGTGAAAACAAGCCCGGCCTGTTTGAAGAGGCCGATGGCGGAACGTTGTTTTTGGACGAGATCAACTCCATGAGCCTGTCCATGCAGTCCAAAATTCTGCGAGCAGTCCAGGATGGGGTATTTCGGCGGGTGGGCAGCAACACTGATTTTCAAACCGATGTGCGGATTATCTCCTCCTGCAACGAAGACCCCTTTGATCTTGTGGAAAAAAAATCTATGCGAAAGGACCTGTTTTATCGCCTGTCCACCGTACAAATCCGCATCCCTCCCCTGCGGGAGCGTATCGAGGACATCCCAACCCTAGTTTCCTACTATTTTGACACCAGAAAGACGCAGTTTGCAAAGCAAATTGACTACATCGCACCACAAGTGATGGAGCTGTTTGCCCAATATGAGTGGCCCGGAAATATCCGAGAACTGTTTCATGTTTTGGACTATGCCATTAATGTGGTGGATGCGGGTGTTATTAACATATCCGATCTGCCCGAATACATAGTTTCCCGTTCTGCCCCAAAGCCCAGTACGCCTCTTCCAAACTGTCAACCGTCACAGCAGGACGTGACCAACGCCACATTGGATGAGCTGGTGGGCGAATTTGAGAGCACGGTTATTGTGCAGGTCCTAGAACATTACGGCTATAACATCTCCAAGGCGGCACAGTCTCTGGGTATCTGCCGCCAGAGCCTGTCCTACCGCATTAAAAAGTACGGCATCCGCTTTTAAATATCGAGAGTTGAGCAGTCCCCCGAAAATGGAGCCAATTGTATGTAAACATAATTTTGCCCATGAGTGCGCGGGTTGTATCCCCATCGTTGGATACAACAATGACGTCCCCCACCTGTGCCATATCCGTCAACAAAAAACCGAATATTGATGACCACAGGGCACAGATGCTCGATGCGTTCATCAATAAAGGCAGCCTTTATTAGGTCAACACTTATTTTATCAAAAGTAAAAGCAGCGCACACTTCAAAGCAAGTTTTCAAGTTAAAAGGCAGCTATGGCAGAAAGCCACAATACAAAAGAACGCCAGCAAGCGCTGTGTACAGAACGGGTAAGATACCAAGAAGACTCTCCTCTCTCCTTTAAATTTATACTTGATGAAATAAATGTGGACTTCGCCGTTAAAAATGCCATCTTATTTGATGCCCTCATGTGAGGGGGTATAAGCACGGTGCATGATAGGCTGTGTTAATTCCCCCCCGATAAAAACAGACGCGTATTCAAAATTATCAGATCAATCAAAAAGACATACGTTCCGATAAGAGAAGGTATGCCTTTTTGCTATTGATTTTGTATTCTACTGAAGTGAAATGAGTTATATCATTTGTTCAGGCATATTTTGTTTTCCCCAATCATACATCATGCCCAAGATAGGCAGTAAGCTCGCCCCTTTTTGGGATAATGAATATTCTACCTTGGGCGGTACTTGCGGATATTCCTTCCGATATATAATGCCTTTGCATTCTAAATCTTTTAGTTGTGTACTCAGCATTTTATGCGTAATTGTAGCTATATTGCGCTTTAATTCACCATAGCGCATCACTTTGTTTGTCATTAAATAATATATAATCAGTAGTTTCCATTTTCCGCCCATTACATCTAAAGTGTATTCAATTGGACAGGTTTCACTGCCGTTTTTTAATGATATCATAGGCTATACTCTCTCTTTCAATAGTATCTTACATAAAGGTGCGTACTTCCATTTTATCATATTAGCATTATAATATACCATACAAATCAACATACATTCAGAGGAGTGCTCAATATGAAAACAACAATATTCTATTTTACCGGCACGGGAAATTCGCTGCAAGTTGCAATGGATCTGTCAAAAAAAATGGATAACGTAACGATCACACAAATTTCAGAAAGCACGAAAGTCGACCTATCCGCAGAACGGATAGGATTCGTATTTCCAGTGTATTTATGGGGCGTCCCCAATATTGTAGAAAGATTTTTGAAAAGAATCCCAATAAATATGCAAGGGAAATATTTATTTGCGATTGCAACCTATAAATCTCAGGCGGGCGATACAATTGGTCAGGTTGCAAGAATTCTAAAGCATACTCAAAATAGACTTTCGTCCGGTTTTACTATTGAAATGCCGGGAAATAATATTATTTATTATAATTCTGAGCCAGCAAGGACACAAAATCAAAAAATTCAAAATTGTAGGATGCAATTAATTAAAATAGCGGATATCATAAATGCGCAAGCTCAGGAAATCCCAAAATCTTCAGTTTTTCAAGCTGTATTTTTCACTGGAATTTTACATGCCATATTATCAAAAATCTTTAAAAACAGCGACAAAAATTTCTGGATAAACGATAAGTGCACCGCTTGTGGCGTATGTGCTAAAGTTTGTCCTGTAGGCAACATCAGTATAAAAGACAGTAATCCCATTTGGAATCATAATTGTCAGCAGTGCGTTGCATGTATCAATTCTTGTCCAAATCATGCAATACAGTATGGGAAAACAACGATTGGCAGAAACCGCTATGTTAATCAAGAAATTGGTGTTGCAGGATTACTAAAACAAATAAAATAAGTATAGTCTATTGCGTTAGTTCAACGCCCTCCTGAAGTTTAGAAATTCAAGAGCGGTAATTGTTATAAAAAATGCCTGATGGGGCATGGGCGCCATTGATATCAGCAACAACCTAATTTTAAAAGAAGCCCCAACGATAGACTACAAAACTAAAGATGTGCATCCCTTTATTTTCTCACAAGCCAGCCAAATCAAATAGATCATTGCAAAAGAAAAAGAGTGTGTACCAAAAGCAATCTATTATATATTCCAATCCATATACTCACGCCTTTTTATTTATTGAAAAACTTCTTTCAATAATCCTTATTTTTGCTTCTGCTCTGCTGGTGGAGCCGCTTGCTGCTGAGGCCTTGTCCCAGCGTGAAGCGCCTATGCTGCCTTTAGTGATAGTGTCGTATTTTAAAGTGCTGCTTCATCATCTACAACCACTGCAAACCGGTTTGCTGAAACCTCAGTTTTCGGTTCACCCCTTGGAAAGGCTTGATTCTCCATAGCGGCCAAGGAAGTCCATTTAAATTTAAGGAGTTTAATGACTTCTATGAGGT
Source organism: Candidatus Fimivivens sp. (assembly GCA_047974975.1). Classification (GTDB taxonomy): domain Bacteria; phylum Bacillota; class Clostridia; order Oscillospirales; family Ruminococcaceae; genus Yanshouia. The sequence continues at coordinate 120,896 of JBKECV010000009.1, forward strand.
GATTTGCAACGGGTGCGGTATCGCACCGTCAAACCCATCGATTCTTTTCATAGTAGAGGGCTGCCGGCGAACGAAATCGTCGTTACAGCCTACGGATATGGAATCCCCCATCTGCATTGAGCACCTGCCCCGTTGCAAAATCCAATCGGCCACTGCAAGCAGCCATTACGCAATCGGCCACATCTTTTGGGGTTCCTAAGCGCTTGATCGGGGTAAGGCCCTCGTCAATCATTTTCTGGTATTTTCCCTCGACACCCGAAGTCATATCCGTCTGGATGATGCCGGGGCGCACCTCGAAGACAGGAATACCGTATTCGGCAAGCCGGTCGGCAAACAGCAGTGTCGTCATGGAAATGGATGCTTTAGAAATGCAATATTCCCCCCGAGAAGTGGAAGCGGTATAAGCCGACATGGAAGAGATGTTGATAATCCGGGGTTGATAATCTTCTATCTTACCCGCTTTGTGCAGGGCAATCATCCGGTTGGCTGCCAGCTGACACATAAAAAAGGTGGAGCGGGCGTTGGTGTTCACCACTCGGTCGTAGCTTTCCTCTGTGGTTTCCAAAATATCCAGACGAACTTTGGGCGCCACGCCGGCATTGTTTACCAAAATATCCAGACGCCCAAATTGATCGCACACGCTGTCAATCAGCGCGGCTCTTGCCTGAGAATTGGCAATATTACACTGCCGATACGCACAATCCAGTCCCAGTTTGCTCATTTCTTCCAGCGCCGCTTGGCCGTCGGCCGAAGCAGCCACCAGCACAACATAGTAACCGGCCAACCCCAATTCCTTGCTGATTCCCAGTCCAATCCCCCTGCGGGCGCCTGTTACGATGGCTATTTTCTTCACAATATGGCCTCCTAATAATTCATCTGTCTATAATACTCCAAGTAGGTTTGCGCATCCCAAACAACACAGCCGGTAGGCAGCCCTGCTCTTATTAAATCGCCACATTTTCCGCAAGTAATACAGCATTTTTTTTCGTCGATCCCACCGGTTTGCAAAATGGTATTGGGGAAATTGGGGTAGGCGAAGGCAAGGCGGCCAAAGCAAACAAAATCACAGCATCCCCGGACAACTGCGCCCGCCGCCAAAGCCGGCGAAAAAGCGCGCAGATAGCTGGGCGCAGAAGCAGAAACCACTAGATTGGGGAATTGCTTCTTGATGTGATGACAGCCCTCGTACATTCTCGCTACACCTTCCAGAGGATGCTCAGGTGGAACATACTTTCCCATATCATAGGGACGGGTCACATGGGTATTTTGATAGGGATTTCCCATCGTCAGGTTGAGAAAGGACATTCCCATCTCTTGATGGAGCATTTGAATGAGTTTAACAGGTTCGGTGTAATCGGGTTTCTGGCTGCCATCTGTGCTACTGCCAAAGCCGTAAGGATAGGCAAATCCATCGTAGATACCAATCCGAGCCGTCACCAAAAATTTCTTGGTCCGGGCAGCTTGCGCATTGTTTACCGCGTTGCGCAGAAGGCGGGTTCGGTTTTCAAAACTGCCGCCATAGGGCCCTTTGCGAGTAAAGGCAGAAGCAAATTCCGCAAATAAGTAGCCGTGGCAGGACTTAATATCCACGGCATCAAAGCCGGCTTCCCGGCACAGAAGCGCCGCTTCTCCAAACTGTTCTTCCAGCCGTTTCAGGTACTCATCTGTGGCAATGCGGGAAGAATCCACCGGCTTAGCTGCCTCGTACACCGGATGGTGATAGGCGATGATGGGCTCCGATGTTCCATTGGGTTTTGCGTAGCGTCCGCTGTGGTTGGCCTGCATCACCAGATAGGGAACATATCCATTTTTCTTGTAGCCCGCCTGACGAACCTCTTCCAACATCTTTTGAAAGGCCGGCAGCGTGTTCCGGTTAAGCATCAGTTGCTTGGGACTGGAACGCCCCTCCGGTACCACCGCAACCGCCTCGAACCACAACAGAGAGGCGCCCCCTTCGGCAAAACGCAAGTAGCGCCTGCGGGTCATCTCACTGGGTGAACCATCGGGCAGCGAATCCGCTCCTTCCATAGGAGCGATGGCCAGACGGTTGGGCAAAGTAACCTGACCGAAAGAGATCGGCTTGCCTAACACCGCGGTATTCTCCTCCAAGGGAAGGGTTACCTGCAAACGTGCTAATTCCTTTCGGAGATCCTGTAACGACCGATAATGAAATTTTATGTGTTCCAATCTATATTACTCCTTTCACTGAGCAGTCGTTCCGATCACTTTATCGTTGAGGTAATCGTTATATATGGTTTCAAACCATGCGTTATCTTCGGGCAGGGGACGGCGCGGCAAATCACATACCTTTACCTCGTCCCTTTCCAGCCAGACCTCCTGCACCAGTTCTTTTCTGGCCCCATGGTCCAACGGAGCGACAATGCCATGTGTCTTGCACCGGCTGTAGTCCAGCTCACCGGTGTCGATCAGGTACGAGCCTCTTCCCTTTCCGCCCGAAGCAATATACTGCTTCATAGCGCTGAGGTACACCCACTGGGTAACCAGAATATCCCGATTGATCAGCGCAGCAATCAGCTCCTGGTGGGTTTGCACCAGAGTCTGCCGGGCAAACCCACCAAGATAGGTGTGACAGCGTCGGATCTGCTCTTGAATGGTATCCTCCCGTCGGATAAATGCCGCACAGGCATCCATCTCCGTCTGGTACCGGCAACGAAGCTCTTTGGGAGACGCCTTGCCGGGCGTATCCTGCATCAACGTTTGAATCTCCTCCAGCAGCCTTTCCACGGTAGGAATTGCCTGCTCCAGATAGGTCTCATCGGCCAAAGGAGCGGTAGCAGAGCATTTGCTGATATACTGCGCAGCCCGCACAGATCCTACTTGAGTGGCGTTGAGGGCACTGCCACCGGGACGGTACACCCCAAAGTTTCCACATACTTCCCCTACCGGAAAAAAACCTTTCACGTTGGACTGCCACCACAGATCCACAGCCAGTCCGCCGTTGTTGTGCTGGGCACAAACTGCAATCTCCAACCGCTGGGTAGCCAGATCAATGCCGTGATCCTGATAAAGGAGATAGGCCGGCCGATTCATGGTCAACAGCCGTTGGATGGGGGTGCCAAACAAAACCCCTGAGTTTTTCAGGTAGGTGTAAGCCTCCTGGGAAAGGAGGCAAAAATCAAAGTCTTCATCCAGAAGGGATACCTTGGGATTTTGGGTGTAGTCCAAAAACACACGACGGTTTTTCTCTGTAATCTCTTTGTACACAGCAATATCCACCAGAGAAGAACCGCCCTTTTGCAGCTTGCGAGGATCAAAGGGCCACTGGTATCCTTTTAAAAATACCGCACTGAGCATTGCGCCCGGTGTTTCAAAGTAGTCCATTAAAAACTCCCGTTCATCCGATCCGTCCTGCTCGGTGGAAAGATAGCGCGGAATCACCTGCTGATAGGTTCCGGATAGATTCCAGCGAAAGTCGGTGGACGCAATGCCGTACTGCCATTCCGTTACGTTGTTGCCCCGAACGCCACTGAGAAAAGCCGCGCCATGGGCACAGGTCTGGCTGGGTGGATAAACGCTGCGAAAATACAGCCCACTGGGCCCGCCCGTGGCATACACCACATTGGTGCAGGAGAACAGGGTTAGTCCATGATGGGAAGCTTTGCCCTTTTTGTTGATGGCAACGACCCCTACGACCCGCTTTTTCTTCCCTTCTCCTTCGGTAATCAAGGAGATCACTCGAAAACCGTCAAAAACGGGAATGTTCTTATGGTTCACCGATTGTTCCAGATGCTGTGTCATATATTTGGAGGTCAGCGGACCACAGGACGTTGCCCGCTGAGAGGGATCGTGATCCGTTTTGTAGCCTACATACTGGCCATAGCGGTCGTGCGGAAAAGGGACGCCCAGATGCACCAGTTTATAAAAACACTGGGCGGAAAGGGCCGCTTCTACCAAAGCCAGATCACCGTGAACCGACTGTCCATCATACAGCACCTTTGCCATATCATAAACCGAGTCGGGCGCAGAGGATGAAAGCGACAGCTTATAATAGGTTTGCTTGTCCGATCCGGTATTGCGAGAGGTTCCCATATTAACGCCTTCTGTTACAATGGCAACATCCTTTTGGCCAAAATCGTATAGGCAATCAGCAGCGTTAAATGCACCACATCCCGAACCGACGACAATGGTCTGATAGGTATAGAGCGGTAAGGAGATGCTTTCGGTCACCTTGACTATTTTACACTGTTTCACAATATGTATCCTCTCATCATCATAATGACTCAGACAAAGTCTGTTGTTTCCCCATTATCTCAGCAGGTTGGGCAGTAGCATGGAAATACCGGGGATAAAGGTAATCAGCAGCAAAATAGCAAACATCATAATCCACATGGGCAGCATGGGCCGCACCATATCAGTGAGAGATGTCTCCGCAATTCTGGAGGACACAAATAACGTAATGCCTACGGGCGGCGTGCTCATTCCAACCGCCAAATTGACAGTGGTGATAATGCCGAAGTGAACCGGGTCCACACCAAATTGCTGCACCAGAGGAAGTAAAATGGGCACTGCCAGAATAATCGCCGGAGTGGAGTCCAGAATGGTTCCAAGAATGAGAAAGATAATGTTGCACAACAGCAGCATTGCAAATTTGGATTGAGCCACGCCGCTCAAGGCTGCTCCCACCTTCATGGGAACCTGCTGGTTGGTCATCAGCCATGCCAAAATATTGGTGGTGGCCACACAGAACATTATACTGGCAGAGGTCATCACACTTTTTTCAAAGATACCGGGCAAATCTTTCCACGCCAGCTCTTTGTGGATAAACCGCCCCACAAACATGGCATACACCACAGCCACGCAGGCAGCTTCTGTCGCGGTAAAAATGCCGCCAAAAATACCGCCCATGATGATGACGATCATAATCAACGCCCAGAGGGACTCCTTTAGTGCAATCAAAGTTGCCTTTAAACCCTGCCGATCCCCTGCGGGATATCCTTTTTTTCTGGCTACCAGGTAAACCACCAGCATCATGGCTACCGATAGCAAAATACCAGGCAAATAGCCCCCCAAAAACATCTCTCCCACCGACACATTGGCCGTGGTGGCGTAAATAACCATAACCACGCTGGGAGGAACAATGATCCCCAAAGGACCGGAAACCGCAGTAATGGCACCAGCAAATTCTTTGTCGTACTTTTGCTCGCGCATGGCCGGTATGGTGATCGATCCAATGGCTGCACTGGCTGCCGATCCCGAACCGGAAATGGCGCCAAAGAGCATACAGCTGAGGATAGAGACCATGCCCAAGCCGCCCTTGATGTGACTCACCAGACAAGAGGCCAGATTAATCAGCTTTTTGGAAATACCGCCTCGATCCATCAGGTTCCCTGCCAATACAAAAAAAGGGATGGCCAGCAGAGAAAAGCTGTCTAGCATTGTAAACATCCTCTGAGGCACGACGCTCAGGGGAATATGGGCTACCCAAAGCAAGCCCGCCGCAGCCGCAATTCCAATGGAATAAGCAATGGGGACGCCTAGAAGCATCACGAAAAACATGACAGCAATAACTGTTAGCATAGGGAATCCCCCTTCTTCCATACCAAATCAGCCAAAATCTGTTCCACCAGATGGAGCAGGACCAGTACACCGTTGATGGGGAAAATGGTGTAGATATACATCGCCTTAATCCCCAAGGCAGGCGTAATCCGCGTGGGGTTGGCCAACATCAGGTTGAGCCCATACTTGATCAGCAGAACAGAAAACACTGCCACGAACACATAGCTTACGTAGCGAAACATGGTTTGCAGTGATTTTGGAAACAGGGAAACCACAAAGTCCACTTTAAAGTGCTCGTCATTGGCCGCAACCAGTACCGCTCCCAGAAACATAGACCATACAAACAGATATCGACACAGCTCTTCCGACCAAGCCAGAGGATTTTTGATAAATACGCGGAAAAACACCTGTAAAAATCCCACTGCGGTAAAGGCCACCATGAATGTCACTGCCAAAACAGTTTCCGTTTTTCGCAAGCCGGAGAAAAATTTTTTCAATTACAACACCTCCCGGACTTTGGCTAATATGTGCCGCCTGTCAAAAAATGAACAGGCGGCTGTTTACCGTTTAGGCAAGTTCCTGAATTTTGTCAATCATATTCTGACCTACAATATCGGCATAATCTTTCCAAACGGTCTGTGCAGCTTCAATAAAGGGCGCCTTGTCCACTTCAATGAAGGTTACGCCGGCCGCTTCCAATTCCTTCATGGCTGCCTCTTCCTGAGAGAACCACAGATCACGCTCATACTGCATCATTTCCTTACCGGCCTGACGAATCGCGTCCTGGTATTCCTGAGGCAGAGATTCCAGATAGCTTTTGCTCATCACAACAATATCGGGCGTCATGATGTGCTGGGTCATGGTCAGGTAAGGAGCTGCTTCGTAGTGCTTTTGCTGATAATAGAAGATAGGGGCGTTTTCCGCACCGTCTACTACACCGGTCTGAAGAGCAGTGTAAAGCTCGCCAACAGACATAGGCGAACCTGAAGCACCAAAGGAATCACAAAGGCTCATAAAGATGGGGCTTTGGGGAACGCGCAGCTTTTTGCCTGCCAAGTCTTTCATGCTTTCTACCGGTTCGGCCGAGTAAATGCTGCGGGCGCCTGCATAGAAGTAGGCAATGCCTACCAAGTCTTCTTCACCCAGTACATCGTTGGCAAAGTACTCCCCAATTTCGCCGTCTACAACCTTAAAGAACTGATCGGTGCTCTGGAACATGTAGGGAAGGTCGAAGATTTGGATTTCCGGGCAATAAACAGACAGACCGGTGGTCATGCTCTTGGCGATCTGTACAGTACCCAGCGAGAGGCCTTCTACCAGATCTGCCTGATTACCCAAGGTGGAGTTGACAAATACATTAACCTGCACTTTGCCGCCGGTAAGCTCTTTTACCCGGTCGGCAAACCAAGTGTAGGACTGAGAGTGGGGATGAGTCTCGGCTAAAACGTCACCTAAGCTCAGAACATATTCCGCTTCTACTTCTTCTCCAGCGCTGTTGGAAGCTTTCGAATCTGCCGTGCTTTGAGAAGCCTCGGCGGCACTGCTGGATGACGTGTTGCCAGAACCCCCACACGCTGTCAAAGACAGCATCAACATGGTTGCCAGCACCATTGCGATAACTCTTTTCATTGTAATCCTCCTAGTTTTCATTTTATATAATGGGATTTCCCCATATATCCATTTGAATGAACCACAATTGTTAGTATCCCCTATCAAAGTATGAAAACGTTTTCATAAGGGTTATAATAATTGTCACCATTTCTGGCTACCTTGCACTGTTGGGTGCCATAAATCTCCATATGGTTAGGTGACCATACTCTATTGGGTGATGTTGTGTTCCATTTCCTCCGCCCAGTGGTCGGCAATTTTTTTGGGAGCGTATACAAACATCACCTTCATATCCTCTGTGCCGGTGTTAACAAGGGTGTGGGTCATATGAGGACGGACAAAGAAAACGTCCAAAACTTTGGCCGGATACTGCTTACCATCCAAGGTCATCGTCCCTTCTCCGGACAAGATGGTAAATGTTTCTTCTTCCCCATGGCTATTCACCGGGATGCATCCGCCGGGGTAGATTACGACATACCCTTGCACGAATTGAGACCCCACCGCCATTCCATTATCTCCCACCAACACTCGTGTGCGGCGGCCGGCTGGGAACGCCATCCCCTCAATTTCCATAATGTTAAAAATATCTTTCACTGCCGTCCCCCCTCTTTCTCCATAGATATATGCCTTTATGGTTGGTTCAGGTCTTTTACACTGCCCCGTTCACAAATCCGTACCGAAAAAATCTTAGGTGGCCGGTGCATGCTCTCCCTTTTTTCTATAATGGCAATCAACCGCCGGGTCGCTTCCTTGGCCATCTCGTGGAGAGGCTGCTCGACGGTGGTAAGCTTGTAGTTCTTGGCATATAGCGCATTGTCAAAACCCAACACAGAAATATCGTCCGGCACTCTCAGGCCAAATTGGCTGATAGCAATCATAGCATCAAAAGCCAAAGGGTCGCTCTGGGCAAAAATCGCTTCGGGAATATTGCCGGCCTGGAGCTGTTGGGTTACACAGGTTTGTGCATGTTCAATGCCATTTTCTACACCCTGCCAGATCAGGTCGGGGTTAACGGAAATGCCGTGCTCCTGCAAGGCCTTGATATAGCCTGCCGAGCGCTGCTTGTACAGAACAATATTGGAACGCCCCGTAATGACACCAATGTTCCGATGGCCTTTTTCAATCAGGTAAGAGGTTCCCAGATAACCGCCGTACTCATTGTCCGACACAATCGCATCCCTGGCATCTCCAGTTTCTCTCATCAGGCAAACCACAGGGTAATTTTCCTGATTCAGCTTGAGAATGGTGCGGCTTTGCCTGTCCGCCAGTCCGGTGGCAAACAAGAAGCCGTCCACCGAATTTTTTTTCAGTCTGTTGACATATTCCTCTTCTCGGTCCTGATTTTCCTGAGTATCGCAAAACAAGACGAAATAGCCGTGTGCTCTAGCTTCTACCTCCACCGCTATGGCAAGGGATGGGTAGATAATATTTTCGATATTGGGGATAACAAAGGCAATGGTTTTGGTTTTGCCTTCCTTCAGCGCTTTGGCCAACATGTTTGGACGGTAATTCAACTTTTGAATGCTGTCTAGAACCTTGTTTCTCGTTTCGATTTCTACCGGCACATTATCGTTCAGTACGCGGGAAACTGTACTGGGTGAAACGCCAGCGACTCTGGCAACATCTCGAATTGTAGCCATATTCTCAGCACCTTCCAATGAATTTCATGAAAAGCGCCATTAAAATTAATTATTTTATATGATAACGTTTTCATAATTTTCAGTAAATTTTCAATTCTAATTCCTCGATACGAGAGAGCCAAAACACAGAGTTCCAGATCAGCCCTCTTCATGAATACGTTTTCATTATAGTGAATTGTTAAACCCCTGTCAATGTTCATCTTTTCCTAAAATGTATTTTGTTTTTTGGCATATTGATGATAAATCCCATTAAACAAATCAGATAAAGGAAATATATGTAAAAACTTCAGTCGTTTTGCATCTGTTTTTGCTGATTTCTTCTAACGGATTTCTAAAGTCACGCTGTTTAGGCGCTTGGCCATAATTTTTTATTTTATGAACCACATATGCGCATTTTTTCCAGCAAATCACCGGTATCCGCAGTCTGACCAACACAACGTCTAAAATGCAGCGCGCCATCGGCATAATCCGCGACGCGCTGCATTTTTTGAATGGGAAGAGGCCATCTTATCCTTGGCTGCCTGTCTGGCGCTTTAGGCGGCCTGACTCTTTTTCATGCCGTTTATAAACATTGGTGTGACCGCAAAGAGTCCAATGATTACAACGATAATAATGGCGATGGGACGCTGCATAAAGTAATTGAGCATGCCGCCTTTCGTGCCTGCAATCAGCAGTGAGCGGCGAAAATTTGCTTCCAGAATATCTGATAGAACCACACCCAATACTAACGGCGCCGGTTCAAACTCATAAATTTTCATCAAATAGCCGATAAATCCAAACACCAGCATAACCATAACCTCATACATGCTGTTGCTCAGAGCAAAAGTGCCAATGACGGCCAATGCGACAATAATGGGTACAAGCAAGGCGTTTGGCACTAAACAGATCTTGGCCATCTGCTTAGCCATAGAAACACCGATAATACCCATAAGAACATTGGCCAACAAAAATCCGATGAAAATAGAGTAGGTAATGGGCGCCTGCTTGCCAATAAACAGATCGCTTCCCGGCTGAAGCCCGTGCATTAAGAGCGCCCCATAGAGTATGGCTGTAACAGGGCTGCCTGGAATACCCAGTGTAAACAGCGGAATGAGCGCACCGCCACAAGCCGCATTATTGGCCGCTTCAGAAGCGGCTACACCGACGATAGAGCCCTTGCCGAACGCCTCGGGGTCGTGCGACAGCCGTCGGGCCGTGCTGTAGCTGATCCATGCCGCTATAGAGGCGCCCGCAGCAGGAATAAACCCAACAAAGGTACCAATGATCGAGCTGTTGAGCATCGTGGGCGCCAACTTTTTAGTATTGCCTTTTTCCCAACGCTTACCTTTAAGTCCTGCGGTAGGATCGCTTACAATGGTGGCACCGCGCCCGGTAATAAGTCGGTCGACTAAGATGAGCACCTGTGTGATCGAAAATAATCCTATAAGAATCGGGGTGGAATCCAGTCCGTCCTCCAACCATAGTTGTCCAAAGGTAAAGCGAGACACACCGGAGATTGAATCCATACCTACACAGCCGATTAGGAGACCCATCAGCGCTGAAAAAATACCCTTAGCGCGATTTTTGCCGGTTAATCCGGAGACGACTAACAACCCAAAGCAGGCTACAAGAAAATATTCCAGCGTTGAAAACATCTGGCTTAAACGCCCCAGCATCGGTGCGAATAAAATGAGGCCTGTGGCGCCAAAAATGCCGCCGACAACCGATGCCACCGTTACAACGGTCACCGCTTCCATGCCACGGTTTTGCTTCGTCAACTCATAGCCGTCAGCAGCAGTAGCGGCAGATGCGGCCGTTCCGGGGGTGTGACATAGCACCGCCGTAATAGAGCCGCCATAAACGCCGGTTGTATACATAGATGTCATCATAATAAGCGCCGCTTCTGCACGCATTGAAAAAGTAATAGGAATAAGCAATGCAATACCCACCGATGGACCCAATCCCGGAATAAGGCCGATAGCCATGCCCGCAACAACACCTACAACAAGCGCGATTATCACCTCAACCAAGGTAAAGGTGGCGAGCGCACCGGTCAAATTAGCTAACATAATGTCTACATGCCTCCTTTACACAATTCTAAAGAATTTGCCAAAGATACCGATTTTATAAATAGGAAGCTTTAAAATAACGACGAATAGAATAAAAGTAATGGCTGTATAAATCACTGTAACCAGCGCAATAGTTTTCCACGATTGAACCCTTAGGTACTTTTGCGTAAATACTAAAAATATGGGCGTTGAAACCCAATAGCCAAGCAGTTTAAACCCTGCATAGTACAAAAAAACAAAAAACATAAACAGGAATGCATGTTTCCCTTCACGCAGTGTCATGACATAATGAAAAGAACCGTCAGCCGATTTACTCTTGCGCAGCCCGTTGACAATAACCGAAACAGCACAGGCCAGCATCATCAATGAAAGTGCGACCGGCAAATAAGAGGCTTCACCGGAAATATTCGCCGAAAGAAATAAAACCAATAGGCAAAAAGCCAGTAACACACTACCTACCCAGACATCTCGATGCAGTTGTTTGTTCATCATAAATCTTGCTCCTCAAAAGCGTTACGGTTATATGGACAGAAACTTGAAATGCCTGTCCGCCATCTTATTGTGACGGACAGACATTTAAAATCTTGATCTTAACCCCAAACCATGTGCCGCGTTTCCACCTGGCTTTGAAGCAGCGCGTTATACGCTTCACCCGAGGTGTTATCCAGCTCAAGTCCCAGTGTTGCCATGTTGGCAATATAGGTTGGGTTCTGCATGGCTTTCTGCATGGCCTCGTTCATAAACGCAACAATTTCGGGGGAAACGCTCTTGGGGTAAAAATAGCCGCGTGCCGCAAAAGCGACGTACTCTTTACCTGTTGCCTCCTTTATTGTCGGCACATCGGGCAAAAAGTCGGTGCGATTTTCAGAAAAAACACAAAGCACTTTCATCTCGCCGCTCTGATGATAGCTTTGCACATCGGAAACCGAGGCAAAAAACACGTCGGTATCGCCCGCTACAAACATACTGCGCGCATCGGACGCACCATCCACCGGTACAGTGGTAATCTGTGTCCCAAAGGTCTTATTAAACCACTCGGCTGTGGTGGAGTCACCATCAGTAATACCCACCGCGTTAGACGCGATAAGTATGGGATTACTTTTGGCATAGGCAATAAAACTATCCATGTCGCTATATCGCGTTTCGTCGGAGCGAATGGCCATGATGTTGTATTCGAGCACCTGATTGCTAATAACCTGCACATCCTCTAACGTGTACTTTCGGGGATTTTCGGGATCCAGTGCGCCCATAACATAGTTATGGTTAATCAGGCCGATTGTATAGCCGTCGTCGTAGTCGCCTGTAATCAGGTCAGTCCATGCAATCCAACCACCGGATCCGGTCTGGTTTTCTACCACTACGTTGACACCCAGCTGTTCAGAAAGGGTCGTTGCCATGTAACGTGCGCCAAGGTCCGTGCCACCGCCCGCCGAAAAAGGACAAACCAGCGTAATCGTTTCACTGGGAAATCCATTCGGGCCCGTACCGGATACAGCACCTAGGGAGGCATCACCGTCGGGTGCACTGCCGGATGTAGAGCCGCCACAGGCAACCAATGCCAGCGCCAGCGCAACGGTTAGACCCACTGCAAGAAACTTCTTCATCTTTTTCATTTTTTGCACTCCCATTTACACAAATTTGATGTTTTTGCTTCAAGAATCACTTAAATATGACGTCATTGTCATTATACCTATGTCGTTAATTGTTTTACAAACATTTTTTTACATGTCACCCAACAGCTAAAAGGCTGTAATAAAATGTTTTTAATCATAGAGTAACAGTATATAGGCTGTTAATATTCACTAAATTCCTGTTGGACAGCAGCGCCCTAACCTTTTTATACTATTTGTGCACATCAAATGAAGTTAAACCCTAAAAGCATGTTAACAAAAGGATGAAGCACAATGAATAAGCGCCAACGAATTTATGATGCCGTCAACTTGCAAAAAACAGACCATCTGCCCTATTCTTTCTGGAGCCATCTGCCGGGAATCGACCTGAATGCAACGAAGCTGGCAGAGGCAACCTATCAGTTTTATAGGGCCTATGATCTGGATTTTATCAAAACCATGAAT
>JBKECV010000018.1:0-54508 GCA_047974975.1 Candidatus Fimivivens sp.
TGTCAATAACATTTTTTCTCTTCTGTGGCTTCCCGCAAGTTCTTCTCTGTTTCCCTCGCAGACAGCTTTGCTATAATATCATGCCGCTTCTCTCTTGTCAATCCTTTTTTGAAATTTATGTCGAAAAAATTAAAAACAAATTGCAATTTAGCATTTTTCTTTTTTATTAAGCCTGTTTTTAAAAGAGAAAACACCATAGCTTGTCGTCATTTTTCAAGCACAGGGAAATACCTTCCGGCATTTCCCTGTGCATTTCTTAAATTAAAAACGCTTTAAAGACTATCTGCAGCGCTATCCATCTCTGATATCTCCTCAGCCGCTTGGGCCGGCGATGACTCAAAAGAAAGATCCTCAGAATAGTACTCTTGACCGCCAAACAACTCGTCTTCGTACTCATCTTCGCCAATCAACCTACGTTTGCGGTCAAAAAAGCTAACCGCGGCAATAATCAGTCCAATCATAGCTGCCAATAAAGCAAATAAAACGATCAAATAAGAGAGCTTCTTCATCAAACATCCTCCTAAATTAAATAAAACCACCGAATTATATTTCAGTTTATTGCTGTTATTATACTACAATTTTATCCTGTTCGCAATAAAAATATCCATTTCTATCTCATACCTGAATTTTATTTTTAAAAAAGAAAAGGCACTATTGACATTTGATTTATAAGCTGATAAAATAGCTAATTGTCGGACGTGGTATAACACGCTGATTATGAGCATGTGCGCCAGTAGCTCAGTTGGATAGAGTGACTGGCTACGAACCAGTAGGCCAGGGGTTCGAGTCCCTTCTGGCGCACCAGAAAAACCGCTTGAGAATGCAAATTCTTGAGCGGTTTTTAATATTTATATCATTGGTGAAAAATCGGATTTGCGGTTCGTTTATGCGAACAATTCAGATGAGATGAATAGTGCTTGAAGCTGCATTTTGATGCGTGGCTCTTGCGCACGATCTATGCAAGTAGCGTCTAAACAAAAAAACTGTACACCTGAAATGGGTCAATGTACAGCTTTTAAAATCTCAAACAGCCTTTCCGAGATTCTTAGACGTATTGCATGGATAGAAAGTCATAGATCCTCAGCGGCGTTGAGCGTCTCTCTAATGGTCGCGATGGAGTCGGATTCCTTAGCCATACGCACTGAAATATAAGGTTTGTCGCCCGCATTGACCAAGACACGGCCCTTTAACTTTCCTGCGACCGATGCAGCTATGATGGGGGCGATATATTCAAAATAGAACAACATCTGCCCGTTGCGCTGAGAGATTTCTCGAATACCTAAAGCAGCGGCGCGATTGCGCATCAGTGCGACGTCTACCAAACCTGCGACCGTTTTTGGTGGGTCGCCAAAGCGATCAATGAGCTCGTCTAGTACCTCGGCCGATTCATCTTCATTCGTAACGGTCGCAATCTTCTTGTAAACGTCTAGTCGCAACGAAAGGCTGTCGATATATTGCTCAGGGATATGCGCAGCGACAGGAATGTCTACTTGGCATTCGGCACTTTTCTGAATGGGTTCGCCTTTTGACTCAGCGACAGCTTCCGAAAGAAGCCGCAAATACATTTCGTAGCCAACCGCGTCCATATGACCATGCTGTTGTGCGCCTAATACGCTGCCTGCCCCGCGAATTTCCATATCGCGCATCGCGATGCGGAAGCCCGAGCCGAATGCGGTGAATTCCTTGATGGCATTTAACCGTTTAGCAGCGATTTCAGTGAGCGCTTTCATCGGTCGGAAAGTGAGATAAGCAAAGGCTCTTCGCGTGGATCGACCGACCCGCCCGCGCAACTGATACAGCTGCGATAGGCCCATGCAGTCGGCATCTTCAATGATCAATGTGTTACAATTGGGCACATCGACGCCGGTTTCGATGATGGTTGTGCAAACGAGAATATCGACATCGCGGTCGACAAGAGATTGCCAAATTTTCGAGAGCTGATCTTCGGTCATTTTACCATGTGCGGTGGCGATGCGAGCGTCGGGGAGCATTTCTTGCAGACGGGCGGCGCAGCCGTCAATCGACTCGGTACGGTTGTGCAGATAAAACGCCTGACCGCTGCGTCTCAACTCGCGTTTTAGCGCTTCTGCAATAACGAGCCAGTCATGCTCCAACACATAGGTTTGTACCGGGTGACGATCCTGTGGCGCTTCTTCAATAATGGACATATCGCGGATGCCGCTCATTGCCATTGAGAGGGTGCGTGGAATCGGTGTTGCCGACAGCGTGAGGACATCCACCGACTCGCGCAGCTGTTTAAAGCGCTCTTTATGCGCCACACCAAAGCGCTGCTCCTCGTCGATGACGCAAAGTCCCAAGTCTTTGTATTCTACGTCTTTTTGCAGCAGGCGATGAGTGCCGATAACCACATCGACCTCACCGGTTTTAAGCTGGCGAATAACCTCCGCTTGCTGTTTTGGGCTTTTAAAGCGGGAGAGCAGTTCAATACGTATCGGAAAGCCTTTCATCCGCCGGGTAAAGGTTTGATAGTGTTGCCAGGCTAAAATGGTGGTGGGTACCAATATAGCGCACTGCTTGGAATCATTCACACATTTAAAAGCGGCGCGTATGGCGACTTCGGTTTTGCCAAAGCCCACATCGCCGCAAAGCAAACGATCCATTGGGCGCGATGACTGCATATCCTGTTTGATTTCAGCGATACAGCGCAGCTGATCATCCGTTTCTTCGTAAGGAAAACGCAATTCAAAATCGCGCTGCCAGTCGTTGTCCTGCGAAAAAGCAAAGCCGACCGCGACGAGCCGCTTTTTATATAACGCTGTAAGTTCCTCTGCCATATCGGCGATAGCAGCGCGAACTTTGGCGCGAGTTTTTTGCCATTCAGCGGAACCTAAGCGTGAAAGTTTGACAACGCCATCTTCTGACTTTCCAATATATTTACTAACCAGATCGAGCTGGGTGACCGGAACAAAGAGTGTGTCGGTGCTGTGGTAGCGAATTTTGATATAATCCTTGGCCACGCCGAGAACCTCGCGCTTAACAATGCCCGAAAAAACACCGATACCATGCGTAGCGTGGACGACATAGTCCCCTTGATTCAAGTCGGAAAGTGAACGGACCGCATCAGAAGCGCGCCGTTTTTTAATACGCTTGGGCGGCGCCGCGGCGCGCGCGTGACTGATGACAGCAAACTTGTCCTCCGGATACTCAAATCCTGCTGAAATAGTCAGGTCGGTCACGACGACGCCCGTTGTTAAGGCGGGGCGTTCAGCATAGGTTGCATCGACGCCTTGAGCGATAAGATCTCGCACAAGTGCCTCGCATCCGCGTTGGGTGGGCAGCAGTACCGTTACTGAAAAACCATTGTGCAGATAAGGACGAATATCCTCCAGTAAATGCTCGAGCTCGCCGCCCCAAGGCGCCAACGCCAGTGCATGGACGTTGAGCAGGCCACGCAACCTCAGATCCGGTACCGCGCGAGCAAAGGTATCTAAAATGACGCTTTTTTTATCGGCGACCATGCAGAGCAAATCATCAAAATCGCCTGAGTAACGATTGCATCCATTAAAGCAAACCCCTTGTTCCAGCAGAGAAACAACATCTTCGTTGAGCTGCCAAAGCGCCGCGGTTAGCCCCTCACGGCAGGCGGCCGGATCGGATATTAGAAGCAATCCATTATCGGGCAGATGGTCAAACAGTGTAAAGGGGCGCCCGTATAAGACCGGTAAGAAGCGGTCAAGGGAGCCGGGGGAAACATCTGCGCGCACCGCTTCAATCAAGTTTGAAAGTTCTGCAGCGGCGGGGGAGCTCTTTTTTTGCTGTGAGAGCAGCGCTTCCAGCATAGGGCGTAAACCGCCCTCAGGCGACAGTGCTTCGCGCGCAGGGGTGATCATAATTTCATCGGCAAATTCACCTCGACGTTGGGTGTCTGGCGAAAAGAAACAGATCGAATCAACATCATCCCCCCAGAACTCTACGCGTACGGGTTCGGGAAGCGAAGGGGAGAAAAAATCCACAATGCCCCCTCGCACAGCAAAGGTGCAGCTTCCCTCAACCTGTTCACAACGGGTGTAACCTGCCGCATGAAGCAGGGCAATTAATCCCTCTAATCCTTCTGCAAAGCTGCCCTTAACAAGTGCGCTGCGTGTCACAAGCGATTCGGGACTGATCGTATATTGCAAAGCGGCCTCGGCGGAAGCTACAATTAAAGCAGAGCCGCAACGCAGCGCCTCTAAGCAACCAAGCCGAAGAAACTCATACTCGCGACTGACTGCCTCGGCAGGGTGTAGCATGAATTCCTTTGAGGGGAAGTGCAGCACCGTTGTTTGGGGCAACAACGCGCGGATGTCCTCAAAAAGTCGTACGGCAGAAGGTTCGTCAGGCGCGATCAGCAGCGTTGGGGCATTGAAGTGCTGATGCAGACCAGTGGTGAAGTGGGCCTTATGAATGTGGGATAAACCCACGCAACCAAAGGGGGTGTTCCCGGCGGATACCCCCTTGACCAGTGTTTGAAATTGTGTAGAATGCGCTAAAATATCTAAAAGCTTCATGCGCCGTTATACCTGTTCATTGCATCGCCCAGCTTACCATCAACCAGCAACTCGACAATGTCATCTGTTTTTAAAATGGCTTGTTCAATCAATTTGCGTGCTTCCATGGGTGGGACGCCCAGTACCCAGTCGGCCATATCGTATTCGGGGGATGGCTTTTCACCTACGCCAATTTTGATGCGTGGGAAAGTATCTTTGCCGGTGAGATAAATAATATTTTTCAGGCCATTGTGTCCTCCGTGCGAGCCGTGCGGCCGAATGCGCAGTCGACCGGGTGCCAGCGTTACGTCATCGTGGATGACGATAACCCGCTCAATTGGTACCTTGTAAAAATTCATTGCCTCAATCACGGCTTGACCCGATAGGTTCATAAAAGTAGAGGGTTTTAAAAATAATACCTTTTTGCCCGAAACCATGCATTCGCCGGTCAAGCTTTGAAATTTTAAGCGGTCCATTTTAAAACCCCATTTTTCGGCGATGACATCGGCGGCAATGAAGCCGACATTGTGGCGCGTGTTTTCATATTGACGGCCGGGGTTTCCCAGACAAGCGACAATATATTCTACCGAGCCTGTAGACCGGTTCGCTTTGTCCGAGCGGATTTGCTTAAATAGCTCGAAAATATCTGCCATGGAAATTTCCTTTCATCAAGAGCATAGCACGAGAAAACATGAAATTTTGTAGAAGTAGAGAACACAGCGGGACTTGGATTTCAAGTCCCGCTGTAAAAATTGATGAGGGTATCGCCTGCCTAATTCAGTAGCGGAGAAACCGAGCGATCGGAGTAAATGCGGTTAATTGCTTCAGCAAACACCGACGCAACAGAAAGCTCCTTAAGCTTGCCCGATGCGGTATTATGCAGCATAGGAATGGTATTGAGGAGAACCATTTCTTTTAAAACGCTCTCTTCAATTCGGTCGAATGCCGGACCGGAAAGCACGCCATGGGTAGCGCCGGCATAAACCTCTTTTGCACCGCCCTTTGTCACCAATGCGTTGGCTGCGTTGCAAAGGGTGCCGGCTGTATCGACCAAATCGTCGATGATAACGCAAATTTTGCCGTTGACATCGCCAATAATATTCATGACCTCCGAGACATTTGCGGTGGGGCGGCGCTTGTCGATAATGGCAATGGAAGCGTCGATGCGCTCGGCAAAATTTCTTGCTCTGGAGACCGAACCCAAATCGGGGGAGACGACGACGAGTTGGTCATGAGAGATGTTCTTAAACTGCTCTTTATAATACTTGCAAAGAAGCGGAACCCCAAGCAGATGATCCACCGGAATATTGAAAAAACCCTGAATTTGTGCGGCGTGCAGATCCATCGTCAACACTCTGTCCGCACCTGCGGTCGTAATGAGATCCGCCACTAATTTTGCAGAAATCGGGTCCCTCGCCTTGGCCTTGCGATCTTGACGGGCGTAGCCAAAGTAGGGCATAACAGCGGTGATGCGGCCTGCCGAGGCGCGCTTAAAGCCGTCGATAGCAATCAACAACTCCATAAGGTTGTTGTTGACCGGCTGACATGTGGACTGTACCACAAAAACGTCGGAACCGCGAACCGATTCGTTGATAGAAAGTGCGATTTCGCCGTCTGAAAATGTTTTGATCTGCATGTCGCCGAGCGGTAAGCCAAGCGACCGCGCAATTTGTTCTGCGAACGGTTTGTTTGCATTACAGCTGAAGATTTTAATGTCCTTGCCATGAATGTTCATGTTAAACTCTCCCTCATGCTTCCCATGAATTTTAATTTATATGGAAACGGCCGTGTGCCGCATTTCCCTTTTTAACAGGCCGTTACAAGTACGCGTTGCCACAGCCGGATACAGTCGTTTATTTTTTGCGATAATAGATTGCGCGGCCGGGATAGATCGTTTGCTTGATGCGTCCCACGGCGAGCGCGTCGGGCGGTATGTCGGTGGTGACGGTGGTGGCTGCGGCGACATAAGCGCCTTTTTGCACTTGCACCGGCGCAATCAAATTGGTGTTACACCCGATAAAAGCGTCATCTTCAACAATGGTTCGAAATTTTTCGCGCCCATTGTAGTTGACGGTCACAACACCACAGCCTACGTTGATACGCGAACCAAAGTCGCTGTCGCCAATGTAGGTTAAATGTGCAAAGGAGGTTTTTTCTCCCACAGTGGAATTTTTAAGCTCAACAAAATTGCCGATTTTAACACCATTGGCGATATCGCAATGGGGTCTGACCTGTGTAAATGGACCAATGCGCACATCGCAACCAATGCGGCTCTTTTCAAGCCGTGCACTGTCGATAACACAATCCGCACCGATCTTGCAATCGATGATGCGGGTATTTGGACCCACGGTGCAACCCTCGCCGATCACGGTGCTTCCGCACAGGATAGTGCCGGGCAAAATCGTGGTATCACAGCCAATCTTGACATCCGGCCCGATGATAACACCATCCGCAATTGGAATATCCACGCCGTTCTCATAGTGCCGTTCAAGTACCGCATCTCGTGCAATATGATTCAGCGTTGCCAGTGAGCGTCGGTCGTTAGCGCCCAGCGCAATATCCGGATTTGGACAAATAAAAGCCCCTGCACGGCGTCCCGAGGATGTGGCGAGTCCAACCAGGTCGGTCAGATAATACTCACCCTGCGCATTTTGGGATCCCAGCAGCGGCAGAGAAGATATCAGATAAGAGATAGAGAACCAATAGGCACCGGAGTTGACCTCATCAATCAAGAGCTCCTGTTCTGAGGCATCGGCCGCCTCGGTAATGCGCGTAAAACGGCGCTGCTCGCGCACGATGCGCCCGTATCGTCCGGGGTCGTCGAGCACAGCGGTTAACACGGTAACATCGTTTTGCTGTGCCTTGTGAAAAGAGAACGCCGACTGCAGCGTGTCTGCATCAATAAAAGGCGCATCTCCACACAGCACGGCGACATGAGAAACACCGCGTGCTACGGCGTTCTTGAGAAAATCCATCGCGCAGAGCACGGCATGACCGGTACCGCGGCGGTTCGACTGAACAACAGAAGAAACTCCTGTGGGCAGCAACTCTGTGACGCCGCGTGGGGAATCTGATATGACGACGCAGGTGTTCGCACTTGGAATTTTGGCGTTTTGGCAAGCATCCAAAACCCATGACAGCATGGGCTTAAACAACACCTCGCAACAGACCTTTTGTTTTGAAGATTTCATGCGTTTGCCGTCACCGGCGGCTAAAATGATAGCAGAAGTCATCGTTGTCCTCCAAACGCAATAATACCATTACATTATGGCAAATAGTCCCGCGGTTTGCAACCTATTTTTATGCTTTGCAACGCGTTGCGTAACATTTTCGTTCAAAAGAAACAAATTATCGCTCGTCAAACAATCCAACATGTGAATGACGATGGACGCCTAACACCATGCCGATGCTCATCCAGGTGAGCACAACCGAAGTGCCGCCCGCTGAAAACAATGGCAATGTGATGCCGGCAACCGGTAACAAAGACAGGCACATGCCGATGACCCAAATGGATTGAAACGCGATCATACCAAAAACGCCCACACAGATAAAACGCCCAAGCGGATCTTTGGCGCGCTGGGCATTCATCAGGATCAATAGACAAAGCACCGCTAACAGCAAAATGACGGCGCTACACCCCATAAACCCACTTGCTTCACCGATAAAGGAAAAGATAAAGTCGTTGTGCATTTCAGGCACATAGGCATTATTACCGGACAAGACGCCTTTGCCCCAAATTTGGCCGGAGCCAATTGCAGTAAGGCCCAAATTTTGTTGCCAACCGGTTCCTGTGGGGTCCGAAGCGGGGTTAAACACTGTCATAATGCGGCCGCGCTTATCATTGTCCAAAATAAAAAACCACGCAAACGGCGACGAAATAGCGACAACCAGCGCCGAGGCTGCAATATATTTTAGTTGAAGCCCGGCTGAAAACAGCATGAATGCGAAGATAAAAACAAAAATCATCGCTGTGCCGTGGTCACCTTGGCCCACGACCATCAATGTCGGGATGGCGCCGTGCAAACAAAGTGTGAAAAGTATTTTGGGGTTGTTGATCGAATCTTTGACCTTTTCCAGATGCAATGCAAACAAAAAGATAAAAGCAAGCTTTAATATCTCGGAGGGTTGAATGGTGATGTTGATAAAGGGCACTTCCAACCAAGCTTTATCATCAATATAGCTGTATCGCTGTTTGCCGATGACATAGGTCAGTGCCACCATGCCCAATGAAATAGGCGTATAAATTTTCCACAGGTTTGCCAGCGAACGATAATCAAAGACCGACAACAGACAAGCACCCGAAAACCCGATAAGCGTTGCAAAAAGCTGCGTCACAAGCACCCTGACCTTGATATAGCCGGACAGGTAAATTCCCCACAGCATATAAGCCGACACCATCGAGCAGATTAGGCAAAGCAACAGCAAAAGTCGGTCGGTTCTTTTATAAAATTGTATGCAACTGCGCCAAAATGCATTCATATTCCCTTTGCGCTCCAGTCGTTTTATGTTTGACAAAATAAGTAGGGGCGTACCCATCTATAAAATGCAAGGGCGGTTCTCGTAAAGGCAAAAACGCGCTTGCAGATATATACGAAATTATTATAGAGGAATCATTCTGCAAACACAACCCAAAGAAAGATGAAAAAATTGATGAAAGGATGGAAAAACGGCTAATAATTGTGCTATAATAACCGCAACATAGGTTTTACTAAATGCGGATGTCTTATCAACAGCCTGTTTATAGGTGAAAATCTGTTTTGGAAAGAAAGGCTGTGTCGGAAAACTTTGGCACAGGACAGAAGATTGATGCGTGAGTTTGTTTCACATAGTCCTGAAGAGACCGAGGCGGCGGGAGAAAATCTTGCAGCTTTGCTTTGTGATGGCGATATCATCGCCTATACCGGCGGCCTCGGCATGGGCAAAACAGCGTTCACGCGCGGGCTTGCAAGGGGACTGGGTATTACGGCTGACGTTTCGAGTCCGACGTTTTCAATCATAAACGAATATCGGGGTGCAACGCGCAGACTGTGTCATGTGGATGCCTACCGTTTAAACAACACGGAGGATCTACTGGACGCCGGATTTTATGACTATATCGATGCGGGGTGGATTGCGGCGGTGGAATGGAGCGAGCGGGTGATGCTCAATGCTGCTGTCACCGTCGCTTTTGTCCGTGTTGACGATCGGACACGTATCATCAAAATGGAGGGGAAGGGGCTATGATCATACTGGCGGTTGACACTTCCTCAAAGGCCTGCTCCTGTGCGCTGATGCGTGATGGCCTGCTTTTAGGGGAAAGCTATTGTAACAATGGGTTGACCCATTCATCGACGCTGATGGTTTTGGTGGAAAACACCCTGCGCACAGCAAATTTACCATTTAAAACAGTGGACCGGTTGGCGGTGAATGTTGGGCCGGGTTCCTATACGGGACTTCGCATTGGACTCGCGGCGGTAAAAGGCATGGCACTGGCGCATAATACGCCTTGTGTCGGGGTTTCGACATTGCTGTCATTGGCTTATAATGTACTGCCCTTTGAAGGCGTGGTCTGCGCCGCGCTCGACGCGCGGGTGGGACAGGTTTTTGCCGCATTGTTTTCGGTCAATGCGGGCAGGGTTACCCGATTAAGCGAGGATGGCGCGATGGCACTTGAAGTGTTGGGCGCGTGCCTGCCGGATGGTGCCATGGTCTGTGGCGATGGTGCACAGTTGGTGTGTGGGCGTTTTCCGGAAAAGGACTTGCGGGCGGCCCCCGCCGCTTTGCAGTATCAACGTGCCGCTTCAGTGGCTCAGGCAGCCCTAGCGGCGGGTTATCCGGCTGTTTCGGCCGACGCGCTGACGGCGCAATATCATAGAAAATCTCAGGCCGAACGGGAACGTGAGGCCAAACAGCAATTGGAGGAAGAAAAACAATGATCTTAGCATTGGGGAGCGACCACGGTGGTTTTGCGTTAAAACAAGAAATTAAAAAACACCTCGACGCGCGAGGTGTTTCGTACAAAGATTTTGGCTGCTACTCAACGGATTCAATCGATTACCCCATGCTGGCCGCAGAGGTGGCTAAATCCGTAGCGAGCGGTGAATATGCACGCGGCCTGCTGTTCTGTGGTACCGGCATTGGTATCTCGATTGCTGCCAACAAGGTCAAGGGCATTCGCGCGGCCTGCTGTTCAGATTATTTTTCGGCAAAATATACGCGACTGCACAACGACGCCAACATTTTATGCGTAGGCGGCCGTGTCGTGGGCGTAGGATTGGCCATTGAGCTGGTGGATATCTTTTTGGATACCGAGTTTGAGGGCGGAGAGCGGCATCAGCGCCGTGTGGATATGATCGCCCAAATCGAAACGCAAGGGCAGTAATCCATGACGCCGATTGCAACTTTTATATTTTTGTTGACTTGCGCTGCGGGCGCCACTATCCAGACGACCACCGGGTTTGGCTTTGGTGTTCTTTGCATGGCCGTCTTCCCTTATATTTTGCCAAGTTATCTGCAGGCGACGGCCGTGAGCTCAATCTGCGCCGCTATCATGTCGAGCATCGTGGCAATTCAATGCAGAAAGTACATCAATTTTAAAATAATACTTCCGCTGCTCATAGGTTACAGTGTCGCGTCGGTTTGGAGCGTACAATACGCTAAAACACAGGCCGAAGGGTTTATGGTCAAACTTTTGGGCGCTGTGCTAATTTTAGTGAGCATCTATTTCATATTTTTTAGCGGTAAAATTCGCATCAAGCCGACCTTTATAAATGGACTGGTGGCAGGAATGATCGGCGGTGTGGGGTCCGGTATGTTCAGTATCGGTGGTCCACCGGTTATTATCTATTTGACGTCCGCTATTTCGGATAAAGATGAATACCGCGCCTGTTCGCTCACTTATTTTGCCATCGGCAGCTGGTATGTTTCCGCTGCGCGCTGGCTCAACGGCGCTTCGAATATGCAAACGGTTTACCTGTCTCTCATGGCCATCGCAGCACTTTTTGTGGGAACCTATATCGGCAATCGTATTTTTAATCGTATCAATGCGGCGACATTAAAGCGCCTGGTTTATTGCTTTATGGCAGTTTCGGGCGTGACCATGTTGTTTTAACATCGGCACCCATTATATAAAATGGCGTGCCGTCACATAATAATTATCATACAGGAGGGCTTAAAATGTTAACACCCATTATTACCGACCATCCCCTTATCCAGCATAAAGTTACGCTGATTCGTGACAAGAATACCCCCTGCAAGGAATTTCGCGAGTTGATCAGCGAGATATCGATGCTCATGTGCTATGAGGCGACGCGCGATCTGCCGTTAAAAGAGATCGAAATCGAAACCCCCATGACGGTGACCAAGTCCAAGGTTATTTCGGGCAGAAAGCTCGCCTTTGTACCCATTCTGCGCGCGGGTCTTGGCATGAGTGATGGCATGTTGGCACTGGTTCCGGCAGCTAAAGTGGGCCATATCGGTATGTACCGCGATCCCGAAACGCATACACCTCATGAGTATTACTGCAAACTGCCCGTTGATATTGAAGAGCGGGATGTCATTTTACTGGATCCTATGCTCGCTACCGGCGGTTCTGCAATAGATGCCGTGCACGCTGTGAAGAAACGCAATCCGCGCAGCATTAAGTTTGTTTGCATCATCGCTGCACCCGAGGGTATTGAGGCACTGACGGCCGCGCATCCCGATGTGCAGATTTATGCTGCATCTCGTGATGAGCGCTTGAATGAAAACAAGTATATTCTACCCGGTTTGGGCGACGCCGGTGACCGCATTTTTGGCACAAAGTAAAGCACGGTTCGAGCATAAGCGAGCCGACACCAATTCAAGGAGGACAACGCATGAGTATGTTTGACAAAAAAACTGTTGAGGATATTGATGTTTCCCGGAAAAAGGTTCTTGTTCGTTGTGATTTCAATGTGCCGCTGGCACAGGGCGAGATCACCGACGACAAGCGTATTGTCGCCGCCCTGCCCACAATAAAGTATCTGCTATCAAAGGGCGCAGCGGTTATTCTTTGTTCACATCTGGGGCGTCCAAAAAATGGGCCGGAAGAAAAATACACCATGAAACCGGTCGCCAAGCGGCTTGAAGAACTGCTGGGGCAACCTGTGCAGCTGGCTGTTGACGTTGTTGGAGAGGATGCGCAGGCAAAGGCCAAGGCGCTTAAAAGTGGCGAAGTTCTGATGCTTGAAAATGTTCGGTTTGAAAAGGGCGAAACCAAAAACGATCCGACGCTTTCTGCCAAATTTGCTGCGTTGGCCGATATCTTTGTCAACGACGCGTTCGGCACGGCGCACCGCGCGCATTGCTCAACCGCAGGCGTTGCTGAACATTTGCCGGCGGTTGGTGGCTACCTCATTGGCAAAGAGCTGGCTGTGATGGGCAGCGCACTAACCAACCCCGAGCGCCCGTTTGTCGCAATTTTGGGCGGCGCCAAAGTCTCAGACAAAATCGGTGTTATCGAAAGCTTATTGGATAAAGCCGACAGCATTATCATCGGTGGAGGTATGGCCTATACTTTCTTTGCCGCATTGGGGCGTGAAATAGGCACCTCCATCTGCGAACAGGAAAAGATTGATATCGCACGCCAACTTCTTAAAAAGGCGCAACAGAAACGCGTGGCACTTTTGCTGCCGGAGGACAATGTTGTAGCCGATAAATTTGCCAACGACGCGGCAACCCAAACCGTTTCTTCCACCGCCATTCCTGTGGGTTGGATGGGCATGGATATTGGACCTAAGACGATGGTGCGTTATACAGACGTTATTAAAAAAGCCAAGACTGTTGTCTGGAACGGACCGATGGGCGTGTTTGAAATGGCCAAATTTGCCCAAGGCACCCGCGCTGTTGCGCAAGCCATGGCCGATTCCGGCGCCGTGACAATCATCGGGGGTGGTGACTCTGCCGCGGCTGCCTCACAGCTTGGGTTTGAGGATAAAATGACGCATATTTCCACCGGCGGCGGTGCTTCTCTTGAGTTTCTTGAGGGGCTCGAGTTGCCCGGCATCGCGTGCCTTGACGGCCGCTAGTTCAAAGGAGGATATAGATGTGCAAAACCTGACAAGAACACCGATTATTGCCGGCAACTGGAAGATGAATTTACTGCGCACGCAGGCGGTCGCGCTGATTGAGACGCTAAAACCACTGATGGTCGAGGTTGCTTGCGAAGTGGTAACCTGCGTGCCGTTTACAGATATCGACTGTGTAGCCGAAGCGGTTAAGGGCAGTGCCATTCAGGTGGGGGCTCAAAACTGCCACTGGGCTGAAAGCGGCGCTTTTACGGGTGAGATCTCTGCAAACATGCTCGCGGAGCTTGGTGCGCGCTATGTTGTTTTGGGGCATTCTGAGCGGCGACAATACTTTGGCGAGACCGACGAGACGGTGAACGCACGGCTTAAAGCTGCTTTAGGTGCAGATCTGCGCCCCATTGTATGCATAGGGGAGTCACTTTCACAGCGCGAGGCAGATCAAACCATGGCTGTTATTGACCGGCAGATTGAAGGCGCATTCAGTGCCATAACAGGCGCGCAATTGTTGCACGTTGTCATTGCTTATGAGCCGATTTGGGCGATTGGCACCGGCAAAACGGCCAGCGCAGAACAGGCACAAGCAGTCTGTGGTGCTATCCGCCAGAAAGTGAAAGCGCTATATGGCACGGAGACCTCTAAGGCGCTGCGCATTCAGTATGGGGGGTCGATGAATGCACAGAATGCCGCCGAGCTTCTTGGTCAGCCAGATATTGATGGCGGACTGATTGGGGGCGCCTCGCTAAAGGCGCCGGATTTTCACGCAATTGTCAGCGCTGCTTCAAAACTATAATGAATCACTGCGGCACCTGATTGCGTCGCAGAAGCCTTAAGGGGTAATGAAATTGAATAAACCGATTCTATTGATGATTCTGGACGGCTATGGTCTGCGCGATGAGACAAAGGGCAATGCAATTTATGCCGCCCAAACACCAAATATCGACCGACTTATGCAGCGATGGCCCTGCACCACGTTGACAGCCTCCGGACTGCATGTCGGCCTGCCCGATGGACAGATGGGCAACTCTGAGGTTGGGCACACCAATATTGGCGCCGGGCGCGTAGTTTATCAAGAGTTAACACGAATCTCGAAGTCGATCACCGATGGTACGTTTGAAAAAAATCCGGTTTTAAACGCTGCCATAGATGCATTAAGCAACGACGGAACACTTCATCTGATGGGCTTGCTTTCAGATGGTGGGGTGCACAGCCATTATACGCATTTGAACGCATTGCTTGCGTTGGCAAAGCGCCGCGGACTTAAAAAGGTTGCTGTGCACAGCTTTTTGGATGGCCGTGATACCGATCCCAAGAGCGGTGCAGGTTACCTGCGCGATTTACAGGCGCAGTTGTTGCAAATTGGGGTTGGCTACTGCGCCACCGTTGTTGGTCGCTACTATGCGATGGATCGCGATAAGCGTTGGGATCGTGTGCAGCAGGCCTATGATGTGGTCGCCCGTGGTATTGGTACATCTTTTACCGATGTGGTGGCGGCTGTCGAGCACAGCTATGCACGGAACATAACAGATGAGTTTATCGAGCCGATAGTGGCCGATGGCTACACCGGTATTAAGGACGGCGATACCGTTATTTTCTATAACTTCAGACCGGATCGCGCGCGCGAACTTTCCCGTGCGATGCTCGACGATTCTTTTGACGGCTTTGCGCGCGTACGCCCAAAGTTGGCGGCCTATGTTTGCATGACCAGTTATGATGCCACAATGCCCAACTGCACGGTAGCCTTTGCATCACAGCGCCCTGACAAGACATTGGGACAGGTGGTGGAGGAAGCAGGGTTGCGCCAACTCAGAATTGCCGAGACTGAAAAATATGCGCATGTTACCTTTTTCTTTAATGGCGGCATCGAAGCACCGTTTCCCCATGAAGATCGCATTCTTGTCGCTTCACCGAAGGTGGCGACATATGATCTGCAGCCGGAAATGAGCGCCTACACCGTCACTGATAAGCTGATTGAAGCAATTGAAAAAAATGACTATGGCCTGATTATCCTCAATTTTGCCAACTGTGATATGGTTGGGCATACCGGTGTGTTTCAAGCTGCCATAAAAGCGGTAGAGGCCGTTGATACCTGCATCGGTACAATTACCGACAAAATTCTGGCACTGGGTGGTGCTGTATTTATAACGGCGGATCATGGCAACGCGGACCAAATGGAAAATGTTGATGGTAGTCCGATGACGGCGCATACGACAAACTTGGTGCCGGTTATCGCGGTGGGATGTAGCCAAAACATGCGCGCGGGCGGTGCCCTGTGTGACTTAGCGCCCACATTGCTTTCTCTGTTGGCACTTCCCCAGCCGACAGAAATGACCGGAAAGTCATTATTCATATGAATTGAAAATATTTTTACAACCGTAAAATAATGATCCAAGCACACTTGGCCCGTTTTTGGTGCGGTTATCATTTTCTTTATGCGTTTAACGAGTACGAAGGAATTTGCAATCAGTTGATTTCAAGCGTATGAATTAAATAGCAGTTTTAAGAAAATACACATTATTTTTAAAAACAACTTGCAATCGCTTATAAATTCTGATAGAATATTGCTGTTATCCTACAATGGATCGAAGGAGGTGCAGACAGATGGCAAAATGCAATATCTGCGGTAAGGGCGTAACCTTCGGAATTAAGGTTTCTCACTCCCATCGGAGATCTAACAGAACTTGGAAACCTAATGTCAAGCGCGTGAAGGCAATTGTGAACGGTACCCCTTGTCACGTTCACGCCTGCACCCGTTGCTTGCGTTCCGGTAAGGTCACCAGAGCTATCTAAACCTAAAATTTAAATAGCGCATTCTTAAAAAAGCACGCTAAAGGCGTGCTTTTTTGCCTTTTATGCTTCTTTTGTTTTAACGCGTACCTCTACAGGCACTGTTGCGTAATATGGTAGTAATAAAAGTCAAGGAGGTGACGCAGATGCAATCCAACAGCACACCCTTTTCACTGAGAATTCCAAAAGAACTGCTGCTTCGGCTAAAACATCTGGCCAAGCACAACAAACGCTCCGCCAATCGAGAGGCTGAGCAAATTATAGAGGATTATCTTAACCAATGGGAAAAAGATCATTCATTAGATTAATGGCTTACCGGATGCGTTTAGCATCCGCAAAATAGACCGTGCGAGAAACAGTGGAGTAGGATACACCCTCAATTCCCTCCCCGACCGCAAACAGCGACGGCGCTACAAACAAAGGAACAGCCACATATTCATCCACCAACTTTTGTTCTGCCGAAAGCAGTTGCGCTGCGGCCGCATTCGGTTCCGTCTGCCGCCTAGCGCGGATGATCATCTCGGATACCGCGTATTCATCGCCACTTGTCGAAAGTGTCAAGCTTTCAAATGAGGCTAATAGATCCACCGGGCTGTTCCCTTGCGCCGTAAGCGGGACAATCGCCATATCGAATTTTCCGCTGTCCACTCTATTTAGCAAATCGTAATAATCCAACTGTTCCATATTGACAAAAACCGACAGTTCCTGCTGCCACATGCGTTGGATGGATCCCCCAAGAGTAGGCCCCGGCACAAAATCACTAACCAGCAACGACAGGTGATCTGCATCTTCCTGCTCTATGCCTGAGACCGCATTTAAAAATATCTGCCTCGCCTCGTCAAGCTGCGCAGCCGGCTGCGGTGTCGGCGCCAAGTCACGATAAGGATGCCCCCAAAGCATGGCACTTGGTGCGATGATGCCTTGGTAAGGGTGCAGGTAAGCCGGTAGTCTTTCCAACAGCTCATCTATCTGCATTGCGGTGGCCAATGCCGCACGTATATCTCGCTGGACAAGCAACTTGCCGGAGGGGTTAAAAAGCAATATCCAACTCTGGTCGTAAAACATTTCGCCTTCGAGTCCCTGCGCCTCAGCCAGGCGTTGAAAAGGTACAAAGACCAGATCGCTTTTACCATCTAAATACAACGATACCGGATCACCCCTGTTGATATAAAATTCAACACCATCTATCTGCACTGCGTTGCGAAACAGCGGATTTTTTTGCACTGAAATTGCATTTGTACGCCAATCCTTGACAAAAAAAGGGCCGTTGCACAAGAGATTCTCCGCCGTCAACCCATACCGCCCTTTTTGTTGCTCAAAAAACTTTTGCTGGCACGGCATAGCAGATGTATTCGAAAGAAGAGACAGCAGCGATGGGTCATCGTGTGCCAGCTCAATTTCTAAAACCGTATCGCTTTTTGCCTGAACACCAAGCGCTGTCGCCGGCAACTCACCAGACAAGATTTTTTCAGCATTTTTAATCATGCTGTACCGGCCGGCATCCGGGGCCGGCATCTCACTATAAAACAACCTTTGCAATGCAAAAACAAAGTCTTGCGCCGTCAATAGGTCACCATTAGCCCAGCGCAACTCATCGCGCAACATAAAGGTATAGGTCAAACGGTCATCCGAAATATTCCACTGCTCGGCACAGGCCGGAACCACTTTCCCTGTCGGTGACATGGCCGTTAAACCCTCAAAAGAATTCCCAATCAGGATTCGCGCCGCAGAAGAGGTCGCGTACTGGGGATCAAGCGTTTCAGGGTACGATACAAGGTCGTAGCGCAGCCTAGTCGACTGCGCCTGCTTAAAGCAGCCGCACAGCAAAATCAGGCAGAGCAAGATGCTCACCTTTAACAGGATATTTCTCATACACACCACCTTTGCCGCTCGATGAATTTAGAAATCATGTCATCAGCTTTATGCCATGACATTTGTGTGTCCTCCGGCATTGAGCCGATATTTCAAGTATGCTATGATCCGCTCGTATCATAGCATACTAGCACTGTATTTTCAAGACGGATAGCTTCATCAGCCGTAAAGGACGCGCCATTTATACGACCCAAATATAAATTGACTAATAAGTTGATTTTTGGCTTCTTATCGCAAACACCGCTTATAAAAGTGCCGCCGATTTAGATCGGCGGCACTTTTATATCATTTCATTTCTTAAATGTGCGGCTGCCCGGCTTGGTTATCGGCAACCCCTGTTTGCATAAGGGGCAGTCGTCCTCGTCATAGGAGAGGACTTCCATCGATACCGCCGCATGCAGTCGTGCGCCAAAATCAACCATCCCATTGGAACGATCCACCACCGAACCGACGCCGACGACCACACCGCCTTTTTCCTGGATCAGCGCGATAACTTCTTTGACAGATCCGCCCGTTGTGATCGTGTCCTCCACCACCAATACCCGCGTTCCCTGCTCTACGGCGAATCCGCGGCGCAGTGTCATAACGCCGTTCTCGCGCTCAGCAAAGATGTTGCGCACACCAAGTTGCCGCGCAACCTCGTATGTGATGATAATACCACCGATGGCAGGGCCGACCACCAAATCAATTTTTTCATCGCAAAATGCGTCGGCAATATCCTTGCAAATAGGCTCCGCGTACTTCGCGTACTCAAAAACGCGTGCACACTGCATGTATTGATCGGAATGCCGACCTGAAGTCAGGCGAAAATGCCCTCTTTGCAGCACTTGGGCCGCCTCTAAAAGCTGAATTTTTTCTTCTCTTTTCATACGTAGTTCCTCCGATTATTCAGTGATAAGCGCACCCACGAGTTCCTCCACCCGTTTGATACCCTTGCGATTCATATAATCCTCAAGCTCATCAACAATCCGCACACAGGCCATTGGATCGGCCAAGTTTGCCGTGCCCACCTGAACTGCGGTGCATCCTGCAAGCAAGAACATCACGACATCTTCACCCGTCATAATGCCGCCCATACCCACCACTGGGATGGAAACGGCCTGCGCCGCCTGATAGCACATGCGCAATGCCACCGGACGCACTGCCGGTCCAGACATTCCCCCGGTAATATTGCCGAGCACAGGCTTGCGGGTGTTGACATCTATCGCCATGCCCGTGAGGGTATTGATTAGCGACACGGCGTCAGCGCCGCCCTCCTGTGCCGCAATGGCCATCTCCGCAATATTCGATACATTGGGTGAAAGCTTGATCATAATCGGCTTATCGGTACAGCGGCGCACCGCTTGCGTTACAGCCAAAATACTTTCCGGGTCGCTGCCAAACACGCGACCACCCGCATGCAGGTTCGGGCAACTGACATTCACCTCAATAAACGCCACATCGCTGTTGTTCAAACTGTGCGCCATGTCGCAGAATTCCTCAATTGTATTGCCGGATATATTGCAAATAACCGTTGTGCCCTGCTCCAACATCCAAGGCAGTTCAGTTGCTAAAAACGCGTCGATGCCGGGGTTTTGCAGCCCGACAGCATTGAGAATACCGCTCGGCGTTTCAACTATGCGCACCGGCGGATTGCCCGCGCGGGCCTGGGGGGTTACGCCCTTGGCTGAGATGCCACCCAGCCGTGAAATATCGTAAAACTGCGTAAAGTCGCGCCCAAATCCATAGGTGCCGGAAGCTGCGATAATCGGATTTTTTAAGGCCACACCACAAAGCGAAACCGACAAATCAACCTTGTTCACAGCACCACCACCTTTGCGTCAAATACCGGGCCGTCGGCGCAAACCCGCGCAAAGATTTCGCGACTATCGGTTCTCTTGATTTTACACGAGCAGGTTAGACAGCCGCCGTAGCCACACCCCATACGCTGCTCTAAAGACAGCTGGCAGGGAATATTGCGCGCTAAAGCGAATTCCTGCACCGCTTTGAGCATCGGTGCCGGTCCGCAAGCGATAATCAACTCCGGAAAATCAATTTTTTCCCGAACTGCATCCATAATTGTTCCATTAAAACCACGGCAGCCATCATCCGTACAGATTATCAAGTCAGCAAAGGTTGAAAAATCCTCCTCGCCATAAACCTGTTCGGCTGTACGAAATCCCAGTACCGCCGTGACCTGCGCCGTTTTAGCAAACGTGTGGCAGGCAAACAGCATCGGCGCCACGCCGATGCCACCGCCCAATGCCCAGACTGTTTTGGCGCCATTTAAAGCAAAACTGTTGCCCAGCGGTGCGATAATTTCCATTTCATCGCCCGGCTCCAGCAAACAGATGCGTTGTGTTCCCTCGCCTTTAGGTTGAATGCCCAACGTGATGCTGCCGGCCTCTGTATCGGCATCCATAATGCTGATCGGCCGTCGCAGAATATGCGATGCATCATTGGGTACCTTGATATGCACAAACATCCCCGGCTGTACCGGTTGCAAAAAGGTCTCCGGTGCATGCAACACAAACCGAACCATGTCTCGCCCCAGCACACCTTTTTCTAAAATTCTAGCCATGAACGGGCGCATCTCCTCACACCCCTTTGCCAAAGTCGGAAGTAATGTCATCGCGCATGCGCTTGGCCTCAGCGCGCACCGCTTCAAGCCACCCCATCTCAGGATGTTTCTGGTGCGCGCACAACAATGAACGTGAGGCATTGATCACCGCGCCACCCTTGTTTGTGTCAAAACAGCCACTTAAATCTTTACCTGTAGCCCCCTGCGCACCGTAACCCGGCACTAAAAACGGTGTATGCGGCATGCGTTTTCTAAGAGCGTCCGATTCCGCCGGCCAAGTTGCACCCACAACTGCACCTACCGAGGCATAGCCACCTTTTCCAATCAGCTCCTCGCCCCAGCTGCTGACCAGATCGGCTATGTGTTCGTAAACTTTACGTCCATCGGCAATTTCAACGTCCTGAAGCTGCCCACCGGAGGAATTTGACGTTTTAACCAATACGTAGATGCCCCCGCCGTGACGCTTCGCTTCGTCGACAAACGGCTTGATACCATCCACACCAAGATACGCGTTCACCGTGACAAAATCGCTAAAAAATTCGCTTTCTGGGTTTAAATAAGCGCGTGCATAAGCACTGGCTGTTGCGCCAATGTCGTTGCGCTTGCAATCTGCAATCGTGACATAGCCACATTTTCGCGCGTAGGCCAACGTTTGGGCAAACGCCTGCATACCTGCCACGCCGTATATTTCATAATAGGCCACCTGCACTTTAACACAACCGATCAGGTCGGTCATACCATCGAGTAGCGCCTTATTGTAGCTTAAAAGTGCCGCGCAGATTTCTCCGCTTGAATTGCCCTTGGGGGCAAACTCGGCGGGTAGATGCCCTGCCTGTGTGTCAAGACCCATAGCTGTCGGATTTTTTACCCGTTCAATCTGAGCCGCAAGACGGTCCGCCGCATTATTTGTCATTCTTTGCACCATTCCTCTATTTCCCCCTTTAAAGCGTTCTTTCGTAAACCAATCTGCCCGCCTGAAAAGTTTTGAGCACCCTGCCGTTTAACGCCCTGCCGTCTAGCGGTGTATTTTTACCTCGGGAGAAGAATTTTTTCGCCGCTACCGTCCACTGCGCATCATCCGCTAAAAAGAAATCGGCAGGTTGCCCTTCTTCGATAACACCACCGGATATTTGAGCGATTTTTGCAGGGTTCAAGCACATCGTTTCCACCAGTTTTTCCAGCGGAAGAATACCACTTTTTACAAGACGGGTATAGCAGCAAGAAAAAGCCGTTTCAAATCCTGAAATGCCCTTTGCCGCCAACGAAAATTCCATGTTTTTATCGTCGATGTGATGAGGCGCATGGTCAGTTGCAATCGCGTCCACCGTGCCATCCAACAACCCTTTGATCAGCGCTTCCTGGTCGGCCACCGTTCTCAACGGTGGTGCCACTTTGGCATTGACGTCGTAACCCTCGCAGGCCGTATCGTCCAAATAAAGGTAGTGTGGCGTTGTCTCACACGTTACTTTGACGCCGCGCGCCTTAGCTTGGCGAATCAATTCGACACACCCTGCTGTTGAGATGTGACAAATGTGGATACGCGCATGATTCTCTTCCGCCAAAATCAAATCGCGCGCAATCGGGCCCTCTTCTGCCGCACGAGAAATGCCGGGCAAACCAAGCATCGTCGCTGTCATCCCACGGTTCATGACCCCACCCTCGGAAAGTGATAGTTCTTCGGGGTGCACCGCCACATAAGTGCCAAACCGCGCTGAGTACAGCAGCGCCAACTCTAGCAATCTCGCATTCGAAACCGGACTGCCGTCATCGGAAAAAGCCACTGCTCCGGCGGATTGCATGTCGCCTATTTCGGCAATCTCCTGCCCCTCAAGCGCTTTAGAAACGGCACCGATAGGATACACCTTGCAGTATCCCGCCTCGTCCGCTTTGTTTTTGATATAGCTTGTAACTGCCCCACAGTCATTGACAGGGTGTGTGTTTGCCATGCACAGCACCGACGTAAAACCGCCGGCTGCCGCCGCTCGCGTGCCGCTGACAATATCCTCTTTATATTCATAACCGGGATCGCGCAAATGGCAGTGTAAATCGACCAATCCCGGTAGCAAAAATGCGCCCTTTGCATCAATAACCTCGCCCTCACAGGAGAGGGTCTGCCCTATTTTAGCGATCCGTCCATTTTCAATCAGGAGGTCCGCCGTCTGTCGGCCGCCTGCATTGACGATGACGGCGTTTTTAATCATTGTTCGCATCTGACATCCCTCCTCGTCATCATGTAAAGCAGTGCCATGCGCACCGCGACACCGTTGGTGACCTGCTCATTGATGAGCGATTGGTCAGAATCGGCAACATAGCTTGAAATTTCTACGCCGCGATTCATCGGGCCGGGGTGCATGACCAGCGCATCGGGCCGAGCCAGCTGCATCATCTTAGGATCGATACCAAAATAACGCGCGTATTCGCGCACCGAGGGGAATAACCCTTTCTTTTGGCGCTCAAGTTGGATACGCAGCGCCATGACAACGTCGGCGTCGCGCACAGCATCTTCAACCCGATAGCAATAGTCCACGCCGGGTATTTCACAACCGGGCGCGGGCAGCAGCGTGGGTGGACCGGCCAACACCACCTTTGCCCCCATTTTGGTTAACCCGTAGACGTTTGAACGTGCGACGCGAGAGTGCACGACGTCACCGACCACCGCAACCTTTAGTCCCTCAAAACCACCTTTTTTCTCACGGATGGTCATCATGTCCAACAGCGCCTGAGTGGGATGCTCATTGGTGCCGTCGCCCGCATTGATGATAGCGGATTTGACGTGCTTGGCCATAATGTGCGGGGCGCCGCTCATGGGATGGCGCATAATGATCACGTCGGTTCCCATCATGTCAATGGT
Organism: Candidatus Fimivivens sp.; assembly: GCA_047974975.1. Taxonomy (GTDB): domain Bacteria; phylum Bacillota; class Clostridia; order Oscillospirales; family Ruminococcaceae; genus Yanshouia. The sequence goes on from JBKECV010000018.1 coordinate 23,581, forward strand.
TTGGGCCGTATCGATGAGTGTTTCGCCTTTTTTAACGCTTGAAGAAGAGGCGGCGATATTTGCCGCCACGGCGGACATATATTTACTTGCCAGTTCAAAGGACAAGCGTGTTCTCGTAGAGTTTTCATAAAACAGTGTAACAATCGACTTGCCCTGCAGATGCGACGTCTTTTTGGTCGGACCGGATACCACCTGCTTCATGGCCGCCGCTGTGTTCAAAATCTCTTCAATCTCTTCCCGGCTGATATCGCGCAGTCCAAGGAGATCCTTTGTTTTTAATGCCATTTTTTCACCCTTTTCTGTTCGTCCGGCTATTCTAGCGTCTCAATATACACTGCGCTCTGTCCATCGAATTCAGGGACGCAAACATGCACAACCTCGTCGTGGGAGGTCGGCAGATTTTTGCCGATAAAATCCGCGCGGATGGGCAGCTCGCGGTGGCCTCTGTCCACCATCACCATCAGCTGGATACATTTGGCACGCCCACTTTCCAACACCGCTTCGATTGCTGCGCGCACAGTACGCCCGGTATAAAGCACGTCATCCACCAACACCACCCGCTTGCCGGAAATCATAAACGGAATATCGGTGCCGTTGATCACCGGGTGTTCAGACAAAAATGACAAATCATCACGGTAGAAAGTAATATCCAGCATTCCGACGGGCAATTGGACCCCATAATGCTGCTCAACCAGCGCCGAAACCTTTTTGGCTAACGGTACACCGCGCCGTTGAATGCCGATGAGCACCACGTCGTCGGTACCTTTGTTGCGTTCAATCAACTCATGCGAAAGCCGAACACAAGCACGATTAATATCCGCTTGATCCATAATCTCTTTGCGTTTCAAGTACATCGCCTCCTTTTTGATAAAATAAAATAAGCGTCCTGCCCGCAAATTATGCGGCAAGGCGCTTTTCAATATCTGAATATGCTATTAAAAGCAAACCTTGCCGGCCTCACGGAACCGATTTAAAGGATGCTGTGCAGCAAAGACCTCTTGCTGCATAAATGCTATTTTTATTTATTATATCACGCCGGTTTACAATTGTCTATGTTATCTCATTTTTTATTTTTCGCAATTATACGGCATTTGATTTCAAATATTGAAATTACAGTTCTGTTTTTCGCTGTATTTTTTTATTTTTTGCAATTATTTTTCCATATCATTATTGATTTTTCATGTCCAAGATGTTAAAGTAATTTTTGATGCAGTCTATTATTTGGAAGGAGATTTATAAGAATGTCTAGCAAAAAACATTGGAATCTTTCCGCACAGATTCTTATCGGACTATTAGCCGGTGTTGCTGTCGGTTTATGCATGCAGGGGGAGGGCGCACGCCTCATCGCCAATAACTGGATTAAACCTTTTGGCACATTGTTTCTCAATGCCATCAAAATGCTGATCGTTCCATTGGTTTTTTCCTCGCTGATCGTCGGTACCTGCGGCTTGGGCGACGCCAAGCGCGTGGGGCGCATCGGCGGCAAAACAATCGTTTTTTATCTTTGTACAACAGCTCTTGCTGTTACAATCGGCCTGGTTGTAGGAAATCTTGGTAATGTGGGCGGCGATTTTGTATTGGCCGAAGGCTTAGCCTATGAAGCGAAGGAAGCACCAAATGTCATTGACACACTGCTCAACATTGTGCCATCCAATCCGCTTAAGGCGCTGGTTGAGGGCAATATGCTTCAGATTATCGCTTTTGCGCTGTTTTTGGGCGGATCCATTATCATGACAGGCGAACGCGCCAAGCCGGTCTCCGCTTTCTTTGATGGCCTAGCTGAGTGCATGTACACATTGGTGGCCTTCATCATGAAGTTTTCCCCCATCGCTATTTTTGCACTTATAACCCCCATTGTCGCGGCAAATGGCCCGGCAGTACTATTGCCGCTGTTAAGCGTCATTCTTGCAGTTTATCTCGGCTGTATTTTGCATATGGCTATCGTCTACTCGTTCTCGGTTCGTGTGTTTGCTAAAGTTAGTCCACTGACCTTTTTTAAGCAGTGCTCAGAAGCGATATTGTTCGCTTTCACCACCGCATCGAGCTCCGCGACACTGCCGTTTTCAATGGTGGCGTCCGAGAGACTGGGCGTTTCGCTGCCCATCCGTAGCTTTGTGCTGCCGTTGGGTGCAACCATCAACATGGATGGCACGGCCATTTATCAGGGCATCTGCGCATTGTTCATTGCCAATGTCTATGGCGTTTCTCTTAGCCTGGGTCAACAGCTGACTATCATTCTCACCACCACCCTAGCCTCCATCGGTACAGCAGGTGTACCCGGTGCAGGTGTTGTCATGCTCGGCCTTGTTCTTCAATCTGTCGGACTTCCCATCGAGGGTGTCGCACTGATCGCCGGCATTGACCGTATACTGGACATGGCCAGAACCACCGCCAATATCACCGGCGATATCGCTTGCTCGGTCGTTGTCGCTGCTTCCGAAAAAGACTTAGCACCGGTACCGGTTGGAGAATAATTGCTATCTGACCAGAATTCCCCTTTTTCTTCTCTTTGGAAACGGCAACACATATGTGTTGCCGTTTCTTTTTTACATCTTGATGATTCAGGTGCGTGACGCCGTTTATGTGTGTCGTTTCTTATATTAAAAAAATTGGGACGAGAGCACATAAATGCTACCGTCCCAATTTTTTATGGTTATATTCCTTTTAGCCAGTAATTTAAGCACGCAATTTTTTCTATAATCCATACGCCTATCATCGGCAATCCCCATGGACTTATCATATAGCCGAGAATAAGGATGGGTAATGCTTGTGTAAAGCCTTCTTCCATGCGCATCATGGGGCCACCGGCAACAAAAAGAAAGGGAAATATACTGAGAATACCGCTGCCGAATACGAGCACAAACTGTAACACGCCAAGCAGGATACTCAGCGCCAAAGTGATTGGAAGTAATATTTTCATCTGAACCCCCTGCCTATATGTAACAGCAATCTTGTATTGACTATAACAGGCATCAGGCTAAATGTCCCATCTTGTGCTATACGCTTTTTGATTGCAAATATCTGCTTTAAATGATAAAGTTAACTGATTCGGAATTTTATAAGCGCCAAAGGAGTCACACCCATGTGTAAACCGGCTTTTGCTTATCTACTGAAATGTGCCGACGGCACTCTTTATGCCGGTTGGACAAACGATCCAAACGCGCGTCTGGCTGCGCACAATAACGGTGTTGGCGCTAAATATACCCGTAGCCGCAGGCCCGTGGTCTTGGCTTACCTCGAGCGCTGTGATAATAAGCGCACCGCGATGCAGCGCGAATACCAACTCAAACGCATGACCCATGCGCAAAAACTGGCACTGATAAATACTCAGACTTTTTAGCGCCTTATTTCATCAAGTTTAGCGCAAATCTATGACTATCAACAAACCGACAACATTTAAAATGTTGTCGGTTTTACATTCTTTCATTAAGCCTTTCAATTTCATTCTCCGACAAAACAATGACCCCTGCATCCGTCAATAAGCGGACTAAGATACCGTTGCCATCAACCAATCGGCCATCAAAGCTACCATCATAAATTTTGCCTTTCCCACAGGCGGGACTCTTGGCCTTTAACACCGCAATGCGGCAGCCCATTATACGCGCTAATGCCACCGCTTCCTGTGCACCTTTTTCATACTGCGCCGTGACATTGCAGCCGCTCTTAGTCACCACTTTGTTCCCGATGATCTCCGCGGGCTCGCGCGGGGTCGGCAATCCGCCATAAACTTCCGGACAAATCGGGATGAAATGATATCTTTTTTTTAATTTTTCTAGGCCTGGCTGATAGCAGTTCCCAGCGTCGTATCGACAGTTTAACCCCAACAAACAAGCACTAATCAGTATGTTCATTCATCAGGTCTCCTTTAATGCGCAACTCTATGCCCCCATCAGACTAAACAAACCGTAAGATGTTACACCCATTATCAATCCAGCCGTCGCCACACCCGCTGCAATAGGCCAAAATGCCCTGCGCACCCGCATTTGCAGTAATGTGGCAATAAGACAACCTGTCCATGCGCCGGTACCCGGCGCCGGTATTGCCACAAAAAGAAAAAGCACAAACAACAGTGCACGGTTTGTGCTTTGCGTCTTTTTTACTTTTTTGTTCCCAATATCCAGTATTTTTTGAAAGAGTCCCCCTATTCCGGGCAGCTTGGCCCCCCACCGCAGCACTCGGCCTGCAAAGGGAATGAGAAACGGTACCGGCAGCAAGTTTCCAACAACGCACAGTACATAAACAAGCCAAAAGGGGTACCCCCATCCGATGCCTATCGGAATAGCGCCACGCAGTTCAATAACGGGAACCATAGAGAGAAAAAATAAAAATGAAAGTTGCATCAACATAGGTCATGGTCTCCTTTAACGAGAAATGCGCGGTGCAACAAAGCGGTCGAATAGCGCAACAACCAATCGCAACACCGATTTAAGGTTAATCAACAGCATCAAACAAAACATAACTGTTTGAATTAAGATGCTATTGGGCGGTTGCCTGAGCAAAAATGCGCCCTGTACCATCAGCAGCAACAAGCGGACAGCAGTGGTCAGCGGATGAAGCTCCAGCGAAATCAGTCGCCGAATATCCATAGCACGAACGGCATAGGCCAGCAGATAACTTAATAGTGTCGCAAAGGTTGCGCCCATAACGCCATACTGTGGGATCAGCCAAAAATTTAACCCAATATTGGCCGCCGCACCAACAAAAATAGCGAGCGGAACGGTGGCGTTTTTCTTGCTCACCATGTAAAAAGAACCAAGAAAAGTGACGAGTGATGAAAAAACCTCTGCCATCACCAAAAAGGGTACATATTGCCATGATTCATGGTAAGCAGGTGCATACAAGATCTTGGTAATTGGCTGAATGAGCATCACGATACCGGAAGCAGCGCAAAACAGCAGCGTGCTGTAATAATCATAAGTTTGGGAATAGAAGCGGGTAGTACGCTTACCCTTTCCCGATTCGTCCACAGCAGAAATTTGCCACGCCTGATAAAATATAGCCGAAACGATGGTGAGTAGAGATGGAATTTTATGCGCGATCGCAAGCATACCGGTGGGTGTATCGCCCCAAAACCAAGTGACCATATAGCGGTCGGACATGCCGACAATCCACCAAAACATCGTTGTCGGAATGAGCGGAACCGAATAGCGCAGCATCTCTCGCCGAAGCATCGTATTGGGATGGGTAAAATCGATGTATCGATCGAGCCGCGCAACAATAAACAGAAAAAATATTGAAATAATATTTGACGCAATAATCGAAAAAACATAGCCGTACAGCCCCCATTTGAACACCGTCAAAAACAGAATGTTAAAAGCGATGGTTGTAAAGGTGGACATAAAGCCGTCAAAAGCAAAGAGCCGGACCACCCCGATGGAGCGGACAAATTGCGCACAAACCGCTTTGAGCATGCCAAACAGCACATAAATATAGATCACCAGCGTATAGGGGGACAGCATGTTGATCATCAACATAATCGGCGAAAACAGGCAAAAAACAATAAACCCTGCCAGCACCGTTTTTAAGCCAATAGAAAAAACGTCGGCGCGTTTTAAAGAGCGATCCATCGCAAAGCGGATAATCGCCTCGTTAATGGACAGCATCACAAACGGCATAAGCAGATTACTGGTGGTGGTGATGCGGTCAGCAATGCCAAATTCAGCCGGCGTGAGCATTGCGGTATAATACCGCAGCATGAAAAACACCAGCAGTTTTGAAGAAAACGAGCCAATCGCAAACACGAGTGTGTTGCCGACCAACCTTTCATACCGCCCCATTACGCCGCGCCCCTTTGTTGACCGATTTTATTTATCCTATATTATCCCATTTTCTATTATAAAATTCAAGCATAAGAAAAGGCTACAAATACGTGGATAATTTGTCCTGTATTTGCAGCCACCAAAATTAAATGAGCTTTATTGGCCGGTGATGTTGACGATTTCACTGCCCTCTAGAAGCTTAGAAAACGCCTGTGAAACATAGCTGTCCACAGATTCTGCCTCTTCGCCCGAATCGACAGTAAGTGCATTATATTCATCGTTCATGGCGATCACATACAAGTCGCCAACCTCCTGCAGCCAGAGCGGACGCTCAAGCGCTTTAAAATAATCGTCCACCGTTGCATCATAGCCGGCACAGATCTTTTCTAGTTGCGCCATGACCATCTTATCTGCACGGAGTTGTTCGGTATAAGTTTTGAACGTTGTCTCAAAGTTGGTGCGATCAAACTCAGTGTTGCGATTCTCCAATTCGCGAAGCGCCAACTCGCCGGCCTGTATGAATGTAACAGCCTCAATGCGGCCAGCCACTGCGGTATACTCAAGGGAACGCGACATTTCATCCGTAAAGGGAGCGGCTTTTCCATCTATAGTCGCGAGAATCGTATCATCATCCAAGTTAATGCGGGTATCATAATCCGCAAAATAGTCCTGCATCATCTGTTGGCTTTTTTCTTGGATAGCTTGCTGGCGTTCTGCCTGCGCATCCTCCTGCACGCTTGATTGCACCGCTTGTTCATCGCCGTCCGATGACGCCGCTGATTCGGCTTGAGCGGATTGTGAGTCGGCATCTTCTTTATCGACTTCTTCCTCCGCCAGCTTCTGATAATGCGCATCTAAAAGCCCGACCAGATACTGCGACCGATAAGGCAGCAACATCGCGTCGGAAACTTCCTCCTGTGTCATGCCCGTTATTTCGATAATCCGCTGCAGATTCTCAGCATATGAGGGCGAATACATCATCATGCTATACACCTGCTGGGCTGCCATGTTTTTATAGTCTTCCTCATTTATTTCGATGCCCATTTCTTTTAGGTCACTTTCCAGCACGACGCATGAAGCCATCTCCTGGCGAGAATAAAACCGACCGAACTGTTCACTGATATCGAGATAAAGGCGATAGTTTTCATAGGTGATGTCCCCACCCGGCGACGTAATCATGACCATATTGGGGTCCGGATTTACATAGGTGTAGGAAGGAATATATTCTGCTTGGGATGATGAACCGGAATCCATCTGAGAAGAAGCCGCGCCACAACCTGCTACCAACGAAACACAGAGCAGCAAAGCAACGAGTTTGATTTTCATGTGTTTTCCACCATTCTCCGCGCTTGAATAAAATCATGCGTTTTGTTGCGCGGGCACAAAACGAGCAATGAATATTAGTATAGCACAATCAACCGCCATTGAAATGAAAAAAGTGTAAAATCTACACTGAAAAATTTTTCTTGACTTTGCGGCGTCTGATTTATATGCTAAAATAACTTTGCCAAATGCGGTTGCACCGCATATTGGCATACCAAGGCAACATAATGATGCTATAGACTCCCGCCCTGAATGGACGAACAAGCTTATGGGCAGCATTGTTGGCTGCACATAGTTTTATGTTAAAACAGTAAAAGATACTGAAAGGATTTAGTGCATGAATTTAAATGAAGCATGCCTTATTGGCGTAGGGTTAAGCATGGATGCAGTTGCGGTATCCATGTCCTATGCCATGGCACATCATAAGAACACCCCCAAACTGTTAGAAATGGCGTGTCTTTTTGCAATTTTTCAGGGTGCAATGCCACTGACCGGTTATTTTGTCGGCGGGATGTTTTCTGAGGTGATCACCTGGTTGGGCGGTTTTCTTATTTTGTTTATTTTCGGGTTTATCGGCGGTAAAATGATTTTCAGCGGCCTATGTTCAGGGAACGACTGTCCAATTGGCCAACCATCACTTACACATAAAATTTTGCTCCTTCAAGCGCTGGCCACCAGCATTGATGCCCTTGCAGTCGGCGTCGGTCTGCGTGCACAGCAAATTGACATTCTACTCGCAGCCTTAGTCATTACCGCCACAACGTTGCTGCTAACACTGGTCGGTATTTACATCGGCATAAAATTCGGGGATCTGCTAGGCAAAAAAGCCGAGATTTTCGGCGGTATTATATTGGTGATTATCGGAATAAAAGCGCTGTTTTAATCGTTTACAACGCAACTTAACCGCCGTATAATAAAGCATATGGCTTGGTAGATGCTCGCTGTGGGTTGTTAACGAATGGCCAACACCTTTTAAAAACCACGTTTGCTATAAAACGGCTTTGGAGTATGAAAAATGCACAATCGGAATTTTACCTGCTGTTTTACCGGACACCGACAGATCATGCCCGAGCATGCACAGGCTTTAGCCGCGGCCGTGGAAAATGCCCTCCGCCGCTTAATTGCGCAGGGTTATTTTGTTTTTGTAGCAGGCGGTGCCATGGGATTTGATACCCTTGCCGCCGAAGTCGTGCTAAAACTAAAAGATGAGTTTCCCCACTTGAGACTGATCATTGTGGCACCCTGTGCCGACCAATCGGACAGCTGGGCAGCCGCCGATCAGTGTCGGTACGAACGCCTGCGTCAGGCCGCGCATGACTTTATCTGCCTGAGCGCCACTTATACACCAAACTGTATGCGTAAAAGAAACCGCTGTTTGGTTGAAATGAGCAGCGCCTGCCTGTCCTATTGCCTACGGCCGCGATCCGGCAGCGCACAGACGGTCGCACTGGCCGACGCACAAGGATTGGAGATTGTAGATATTGTGCCCTTGCTTGCCTGCACCCTATGAGGAACGGCAAGATCGCTATCTTTTTGCCGCGAAACATGGACAAATCCGCTGTGTTGTGCTATGATGGCTTGCATGACTTGGGCATTTTTAGCAAAGAAGCAGAAACTTCGCATAATGCCTTGTCAATTTTAATGTGTACTCATTTTTATGATACTGCAACCTTACAAGAATTAAGAAAGGAATGACCGTCATGTTTTTTGAAAACCAATATCGCACCAGAACCTGTGCTACCTTAAGCGAGGCCGACGTCAATAATAGCGTCAAAGTAGCGGGGTGGGTTGAAAATATTCGCGATCATGGCGGCGTCCTGTTTGTCGATTTACGGGACCATTACGGCATGATTCAGGTGGTCATCCACGATGATGCAATGCTTTCGGGCGTCATGAAAGAATGCGTTATTTCGGTCGAGGGCCCCGTGGTGCTGCGCGCCCCCGAAACAGTGAACACCAAGCTGGCGACCGGAACCATCGAAATAACTGTGCAATCGTTGGAGATTATTGGAAAATCTTTAGGCAACCTACCCTTTGAAGTGCCCAATTCCCCCGAAATCAAAGAAGATCTGCGATTGAAATACCGTTTTATAGATCTGCGCAACCAGAAAATGCAACATGCCATTAAAACCCGCGCTCGCCTCCTTTCTTTTTTGCGCAATCGTATGACTGAACTGGGTTTTATCGAAGTGCAAACCCCTATTTTATCCGCTTCTTCACCCGAGGGTGCCAGAGATTATTTGATTCCGGCCAGAAAGCACCCGGGTAAGTTTTATGCGTTGCCACAGGCACCACAGATATTTAAACAATTGCTTATGGTTTCGGGGATTGACCGCTATTTTCAGATCGCGCCCTGCTTCCGCGACGAAGATGCGAGAGCGGACCGTTCACCGGGTGAATTTTATCAGCTCGACTTTGAAATGGCTTTCGCCACACAGGAGGAAGTTTTTGCTGTTGCCGAAAACGTGCTGTATAACACTTTCAAAACCTTTTCCGGTAAGCCGGTGACGCCGCCCGCTTTTCCGCGCATCACTTTCAAAGATGCGATGCTGCGTTATGGCTCCGATAAACCCGACTTGAGAAATCCGTTGGAGATTATCGATGTTTCTGACATTTTTGCACTGTGTAGCTTTGCACCGTTCCAAAAAAACACGGTGCGCGCCATCCGTGTGCCGGGATGCGACAGCCAGCCGAGAAGTTTTTTTGAACAGATGCTGGCATTTGCCACCTCGATCGGCATGAAAGGTTTAGGCTACGTTAAGGCAGCTGATGACCTGGCACTTTTAGGGCCGATTGACAAATTTGTTCCGGACGAACAGAAAAAAGCGTTGATTGAGCGCAGCGGATTGCAACCTCATGATGTGCTCTACTTCATTTCTGATAAAACCGAATTGGCCACTGCCAAGTTGGCCGGACAGATTCGCACCGAATTGGGTCGCCGTCTGGAACTGCTGTCCGATGATTTTAGAATGTGCTTCATTGTTGATTTTCCAATGTATGAATTGGATGATGCAACCCACAAGGTCGCGTTCACGCATAACCCTTTCTCAATGCCGCAGGGCGGGTTGGAAGCGTTGAACACCAAAGACCCTCTGGATATCCTTGCTTGGCAGTACGACATTGTCTGTAACGGCGTCGAGCTTTCTTCCGGCGCGGTGCGCAACCACGACCGCGAAACGATGGTGCGTGCGTTTGAGATTGCCGGTTATGGCGAGGAAAGGGTCAGAGAAAAATTCGGCGCCCTTTATAACGCATTTGCTTACGGCGCACCACCTCACGCCGGTATGGCGCCGGGCGTCGATCGCATGTTGATGCTGTTGATGAACGAAACCTCCATCCGCGAAGTCATCGCTTTCCCGATGACCGCTAATGCCGAGGATCTGATGATGGGTGCACCTACTCTCGTCAGCGAAAAACAGCTGCGAGAGGCGCACATCAAAGTTCGATGATTTTACAAATTGTAAACACCCGCTCGAATAATACAATTCGAGCGGGTGTTTTGCATCAATCCAATATATGTAGATTGAATTTCAAAAGTCAACGCTTCCTTTGGGTGCTTTGAGCCGACGCCCCCTTCAAGGCGGTAAAACAGCACCGTATCACGTACTGCCCTGCGTTACCGTTTTAAGATAGGTGTCGCGTCCGGTTTGGTAAAGATTTCCCCCGTGGCAATCCAACACCACTACCGCCGGAAAATCAACCACCTCAAGCCGATGGATGGCCTCCGAATCCAATTCAGGATAGGCAATGACCGCACAGGCCGTCACTGTCGAGGCCAGCAGTGCACCTGCACCACCAACAGCCGCCAGATAAACGCCCTTGTTGCGCTGAATCGCATCGGTGACCTCGGCAGAACGTGAGCCTTTCCCAATCATGCCGCGCAGGCCGACCTCATCGAGCAGTCGTGGCGCATAGGCGTCCATGCGGTAGCTGGTCGTCGGCCCGGCAGAACCGATAACGCCGCCCGGTTTGGCGGGGGTTGGCCCAACGTAATAGATAATCTGATCCTTTAAATCGCAGGGCAACGGCCGCTGCTCATCAAGCAGTGTTACCAGTCGCTTGTGCGCAGCATCACGCGCAGTATAAATCACGCCGGAAATCAAAACTGAATCCCCCGCGCGCAGCGAAAGCGCCTGCTCCTCGGTAAATGGCACTGTTATCTTCTTTTTCATCTGAACGCCCCCTTAAAGAACCGCCGTCTTATGGCGGGTGACATGGCAATTTATGTTGACAGCGCAGGGCAGTTGTGCGATATGCGTGGGAAACGTCTCAATATTGACCTTTAGTGCCGTTGTGCGTCCCCCAAACCCCTGTGGACCGATTCCCAACGCATTGATACTTTGCAGCAGCTCCTGCTCCAGTGCAGCGTAGTGTGGATCCGGATTTTCTAAATGAAGCGGTCGCAACAGTGCGCACTTGGCCAATTGCGCAACGCGATCAAAATTTCCGCCGATACCCACACCCACCACGATCGGCGGACATGGGTTGGGGCCGGCTATTTCAACTGTTTCAAGCACAAATTCTTTAATGCCTGCCACACCATCGGACGGCTTGAGCATCGCCAGTCGCCCCATATTTTCGCTCCCCGCCCCCTTGGGCGCCACTGTAATGGTTAAACAATCACCTGAAACGACATCGTAGGTTATGACAGCCGGGGTGTTGTCGCGGGTATTTTTTCGTTCAAGTGGATCAGAGACAATAGATTTTCTTAAATAACCCTCAATATAGCCGAGGCGAACACCTTGGTTAATGGCCTCGGTAAGATCGCCCTCAATAAAAACATCCTGTCCAAGCTTGACAAAGACACAGGCTGTGCCGGTATCCTGACAGATGGGCATTTCCAGCGCTTGGGCGCGGTGGTAATTTTCTATAATATCGTCCAGCACACCACAGGCGGTGGGCCAAATTTCAGTAGCTCTTGCATCCTGCAACGCAGTGCGCAAATCCTCAGGCAAAAAGCGGTTTGCTTCAATGCAAAGTGCTTTCACCGCGTCAGTCACCTGTTGAGCCGTTATCCTTTTCATCTTAATCACCTCGTTCTCCATTATAGCACAGTCCAAGAGGAAACCAAACAGCGCGCTGATACGCTGAAAATAAGGGGCGCTACGCCCCTCGATAACACGAGGGTGCAGCGCCCCTGCAACAGGGAACAATAAGAATTAGCAGCTCAAAGTGCAGCTAATACAGCCATTGCAAATATCCGGATAAACCGGGTAACAAATCCGCTTGCGCTTCGGCTTGCAGCAACAGCAGCAATGTTTGTGCCCATGCTCACGATCGTCTTCATGATCGCAATCGCTCTTTTCTTTGTAACCACAATTACACCACGGCGAACAACAGCAATATTCATGCATTGTTCTTTCTACTTCGTCTTCGGCTACCGCCCTACGCCTTCTATCATGCATAATGCATCGTGCTCCTTATATATCTAGTAAGTTTTTGTAATGACAGGGACATTACATTGTATGGTTCTTAGCCCAAATATGTTCTTTGCGACTAAAATAGATTCGCTTAAACCTCTCCAAAACAGCTAAAATACATTAATATGAATAAATTTGCAATAAATTTCACTAAAACACTTGATTATTTATAAAATATAAGTATAATATACAAATAGAACCAGCGTGACACAACAAACTATAAAACGATCTGGAGGAAAATAGAATGAAAAAAATCACTGCATGCCTGTTATCAATTATGATGTTGTTGGCGGTGACCGCCTGTGGCTCAACTTCAAGTTCTACTGCGTCGTCAAACATTGAACCGACCATTGAAAGCCTAGAGGATCTCGTCGGCAAGAAAATTGGTGTTCAGTTGGGCACCACCGGTGATATCTACGCTACGGATATTGAAAACGCAACTGTCGAGCAGTATAGCAAGGCATTTGAAGCTGTTCAGGCTCTTTCTCAAGGTAAGATTGATGCCGTCATGGTCGATGACCAAGTGGCCAAAGCTCTTGCTGAAAACAACGATGATGTCACCGTGCTGGAAGATCCTTTCACCGTTGAAGAATATGCCCTGTGCGTTTCTAAAGACAAAAGCGATCTTACTGCAGAGATCAATACCGCCATTGCCGAACTAAAGGAAGATGGTACGCTGCAATCTATTCTCGACAAGCACATCGGTCAGATTGAAGGCGCCGAGGGTTACGTGTCTCCTGCCGATATAGACCGCTCCAAGGGCACGCTGGTCATGGCAACCAACGCGGAATTCCCCCCTTATGAGTATCATGAGGGTGACAGTATTGTCGGCATTGACGCAGAGTTCGCAAAAGCGATTTGCGACAAGCTCGGCTATGAACTAAAAATTGAAGATATGGCCTTTGATGCGATTATCGCTGCCGTTCAGAGCGGCAAGGCCGATTTTGGCGCCGCGGGCATGACAGTCACCGAGGAGCGCTTGATGAGCATCGACTTTACCGATAGCTATTGCACTGCTTCTCAGGTTATCATCGTCAAGAAGTAAACTGCAAAAAGCAAGTTATGATAAGCTTTAGGGGTTCTTTTCAGGGCCCCTATTGTGCTATACTGATGCATAACCGTCACCACGAAAACAAAATATCAAAGGTGTGAATGACTTTGAGCTTCTCCGAAAAATTTTATCTGAATTTTATTATGGATGATCGGTGGAAATACCTAATCACCGGTTTGCAAAACACAATTATCATCGCATTTTTCGCGGTGCTTATTGGTGTCGCCATCGGTTTTTTAATTGCCATGGTGCGCACAACCCACGACAAATCCCCCAAACCCGGGTGGTGGCTCAGGACGCTTAACTTTTTTGCAAAGCTATATCTCACTATCATTCGCGGCACGCCTGCGTTAATCCAGCTGATGATTATCTACTATGTTGTTTTTGCCGCGGTAGATATCAACAAAATACTGGTAGCCAGCATCGCGTTTGGCTTTAACTCTGGCGCCTATGTCGCCGAGATCTTCAGAAGCGGCATTATGAGCATCGACCACGGCCAAATGGAAGCAGGCCGAAGCTTAGGCCTTAACTACAATGCAACCATGTGGCTCATCATCATGCCCCAAGCCATTAAAAATATTCTCCCGGCTTTGGGCAACGAATTTATTGTGTTGCTAAAAGAGACCTCCATTTCCGGCTATATCGCCATTCACGATTTAACCAGAGGCGGCGACATCATCAGAAGCCGCACCTACGAGCCACTGTTGCCGCTTTTTGCGGTGGCGCTCATCTATCTGGTCATGGTTATCGGCCTTGAAAAGCTGGTGGGTCTGTTGGAAAGGAGGCTTGCAAAGAGTGATTACCGTTAAGGCGCTTAACAAATACTTTGGTGAAAAGCACGTTCTAAAAGGGTTGGATGAAACCATCACAAAGGGCGAAAAGGTGGTTATTATCGGACCGTCCGGATCGGGCAAAAGTACATTTTTGCGTTGCCTGAATCTTCTTGAGACGCCGACCTCCGGCGCAATTTGGTTTGAGGATACTAATATCACCGACCCCAAATGCGACATCAATGCCTTGCGCAGGCGCATGGGCATGGTATTTCAACATTTTAACCTTTTCCCACATTTAAATATCCTCCAAAACATTACATTGGCGCCGATTAAGCTGAATCTTCAAACGCCGCAGGAAGCGGAGAGCAGCGCCATAACATTGCTGGAGCGTGTCGGCCTGTCGGACAAGGCGCAAGCCTACCCCGCGCAGCTCTCCGGCGGCCAGAAGCAGCGTGTCGCTATCGTTCGCGCACTGGCTATGAAACCGGATGTGATGCTGTTTGACGAGCCAACCTCCGCACTGGATCCCGAAATGGTGGGCGAGGTGCTCGAGGTTATGAAAGAGTTGGCCAACGAGGGCATGACAATGGTGGTGGTCACCCACGAAATGGGCTTTGCGCGTGAGGTCGGAACCCGTGTACTGTTCATGGATGAGGGTCGCATTTTAGAGCAGAATGCACCCGCTGTATTCTTTTCTGACCCACAGCATCCCCGCCTAAAAGATTTTCTATCTAAGGTTCTATAATAACTTTGGACGCTGCTTACATTTTTTGGTCATGCAGGGTAATGGTTAAAAGCGCCCCTTGTTCTCTAAATATTTCTATTATATAAAAGAGATTAATACAAGCTAGACTTTGCCATAATATACTGTTATAATAATTTAACATTTTAAATTTAGGTAATGCGGTGGAATCAACGATCAGAAATGCTATGCTAGCCACCCAGTAAAACTGTATGATGCGATAAAAAAGCCACAATAAATATCTAACGATCCTGTCGCTTTTATGCGACCGTATACAAAATGAAAGGTTGGTAAAATTCATGAAACAAATTATCTCAAGCAACAACGCGCCAGGAGCGATTGGGCCATATTCACAGGCTGTCCGCGCCGGAAATTTCCTGTACATTTCTGGCCAGTTACCGATCGACCCTGCCACCGGTGAATTCGCAGGTTCGGATATTGTTACCCAGACTGCCCAAGCGCTAAAAAATATGGGCGCCATCTTAAAAGAGGCTGGCATGGATTATGCCAACGTCATCAAAACGACGGTTTTGCTTAACGATATTAATAACTTTGCACCCATGAACCAAGAGTATGCAAAATACTTCCTTAACGATTGCCCGGCCCGTGCGGCCTATCAGGTTGCGGCTCTGCCAAAGGCTGCATTAGTCGAGATTGAAGCTGTGGCTTACAAGGAATAGCAAGCAGACAATGAAGCGCCCTGCCAAACATTGTGGCAGGGCGCGTTTTTGCGTTAATATAATTGAGCGGCGTTATCTAAGCGTAAAGGTACCCGTTTCGTTGGCAGCAACTGCACGCGAGCACGCGGGGTATTCGCGCAAAATATTGCCCCATAGCGTCAATGGCAGGGCGCTTTTGTCCGTGCCAAGCGCAAGGAACAGCGATTTCAGCGGGAACATAAGCACGCCGGCCCAATATTCCCCTTGGAGATCCTCCCCTTGTTTGATATAAGCGGTCATCTGTGCGGTGAAATCACTATCTCCACAGTAAGCTTTTGCCTGTCCATCAGCCGTGACAGTCATGTGCAATGCCCGCTCACCAAAACCGATTATCGCCGTCAGTCGCGCGGTCGCCATGGGTTTTGTCTCAAAAGAAATAATCCGCACAAACAAGCTGTCGTCGTTTCGCCCTATTTGAGCCTGTGCAAAGATCCTCTCGTTTATTGGCACCGACTGCGCACAACCAAGCTTGATGACGCCAAGCGCATCAAAACACGGCTCACCGGAAACGTATTTGATTACATAGTTCATTAAAGGCACCTCTCGTTTGTTGTTCAATGTATTAAGTATAGCGACTAACAATCGAATTATCAACTCATTACCGCAACCAAACCAAAAAATGACAATAAGCTTTGTGTCCGTTTTATTTGACAAGCTTTGTTCCGCTGCGTTAAAATAGAGTGACTTTATTTATACTCGCAAGGAGAAAATAGATGAAAAGATTGCTGTGCGCCCTTTTGGCGTGTATGCTGCTAATATTGTCCTGCGCCTGTGGAAAAATTTCCGGCAGCGATGATCGTTGGCCGGTTTTGGTAGGCGATACCACCTTTACCCATGTGCCCAAGCGTGTGATCAGCCTTTCCCCTGCTCTCACAGACACCCTGTTTGCCTTGGGTTACGGTGGTCGAATCGTGGGCGTGAGTGACTATTGCGCGTTGCCGGAAACTGCACAGGATACAGCAGCTTGCGGCACGGCTTTAAGACCGGATACCGACACCCTCTTGCAGCTGGAACCCGATATTATTTTTTGTTCGGCCATATTGCCTACCGAAACAATGAAAAGCCTGGAAGCAGCCGGCATTCAGATTGTTGTCGTAACACGCGCGCAAACCCTCGACGGCATATTAGAAAATTACCGTCTGCTCTGCAGCGCGTTTGAGGGCAGCGAAATGGGCACCCTCAAAGCGGAACAACTCTCACTGTTTGTTAACACAACGCTAGACTATGTTAATGCAGCCGTATCTGCTGCATTGTTACCGGAAGAGAACAAAGCAATCTATCTAAGGCAGATGCCCTTTGTAATGGCCACCGGCGACACGCTTGAAGGTAAACTACTAACCGAAATGGGTTTTATCAATCAAGGGGACGCCTATACCGACTGGAACTATCCGTTATCCGCCGAGCCGGATTTAAATCCTAATTATATTTTTTGTGACGTGTCAATTAGCCTCGAGTCCCTGCAACGCAGCGATTATTTTAAAAGAACCTCAGCAATGACGCACGAACGCGTTTATACTTTTGATGCCAGCATGTTTGAACGACAGTCCCCCGGAATGTTCCTTGCGTTGGAAAATTTGATGAAAGACGCTTTTCCCGACGCTTTTTCGGCACCCAAACCTTCTTTTGTTATGGATATACCACTGCCGACTCCAGCGCCAGAAAAGAGTTGGTGGCAAAAGCTATTTTCAAAGTAAATGACTTCTGCCTTATAATGGATAAAACAAAACACCTTTCTGTGAAATGCCCGTGCGCAATCAAACAGAAAGGTGTCGTTATCAAAGCTTTAAGTTTTTCTATTCTTTTTCGCATCATGACCTTTTAGTTCGCGATGCATCTCTAATACCGCTTCTGAAGCAAGGTCAAAATCCCGAACCTCACTGTAGTTCTCAATGAGATCACTGTGCACCATATCACCGTATGATTCGGCGGTTTTGTGTTTCGGATAAGCTAGGCGGAGCAATATCGGGGTTATGACTGTTGTACCCACCACCATTATGATGAGTGGCACCAGAAATATGGTGTTCATCAACCCACTGGCAATGCCTTTATTGGCAACAATAAGCGCCACTTCGCCACGGGAAATCATGCCGATACCGATGCGCAACGATTCTTCTTTCGTATATCCGCATACCTTTGCACCCAGACCGGACCCCACAATTTTCGTGATAATCGCGACAACAAGGAGACTTACCGTTAAAATGACGGTATCAAAATTCAACTCAGTAAGTGTTACCTTTAGGCCTATGCCGGCGAAAAATATCGGCGAAAGCAACATATAGGACAATATTTCACAGCGTGACGATACATAGGTGGCGCGAATGGTATTCGAGATAATGAGGCCGGCAATAAAAGCGCCCGTAATATTCGCAACACCAAAAACCGCCTCGGCAATATAAGCATAGAAAAAGCAAAAGGCCAAAGAAATGATGGCGAAACGCTTTCTGTCCCAAGCTGCTGACTCCATCCATTTTTCAATGATTCGGTGCAAAAATCCGCCGACTAACAGGCTGAGCCCAAAGAACAGCAATACTTTAATGAGAACCGTGGGGATGCTGATCGCCTCATCGGCCGCACCTATAACCGTTGTGAGTAATATCAACCCGAGAATATCATCAATCAAAGCTGCCCCGAGAATCGCATTACCTGAATTTGTGGAAAGTTTGCCCATCTCTTTGAGCGTTTCCACTGTGATTGAAACAGAGGTTGCCGTCAAGACGATACCGACAAACAGATTCTCAAGCAATACCTCATGGCCGCGGTTGAACACCACCGCAATAAAATAGCCGCCAGCCAACGGAAGTAACACACCACAAAGCGCGATGAAAAATGCCGC
The DNA here is from genome assembly GCA_047974975.1 of Candidatus Fimivivens sp. Taxonomy (GTDB): domain Bacteria; phylum Bacillota; class Clostridia; order Oscillospirales; family Ruminococcaceae; genus Yanshouia. The sequence goes on from JBKECV010000018.1 coordinate 42,201, forward strand.
TTTTCCAGATCGGCGCAATTCTTTAATATCGGTCTGCAAACCTGCGCCAAACATTAAAACAATAACACCAAGTTCCGAAACTTGATTCATAAATTCGGAAGGCTGAACAATCCCCAACAAACCGGGCCCCAACAGCAAGCCGGCTACAAGTGCACCGACCACTTGGGGCATGTCCGCTCTTTTTGTGATAATTGCAAAAGTCTTTGTCGCCAAAAGTATAATCGCGACATCAAAAATAAACCGATAGGATTCCATAAAATCACCTTTCTAATCGATCTATACAGCGAACAAATGAGAGGCATCGAGAAAATTATTGGTATGGCGTGAAAGAAATGCTACATAACAGATTCTTATTGCAATATTTCCTTCGTTGTTTTCCAGTATAGCACTAGAAAAATGTGAATTCAAGATTAATAGTGCGTAAATAAAGCCTGTTTAAATCCTTTAAATAGGCTATTTTACACAAATAGTCCCAAAACAACCAGAATGCAGCAGGCTTTACCATACGTTCAATATGCCCTGCTGTTATGGCTTGGTGCTTGAATCGGGCAATTCCCCCTCGTGCTCAGCCTTGATTTCAAAGTGAATCATAAAAGACATCAAACCGCGAAGGATTATAACAGCGCCCAAAATAATCAACTCATCCAAGCTTCTGATCAGAACCGTTTTTAAGATTTCTGCTGCCATTTTAAACTCAAGTCCTGTTGCCATGTCCTGTAACAGCATAAATTTATAGTTGAACCGTTTTCTGCGCGTAACATGATTGAGGTAATAATAAAAAGCTTTTAAAGCGCCCAGTGTTATAATAAATATACCAATAATATCTAAAAGTGCTATGATAGTGGGTAATGTCATTTCTATTAAATGTTCCAAAATCATCGTGCGTGCTCCTTGAATAGGACGGCTCAACAATTTTTAGTTACAGACATCCCGTTTTCGATTTTCCTAGGTGCAGAACAACCAGCCTACGCGATACATGATTTTAAGGTAAGAAAGCTGTTGTAAACTTATTCAACTGCTAGACGTGCAACATATTCTTCAAGGCACTCGTCATTTGCTCGCATTGCAGCCGCGTGCTCCTTGCCCACATAGCGCACATGCCACGGCTCGTATGTGATACCGGTGATATCCTGCTTATTGTCAGGGTATCGAATAACAAAACCATATTCCCAACTATGCTGGGCCATCCAAATCCCCGCGCTGGTACCGGCAAAACTGTGGTTAAGCACCTGATGCGAAGGGGTCACAATATCAAGCGCCAGACCCGTGTGGTGTTCGCTGGTGCCGGGCGGGGCTACCCAACGTTTGGCCTCGACAACAGCTTCCTCTTGTGAAAGTCCCAACGCCAGTTGCGTATTAATTTGTTTTTCAAACAGCTGTTGCGATTGCTCAATAGTACGGTAGCCATAACAGATCATCAATGAAACACCGTCGTTTGAAGCGGCTGTAATCAACGTGTCAACCGCGTCGGCAATCCGCGCATCAACCTCGTAACCATAAGGCGTCACGGTGAGATCCACCGACCAATCCGCCGGAAGAGGGTGCTCAAAGTTGACTAGCATCAGCCGCCAATCTTCTAATTCAGCCGCCGTTTCAGACGAGGATTCTAAAATCTCGGAAGAAGAGTCAACCGGAAGAGGACGTGCCGGCTGTTTGTCCGATTGCGAACTTTCTGAAGCAATAGATTGTCCAGGCACGAGATCAACAGCCTCCCGATTGCATCCACATAGTAACATTGATACGATACAAAAAAATATAATCAGATAGCGCAACAATCGTAGGACTCCTTTTAATTTTACTTTTTATAATATATAATAGTTCCATTTTCTCACAGAATATGATGTTTATCAAGGCATATTCAATTTGTGGCAGGAAATGCTAATAAAAATATTAAGGAGGAATTGAAAATGCCCCCCTTTATGAAACGCTGCACGAGCAGCGGGGTGCGATTTCGCATGCTGTTATTATACGCATTAAATGTTTTAGATATGTTTATAACCAAATTTCTACTGCAAACCGGCAAATTTCGTGAAATAAACCCCGTCATGGCACTGGCGTTGCAAAGCGACTGGGCCACACTGATACTCAAACTTCTGCTCCCCGCTGCCCTTATGATATACCTTGATCGACGGCTTAAGACGGTCGACACTTGGCATTTAAAACTTTCAGCCCGTGCACTTGAAGTCTTGATTGCCGCCTATTTCATCGTAACCGCGCTACACCTGTGGTTATATTGTATCAGCTTATAAGTGCGTGGCCGCTCTCTCTTTTCAAATTGAAACAGCCTATCGGCCGCCCGATAAATTTTGTGCCATGAAAACACTGCATGCACGCCTATAATGCTTCAAACATCAGGCGATACCGATAAAAGTATTGCCTGATTTATTTTACACAAAGCCATAAATTCACGAAACGTTTAAATTGTCGCGTCAACATTGTTTGATTGATCCAGCGACCCCGTGTGTGCACAACCCACTCCCAAAAGAGATTCTTTGTCGAAAATTGAAAAGGCACAACGACTGTGCTATAATGATGCTATCATTGTAATAAGGTCCCATGGTACATTACTTAGCATGACTGTCATCTTTTAATGGCTATTAAATCCAAAGACGATGTTCTTGGTTTTATTAAAGGCACGCATTATTTCGTATACAAAAGGAGCGTACAACATGAAACAGCTTAATTTTTTATCGCTATTTGTAATATTTTTATTGATTTTTACTGCTTGTAGTGGAAGAGATCTGGATATTTCGTCGTCATCAATCTCATCCGAGGCAGAAAGCAACCAATCTACATCGGATCCCTCTCGTCCAGAACTTGACGAATCCTCTTCTCAGCCTGCAAACGTTGCAGAAAAGTATGCCGATATTCTTAAAAGCGGCACTTATTATATCGACTGTAATGCGGTCGTCGAAATGGAAGGCATGCAACTGGAAAACGCCATGCTCATTGCGGTTGACAACGGCAATTCCTCCATCAGTATTTCGAGTGATTTGTCTGGGGCCTTGGTCACCATCCGCACATTGATTTATGAGGATAATATCTATCAAATTAATGATGCGCAGCGTAGTTACATACAAATTGATGCCGCTCAGAGCGCCAATAGTTTTGATACCGACTTCACGCAATTGCAGTATGTAGGAGAGAGTGTCGGCTCCTTTTTAGGCGAGACATTGCCTTGCTCGGAATATCAGCGCGGGAATCAAACAATCCGCCTGTTTTTTGACGGCAATGTACTGCGGGGGATGACGCAGTCTATTGACGAGGCGCAGGCCAACGAAATCGTGTTGAAGATTAATGGCTTATCCCCCAATATTCCAGATAAGCTCGTCGCGTTACCGCTTGGTTATACAAAAGAATAACTCCATGGCCAATAATTAAAAGCGTGGCGCGACGACCTGTTGCGTCACGCTTTTTAATCCTCTAAATGATCAGCAGCGACGATTTGGAATGTAGGCGCCGATTATGAGCGCTCCTCTATGTTCAAGTTTGACACTTTTCTTGGTTTTTCTATGCTTTTTTAGTTTTGGCTGCCAGACCAGTGCAGTAGCCGCAGATCGCGCAGACGTTGTGCACTATTATCGCTCATTTATTCACTTTGAATCCTAATCCAAACCGGAAAACAAACCATCCACTGCTTATTTACGCACGAATTGGGAATCTTAAAAACAATCAATTTCTTGACTTGGTTTTAACGGAAGGTAGATAACACACATGAATCATTTGAAATTAGAAAAATCCCCCTATTTGCTGCAACACGTAAGTAATCCTGTGGACTGGTATCCCTGGGGAAAAGCGGCCTTTGACAAGGCCAAGTCCGAAGATAAGCCTGTCTTTCTCTCCATTGGTTATTCCACCTGCCATTGGTGCCATGTTATGGCGCATGAGTCCTTTGAAGACACGGCGGTAGCAGCAGCGCTAAATCGAGATTTTATCAGCATTAAAGTCGACCGCGAAGAACGCCCTGACGTTGATGCGGTATATATGTCTGTCTGCCAAGTGCTCACCGGTGCAGGTGGTTGGCCATTGTCCGTCATGCTAACACCGGATCAAAAACCATTTTGGGTAGGTACCTATTTGCCGAAAAATAGTCGGCATGGTATGCCGGGCCTAATGGACTTGTTATCCGCCGTTACACATCAATGGCGAACCGGACGCGCGGCGTTGTTAAGGTCGGGGGAGCAGATTGTATCAGCGTTGCAATCTCAAACGCAAAGGACACACCCGAGCGATCCCACTAAGGCATTTTTAGCGCATGCCTTGGCGCAATTTAAACGCAGTTACGATGCCCACTGGGGCGGATTCGGTTCTGCCCCCAAGTTCCCCACAGCGCATAACCTGTTATTTTTGCTGCGCTACTCAGCGGTTTTAGGCGATACAAGCGCGAAAGAAATGTCATTGCACACCCTGACACAAATGTATCGCGGTGGCATATTCGACCACATCGGCGGTGGCTTTTCGCGTTATTCCACCGACGCAAAATGGCTGGTTCCTCATTTTGAAAAGATGCTCTATGATAATGCCCTGCTCGCCTACGCTTATCTTGAAGCCTACCAAATGAGCCAAAAGGAGCTTTATAAAACAGTCGTAACGAAAACACTCGACTATGTTTTACGTGAATTGACCGACCCACAGGGCGGACTTTACTGCGGCCAGGACGCTGATAGCGATGGCGTTGAAGGTAAATATTACGTCTTTTCACCCGAAGAAATCATCAGTATGTTAGGTGAGTCGGACGGCAAGTGCCTGTGTGAATGGTTTGACATAACCGAACAGGGGAATTTTGAGCACCTAAATATCTTAAATCTTTTAGAAAACAGCGATTTTGAAAAAATTGATGATCGAATAGAGCGCTTGTGCCAAAAATTGTACCATTATCGGCTATCCCGTGTAGCGCTTCACAAGGATGATAAAGTGCTAACCGCATGGAACGGACTGATGATCGCCGCACTCGCTCGCGCCGGATGGCTGCTCAATGATACAAAATATCTTCATGCTGCCATGAAATCCCAACATTTTATTGCTGAGCATTTAACCGATGCAGATGGTCGACTACGCGTGCGCTGGCGCGAAGGAGAGTCCGCCCACGACGGCCAACTGGATGACTACGCATTTTACGCCTTAGCGCTTCTGGCGTTGTATCAATCGACATTCGATGTCGATTATCTATCGGCAGCCACAACAGTGACGCAACAGATGATAACCCTATTCGCCGATGATGCAAACGGCGGATTTTACCGTAGCGCCTCAGATTCAGAACGGCTGATTACGCGCACCAAAGAAGTTTATGATGGAGCGCTCCCCTCCGGAAACGCGGTCGCCGCGGTCGTATTGGGCCACCTAGCCGCTTTAACCGGTGAAACGAAATGGCAACAGACAACCGACCGACAACTCAGATTCGTCTGTGGCGCTCTATCCGAGTATCCCGCCGGGCACTGCGTTTCGCTACTGGCTGTGATGCCCGCACTGTTTCCGGGGCAAGAGTTGGTCTGCACGACCGCGGATGAAAGCGGCACAGAAGATCTTTTGATATTTTTGCGTGAAAATCCTGTTTGGAATTTATCTGTATTGGTCAAAACCACATCAAATCAACATGCGCTGGAACAAATCGCCCCTTTTACCGCCAATTATCCACTGCCGGAACGAGGCTGCGCCTATTACTTGTGCCGCAATAAAGCCTGTGCCGCCCCTGTTTATGCCTTATCCGAACTAAAAAATCTGCTTTTAGAATCATGATACCCCTATTTTGCGCACCGCTATAAAGGGCGTAACACTTCAAATAAACGGATAGTCCGACATTTAGTGCCGGATTATCCGTGCGTATTGCGTGTAAACGGCTTCGTCATTTTATTTTGCGTGCAACTTCAACCCAATGAGCAGGCAACTCTCAATGTAGGGCAGGTTGTTTTCATCCAAATAGCTTTTCAGCGGATCGCTTTCGGCACCAGGTTGAATAACAATGCTCTTAAACGTCTTTTTATTCTCTTTAATAAGCGCCAATCCTTTTACAGGATTGATACACAGGTCAAGAATGTCGATCTCACCTTCCACATCATTGATGGAAGCAAGTTCTTTTCCAACCGCCTGCACCTTATACCCTTTCTCTTGAAGCCCTTTTTTAATTTTATAGGCATATTTTTCTTCTTTGAGCGTATCGCCCACTACCACAAAGTTTTGCTGTTGCATAATTTCTTTTAAATCCATAAATTCTACCTCACAATTTTTGTCTGCGCCGGGATGCGGCCTGACGTTTTTGCTGTCTATCTACAATATTATCAGAGCAACGCTTAAAATGTAACCCGCTTTTACAATTTTAGCAGTCACATTTATATGGGTAGCGACCCTAATCGACGTTTGATGCTGACATACGCCCATACGCGAGTCAATCATCCATTGCTTTTAGCGTTTCCTTTTGCCTTTTTTGCCGGCGCATAATCTTTCATCCCCGGGATAGCGCCGTTGGACACCGCCCAAATATACAAGCTGGCAACAGTGCCATAGGGACTGTAGCGACGCCGATACTTCTCAAACAACTTTCGATCAATACGACGATGATGGTATAACATCCGCAGGCCACGTTGAATTGCAAGATCGTCATAACTTAAAATGTCGGGACGTTGCATACAAAAAATCAGCAGCATTTCGGCGGTCCACACACCAATACCCCTTAGCGCCGAAAGTGCCGCGATCACCTGCGCGTCACTTTGATCGGCCAGCGCCTGAATATCGAACACACCGTGATAAATTTTTTGCGCAAAATCTTTGATATACTCAACTTTTCTAAAACTAATGCCACAAGCCTGTAGTACCGCAGCGTCGACCGCATATATTTTCTCTGGTGTTATATCACCCAATGTATCGATCATTCGTTGCCAAATCGTTGCTTGGGCCGCCATCGAAATCTGCTGTCCCACAATATGGCGCACGACCGACGCAAACAAGTCGCTGTCGGTGTTGCGCTCAATCATACCCAATGCGTCAATGACCTGCCCTAAGCGGCTATCTCTTGCTTTTAAATAGGATAGTTCTGTTTCTCCATATAAAATCACCCTGTTATCACCGCCTTATATCGCTATCATACCATAAAAAGTGACCAAATCACACTTGCGCTCTGCTATATTTGTGATCAAAATTCCACCCATTAAGTTTTGATCCACAACACAATAAGCGCTGTTTGTTCAGCCTGTCGCATAAAACAAAACGCAAGCGAATGCACCCAGTTTTACTCCCGGGTTTATTCCCTTGCGCTTATGCCTAATTTTTCGGGATGCCGCGGCAAATACAAAGCTTGATAAGCTCCCATTCACCGGACTTTTCCCTAGTTGGACTCTCTGAGATATTCGTCGGTAACATCCTGAACCTTGTTCTCATCCACATCAGCGAGAAGCGCTTCATATTTGGATTGTGGGTCCTCATCGTTGCCGTTCCACCGGCTCAGATCTACACCGGACTTAGCCGCTTCAACCAACTGAGGAATTTCTTCCTTGTTTTTATCACTAAAGTAGTATTTGCAAGATCCGTCATCGCACACAACTGCGAAATGAAGGCCACTTGATGCATCGCTGTAAACTTCGTATTTCATAGTTTTTCTCCTTTTTCATTGTTTAATGCTTTTAGCTACATTATATCATATATGTTAAACAATCCAAGGGGAAATAGCGAATACTTTTAAAAAATTTTACCGTTTCATGCCAGTTTCTAAAAATGGCGCACTAATTTGAACGATAAAATACGCTTCCAACGATACATTCTAGTTCGCAGTAATAAAATCGGGCGCTTATCCCATAGGTACAGGCTGGCCTTTTTGCTCTAGTCCACTAAATAAATCACCATAATGAGAAGTAAATTCATCTGATAACGTATATTTATTGTCCCCTATCATGGCGATACCAAGCGTAGGAATCACATACATGTTATACTGTGTGTTATCATTCAACTCAAAGGACAATAGAAATGATACACCGGATATCTGTGCTTTTCCGATTTTCTCATAGTCAGCATCCGACAATACCGCAGGAGCGGACTTAGAAAGATCAGCAATCATTTGCTCGGTTTTTTCGCCGGAAATTGTATCAAGTGCATCGCGTTTAAAATGGTCATAAATGACAATGTTATCGACTATTTCAGCAAAATTTGCGTTTGAAAAATATTCAGATACATCTACTGTTTGGTCGCCAACTGCGTCAACGTTTTCACAGATATAGTAGTTTCCATCAAACGCCACCGCCACGCGAAACGCAGGGTTATAATTCTCCATTTCATAAACGCTTCCACCGACCGCAAAAGTAGCAGCAAAATTTTCTGTGCCGTTATTCTGGGGGTCTTCGGTGATATCGTATTTCAATTCCCCCAATAAATTGGTGAACGTGGATTTATCGAGATCATATGTCGCCCCGTTGTCTAAAAAAGCATACCGGTGGCCATTATAATTGATAAATTTACGTATGCCCATTGGGGAATCGGCAGCGGGGGTTACCACTTCAATTTGAGTTGGCTGATTACTCTTATTCATCAGGCCGGGAAGCACCACCGCAGCAACCAAAACTGCAGCACAACAAGCTGCTATGGGAATTAATCTTCTAAGTGTATTGTTTGTCATAATATCGCCCTTTCTGTTTGACACACTTGCTAATTCTGATTGTTTGAGAATATTGGATAGCAATCTCTGTTTTGTAACTTCGTCTGGTTTTATTTTTGTCAAGGCATCAATAAACTGCTCATTCTTCATGGAAGTCACCACCTAATTTTTTCCTGAGAATGTTTCTTGCTTCATGCAGGTAGTTGCGTATTGTTGATTGATTTTTTTTTAAAAGTGCTGAAATTTCAACGCTTGTGTACCCCTCATAATAGTAAAGGTAGATCGCTGTTTTATATTTATCCGGCAACTCCATCACGGCAATCATTGTTTCATCCGTTTGAAACGGCTGTGAATAAAGTTCTTGCTTAAAGTCTTCGACATTTTTACGTTTACGCCACCAATGACGCAGAAAATCTTTGCAAAGATTTGTCGCAATCACAATCAGCCAAGCCTTCTCATGTGCTATGCTTTCAAAGGTGCCCTCGTATTGCATAAGTTTTACAAAAGTGCTTTGTGTCACATCTTCTGTATCCGCAGCATTTTTTAGATATGTAAAACAAATTCGATATATCATATCAATATGTCGATCGTAAATCTCTGCAATCTCTTCATTCGTACGCAACAAAGATTTTGCCATCTCATTTCCCCCTCTCACTAATAATACGATTGGGAACGCCAAAGTGTCGGATAAAATTTACTTTTCTTTGTGCTTATTTTTATTTAATATTTTTACCTTGGTTATCTTTATGAAAAAGACTAATTATTGCTTAAGTCTTAAATAATGTGCTTTATATCAAGTGTTTTTGATGCATTTGATTAAAATACACCCCACAATTATTCTTAAAAGGAACAAGCGCACGGCTATATAAATTGAAGTATTCATATCTATAACCGTGTAATTTTTTTTGAAAAATCTCATAAATGGCAATGTCATCAGCACTGCTGCCGATGACATCTTCTACTACCATTTCTTATGGTCGGAGTGACAGGGTTCGAACCTGCGGCCTGATGGTCCCAAACCACCCGCGCTACCAACTGCGCCACACCCCGTTATTCAGTTTTGAGCATGTTTAGTGCCCGTGCCCAAACTATTATTTTAATAATAATTCATTGTACATTATACTGTATAAAAATGATACTGTCAATCAAGAGTTTTAAAGTATGAAATTCAATTTGTTTTAAAAAGAGTGCTTAAACCGGTTGACATTTATCGAAGTTCATGTTATAGTAGATTTTGCTGTTATTCACTCGCTATGCTGGTGTAGCTCAGTTGGTAGAGCAGCTGATTTGTAATCAGCAGGTCGGGGGTTCAAGTCCGTCCACCAGCTCCACCCTAAAAGTGAATATACATGGGAGTGTTCCCGAGCGGCCAAAGGGGGCAGACTGTAAATCTGTTGTCTTACGACTACGATGGTTCGAATCCATCCGCTCCCACCAATCAAAAATCCTCGTAACCATGCGGTTTGCGAGGGTTTTTTATATTTATTTAGCAAAATTTCAAAAACTTGAAACACCGTCAAAATTCTTGTAATTGGGGTAGCAAGTGGGGTAGCAAAAATTAAGAAGCAATTTAATATTTCACTTTTTTCACATTATTGTTAATGTCGTTCATGTCTACGTGTGTGTAAATCTCAGTTACTGTGACCTTAGAATGTCCTAGAATCGATTGTACGGCTCTTAATTCAGCACCGCCCTTTCTAAGATACGTTGCGTAGGTGTGCCTGCATTTGCGCGGAGATAAATAGGGTATTCCTGTTTATGTGAAAAATTTTCGGTATCGGCTTTCAAACTGGTGCAATGTGAGCAGCGCATCGGCGCCCTCGGATAAAACATATAACCCATTTTTAGGGATTGACTTCAAAACGGAGTTTAGCTTTTTGTGGATGCTTACAATTCGAGTTTTTCTGCTTTTAGTCTTGCCTTCTTTGTAACCGCCGTTTTCCGACCTAGTCATAGCAGTTTTGATGGTGATTTGCTCATTTTCTATATCGACACTCGACCACATCAACGCAGTCATTTCGCTAACACGCATACCAGTGTACAAGGGAGCAACACATAAATCCCTAGAGGATGCTTTAAGGCTGCGGTTAATATTTTTTTAACTGTACCGGTGAAAATACCTTGATTTCATTTGGGTCAGTTTGCGGCATCGGCATTGGCTTAACAGGATTGTCCGAGTGGCGGGAATGGGGCGAATATTGGAAGCAGATAAGAGCGGCTTCAATACTTCCTCGCTCTCAATTATATCGCTTTTCATGACGCCGAAATAATCTGCTATTTTCTGTATACTACCCATACGTGGGGTGTTTACACCTTGTTCCCAGTTAGACACCGCGCCATCCGTCACCCCTACAATATTTGCTAGGCTTCCTGTGACAGCCCTTGGCTCTCTCTTAAACGTTTAATATTCACCTACAGTTGGCTACCGCGCACCCGAAAATACTGGAACTGCGGTTGGGCAAACGGGGCACTATACTCCGGCATTTTGCCAACGGTTACGATCATTCACTCGTAGCCGCCTATGGAGATGAACGCTTAATCGGAAGCATCGGCAATAGCTCCACCACACCGCGCGATCTGCCCAATGATTCGGATGTCAAATTGATGATCTATATTTTGTCAGACAGTGTGGCCGCACGTACCTGGGATCACAGCCTTTTGGAGCGCGTCGTGTCCATATCGGTGCGGGACTCGAAGTTGCGCTCTTTCACACGTCAATGCACGTTAACACATGCCGCTTGTCTAACCGACGAAATCTCCCATGCAGCCTTTTCTTTATTCCAACGGACTACCACCGGGAGGCACCCATTAGTTCCATCGGTGTCAACATATCTAAGTTTTCACACAAAAATGAGCGTATCTGGCTAGATATGTTCTGCGACTGACACAAGCGGAAAAAATCAAAAGCTCGAACAAACGGTGGATCAACTGCGTCGGCGACATAGGCATCATTGGGCGCGGCGTTATTATGGCCCAAGATTTTTCACACATGAATCCCAAGGGTGATAATATTATCCACCCGATGGGATATTTTAGTGGAGGGAGCGGTGTTTTATGAAGCGAGTTGACGTAGAAGTATTGGTAAAATATCAGCTGGATAGTAAGATTATCCCCATTTCAGTCAAATGCACTGACAGCCGCATTTTTGAAATTGACCAAGTGCTGGACATCCGACCAGCTGCATCCACAAAAGTCAGTGGCGCAGGCCTGCGGTATCTAGTACGGAGAAGGCGCATGCGCACTTATTTGTTTCTTGAAGAAAAAAATTGGCTCGTAGAGGCTAAAGATTTGCAGCAGATATAGCATTTATGTGGTAATAAAACCAATCCTACAACAATAGAAATTACCATCCTCACTTATGGTCGAGAAGATTGTTTCCTGCGAGTAGTATCAGTGTATTCTGGGACTAGTGCAGACGCAAGGGATGAGCTAGTAGTCGTCTAATATATTGGAAATAACGTGCCTGCTTTGAATATGATCATAGCTACAGATTATTTAGTTTTCAGCCTGACACTAATTACAAATAAAAACGGACGGGAATTTCAATGCACCTGCCACAAGTCTAAAACCCATGCCCATTTTAGATCGATATAAATAAAAAGAGGAAGGAAAAGAAACAGACATCCCCGCTATTGCAGGAATGTCTGTAAAGGTGCCGGCATCGACCTATTTTCCCGGGACGTCTCCATCCAAGTATTTTCGGCACTGATGAGCTTAACGACCGTGTTCG
>JBKECV010000013.1:0-257952 GCA_047974975.1 Candidatus Fimivivens sp.
GGGAGGCGCTGATTAAAGCCGTACACCCACATGAGCCAACCGTTGATGAGGTTGTCCGAGCCGGTACGCGGGTTGCCCATCAATGCAAGTACTGAGGGGACTAGACAAACAGCAGCAAGCGCCACACCCAGAATGGATTCAAAAGCAATGCGCATAAACTTAGCGATGCTACAATCCCATCCGCCGGTTGCGATGCGGACAAAGACATAAAGGACGACAAAGACGACCTCGCCGATAAAAAACCAGTAGTTGATCAGGCAGTTGACAGTCACCATAACGGCAAAAAAGCCGCGCCGGTTGTTGACGACCAGTTCTTCGAGCGCAACCAGAAGCAATGGGAAAAAGACACAAACATCGTGAAAGTGATTAAAGAAGATGTTGAATGTCATAAAGCCTGAAAAAGCGTATAAAACTGCGCCGACAACAGCCCAGTTTATATCCCGCACAAAGCGCTTAATATACAGATACGCCGTCAGTGAGGCACAAGCAGTTTTAAGCATCAGCAATGGTGCCATGAGATATGGCACAAAATCGGTGGGGAAGGGGAGTGTCAGCCAAAAAAATGGCGAGAACAGCAGATAAAAGCTGTATGAGCCGATAAAATTTGCGCCTAGGTCGGTATTCCAGTTCCAAAAGATGTTGCCGGAACGCACCATTTCATGCGCCAATCTATAAAAAGGAATTTGCTGAACATTGAAGTCCCCAAGAAAAATAAAATAGCCTCTATTATATATCATTAACGGTGTAAAAATAGCAAAAGAGAGCACCAGTGCCCACAGGAATGCCTTTGACTTGCCATGCTGGGTATCCTTTTGGGTTTTGAAAACCACCGACTCACCTCATTAAAAAATAATATCTATTTTGTAGTATACCACAAAACCAATAATTTCATATCTGCAAATTGCAAAAATGGAAAAAACTGATATAAACCAATACATGATCGTTTTTATACCTTTTTTATGATACAATGATGACACAATTTGCGTGTTTTGCTACAGCGCTTAATGACATTTACCCGGGCCGTGATGTGCGGTCAAAACGAAAGGAAAGATGATATGCGCGGTTTTTTTGCGATGATATCTCGGATGAAATATATTAATCGGTGGGGGTTGATGCGCTGCACCCGCAACGAAACACTTGCGGAGCACACCTTGGAAACGGCGATGCTCACGCACGCGTTAGTTGAAATCGGCAACGCTCAGTTTATGCGCGCACTCGACGCAGGACAGGCGATACGCATTGCCCTGTATCACGACTGTGCCGAGATTATCACGGGAGATCTGCCCACCCCGGTGAAATACCACGATTTAAGCATCCGCGTAGCTTACCATTCCATTGAGCGGCAGGCAACCAAACGGCTGAAAGCGATGTTGCCCGACGCGCTGCGCCCGGCGTTTGCGTCGTGTCTGGATCCGGACAAAGCAGAAAAAGAAACCTATGGACCGTACATCAAGGCTGCGGATAAGCTTTCGGCGTTGATAAAATGTACCGAAGAGCTCAGGGCAGGAAATATGGAGTTTCAGGCGGCTTCCAAAACTATTTTGGCGCACCCCGCGCTTGAGCTTCCTGAAGCACAGATTTTTATCAAGGAATATTTGCCGGCTTATGCACTGTCACTGGATGAAGTTGAACATTTTGGAAAGGCGGATTCCATCCCATTTTAAGACTTATTATACCACAAGTACAGCGCACGCAGTGGGATAATTGCGCATCAATAGGCGGTTGCCGCATCAGCGGCGAGCCGTTGCGCATGAACTATGGTATAAGAGCCGCTTTGCAGCTCTTATACCAGCTGCCCACAAAGTTCGCGCAGCACCACTTTTATGGCCGCCGCCGCATTGAGACTAAAAGCTTCAAAGGGCTGTATCTCGCGATAAAATTCGTGCCAGTATTGCGCAGTGTAACCCTCAAAGATACCTGCGTAGTCTCGCCCCTCATCGAATAAGCGGCGGATTAAATCGGCAGATTGTGTAATGACCGCCCGAGATTCGGTCAGAAAAATGTCGCTTTGCGCTATCGAAAGTGGTGCTTGATTATGCGTTAGAATAAACCGACGTCTGCCCAATGCAGCAATGCGGTTTATCGAATCCAGCGTGTCCTGATAACCGCTCAAAAAACAGGACTGAACAGGTCCGTCGGGAAATAGCACACCGAGCGTTTCGCACAGCCATGCGGTGCCTTCATTTGGGAAATCAACCGAAAGCGAATCTTTGGTATGTCCCGGTGTGAACAGTATTCGGAATACGCCGTTATCAAAGGGAAATGCCTGCTCATCTCTAAGTGGTGTGATCGCCTGTAGTTCGGCGTCATCAAAGTGGCCACCCGTAAAACCGGCGCCATAAAGTTCATAGGCATTTTGGCACATTTTGTGAATCGTAGCTAAAGCCGTCGGCTTTGAGAACACCTCACGCACATAGGGGTGCGCATAGATGGGCGTCTCGGGAAAGGCACGCCGCAGCCAGGGTAACCCTGCCACATGGTCATAGTGTGAATGGGAGAGAATAATCGCCGACAGCGGTCTGTTTTTGAGCAGGATTTTAACATTCTCCACTGTTTCCGGTGCGCAGAATGGCAGGGAGCAGTCGAGCAATATGGCTGAATTTTCCCCACAAATTAATTGACAATTTCCGGCAGGATGTGCCGAAACAAAAAAAAATTGTAGCATGTGTGCATGTCCTTTATATCGATGTAGTTATCTAACCATTATGGCATATTTTATAGACAAATAAAAGCACAGGCATGCATGGACTCATTATAATTTTAATATTTAATCATTTTTAAATAAATTTTGGGAATTTATAATTGTCCAAAATGACTTGGCGCTAACAAATTAATGCAGAATAAATGAAAAAATTAAATTCATATGCTAAAAAATGAATTTATATCATAACGTCCGTCAAAACTCGGATTATAATGCAAAAATGCCTTAAAACGGCTTAATTAAGCGCAAAAAAAGACTATTGACGCATTAAAAATAATGGGGTATGATGTAGATATTACCGCATCAATACCATTCATATTTTGGGAGGATATAATCATTATGAAGTGCTTAATTATTGACGCTGTGCATGAAGCGATTGCGCAGGAACTCGGAAAACATATGCAGGTAGATCACAAGATGCTGCCTACTCAGGCGGAGCTTGTTGCGCTGATTCCTGACTACGATGTCCTGATTATGCGAGTTGATCCTGCAATTAATAAGGAGATTCTGGATGCTGCCAAGAACCTGAAGGTCATCGGTGTTTGCTCCGTGGGACTCAACCACATCGATATGGATGCGGCCAAGGCCAAGGGCGTGCAGGTATTTAATGCACCCGGTCTCAATGCCAATGCGGTTGCAGAGTTGACGCTCTCCAAGATGCTTGACCTCGCGCGTAACACCATGGAAGCAAACCACGATGTTAAAGTTCTCAAGCAGTGGGATAAATATAAGTTTGTTGGCCGTGAGTTGCGTGGCCGTACTCTTGGCGTTGTCGGATTTGGTCGTATTGGCCGCCGTGTTGCCGAGTTGGGACGTGCTTTCGGTATGACAACGGTTGCTTATGACCCTTTCCTCAAGCCAGAGGATTTCCAGAAAGAAAACACCACCGGCATGGAGGTTGAGGATCTGCTGAAAACTTCTGACTTCATCTCTATCCATGTTCCGCTTACTCCCCAGACACGCGACCTTGTTTCTAAGAAGCAGATTGCATTTATGAAAAACGATGCTGTTGTTCTCAATATGAGCCGCGGCGGCATTGTCAATGAAAAAGATGCTTACGAGGCACTCAAGAACGGACAGCTTGGTGGATTTGGCACCGACGTTCTCGAGAACGAGCTGGCCGACGGCGGTCTCACAGAGGGTGCAGGTTTTGATTCGCCCCTGTTTGAAATCAATAACTTTATTGTTTCTCCCCATATTGGCGCGCAGTCCATTGACGCCTCTAAGGACATCGGTGCACATATTATCGCAAAGGTCAAAGAAACTTTGTCCCTGTAAATTAGCTTTGATTTGCGATAAAGTTCGCAGTTTGTGAACAATCCCTGAAATTAGGGAAAAGAGCATTTATTTAAGTCGGCATCGTTTTAAGCGGTGCCGGCTTTTGTTTTGTCTTTAGCGCTATATGCGCACGTATTCCAAGCTATAGAAGTTGGGGTGGCACTAAATTGTTTGAAATATGATCTATATTGCTTGTTGTCTAACTATGAGGTTTATGGTAATATTTACATAGTTTATCTAATCATGTTTTTAATGGCCGATAAGGTGAATGGAAAGGAGGCAAGGGGCGCGCTGTTCCGGTAAGGATGTCATTTGACGGACCGGTGGTTTTTAATTTGTATGCATCCGATGTATACACGGCTTCGTTTCATAATGATAATGGAAGCTATTAACGTTGTCAAAAAATAGAACAGGAGTGACAGGTAATATGAAAAAGATTTCTGTAATTGCACTGGCATTAACCATGATTATTGTGGGTGCCGCTTGCAGCAACGCAACACCTGCAGATGCACAAACTTCAGGAAAAACGACCATCTTGACCATCGGTACTGCGGACACCGGCGGTACAATGTACCCTGTAGGCTGCACTATCGCTAAAGTTATCAACGACAATGTTGAGGGCGTTAAAGTCAATGCCGAGACCTCCGCAGGTTCCCCTGCCAACACCGTTAATCTACAAGCCGGAGAGATAGACCTTGCGATGATCGCAGGTGATGTTGCTTATCAGGCCTATACCGGAACGGGCAAGTTTGAGGGTAAAGCTTGCGCCGACATCCGTGCGATTGCAGCTTGCTACCCATCTCTTTCCAACTGGATTGCACTTGATTCCTCTAATCTCAAGTATGTTGAGGACCTGGAGGGGAAGAAGCTTGCTATCGGACCATCTGCTTCTGCAACTGCAATTGCCGCCAATGCAGCCATTGAAGCCACCGGCGTTACGCCGAGCGCTGCGGAATACCTTGGCTTAACCGAAGGTGCTGATTCTGTTGGCGACGGCGTTCACGACGCTGCGCACGCATTTGCCGGCATTCCTGTCGGCGGTTTTCTCAATATGACCAATATCAAGGCTGCACATCTGCTTGCTTATAAGGAAGAGACCCTTGATAAAATTATTGCTGCTAATGGCTCTTACTACAAAGCAGTTATCCCTGCGGGTACCTACAACGATCAGGTTGAGGATGTTCCTACTTTTGGTGTTAAGTGCCTGGTGACAGTTAACGCTTCGATGGATGATGAACTTGTCAAAAAAATGACTGAAGCATTGCAAACTCATCCTGATGATCTGGTTGCCGGTCACGCGGCCATGACGGCTATGACTGATACGGATTTCATGTGCAATGATCTGCCGATTCCGTTGCATCCTGGCGCCGAGGCCTATTATAAGGATGCAGGATTTATTAAGTAATTGCGACTCTAAAAATATAAAAAATATTTTCAATTAGCTCAGAGGTTGCTTGCGGCATCTATAGGGTTCCGATAATAGCTGAGAATTGAAGCTTAAGGAGTTTTTATGGCAAAAAAAGAAAATGCTAATGCCGTTGCAGACATTGACATAGCCGATTTGGACAGCGATCTTGCTGTTATGAAAGCTGTTGAAGAGGGGAATGCGAATCCGTTTATAAAAGCGGCATCGGTCGTCGCTATTGTGATGAGCGTATTCCACCTTTATACAGCGCAGTTTGGTTTATTCGATGCCATCGGCCAGCGCGGTGCCCATATGTGCTTTGCCATTACGATATTACTGCTCACGATGCCGCTGGCTGATCACAACATGTTTACCAAAGTTTTAAAAGACAACAAAGCATATAATGCCATTTGTCGCTTCATCGATCTTATATTGATTGCGCTCGTATGGTTTGCCACCTATATATGCCGTGTCGAGAGTCTCGCTCAGAACGATAATATGGGCATCGTTACAATTTGGGCTTCTATTTCCGGTGGTATTCTATATGTTGTTGTCATTGAGGCGACGCGCCGTTCGCTTGGTTGGATTTTGCCAAGTTTGGCATTACTATTCACTGCTTATGCGTTAGCCGGTCCGTATCTGCCGCTGGCTATTGCACATCGCGGCTACAGTTTTAAGCGTATTTTTGAGTTTTTAGCTGTGGCGAGCGATGGCTTGTTTGGCCAATGCTTGATGGTTTCCGCAACAGTTATCTTCATGTTTGTTATGTTCGGCGCCTTTCTTGAAGCCTCCGGCTGTTCCGGCTTTATCAATGATATGGCTATCTCTCTAACCGGACGCATCAAGAGTGGCCCGGCGCTTTCGGCTGTGATGGCGTCTGCACTGATGGGAACGATCAACGGTTCCGCTGTTGCCAACGTGGTTGGCACCGGCACCTTTACCATTCCATTGATGAAATCGAGAGGCTATAAGCCACAATTTGCCGGCGGCGTTGAGGCAGTTGCCTCAACAGGCGGACAAATTCTGCCCCCTGTTATGGGATCCGGTGCATTCCTGATGGTGGCATTTACTGCGGAATCTTACATGACCATTGTTAAGTGCGCAACTTTGCCGGCTATCTGCTATTTTGTCGGTTGTGCTTTTTCAGTTATTGCACAAGCAGAACGTGGCGGCATTATGTCGACTCCCGAGGATCAGATCCCTGTCACCAAAAAGGTGTTTAAAGAGGGGTGGCTTTATCTGCTAATCATCGCGCTTCTTGTTTACTGCCTGCTTGGTGCGCAGCTTTCGCCCTCTCGTGCAGCACTGTTTGCCATTTACAGTGTGCCGCTTATTATGCTGCTGGATAAAAAGAAGCGCTTTACCTTTAAAGATATTGTGCCATCTCTCAAAAAATCGGGTTTCAATGCTATGTCCATTGTTCTTGGCTGTGCCTGCGCCGGAATTGTCGTTTCGATGGTCTCGTTGACCGGTATTGGTGTTGTATTCGGCGATATGATGATTTCTGCTTCAGGTAACAGACTGTTTATGTCGCTTGTGTTTACCGCTATGGCGTGTATTGTGCTTGGTATGGGGTTGCCTACTACTGCAGCCTATGTCATTGCAGCGTCAATTTTGGCACCTGCGCTCGTTAAACTAGGTTTGGCCACATTGACAGCACATCTATTTGTCTTCTATTTTGCCTGCTTATCCGCCATTACGCCGCCTGTTGCGCTGGCTGCATATGCGGGTGCGGGTATTGCCAAGTGCAGTCCGATGTCCACCGCTATCGAGGCCTGCAAAGTCGGCTTTGCAGGGTTTGTTGTACCTTTTGTGTTTTGCTATACGCCGGCATTTATGATGCAAGGGTCAAGTGCTGAAATTATTTATGTTCTTTTTACTGCACTGCTTGGCGTTATTGCTATGTCGATGGGTTTCCAGGGGTGGTATTTTAAGAACTTAAACATGTTAGAAAGACTATTGCTGTTAGTCGGTGGTTTAGGTTTGGTTCTGCCGGGCACGCTGACAAACCTTGCTGGATTTGTGGTCATGATAGGTTTGTTCTTTTTTGCGAAGGTCTCACAAAAGAAGATAGCAGCCTAGATATTCGGGCAGTTCTTTTTAAAAAACGCCCCGACATAATTGTCGGGGCGTTTTCGATTACGTTCAAACTTATTAAATTAAGAGCTAGACGTGATTTGGCCTATAATAAAGTGAATTTTTCCGCTGTGTCAGCCAAAACGGCCAATGCGGCGACAAAAGTCGGATCGTTCGTTTTACCGGCCAGTTCAATATCTACCAGTAGATCGCCACCGGGCATAGCCTGAGAACGAATATTGGTGATGCTGACCTCTGCGGCTGCGAGGGGAGACAAGTAACGACTTAATGCACCCGGCTTATCTTGCAAAATAGCACGAACAGATGCGCCGCCCACGTCGGTTGGCACTGCAATGTTCTTTGGCGACTGTTCATATTCATGAAATTTATAAATATCCATTAAAATGCCGTACAACAGCTTAAAGCCGCTCTGCATGATGACATCAGAACCAATCACATCGCCGACGCGCTTGAGGACCTGCTGCTCACGGTCGGGCGCAAACACTGGCAGGTTGTTTTCTTTTTTATAGCGTATGACATCCGAAATAAGAGCCCGACGTTTAAGAATCAGCGTAAGAATCTGACTGTCTACACCGTCAATCTCTGCGCGCAATACCTCAAGGTCCACAACTTACACCTCTTCACTGAGATTACTTTATATTAATATTATAAAATTTGTATGAGTCGCTTGTCAATGGAAAAAAGCACTGGTATTGAAATAACCAAGACAGAAAAAAACAGCACTGTTGACTAACAAAATGCAATTAGTTTTCACTATTGAAAACCATTTGAGTATGAAAGCGCTTTCCCGCATTATCCAACGGCGCTAAAGGCATACCGGTTACCAAGATCTTAATCTGAAAATAGGGATACCAACGGTAGGACAGCTTTTTATATAGCGAGGACTGATCTAACGATCAATACGCAGGTGAGCAGTGCTGCAAATAAACCGCATACCGTTAGATAGGCGATACGTTGGCGTGTGCGTTTAATATTTAAAGATATTATGCCAAGCAATACACAGGTCACCGTTAAGATACACAGGTCAATGCCGATCCATGCAGCAACGGTTGTGATATGTAGCAATTCGGCAATCGGTTGGCTTAACCACAGGCCCGCCATATGTCCGGCGGGGACTAACAAGAGCGGCAGCATAGCGATGCTCCACGCACTTTTTTTGCCGAGCGACATAAAAGACATGACGAGGATGACAAGGATGATGGCGCTGCATTCAAAAATCATGGCGAGACTCCTTTTTAGTGGAAGAAGTTATTTCAATGCATCGTTAAATAGTTTTTGAATATCGTCGTTGTTATCGGATACCACAAAAAGCAGATAACTGCCGTTCGTTGTTATCAATGCGTTCTCCAAGCGGAATTTTTCGTCTGGGCGGTAATTTTCATAGCTTGCGATTTGGTCCGAAATGCGTGCTTCTACCGTGGACTTAGCAGCCTTTAATGCCGTATCACTGCTGCATTTAAACAAAGCATACTCGCTGGCGGTTGCACTGGAAGATGAGACATAAACGCGGTATTCATCGAGTCCATCAAAAGACAGATCGTAGTAATCGTTGACCACTTTGTCTGAAAGTAGAATCAGTTCGTCATTAAAGCTACCTTTTGAGAGCACATCGGTCGAAAAGGCCGCCATGTCCAATTCTTTTTTAGATGCACCACATCCGGCCAACACGACACATAGGGCAATGAGACAAAATATTGCGGCGAGCATTTTTTTCATCAATAACTTTCTCCTTTATTGTCAGTTTACGCTTTGATAAGCGTGCGTTTTAAGGTAATCAAACCAGGTAATGTATTGTGATGAAATGATATGCATACCATCAGGGGTATTGCTTTCAGGCATTGCGTTATTTGCGTCCTTAAAAACCGATGCTACATCGAGATAATAGAGCCCTTTTTCGGCAGCCATGCTGCTAAGCATCTCATTAAATTGATCTATATCCGCATTTGTCGTGGTGTTAGGTGCATATTTCACATGGAACAGCGCCTCATTGATCGGCAAAACCGACTGCACGTAGATGATGGTATCGTCGCCGGTGCGCTGCAAGACCTCGTCGACCAACCGCGCGTACTGCTCAATAAGATAGTCAAAGTTTGATTGAAGACTGTTGGCGCCGAGCATGATGTACACTTTCTTTGCGGGGTGTTGCGCTAGGGCGTCCAAAATGGTTATATTTTGCGCACCCTGTTTAATGGTCTGCTTGGTAAATATATTTTCTAGAGAGATGCCGGTAGAAGCTAAAACAGTGGTATTGCTCATGACGTCGTATAGTTTAATTCCGACTGTTAATGAATCCCCGATAAAAACGGCATCGTCAAAATAAGTACTGCTTACACGAGGTTGTTCCGGCAGTGCAGTTTCAGATGAAGCGGATGAAGCGCTTGGCGCATCTGAAGATGTTGCAGGGGCCTCTGTCTCTGAAGAGGACGCGGTACTAATGACGGTCGATTGCCCTGCGGAACTGCCCACATCTGAAGATTTGGCATACTGATCGGTGATTGATGGATCAAGAACGAGCGGGGCAAAAACATCGACTTTTGAGGTGTTAAGCTGCCAGATTCCAGCTAATAAAGCTGAAACAACGATAGCTGAAGAAATGATAAGAAGCGGTATCACAGCGCTCTTTTGGCGCTGGGGTCGCCGAATTTTTTTGCTGCTCATAGTATTCTCCTTGTGCATGATTGAGTGATATCATTATACTATGTTTATAGCATTTTGCAAAGTGGAACATTTTCAAGAACGTGTAAATTTGCAGTTTATACAATGCTATACTTAAAGTAATCAACACTTTCAACAGAGTTTTCAACAACAATTGGTTTTTTTGGCGTCTTTATCGTGTTGAGAACATGTGTTTTTCACAAATGTCCTGTAAAAACTTCCATATCATGCATGTTAATGCCGGTTATATACGGCCTTATACAAATCTATACAGAAAGTGATTTTACCTTTCCACTATCTAGACTTTTAATATCAAAAGAAAGCCATCGGCGTACGCCGATGGCTTTCTTTATGGTGCGGTAGATGGGACTTGAACCCATACGTCAAAGACACACGCCCCTCAAACGTGCCTGTCTGCCGATTCCAGCACTACCGCAATTTTGAACCGTCATCTACAACGGCGAATATTATTGTATCAAACAAAACCTGAAATGTCAATGGATTTATATATATAAATTTTGTCGTATTTTGGAGCACAAAATGAGGTCAAAAGATATATCTATCGGTGGCCACGGGGAATTTTTAACGGCTTTTGGGCAGGGGCGGTTCATTTCTAGCGCAGTGTGATACATTATTCAAACAAAAAAGGCTCAGGAATTAAGACTCCGAGCCCTTTTGTGGTATATGACAGCGGTTAAAAAGCAATTAAAGAACATCTCTGGTGGCGACTATATCGACACCGGTTTGGGCTACGTTTGTTTTGATGGTATCGCCAATGTGCACCGGTGCACAAACAGTGAGATCCTTTATGTCCTTCATGCAATCAAAAATCTTGCTTTTGGGAATATCGGCGGATGTTTTTACAGGCACAGTACAAATATTGTTTTGGCTACCTTTAACGCATACGGTACTGGTGACAATTCGAGTGGGATTGACCACTTCCTTGCGGGCATATATGTCACCGCGGGGGCAGGTGTGGCCCTCAACTTTGATGACTGTAGCGCCATCTATTGTGACCTGCAGGGGACAGCCAAGCGGGCAACCAATACAAATGAGATTTTGTAACTTCATATTGAAGCCTCCTCCACTCGAATAGTAATTTGCTTAAGGTTGGGATGTTCGTCGAACATTTTCTTGGTAAGGTGCAGGGATTCCATTTCGCCGGGCGCCATCACGGGTCGTTTGCGGTGCATCACCCGATCATGATCAAAATAAACGCTAACAAAACGGTTTTTAATAATATTGCCAACGCGAAAACGAATTGTTAGCTGTTCGGCAATGTGGTCCGGATCAATGGTGCCGGGGACCGAGTAGCGGGGACCGTCCTCACAGTAGATAGGAACTTCATGGCGCACCGACGCACAATTGCCAGCCGTGACATAGGCCCAAGCATGGCGGCCTGCTGCCGCCGCCTCCTCCGATACGAAGTCGACCAAATCATGAACATGCAGTACATTACCGGCCGCAAAAACGCCGGGGATGTTTGTCTCAAGTTGTTCGTTGACGGTGGGGCCGTTCGTGACCGGGTTTAGCGCAATGCCCATTTGGCGAGAGAGTTCATTTTCGGGAATGAGTCCACAGGAGAGCAGCAGTGTGTCGCAGTCGTAGTGTTCTTCGGTTTGAGGTATGGGTTTATTGTGGCTGTCCACTTTGGCGAGTGTGACGCCCGTTACACGGTCTTTTCCTTCAATATTCACAACGGTATGGCTGAGCTTTAAGGGAATACCAAAATCGTCAAGGCATTGCACGATGTTTCGCTTCAGGCCGCCTGAGTAGGGCATCAGTTCTGCCACAACAAGAACCTTGGCGCCCTCAAGCGTCATGCGACGTGCCATAATGAGGCCAATATCACCCGAGCCAAGTATGACGACACGTCTGCCAGGCAGGAACCCCTCCATGTTGACAAGACGCTGCGCAGTGCCCGCGGAATAGACACCGGCGGGCCGGTACCCCGGAATATTGAGTGCGCCACGGCTGCGTTCGCGGCAGCCCATTGCGAGAACAATGGCCTTAGCCTGAATCTCAAAGAGACCATCCTCGCGGTTCATGGCCGTAATCACCTTGTCTTGGCTGATATCCATGACCATCGTTGCGCATTTATATTGAACCTTTCGGTCAACGACCTGCTTTATAAATCGCGCTGCATATTCGGGCCCTGTCAGCTCTTCTTTAAAGGTGTGCAGGCCAAAACCGTTATGTATACACTGGTTTAAAATACCGCCAAGCTGGTCATCGCGCTCCAGAATTAAAATGCTGCGTGCGCCCGAATCATAGGCTGCAACAGCAGCGGACAGACCGGCAGGACCACCGCCGATAATAACGATATCATAATTTTTCATCTTGCACCCTCCTTTAAAGACTGTCTTTGCTGGTGCCGACTATGAGTTTGGAATCACCACCACATTTCGTGATTTCACCCTGCGGCAATCCGAGCTCACGGGATAGGATTTCAAGGGTGCGCGGACTGCAAAATCCGGCTTGGCAGCGCCCCATTCCGGCACGTGTTCTGCGTTTAATGCCGTCTAAGCTTGTTGCGCCGAGCGGGCGATGGATGGCATCTAAAAGTTCACCTTCGCTGATATTTTCACAGCGACAGATGATATTTCCGTAGGCGGGTTTTTCCTTGATGAGTAACGCATGCGCATCCTTTGAAAGGGTTTTTGGATCTAAGATGCCTTTGCGTTTGCCATTAAAGTTGGGATTAGGTGTCAAGTGTAGCTTTTCGCAAAGCATATCGCTTACCATAATACCGATGGCGGGCGCAGAGGAGAGGCCGGGCGATTCTATTCCCGCGCAGTCGATAAAACATGGTGCATCCTCGACCTCCCCGATCACAAATTCGTGACCGTCTTCGTGGGCGCGTAGGCCGGCGAAACTGGTGATGACCTGACGGATGGGCAAATTATTGACCGTGATATTCGCCTTATTTATCAGTTCACTAATGCCTTGGGCTGTCGTATTAGTCCCTTCGCGGTCTTGAATGTCGATGGCGGTGGGACCAATGATGGTGTTGCCGTGAACAGTAGGACTGACCAGAACACCCTTGCCATACTGATCCGGAAGTTGGAAAATGGTTCTTTCGACAAAGCCGCCGGTGGACTTGTCAAGCAGACAGTAGTCGCCGCGCCGCGGGGTAATGTGGATTTTCTTGGCCGAAACCATGTTATGGATGATATCAGCATAAACACCGGCAGCATTCACGACATATTTAGTCTGAATTTTGCCTTGGTTCGTTTCGAGCGTCCATACATTTTTATCAGACGTCAATTGTAAAACCTCGGTATTAAATTTGAATTCGACGCCATTGGCATGGGCGTTTTCAGCCAGTGCAATGGTTAATCCAAAAGGACAAACGATGCCCCCTGTAGGCGCGTAGAGCGCAGCCACTGCACGGGGACTTATATTGGGTTCCAGCGCGCGCAGTTCTTCGCTGTCGATAATACGAAGTTGCGCAACGCCATTGGCCAAACCGTTTTGGTAAAGCGCGTTGAGATTGGCCCTGCCATCTTCACTCATACAGACAACCAACGAACCGTTGCGCCGGAAAGAAAAATCCAAGTCGTCGCTGAGGGCGCCCATCAGCCGATTCCCCTCAACGTTGAGTTTTGCCATAAGGCTACCGGTGGGGGCATCATAACCGGCATGTACAATGGCGCTGTTAGCCTTAGATGTGCCGCAGCAAACATCCTCACATCTCTCCACCACACAGACGCTTGCATGGTAGCGAGAAAGCGCGCGTGCGATGGCACATCCGGTGACACCGGCGCCTATAATGACGATATCATACACAAACTATCACTCCTTAACGGTTGTTTAAAAGGTGTATTGCAAACTGTAGGTATAATAAAAGGTCAGGCAGCCTCGTTAAAATTAAAAACGAGACTACCTGACTCACAGTTTTCTCATGCTCTGAATGGGAGTCAGAATATAATAATTTTTTTAAATTTACATTTTCCAGACCTGTTGGTTGGTTGTGGAAATGGCGGTGGCACCGGCTTCAAGTGCGTTCATAACATCTTCTTTGTCTGAAATTAGGCCACCGGCCAAAACCGGAATTGATGTGATGGCGCAAACCTTGCGGATGGTTTTGGGCATAACACCGGGCAAAATCTCAATAAAATCGGGTTTAACACTATCGAGCTTTTCAAGACTGGAAAGGGCGATAGAATCGATGACAAAAACGCGTAAAATGGTGTGCATATGTAAATCACGCGCCCGGCGAATAAAGCTTTGTCGGGTGGACACAATGCCGTCGGCCGACGTGTTTCGATGGATAAAATCGACAGCAATTTCTTTGTTCGACAGTCCGGTAATAAGGTCCACATGCACCAGCGCAATCTTTCCGGCATCTTTAATGCGTGCGGTAATTTCGCTGATGTTGCAAATATCGCCAAATAAAATCAACACGACTTGTATCTCTTCTTCAGCTAAGCACTGCGCTAACCCTTCAGGGTCTTTGATGGCCGCAATGACCGGGTTGGCTGCAATAGTATTGTAAAACAGCTGATCCAAACCCCATAGCCCCCTTTAACAAACAGCGGTATCACCGCCGGTAAAAATAATAGTTTATTTTTATGGTGCGCCAAGGCAAAATAAAAAGAGCACCTCAATTAAACGACTTTGTATCGTCGCTTAACCCATGCTCTCTTCTCAGGGTTTACTTTATTTTAAACTAAAGCGCCCAATACATATGCGCCACGCGACATTAGAATATAAGCGAACCTTTTAAATTTACTTTAGCATGTATCAAGCAGAAAATCAACTCTTCTTTTTAAAATTCTAAAATAAAATCGCTAAGGACAGTCGGCCTATCCGCGTTTCACATGTAAAGGCGGCATGGGTTTGACAATTCAAAATCTGTGTGATAGCATGAAAGCGATAAACGAATGGGCATGTGTGCCAACATTATAAAAGTCTTAGCATACGGGCGGGGCAAACACAAACGAAGCAATCGGTGTGTTTGGCTCGCTTTTATAAGTAGAGGGCAAAACGAAAGGCGCATACTATACGCTACGGACCGAGTCAGAGCCGCAGCATGCTACGTCTTCAAGGAGGGACAACTATTGGACAAAAAACATTCACTTTTAAAGGAAACGCAGTTATTTGTACTGGATATGGATGGTACCTTTTATCTTGGCGATCGCATTTTGGCGGGCGCACTGGATTTTCTGGATGCCGTTAAAAAAACGGGGAAAGATTACGTCTTTTTTACCAATAATTCTTCAAAATCCCCCGAAATTTATATTGAAAAACTAGCGAAAATGAACTGCCATATCACGCGCGACCAGATTATGACTTCGGGTGATGTGACGATCCGCTACCTCAATACCCATCATCCGGAAAAGACCGTTTATCTTGTGGGAACGCAATCTCTGGTGACAAGCTTTCATAACAATGGGATTAAATTGATCGATGAGAGGCCGGATATTGTTGTCGTGGCCTTTGATACCACACTGACCTATGAAAAGCTTGAGCGCGCCTGCACTTTTATTCGCAATGGCGCTTTATTCCTTGCCACTCATCTGGACATCAACTGCCCGGTTGAAGGCGGGTTTATTCCGGATTGCGGCGCTTTCTGTGCAGCGATTTCCCTTTCTACAGGCAAGCAACCAAAATACTTGGGAAAGCCATTTGGCGAGACGGTTGATATGGTGTTGGACAAGACCGGTGAAAAGCGCGAACGCATCGCTTTTGTGGGCGACCGCCTTTATACGGATGTGGCTACAGGCGTGAATAATGGTGCCAAGGGCTTGCTGGTGTTAACAGGTGAAACAAAACTGGATGATGTTGTCGCCAGCGAGGTAAAGCCTGATGGCATATATGATTCTTTGGATGAGATGGGGCGCATCCTGCTGGCGCTTTAAGTGGGAATGACGTCTTGCTTTTCAATTTTTTCTATGTATTGGCTATATAAAACTCGTGAACTTGATTTTCACGAGTTTTATATTTTTAATCTTGCGGCTAAAAGTCGCATTACAATGCAGAGAAATGTGAATTCATGCCGTTTTTATGTGAAGTTCATGTCAAATATTTTTGTGCAAAAACCCAAAATGATATAATTATATAAAAAAATATTGCGATTGATTAAGGCATATGATATGATGAAATTATTACGAGAATATGACTAATGCGAAATTTGCTTTAAGAGTTGTGAGAAAAAGCAAAGGGCAAAAGTGGATCTATCAACGATCCACTGGTGCGTTTTGCTTTTTTGTGCACCGAGTTGCGCCGCATGCCGATTATTCTTGGAATTGCCAATAGACCTCTTGAAAAACTCGTTTAAAAAAGCAGAAAACAGATGAAGAAAGGGACGATTACATGAAAAAATTTGCAAAAGTAATCAAGTGTTCTGTCGCATTCGCACTTAGTGCGGCTTTGTTAGCCGGGTGCGCTTCCTCGACCAGTAGCAGTGCAGATTCCGCTGCTTCTCCTCTCGATTCAGGGGCAGCCAATGATGATTATAAGATTACGCTAAAATTAAGCCACGTTTTCCAACCGGACGAGCAGATTTATAAATCTATGGAGCTCATTGGACAGCGTATTACCGAAAAGACCAATGGCCATGTTACAATTGAAGTTTTTGGGCAGGGTCAACTTGCTGTTTATGAAGACGCGCTTGAACAAGTTGTGCGTGGTGCAAACTTTATTTCGGTGGAAGAACCGTCCTATCTGGGCGCTTATGTTCCCGATTTTTCTGCACTTGTAGGCCCTTGCTTGTACCAGAACTATGACGAGTGGGAAGCGATGGGCGAGACAGATCTTGTTAAGGACTTGACTGCTAAGGCAGAGGAGCAGGGAATTCATATTCTTTCCTTGAACTATGAGTTTGGCTTCCGTAGCTTGTGCACCAACAAAGTGATACGTACACCCGAAGATCTTAAGGGCACTAAACTGCGCAGCACCAAGAGCCCGCTGTTTATAAATACCATCAACGCTATGGGTGGTGTTGCAACGCCTATGTCCTTTACCGAGTGCATTTCCGCTATCCAGTCCGGTGTTGTTGAAGGCTTTGAAGGTTCTGAATCTACTCTGCAGGATACCGGCGCATGGGAAGTTGTTAAGAAGGTTGCGTTGACTCGCCACTTTATCGCTGTTCGTGGTGTTTACATCAATTCAGACATTTACAACAGCATTCCTGAGGAATATCGCAAAATTATTGATGAAGAGTTTGCGTATGGTGCCAAGGAGTGCCGTGCGGCCGTTGAAGCAAGCCATGATGCTACCATCGAAAAGCTCAAGAGTGAGGGCGTTGAGTTCAACGAGGTCGATGTCGCGGCCTTTGCAAAAGCCTGCAAACCTGTTTATGATGACCTTGTAAAGAGCTCCGGCTGCACCGAAGGCATTTATGAGACTTTGCTCAGCGAACTCGATAAGATTCGCAACGCGTAGAAGCTAAGCAAAAATTCTTGATCCCGAATCGGAAATGAGTTGAACTATGAAGAAAAACTGGCCTAAACAGATTCTGATGAATTTGGATGCCATTATTACGGGCGCCGGCCTTATCGCCACAACATCACTGGTGTTGCTCAACGTGTTCATGCGTTATTTTTTCAACAGTCCAATTACATGGTCGGAAGAGGTTGCCACTGCCTGTTTTGTATGGACTATATTTATGGGCGGCGCTGTAACATTTCGCAACAAGGCGCATCTTGGTGTGGATATAGTGGTTAAACACCTACCACCCAAGACGCACACTGTTGTCACGCTTTTCACACATATCAGCACCATTTTAATTCTTGGCGCTTTGACTTACAACAGTGTTTTGTATGCCATAAACTCTGCCAATAAACTGTCGAACATACTGCAGGTAACCATCTTGTGGACCACTGTTCCTGTGGCGCTGGGTTTTGGCCTGTCCCTAATGTGGGCTGTTATCTTTATGGTACAAGATATTTTAGGGATGGTTTCAAAGCGTGATAAGGAAGAGGGGGGATACGATGACTGAGTTTATTGTTTATCTGCCGATAGTGCTGGTGTTTGTCATGTATTTTGCAGGTATTCCTATTGTTTATGCGTTGTTGGGGTCCACTTTCTTTTATTTCATGTTTATTGATACCACCTCGCCAATGGATTTGATTTTGCAAAAGGTGTTAACCAGTTCGCAATCCTTTTCTTTGTTGGCGATTCCGTTTTTTGTTATGGCGGGTTCCATCATGAATTACTCCGGTATCAGTGAGAAAATGATGGAATTTGCCGAAGTATTGACGGGGCATATGCGCGGTGGTTTAGCGCAGGTCAATGTGCTCTTGAGCATGTTGATGGGCGGTTGCTCCGGCTCCGCCAATGCCGATGCTGCCATGCAGAGTAAGATGCTTGTGCCGCAGATGGAAGCGCGCGGTTATTCCAAGGCGTTTTCCACAGCAATTACGGCGGCCTCATCTGCTGCAACGCCTGTTATTCCACCGGGCGTTAACCTGATCGTGTATGCGCTTTTAGCAAGCTGTTCGTTGGGGCGTGTATTTGCATCGGGTTATGTACCCGGTTTGTTGATGGGGGCGGCATTAATGCTTAGTGTTGCTTATGTTTCTAAAAAGCGCAATTACCAGCCCTCCCGTACAAAGCGTGCCAGCCTGGGTGAAATTGGCAGACAAGCGTTGATCTCTTTTTGGGGTTTAGCCTTTCCCTTTGGCATTATCCTTGGCATGCGCATTGGACTGTTCACACCTTCTGAGGGCGGTGCTGTGGCGGTGTTATACACAATAGTCATCGGTAAATTTGTGTATAAAAAATTGAGTTTTCGCAAGCACTTTATTCCGATCATGAAGGAGACAATCGCAGGTGCTTCTTCGGTTGTCATGATTATGGTATCCGCAAGCGTGTTTGGCTACTACTTAACATGGCAAAGCATCCCGCAGATGGTGACGAGAGGACTTACTTCCCTCACCGAAAATGTTTACATTATGCTGTTTCTGTGCAATATCATTTTGCTCATCATGGGTATGTTCCTTGAAGGCGGTGCCGCATTGATGATCATCGCACCACTTTTGGTTCCCGTCGTTACTGCCATGGGCGTAGATAAGGTCCATTTTGGTATGATTTGCATTGTAAACATCATGCTTGGCGGCTTAACGCCTCCTTTTGGTTCGATGATGTTTACGACATGTGGCATAACAGGGTGCAAAATTGGCGAATTTTTGCGTGAAAGTTGGATATTCATGTTCGCGCTGTTTGTCGTTTTGATCCTTATCACAATGTTCCCTGCGCTTAGTTTGGCTCTGCCAAATCTTATTTACGGCGCATAAGAGAAGATTCCGGCGGGTGGTTTTAATCTGCGTATGCAACTAAAACCATCCGCCGGAATATCAATATCAAACGAATGGACCGGTGTGCCAATGCAGCCATACAAAATGCTCTGCTTTGAGAGGAGGAGTCTCGGTGATTGACAACCTAACGGAGTTACTGGCCTATTTAAGGGAAATTAATACGGCCTCAACTGCGCTGAGGCTCACCTGTGCTATGCTTTTTGGCGGCTTGATCGGCATCGAGCGCGAACGCAAGCGCCGGCCTGCAGGATTTCGCACCTATATGATTGTTTGCCTTGGTGCCACGCTAACCGTTTTGCTGGGGCAGTATGAGACACTGATGCTGCAAACGCGGTGGGCAGCACAGCTGGACATGGTCGGCATCAGTACGGATGTTTCCCGATTTGGTGCTCAGGTTATAAATGGCGTGGGATTTTTGGGCGCGGGCACTATCATCGTCACGGGGCGCCAAGAGGTCAAGGGACTGACCACGGCGGCGGGATTGTGGGCCTCAGCTTGCATGGGACTTGCTATTGGTGCGGGCTTTTACGAATGCATGATTGTCGGGTTCATCCTGATCTTTTTGAGTATCAAGGTGTTTCCAATTATCGAAAATGTATCTCTCACTAGAGCGAGATACATGAACCTCTATGTAGAATTTGCGTCTTTGGACGGCATAGGCGCCTTTATACAGTGCATTAAAGGAAATAATATCAAGATATTCGACGTCGACCTTGAAAAGGGAATGGACAATGATCTCAAACGTCCGAACGCTGTATTTTCCATCTACCTGCCACGTAAGACATTGCACACCGAGGTTCTGGCGATGTTATCTTTGGAGAGCCACGTTTATCTTATCGAAGAAATTTGAGGAAGGGGAGAAGTGCAATGTTACCGTGGTTTGATTTCTTGCGAGATTTAACAACGCTGTCTGTGACAGTTCGGATGCTTTTAGCGGTCTTTTGCGGTGGACTAATCGGCATAGAAAGAGAGCACCGCAGGCGGCCGGCAGGATTTCGAACACATATTCTGATCTGTTTGGGCGCCGCTATGACGACACTGACCAGTCAGTATTTGTTTTTGAATATGGCGTATCCTACAGATATTGCCCGTCTTGGAGCACAGGTCATCGCCGGAATTGGCTTTATCGGCGCAGGTACTATTATTGTGACGCGGCGCAGGCGTGTCAAGGGGTTGACGACGGCGGCAGGACTTTGGGCGTGTGCTATCATTGGATTGGCCTGTGGCGCAGGTTATTATGAAGGGGCGTTGTTTGCAACCTTTTTGGTTTTGCTGGCTGAGATGATCTTTTCAAAGTTGGAATATTGGATGTTGCGCAATTCTCCGGAAATGAACCTCTATGTGGAATATTCACAGGGGCATTCGCTGGAAGGCGTGATCAATCGCATACGGGAATCCAATATCAAAATTACCGATCTGGAAATCACGCGAGATTCGGAAAGTGAGCAGCACCGCGCTTGTGCGATCTTCACACTCCAGGTGAATAAACGGTCACACAGCAAGCAGATGCTGGTGGATATTATGAGGATGGATGGCGTCCTAACTGCGGAGGAATTATAGGCTATAGGCGACATGTGGCTGATGATAGGTGGTAAAATCTGGAGGATAGGCGTTCGTATCCGGACTCCGCATACATATTTGGCGCCGGAATATTTATTGCATGATTAAAACGCAGCCGACATCAAGATGATGCCGGCTGCGTTTACAACTTAAAAATAATAAACTTTTATTAATAATATCTTTCTCTGGAACGGTTCAAAATGAGCAATAAACAGATTACAAGGCCAGCCACCGAAAGTATTGCGCCGATGCTGCAAACGATTAAGACAAGCTGGCGATAATCAATGGCAGTTTTTGTTCCGTCACTGGCGGTTGCTTGGGCTGCAGTGGGCGGCGCCAGTTTATTTCCGGTATTTTGAGTGGTGCCGATAATGATAGGTGTGTCGTCATCGTCAGATTGATCGACAGTGGATGTGGATTCAGACATAGAAGCGGAACTGCTGTTGACATCGCTGGATGCGGCTGGGAAAGTGGGCAGTGCGACGGAGGGTGTTTGTGTTATATTCGGAATACCGTAGGCAATTTCATCAAAGCCAAAGCCGCCGGTACCGGGGTTGTAATTCGTTTGGGTATCATTATCATAAATAACAGCAGTATCGTCGTCGGTATTAATATTTTCCTCCGCGACTTTCAGCTTCATATCAGAAATGACATAGCGTTCTAGCGTTCGGGTGCGGATCACAAACGCATCATCATAAGAGTCGTAGGACGCATTGAGCTTTTTAAGGGTGTTATCATCTTTTACTTGGTATACATAGCTATTTCTATCGGCACTTAAATACAAGTAACCCACTTTATTAAAAGTGGCCCCATTGCCGTTAAAAAAGTCCAAGTTTGCATTGGGATATTTGTCTGCAATGTCATCATCATAATCGGTATCCATGCCGAGCACAATTTTCCTCTGATTATTTGTGTTTAAAACGAAATAACTGTAGGAATCCGCCTCAAAATCAAAAGTTTCGTCGTCGTATTCGTCAAAATCCTCCCCGGGAATGAAGAGCGCCGGCGTGATTGGAATGACGTTGGCGTCCTCAGGGGCGGTATAGCCTACTTCAAAATCGACATCTACCTGCATATCATCATAATCAAAGCCATAGTCACCGCTCTTTCGCAGTTTTACGGTGCCGTAAACGTCGTTTTTGGCAGTGGTTGTAGAAGAGCGCGTTTTTATTCTTATCGCGAGAAAATAGCAGTACTTTGAAGCGGACAAATCGATGTTGTCACCGGGGTTGCCAATAAAACGTTTTTTGACCACAGACAGCTTATCGATATAAGAAGAGCCACCATCCCAGTCTGTTCTTATTTTAATACCTCTGGTGGCGGCACTTTCGTGCACACCGACATAACCCGAATCTAAGGCTGAAAGTAACGGGTAGTATATGGACTCACCATAGGGTACCGAGTTGTCCAATTCCTCATTAAAATCGACGTAGGATTCATCCTCGTCCAGTAAATAGCCACCATCATAGATTTCATCAATTGGAGATTCGATATCTGTTGCGGCCAAAACGCCGGCAGAAAATGTAAACATTAATGAACAGGCAAAAATAAATGCAAGTGTACGTTTCAAAGCGATTTCTCCTTTGAGATATTTTTTATATTATAACATAAAAAGGGCCTTCGAACAACCTGTTAAAAATGAAAACAGGCGGAAAAGCGCCAATGAGAGGTCACTTGAATCGGTGTGACACTATTTTATGTTTTGATGTAAAGAGAAAACACTTGACAGAGGCTTGCCACTTCGCTATAATCATGAAGTACCGATTGCTGTTATAGAAAGGGAGCGCTGTTTTATGGCAAAAGATCTGAGCATTTCTATGCTTTATGATTTTTATGGCGACTTACTGACTGAAAAGCAGCAGGAGGTTATAGAGCTGTATTATAATGAAGATCTCTCGCTTTCTGAAATTGCCTCCCATAGTGGCATTACAAGGCAGGGCGTGCGCGATTCCATAAAGCGTGCCGAGTTTCAGCTTTCGGAATTTGAAGAACAGCTTGGGTTGGCGAATCGTTTTGAAAAAATAAAAGGCAGCCTTGACGACATATTGAAGAACGCCTTTGAAATTGAGCAGACCAATTCGCGACTTTACAACTCAAAAGACATCAGCACGCGTGTCAGCACAATAACACAGTTGGCGCGTCGTGTGGCGCAACTGTAAGAACAATGGAGGACTGGCATGGCTTTTGAAGGACTTTCTGATAAGCTGAATTCCGTTTTTAAACGATTGAAATCTCGCGGAAAACTCAAGGAATCAGATATCAAAGAGGTTATGCGCGAGGTGCGCCTTGCATTGCTGGAGGCTGACGTAAACTATAAGGTTGCTAAGGATTTTGTGGCCGCTGTTTCTGAAAAAGCAGTGGGCGCACAGGTGCTAGAAAGTTTGACGCCTGCGCAGCAGGTTATTAAAATTGTCGACGAAGAAATGACGGCGCTTATGGGCACCGAGAATGTCAAAATTCAGTTTTCTTCTAAGCTGCCCACCATTATTATGATGTGCGGCTTGCAAGGTTCCGGTAAAACCACCCATTGTGCTAAGCTGGCGAAGCATTTTAAGGGTGTGGGCAAACGGCCGTTGCTCGTGGCCTGTGACGTTTACCGTCCTGCTGCTATTAAGCAGCTTCAGGTGGTTGGCGAACAGGTTCAGGTACCCGTTTTTGAAATGGGGCAGGGCGATCCGGTTCAAATTGCCAAAAAAGCCATTATGCGTGCACGCGACCATGGCGATGATGTCGTCATTCTTGATACCGCCGGTCGTCTGCATATAGACGAAGCGCTGATGGGGGAACTTTCTAATATTAAAGACGCGGTAGGGCCGCATGAAATCATGCTGGTGGTCGATGCCATGACTGGTCAAGATGCCGTCAACGTCGCCAAGAGTTTTGATGAGCGATTGGGTATCGATGGTGTCATTCTCACGAAATGTGACGGTGACACACGCGGTGGTGCGGCGCTTTCAGTTCGTGCGGTTACAGGAAAACCAATCAAATTTGTTGGTATGGGCGAGCGGCTTGACCAGCTTGAACCGTTTTATCCTGATCGCATGGCTTCCCGAATTCTGGGGATGGGCGACGTGGTCACACTCATCGAAAAGGCGCAAAGCACTGTCGATGAAAAAAAGGCGCAGCAGCTGGCGCAGAAACTTAAAAAAAATAGCTTTACACTCACCGATCTTTTAGATCAGATGAAGCAGATACAGGGCATGGGGCCATTGGGTCAGGTGCTCGGCATGATTCCAGGTGTTAAAATCAACGACGAGGATGCGCAACGCGGTGAAAAGGAATTGAAAAGAATGGAAGCCATCATTTTTTCAATGACGTTGGCCGAGCGTGAAAAGCCCTCGATTATCGATCCGAAGCGTAAACGCCGCATTGCAGCGGGCAGCGGCACTCGCGTTGAGGATGTCAATCGCATTTTGCGACAGTTTGAGCAGATGCAAAAGATGATGAAACAACTAAAGAACACCAAAGGCCGCGGTATGTTCGGCAGAGCAGGGTTGCCGTTTTAGGGCGGATTAACGCAGGTTTTTCCCCACGAGGATGGGTAAAAATAATTATTTAAAAAACTAGGAGGTGACAGGTTTGGCTGTTAAAATAAGACTGCGCCGTATGGGCGCCAAGAAAGCTCCCTTTTACAGAATCGTTGTAGCGGATTCCAGATATCCCAGAGACGGTAGATTTATTGAGGAATTGGGTTACTATGATCCCAC
This sequence comes from Candidatus Fimivivens sp., assembly GCA_047974975.1. GTDB lineage: Bacteria > Bacillota > Clostridia > Oscillospirales > Ruminococcaceae > Yanshouia. The sequence continues at coordinate 24,667 of JBKECV010000013.1, forward strand.
TAAGGAGCCTTCGGTTGTGCAGGTCGATGCAGAAAAGGCAAAGAAGTGGATTGCCAATGGCGCTCAGCCCACCGAGACGGTGCGCGCGATCCTGAAGAAGAACGACGTGCTTTAATCATTGGAGGGCAGGATGGAACAGTTAATCAGTGTTATTGCCAAAGGTCTTGTCGATGACAAGGATGCGGTGACTGTCACTGCCGATGCGCCCGCTGAAGACGGAACGGTGGTTTATCACCTGCATGTCGGGGCGGAGGATATGGGACGCGTCATCGGCAAGCAGGGGCGCATCGCCAAGGCGATTCGTACCGTAGTTCGCTCTGCTTGCGGCAGAACCGGTGAAAAAGCCATAGTTGAAATAGACTGAGTTTTCCGGTTTTAGAAACAAAAAGGGAGTGTCCCCAAATGCATCCCATGCATTTAGGGACACTCTTTTTACCATCCGTACAAGGCAGTCGTTTGAGGAGAAAGAGATGAAAAAACAGTATCTTGAATGCGGAAAGATTGTTACAACACATGGGGTTATCGGTGAAATAAAAGTCCAGCCGTGGTGCAATACACCGGAAGAGCTGCTGGCAATTGCAACACTTTATTTTGATGGTGGTAAAACGCCGCTGGAGGTGCAGCGCGGGCGTGTTCATAAAAACATGGCACTGCTAAAGCTCAAAGGCGTGGATAGCATCGAACAGGCGCAGACTTTGCGGGGCAAGGTTTTGTGGGCCAACCGCGATGATATCCCGCTGGAGGAAGGCGAGCACTTTATACAAGACCTTATTGGGATGACGGTGGTGGATGCCGATGATGGCCACATTTATGGGACGCTTTCCGATGTGACCGAAACGGGCGCCAACGACGTTTATCACATCACATTTCCGGACGGTAGCATCCGGTTGGCACCGGTCATTGCGCAGGTCGTCATTTCCACTGATATAGAGGCCGGCGTCGTGCGCATCCGTCCGCTCAAGGGGTTGTTTGATGATGAAGATTGAGATTGCAACGCTATTTCCCGATATGTGTGGGCGTGTGTTGGATGAAAGTATTATAGGACGGGCGCGCCGTGCGGGTAAACTGGACATCTCTTGTGTCAACATCCGCGATTATTCCGACGACCGCTTTCATCGCGTCGATGACACACCCTACGGCGGTGGCATGGGCATGGTATTGGAAGCTGAACCACTGGCGCGTTGTTGCGAGGCCTTTGGGCAGCGGCATCAGACCGACGAAAAACCTTATGTTGTCTATCTCTCACCCAAGGGAACGGTGTTTGATCAGAAAAAAGCGATTGAATACGCTGGAAAATCTGCATTGCTATTGGTGTGTGGGCACTATGAGGGCGTTGATCAACGCTTTATACAGGCATGTGTCGATGAGGAGTTGTCCGTCGGTGATTATGTATTGACGGGGGGCGAATTGGCTGCACTTATTGTTACCGATGCGGTGGGGCGTCTTTGCGAGGGCGTACTCTCCGCCACCGAGTGCTACACGCAAGAAAGTCACTACAGCGGCCTCTTGGAGTATCCACAGTACACGCGACCGCCCGAATGGCGCGGCCGAGTCGTGCCGCCAGTTCTGTTGTCGGGCCACCACGCCAATATTGCAGACTGGCGGCGTGTGCAGTCTCTTCGGCTCACAGAGGCTCGCCGCCCCGATCTTTATGGAAAGGTTGCGCTGACCAAACAGGATGGAAAGCTGTTGGCAAAGCACGATAAAGAGGAAAAGGCATGATAACAGGAACCATTGTCAATGCTGCGGCGATTGCGATAGGGGCGGCTGTCGGCCTGCTGCTTAAAAGAGGATTGCCAAAGCGCATCGAGGAAAATGCACTCAAGTATGTGGGGATTGGTGTGGCGATTTTAGGCTTGAATGGGGTCATTTGCGCCATGATAACAGCCAATACTGCGACGGGTGCGCTCTCCTATGAAGGCGGCATTTTATTGGTGCTCAGCTTGGCCATTGGCGGCATTGCCGGTGAGTTTTTTTGCATAGAAGACAAGCTCTATGCAGGCGGATCGGCTATAGAGATAAAGTTGGGGGCCCAAGGTTTCGCTCAAGGATTTGTATCGGCTTCAATGCTGTTTTGTATCGGCGCTATGGCCATTGTCGGCGCTATTTCGGACGGACTTAATCATGACAGCAGTGTCCTGTTCGTCAAGGCGGCGATCGATGGTATTACCGCCATTGTATTAACAGCGGCTCTTGGCTACGGTGTTATATTTTCAGCTGTTGCAGTGTTGGTTTATCAGGGGCTGATTTCGCTTTGTGCAGGACTGCTGGCACCGGTGTTGGACGGCACTGAACTACTTAATCAAATATGTATGGTAGGATATTGTATTGTCCTTTTAATCGGAACGAATATGTTAGGGGCAACCAAAATCAAGACCGCCAATCTTTTGCCGGCTATGTTGGGTCCGGTAATGTATAATTTTATAATGATGTTGAAAAATACTTAGTGAATTAGCACAAACAATTTATCTATACAGGTGAATTTATTGCGAATGCGTAGAAAATTTGCTGTATCGCATTTAATTGTCTTTTGTGTGATTGACGTAGTCGAAGAATGACCGTATAATGAATATAGAGTTATGTAATTGTCGTTTTAAATCATCGATGATAGGAGATATGTACTATGTATATGAAGGATGTTAATGTGCAGAACCAGATCGGACTGCACGCCCGTCCCGCTACTTTTTTTATCCAGAAGGCCAATGAGTTTAAAGCGTCCATTTGGGTCGAAAAAGATGAACGACGTGTAAATGCCAAGAGTCTTTTAGGTGTTCTTTCTCTGGGCATCGTCGGGGATTCCTCTATACGTATCATCGCGGACGGCGCTGATGAGCAAGCCGCTGTTGACGGTTTGGCCAAACTTGTTGAGACCGGCTTTACCGAGCAATTTTAAGTTTTGGATACAGCGAACGGTGTGCTGCTTTGTTGGCGGCACACCGTTTTTGTTGGTAGGGATGGCGCCGATTTGACGGGGGCAAGATATGTCAGAAGATAGAATACACGCGCTTCACCAGAAAGCCCGGGCATTAACCGTGGATCCGGGCGTTTATTTAATGCGCAATAAAGCGGGTGGCATCCTCTATATTGGTAAAGCTAAAAACTTAAAAAACCGCGTTTCAAGCTATTTTCGTGCGCTGGATAAACACTTACCAAAGGTGCTGGCGATGGTATTGCAGGTACAGGACTTTGAAACGATTGTTACTGCCAGTGAATTTGAAGCGCTCGTGCTTGAATGCAGCCTCATTAAACAACATACGCCGAAATATAATATTTTACTCAAGGACGACAAGGGATACAGCTATCTGCGCATTGACAAAGGGGTGTACCCTCGCATTATGGCGGTCAAACAAAAGGCGGATAGCGCCGAGACCTATATCGGGCCGTATATGTCGGCGTGGGTGGTAAAAAATACAGCGGATGAGGTGAATAAGGCATTTGGATTGCCGACTTGCGCGCGGCAGTTTCCACGCGATATTAAAAAGGGGCGTCCCTGCCTCAATTACCATCTTAAACAGTGTATGGGGGTATGTCGAGGGGGCGTTTCTCCGGAGGATTACGCCGAAATTATACGGCAGGCGATCGAATATATTCAAGGGGGGAGTGTTCAGGCGCAAAAATTACTCACTGAACAGATGGAACGCGCGGCCGAAAATCTTGAGTTTGAAAAGGCGGCTAAATGTCGCGATCGGCTACAGGCTATCGCCCGCTTTTCCGACCGACAGCGGGTGGTGTATGCCAATGTGGCTGATCAAGATGTTCTGGCGTTTGTACAATCGGGTGGGGATTTGTCGTTGTCGCTGATTAAATTCCGTGGGCAGAGATTGGTGGATAAGCTTGACTTTTTGTTTCCGGACATTTCATCGGTGGAGGATGCCAGAGAGGAATTTATCTCACGTTATTACTCAGACCCACTGCACGAGCTGCCAAGCCAGCTGACAGTGGATGGACCGCTGCCCGATCAACCACTTGTTGAACAACTTTTGTCCCGGCGCTTAGGCAAAAAGGTGACCATCGTGCAGCCACAGCGCGGCAACATGGTCAAACTGGTAGAGATGGCGCGATTAAATGCCGCCGAGCAACTGTCGCTGCGAAGCAGTGGACGTACCGGGCGAGAACTGGCAGCGCTCGACGAGTTGGCAAAACTTTTGGGATTATCAAAGCCGCCGACTTGGATCGAATCCTACGATATATCAAATATTGGCAGCGAGACGATCGTCGGCTCGATGGTGGTGTTTGAGAACGGGCGGCCGCAAAAGGCAGCCTATAAGCATTTTTCAATCAAAGATATCACAGGGCCGGACGACTATGCCAGTATGGCGCAGATGCTTAATCGTCGGTTTGCCCGTTACTTGGCGCAGGCTGAAGACGGTGGTTTTTTTAATCGTTTGCCGGACTTGCTGTTGATCGACGGTGGTCGAGGGCATGTCACCACCGCAAAAGGGGTGTTGGCGTCGTTGGCACTGGAGATACCGGTATTCGGTATGGTAAAAGATGACAGGCACCGCACGCGCGCTATTTCATCTCAGGGGGGAGAGATTGGCATCGCCTCCCACCGCAGTGTTTTTACGCTTGTGACCACGATTCAGGATGAAACACATCGCTTTGCCATAAACTATGCGCGTAAGGCGCATAAAAAAACGGCCTTTGAGCTCTCAATCACCAAAGTCAAGAATATCGGCCAGGTGCGTGCGCGTGCGCTGTTTGCGCATTTTAAAACCAAAAAGGCCATTCTCGAAGCAGACGAACAGGCGCTTGCTGCTGTCAAGGGTATGAACCTGCGTGCGGCAAGATCGTTGCTTGAGGCGGTGCGTAAAGGCGAAATCGGTTGACAAAATGTCATAAACAAGAGATAATAATAAGCGATATTTGTGCGATAGATGCTCAATGCTATCGCCGTCCTGAGTGAAGCGCGCCTTTGCTCATGTTTACCTTTTTAATAGGTGCGCATCATTTGAACAATCGGCTATTTGCGGCCGAGTTTTAAGGGAGACAAGTCATGAGAGTTATCACCGGCACGGCCAGAGGGCGCAAGCTTGTGGCCCCGCAGGGATTGGATACCCGCCCAACTTCAGATATGGCAAAAGAAGCACTTTTTTCCATCATTCAGTTTGAGGTGGAAGGGTCGGCTGTGCTGGATCTTTTTGCGGGTTCGGGTCAGCTTGGTATCGAGGCTCTGTCGCGCGGCGCGCGTTCGGCAGTTTTTGTCGACGCTTTGCGAGAGGCCAATCAAGCCATTATCCAGAACCTTGAATCTACGCAACTTAAAGAGAATGCACGGGTTGTCATGATGGACGCTGCTGCATTTTTAAAAACTGTACACGATCCGTTTGATATTGCATTGTTAGATCCACCTTACAATAAAGAGTTGATAGATTTGTTGTTACCGTTGCTGGTGCCTTGCATGAACCCCGGCGGTGTTATCGTCTGTGAAACCGAGCGGGACAAAACGTTGCCCGAAACTGTGGGCATTTTTGCTACACGCAAGGAATACCGTTATGGTAAGGCGAAGTTGACGACTTACCGTGCGCTTTAAGGAGACGTTATGAGAATTGCAGTATGTCCCGGCAGCTTTGACCCCGTCACCTACGGTCATTTGGATATTTTTAAGCGCGCCTCCAAGCTGTTTGACAAAGTGATTGTGGTGGTGGTCATTAATCCGGACAAGCAGCCTTCCTTTTCGACTGAGGAGCGTATGCAGATGATTCGTGAGGTGGTTGCGGAATATCCCAATGTTGAGGTCGACAGCTATTCTGGCTTGCTTATCAACTATGTTCGTGATAAAAATGCGGTGGCCATTGTCAAGGGATTGCGCGCTATGAGTGATTTTGAATATGAATTTCAGATGGCGATCACCAATAAGAAGCTGTATCCGGGTGCTGAGACTGTGTTTTTAACCACCGGTTTGTATAACCTTTACTTAAGCTCCAGTTTGGTGCGGCAGATGGCGATGCTCAAGGGGGATCTTGCGGGGTTGGTTCCCCGTTGTCTGCATGAGAGGGTATATCAGCGATTTGAGAAGAAAGGTAGAGAAGCGTCAGAATGAACATTGAAGAAATTTTGGACATGCTCGATGAACTGTTGGATAAAAGCTGGAATCTTCCGTTGACCAATAATCGCAGCGTGGTGGATATCGAGAAGATTCAGGAGTTGCTCGACGATATTCGTATGAACCTGCCCGGTGAAATTAAGCAGGCCAAGGGGATTGTTACGGATCGGTCGGATATCATAGCCACAGCCAAGCGAGAGGCGGATGCTGTTGTGCGCCGCGCTGAGGATCGCGCGCGTGCGCTTATTGCGCAGGAAGAAATTGTGAAGCAGGCGCAGAAAAAAGCGGTCGAGATTCTTTCGCAGGCACAGAGCAAAGCGAAAGAGTTGCGGACGGCTTCACAAGACTTTTCGGATGATCTTTTGTGTCAGTCTGAAGAAACATTGGCCAAGCTGCTCACCGAAGTGCGCACCACCCGTCAGGCTATGCGCAACACAAATAAGCGATAGTAGCTGATTGATAAAATCAGCTAGCGCCCATTTTCAGAATCGTGATTTCTGAAAATGGGCGCTTTGTTGTGGCAGAAAACGGCTGATGCTATATGTAAAATTATCATTGCTGCTTGGTTGGCAAAAATGTTATGGAGTACCACTGAAAGCATTTGGGAGATATTTTAGATACAATGCATAGAATTCCTGCCAAGCGGTTTCGTCGAACCATTCCCGCGTGGGGTAGGTGAAACGATATTGCGCCTCTTCTGCAAGTTTTAATTTTGCCCCGGAGTCAAGACAGCAAGCAAGTCCCGATTTTTCAACATATGTCTGCTGCAATTCCGCTGTAAAAATTGCGTCAATCACCGCTTTTGCTTCTGCATTATCGATGGTGTTGAGCGCGGCCGCATAGCAGGGTAAAGCAATGGCGCCCTCCTGTGGATATTTGACAAACAGATTTTTTTCATCTGCTGTTTGGGCATAGATATAGGGGACAATCGAAAGATTATGTGCACCTGTTCTAACCTTATGAAAAGCTTGGATAGGCATATCCACGATATCGGCGTTTTCAAGTAAAGTGTGCACCTTTTCTTTGCCAAAGGTATACCAAATCGCTTTTATAATAGATTTTGCACCGGAATTATTGATACCGCCAAAAGTGATCGGCAGTTGGTGTTGTATAATATTAGCAAGATTATGGTTTTGCTCATTAAAAGGTTGGTTACTGCATAGCACGAGCGGAATGGCGAGCAAAGGTAGTAAATATTCATTTTGATAGATATTGCTGTTTTTAATTTTGGGATTCAAAGAAAATGCGTTTGCCAATGGATTTAGCTTGGGCAATAATTTATCAAAAATGCGCTGGTCCTCAAATACCTCTAAATCTGTAGAAATTAATAGGTCCGGCAAAATGCTGTCCGATTTGTAAAGATATTCAGACATATGCTGTGGCGTGCCAAGACCAAAATAAGTCACGTCTAAATCAATGCCTTTTTCGGATAGCACTTCTTTAGCTTTATTGATAGCGGTAACCTCGGCGCGATGCATAACGCAGATATTACTCCAGTATAACCTGATTTTTTTCATTGCAGACGTTCTCCATTTCGCATTAATTGTTGTAACTTATATTGTTCTTTATATGTCTTATCCAACTTATCTAAAAGTATTTTTTCATCTTTACTTCTTTTCAGCACTTTCATGACACCGCCATTGTGCATAATGATTCTCTTATCAGCCATCAAAGCCGTGTGGGGATCATGGGTTACCACCAGCACCAATTTTTCAATATCCGACAGCACTTCAAAGGCAAGCGTTTTGTCGATACCTGCGTTTTCAACCTCGTCAATCAAAACGATGGGACTATTGCAGATACAGGCTATATCGACGACCATCAGTGCCCTTGCTTGCCCACCACTTAAAGAACTTAGACTTTGATTACTATCAATATGTTCTGCTGTAATGGTGTTGGCAATGGATATGGCATCATTTACCGAAAATTTTGATTGATTTCGGCAGGTTTGATGCAGGTTTAGAAATTCCGCCACCGTATTATCCATTATAAAACGCATATTTTGACCTAAATGCGCGATCAGTGAAAGTGATAATAGATTTCGGTCATTCATGTTCACGGGCTGTCCATCCAGCAATATTTGTCGCTTTGAAACAGAGTCGCACAATACCATTTGTTCGATATCTTTGATAAGTCTGCTTTTGCCGGAGCCGGTGTTGCCCACAATGGCATACATCTCGCCGCGGCGCATCGTTAATTCGTTAAAGGCTTCCGCCTCTCCTTTTTTATTCACGCCGCCTAAAACTGTAATTTCTTTCACACCATACCTCCAAAGTCAATTTTTCCGACGACCCCCTGTTGATAGCAGGCACCTATTCTGCGCTCACCAATACAGTAAGAGCATACACCGGCAGGCATGGTATGGCGCAAAATATCGCCTTCAAAGCTATCTATAAGTCGGCTTTTTAAAATATGTTGTGCCAATAGCTCGGTTCCATATCCGCTGATGCCGTCAAAAGGGAAGAGCGCCGCATTTTCATTTAGCTGTCGCATCATGGCTATTAAAATCTCACGCTCCGCTTGGGAGACCAGATCAATTTTGCTGATTGCTATCATGTCGGCATTGCTGAGCATCGGCCCTAGCTTTTTAGGTGCTTTGCAACTGGATGTTGCATCTATCACGCATATTTGCAGAGACTTTTCGGTGGCGGGACTACACCGGTTGCACAACCCGGCCGTTTCGATAAACAACATTTCTGCTTTTATACTGTCGCTCCAAGAAATGAGTTCCATGTAATTTGAAACAAGAAAATGGTCAGGACAAATATCCGCGCTCAAACCTTGAACACACGGCACATCCATGTTCTCAAAAATTTCTTTATCCTGTGAAAAAATGCAATCTATCTTACACACCGCAACCGCACTTTCCTGTTTTACACGGGGAAGAAGATGCTTTAATAATGCTGTTTTACCAACAGCTGCACCACCGCTTACCATGATAATTTTGTTTGTCATGTTTAATCTCCTTAATGGCGTTTAAAGTTAGAATAAACTAACTATCGTCGTCAGTCAGTCTCATTTGATACTTTTAAAAGAGGAAAATTTACAGCACATGCATTGACCAACTGTCACGGATATGTTAATATGGGTTAGAAGAAACTAACCAAACTGAAGAGAAGATGATATTTATGTTTTCTGCCAACTGCAATAATCCAAATAGGCTGGCGGATATATTTCGTGCCCACCCGAGGCATATCAAAAAAACGTATGAACAAGGGCGCTATTTTGATAATATAATCGGCGGTACTGCATCAGTGGGGATCATAGAGAGCGGCATTTTAGATGCGTATCTGATGATCTCCGATTGTAACGAAATTCACATCAATACGCTGAGGCCCTCTGCGCTTTTTGGGATTAGCACCGTTGGAAATGAAATGGCGTTACCAACGATTTTGCGCTGTAGAGAAGAGAGCAAAATTATATTTTTACCAAAGGACTGTTTTTTAGAAATGCTGTTTGAAAATACAGCATTGTTGCAAAGCTATATTGATTATTCGAGCCAAAAAATACAATTCTTGCTAGAAAAAATACGATTCCATTGCATACAGTCGGCACGCAATAAGTTCATCACTTTTTTATTGCATGAAATGCGCCAGGATGGGGAAGTCATACTTGATTGCTCCCGTGAGGATTTGTGCTTAAAGTTGGGGATAAGCAGGGCTAATTTGTTTAGGGAGATAGGCCACTTGAAATCACAGGGATTATTGGCAATCCAAAAAAACAATATAAAGATTTTATCAAGTGAGACACTAGTCGAAATATTAAACAATCATTGAGCGGTCGTTGATAGTGGCTGTATGTTCTCGGTTTTGTCCAACAAAAGCGGCCGGTTTTACCTAGCCGCTTTTTATTCGGTATTTTAATTTTAACTGATTCACAAAAAATTTAAAAAGTTATTTATTTGGCAAAACGGTGGGTGGGTTGGCTCGGTCGTCTTTGTTACTTAAACAGTAGATTGAGGCGCAGACTGCTGAGGTCATCGGAATGGTTAAGAGCAAGCCAAAGCTGCCAACCAGTGCCTGAAGAATCTCCACGACGATCATCTCGCGGTTTAAAAGCCCCAGCCATGAGCTGCTGTAAGCGATGAGCAACAGCGTCAAGGAAAGCGAACCGCCAATATAGGCGAGCACCAGCGTATTGGACATGGTTCCCATAATGTCGCGTCCAATCGTCATACCGGAGCGCATAATGGCGGCGGGGGTGCAGTTTGGGGTCGCTTCATAAATTTCATATAGCGCTGAAGAAAGCGAGATGGCCACATCCATGATAGCGCCAACGGCGCCAATGAGAATGGCAGCAAAGATAATCGCCTTGAGATCAATTGTCTGCCCCTCAATTAAAAACTTCAAGTACAACGATTCTTCATTGAGCATACCGGTCAGATGCAAAAAGTTGTCTGAAAATAGCGTTAGTGCACCGGACAGTAGGATGCCGCAAAAACAGCCGATGCCGCTACATAGACTCTTTTTATTGGCGCCGTTGACAATGAGTAGCGTCATTATAATGATGAATGCGCAGGTGAGAATTGCCCAAAAATAGATATTTTTACCCGATAAAATGGCGGGGACAAATACTGCAAAAATAGCCAAGCAAGTAAATGACAAGGATAGAATTGTATTAAAGCCTTTAAGACGGCCGAAAAGAATCAACAGCACGCCAAAGATAACAGCGAATACCAACAACGTATCGGTGCGGACATATTCCCCCACCATCCATTTGATTTCGCCCTGAAATTCGGGGTTTTCGATAACAAGAACATGATCGCCTGTTTTGACCTCTCGAAGCTGATAGGGGGAATCGGGGTCGCAATTTTGTAGCACCGTAATCAAGGATCCTTTTTGAGGGCCGGTGAGCAGCTTTGCGCCGAAAACAATATTTACCCCTTGGCCGTATTGCATGCCACCGACCTCCTGTGCTGCCGATTGGCGGGAAATAATGCCTTCGACTTGGGCTCTTTCACAGTTATCCTGATAAATATGCTCAAATTCAGGCATGTTGGAGGCCGCAATTTTGCTACCGCAAAACAAATACAAAATGGACAGAATAATAGAACCTATATAGATTGCTTTTTGTTTCATAATGTTATTCCTTTGTGATGAAAAGCTGTGCATAGTAATAATTACCATTGGCGCCCTGTACGATGCCGACACAGACACCGGTGAACATTGACCTTAGAATATTTTTGCGGTGTCCCGGCGAGTCCATCCACGCTTCTACGGCACTTGCAGCGTCGAGAACATTGCCATCCAACAGATTTTCTCCTGCGGCATAATAAGAATACCCCATGTCTGTCAAGACAGTTTCCCATCCGCGGCCATCAGGGCGGATATGATCCCACACAGTGGAAGCTTCTTCGGCTCGAGTTTGGCAAGCGCCTTGAAGTTCGGGCAGATAAGTCAATTCTGAAAGGCCTTGATAGGCGCGTTCCTCATTGATCAGATCGATAATCTCTTTGACATACTGGTCATATTGGCTGTTGGCATTGTAAGTAACGCCACCGACTACAACCGGCAGTGTCACTCGGCTGTCGGCATAGCCTGTACAGCTTGCAATTATAGTGATGTTGGTATTGCCGACAGATTTACCCTCGACCATAAGAATACCGTTTTTGTATTCAACGTCAATATTATTATTGTCAATGGATAGCGACAGTGCCGCACCGTCGGGCAACTCGGAAACAGGGATATCTTTCGCTTGCTTTAACGCCACTGATATAGATTCAGGCAGTGACAGTGGAACCGCTGGACGAGAAAAAACAGCACGGGTCGTTTTTGCGGTGGTGCGATAGCCTTCGGCCACACAAGAAACAGTCACCGTAAAATCCCCGGGTTTGGTTGAAGAGATGAGAATGATATTTCCATTGACTTGAATCGATACCGCGGGATCATTGGCTGACGCTGTCAGTCGACCGCCGGGCTGAAATGCAGCGCAGGTCACACGCAGCGTGTCTTGAGTGGTTCCTGATACGATGTCGTTTGCCAGATTCAGCAGCGCCGCCGGTTTATCCACCTCGACGCACAGCTCTGTTGAATAGGGCTGGTAGCCGACGCAGATTACGTCTATTTGGATACGCGTTTTGCCGGGCGCAGCCGCGGCTAATATGATTGCATTGGACTGCTGCTCGACCGTTGCGACAGCAGAATCGGAATTTTGGACACGGTACACGGCGTTGTCAGGTGCGCCGGACAACACAAGTGTTTTTTCGGCCCCTGTGCTAAGCGTAAGAACGTTGCCTAAATCCAATGCATTTCCGTCCGCTAAAACAGCGGCTATCGACATGGGTGGGGTGGTGACCGAAACAGAATATTGCCTTTGCATGCTGCGGTAGTCCTTCGCTGCTAGCTGCAAGGTGAGTATATAGTCTCCGGCCGTATTGCACGAGAGAGTCAACGCATTATCGTCCGATATTTGGGTATCAAGCGCCGGGTCTTCGCAGATGGCGGTCAGCTTGAGTCCTTCAATTTGCGGCAACTCGGCTATTACTGTTTTTGTTTCACCCACTGAAAAATTCAGATCTTTCGCACCGCGCAGGACGATCGCGCCGCTGTCAAACTCCTGTTTAAAACAGCTTGTGAGCGCGAATAAAAGAAGAATCACACTCACAATTACAAATAATCGCTTCATGTTTCATAACTCCTTTTAAAGCCGATTGATCCGATGCTGCGCCAAAGCTTGGCATACACGGTCTTGCGCAAGTGCGGGCAAAGCTTTCCAATCCTCGCGCGTATAGCCGCTCGTATTAATCATCGGCAAAATGGTGATGGTGACAGGTGCAGGCTTGATACGGTAGCCGTTTCGTTCCAACAAGTGTCCGGTGCCCTCAATAAAAAATGGCACAATAGGGGCGTTGTTTTTTTGAGCAATTTTGAATGCACCGGCTTTAAAATCTGCCATATCACCGTTTTTACTTCGGGTGCCCTCAGGGAATACGACCATTGGATAACCGTTATGCACGTGTTGCCCCGCCTCATTGAGCGCATTGATCGAGGCGCGCGGGTTGTCTCTATCGATGAAAACACAGCCTAGTTCCAGCATCCAGCTGCGTATCAGCGGTAGTTTTTGAATTTCTTTTTTTGCAACCAGACCTTTTACGCCACCTAAGTAACCAAGAACCAGCGGAATATCAAAATAACCCTGATGATTGCCGACATAGACAGCGGCAACATCGTCAGAAGGCAGATTTTCAAGTCCTTGTACCGTTATTTTTGCCCCGGCTGCTTTTAGCAGTCGACGGGCCCATTTATGTATGACAGAAAAGACGAGGCCATCATGTTGCTGTCGTTTACCATTTCGTCGCAGATGCTGCACGCGCAGTAACAGGGGGCAGACAATAATGAGATAAAGCCAAAAATAAGCGAACCAAAGGAAGGTGTGCATTGCGTTGGACATCCCTTTCAGCAACAGCGGTCAGTGCGCCGTGCGATTAATAACCACCGGATGGGTTTTTGAATGAACAATTTTTTGAGAACTATAAAGACTATAATAGCCTGAGAGCATATAGCTAACAGATAAACCGAGCAAGAACATCTGAGGCGAAATAAAGCCGAAAACCTCACAAGCCAACAAGAGCGATGTGAGCGGACAGTTTGTAACCCCACAAAACATTGCAATCATACCGATGGCGGCAGCCGCATGTGGATCCAACCCTAAAAGGCCGGACATGGCACTGCCGAAGGTGGCGCCTACAAAAAGGGTTGGAATAATCTCACCGCCTTTAAAGCCAAAACCCAGCGTGGCCGCTGTAAAAAGCAGCTTTAAAATAAAAGCCTCAGGTGCGGTTTCACCCATTAGGGCATTTTCAATGATGTTGATACCCGACCCCAGATAATCGCGTGTCTGGAAGATATAGGTCATGGCGATGACCAATAGACCACCTGTAAAGATACGCAGATAAGGATTGGGAATAAAACGCTGAGACAGACTGGATGTGCGCTTTAACGATGCACACAACAGAATGCTTAATCCTGCGCACAGAATACTTAATACGATAACGCCGATGGTGCCGGTGACGGTAAAGGGAATTTCTTGGATGTGAAAACGTTCGGCGGGCAACCCGCTATATTGTGCAATAGAATAGGCAATAATGGCCGCTATGGTGCACGGCACCAAAGCGGAATAACACATGATGCCGATATTTGCCAACTCGAGTGCGAAAACAGTGGCGGCCAACGGTGTGCCAAACAATGCCGAAAAAGCGGCGCTCATGCCACACATGACAAAAATATGCTTTTTACTCTCGGTTATTTTAAAGATATCAGCAATCAAATGGCCGACGCTGCCACCGAGCTGAAGCGCTGCGCCCTCGCGTCCGGCGGAACCGCCAAAAAGATGGGTTATAATGGTGGAAGAAAAGATCAGCGGTGCCATTTTTGCCGGGATACGGTCTTCAGAACGTACCGCTTCAATAACCAGGTTGGTGCCGCGGTGCTTTTTGGTATTTGTAATATTATAAAGAAATACAATGAGCAATCCACCAAAGGGCAGTAGCCACAGGAGCCATGCATGCATTGTTCTGAGGGTGCTAACGGCTGAGAGCAGGTGCCCAAACACGGTGGTTAAGGCGCCGACAGTCAGGCCGACAATAATGGATACCACGGTGAAACGACAAAATTTGTACATATAATATCCCATACGTGGGATGGTTTTTTCAGGGATTAAAGATTCCATTTGCAGGCCTCCTTTTGATATTGCAAGGATAATTGCATTACCAACTCGATGACACGATATATATTTCGCATCATTATAACATATTTCGTGACACTTTGAAAAGTAATATATTCTATACATGCGTTTAAAATATATTGGTTTTTCAGGCGTGTTGTGAATGCATGACGCTTGTGGTATAATAGCCGCAAAACGACTATTATACCGTGGTTCATGCGCAACGGCTCGCCGCTGATGCGGCAACCGCCTATTGATGCGCCATTATCCCACTGCGTAAGTGGGCCATTAATATGAAGACAAATAGCGTGGCTAGGGGAGTAATTTGATGCTTGAGCACTATGTCACCAGCGGCGCGAAACGCCTGCGCTGTGGTTATACCACCGGCAGTTGTGCCGCCATGGCGGCCGGTGCAGCGACTGCGATGTTGCTTTCAAACAAACAGCAGCAAGATGCTGTGCTGATAACCCCAAAAGGCATTCGGGTGGCGGCTCGGCTGGAAGACATCACGCTGCTGCCGGATGAGGCGATCTGCGCTGTGCGCAAAGATGCCGGTGACGACTGCGACGCCACTGACGGCATGCTGATATTTGCCTCGGTAAAAAAACACGGTGGCGATAACATTGTGATCGATGGCGGCGTGGGCATTGGGCGAGTGACCAAGCGGGGACTCGACCAGCCGGTGGGGGCGGCCGCGATCAATTCGACACCCCGTCAAATGATTCATGAACAGGTGCGTTGCGCGTGTGTGGCTGTGGGTTATACAGGCGGGATGCAGGTCACTATTTTTGCGCCAAAGGGGACCGAAATCGCTCAAAAAACGTTTAACCCCAATTTGGGCATCGTCGGCGGCATTTCAATTTTGGGTACCAGTGGAATTGTGGAGCCGCAAAGTCTTGGGGCTTTGTTGGATAGCATTGAGGTTGAAATGAAGATGTTGGCAGCCAACGGTAAAAATCGGTTGCTGCTCACACCCGGCAATTATGCTGAGCGCTTTGCAAAAGAACATCCGCAACTCAAAGAAATTCCGCAGATTAAATGCGCCAATTTTATCGGCGATTGTCTTGACTTTGCGGCTGTTTACGGCTTTTCTCAGGTGCTGTTGGTCAGCCATATCGGCAAGGCGGTCAAGTTGGCGGGCGGCATCATGAACACCCATTCGCGCATTGCGGACTGCCGCACCGAACTGTTTGCGGCCCACGCCGCATGCTGCGGGGCGTCCGGCGCATTGTGTCATGCGCTGATGCAGGCGGCGACCGCCGATGCCTGTCTTGAAATGCTGGCGGATGCAGGGTTAAAGGATGCTACAGTGAACAGCCTGATGCGGGCGATACAAGCGCATTTATCCCATCGTGCGGCGGGGGCGTTCGAGGTCGGTGCTTCCGTGTTTTATAATGGGTACACGCCACTGGGTGTGACAGCGCAGGGGGCGGTCTTGTTGAATCAATGGAGGAATAACGCTTGAAGGGAACATTATATGGTGTGAGTGTCGGGCCGGGAGATCCCCAATTGATGACGCTGAAAGCTGTGCGTATTTTAAAGCATTGCTCGGTTATAGCGGTACCGCAGGCGGCACGCGGTGGCACGGTGGCGCTGGATATCGCGTCTCAAGCGGTCGATTTAAGTGGTAAAGAAAAGATCATGCTGCCCTTTTTGATGGTTCGGGATAGGCACAAGCTGCAAGAAAGCCATCGGCAGTTGGCCGAGCTGCTCAAAGCTGCGTTGGCGCAGGGCAAGGATGTGGCCATGCTCAGCTTGGGGGATGCGTCGGTATATTCTTCTTTTTCCTATATGGCCGAGTTGCTCAAGCCGATGGGGTATCCCATTGTTGTCTGTGCAGGGGTAACCAGCTTTTGCGCGTCGGCCGCCGCATTGGGCGTGAGCCTGACCGAGATGAGCCAACCGATGCATATTATACCGGCCGGTGTCGACGATGGACAGGCATTGGCGTTGCCGGGCACCAAGGTGTTGATGAAAGCGGGGAAAGCGTTGCCGCAGCTTTTATCGCGGCTCAAGGCGCGCGGACAGCTTGATAAGGCGATGCTGGTGCAAAATTGCGGTTTACCCGACGAAAAAATTCTTACAAGTATCCCGGCAGATTTTGATGCACCGGGATATTTTACAACCGTTATTGTTAAGGAGTGAATGCTTTGGTCAGTTTTATTGGGGCGGGCAGTGGCGCCGTCGACCTGATAACGCTGCGTGGGGCGCGCTTGTTGGCGCAGGCCGACGTGATCATCTATGCGGGCAGTTTGGTCAATCCTGAGCTGCTGCAGATGGCCAAGCCGGAATGTGCGGTTTATAACAGTGCACAGATGACATTGGAGCAGGTCATGGCGCAGATGCTGTCGGCTGTGGCACAGCAAAAACAGGTCGTGCGGCTGCATACCGGTGACCCCTGCCTTTACGGCGCTATCCGCGAACAGATGGACAGGCTTGATGAAGCGGGGGTGCCTTATGACTATGTGCCCGGCGTTTCCAGTTTTTGCGCGGCAGCCGCCGCTTTAAGAGCGGAATATACGCTGCCGCAAGTTACCCAGAGTGTCATCATTACCCGCATGGCGGGCAGAACGCCGGTGCCCGACAGGGAAAGTATCGCGTCATTCGCGGCGCACGGTGCCACGATGGTCATCTTTTTAAGCGCAGGTTTGACGGAATCGCTCCAGCGCGAGCTGCTTTTGGGCGGCTATCGTTTGGATACACCGGCGGCGATTGTTTTTAAGGCCACTTGGCCACAGGAAAAAGTGCTGCACTGTACGGTGGGGACGCTGCATGCGACTGCGCAGCAGCATAATATTGCGCATACCGCACTGATTACGGTGGGCGATTTTTTAGGGGAAGACTACGCGCGCTCCAAGCTCTATGACCCCACCTTTACCACCGCCTTTCGCAAAGGGGAGGAGCCGCAGGTATGAAGCTGGCGATGTTGGCATTTTCCGAAAAAGGCCTGCGGCTTGCCGCGCAGTTAAAAGCGGTACGGCCCGAGGAGATCGACATGCAGCGCTGCCCTAAGGATGGGTTGCAGCACTGGACAGAACAGCATTTTAACACCGCGGATGCGCTGGTTTTTATAGGGGCCGCAGGTATTGCTGTGCGGGCCATTGCACCGTTTGTTCGGGATAAAACCCACGACCCCGCCGTATTGGTTATAGACGAGTGCGCCGAATTTATCATTCCGCTGCTTTCGGGTCATATCGGCGGTGCGAATGCGTTGGCTAAGCAGCTTGCCGCATCGATTGGTGCGCGTGCGGTCATCACCACCGCCACCGACTGCAACGGTTTATTTGCCGTGGATAGCTGGGCCACCGAACAGGGTTACGTGATCACCAACCCTATGCGTATCAAACAGGTGTCCGCGCGGCTGCTCTCGGGCGAGGCGATACGCCTTAAAAGCAGCTTTGAAACAATCATTTCTACTGAGTTGACGCGCGAGATTATTTTGACCGATCGGCCGCCCTTTGAAGTGACTATCGGCATAGAGAATGATTGGGATAGGGCATTGAAGCTTGTTCCGCGGATACTGACTTTAGGTGTAGGATGCAAGAGGGGGACATCGGCGGCGCAGATTCGCGCGGCGTTTGATGACTTATGCACAGAACTTCATCTTGAACCTCGCGCCTTCTGTCAGGTTTGCAGCATCGACCTCAAAGCAAAAGAATCCGGACTGCTGGCATTTTGCCGTGAGGCCGGGTTGCCGTTGGTTACTTTTTCATCCCAAGCGCTTGCTGACCTGCCGGGGGATTTTACCGCCTCGGATTTTGTGCGGCATATTACGGGGGTCGATAATGTTTGCGAACGCAGTGCGGTGATGGGCAGCGCCGGCATGCTGTTGGCAACAAAGCGGATATTTAACGGCGTGACAATGGCGATTGCCCAAGCGTCACACACGGTGCGCATTTCAAAGGCGCCGGCGCAGGGTGGGGCGCTGTAAAGGAGAGCATTTATGAAATTATCGGTTGTCGGTATCGGCCCCGGGCATGCCCAAGGGATGACGGGTGCGGCGCATGCGGCATTGGCCGCCTGCGATCTAATCTGCGGCTACACGGCCTATGTCGAACTGGTGCGGCCGCTTTTTCCGAATAAAAACTACTTTTCAACACCGATGAAAAGCGAGATTGAACGTTGCCGTGCAGCGCTTGAAGCGGCTAAAGAGCAGCATGTTGCCATGGTGTGCAGCGGCGATGCGGGCGTCTATGGCATGGCGGGGTTACTCTATGAACTTTGGACGCCATCCGAGTCGGTTGAGCTGGCGGTTATTCCGGGTGTGACTGCCGCTCAGAGCGGCGCGGCGCTTCTAGGGGCGCCGCTGATGCAGGATTATGCCGTCATTTCACTTTCGGACCTGCTGGTGGATTGGGGCGTGATTGAAAAACGGCTGCACGGTGCAGGCGTGGGCGAATTTGCGGTGGTGCTGTATAACCCCGGCAGCAAAAAGCGCACCGACCATTTGCAGCGCGCCTGCGATATTTTATTGCAATACCGCAGTGCAGGTACGCTGTGTGGTGTGGCTGAAAATATCGGGCGAGCAGGTGAAACAACCCGGCTGATGTCGCTGGCGCAGCTGCGCGATTTTTCGGTGGGGATGTTTTGCACCGTCTTTATCGGCAACAGTAAAACGATGGCGGTCAGCGGCAAGATGGTCACGCTGCGCGGTTATGAGGCGAAGCGATGAAGCAGGTGTTGATTTTCGGTGGTACATCGGACAGTTATCCGTTGCTGGAATGGCTGTTTGAGCGCGATGTATCGGTGACGCTTTGCGTTGCCAGCGATTACGCCAAAGCCCTTTTGCCGCGCTGTGAGAAATTGGCGGTTCGGGTCGGGCGGTTGGATACGGCGCAGATGGCCGTATTGATGCAGGACAAGCACTTTGATTGCGTGATAGATGCTACCCATCCCTACGCCAAGGAGGTCACCTGCAATATCCGCGCGGCGGCGCAGCAGGTTGGACTTGATTACTTTAGGCTGTTGCGCCCTTGTGGCGATGAGTACGGGTGTGTTGTTGTCGCATCGGTGGCCTGTGCGGCTACCCTGCTCAATCAAAGTGACGGCAAGGTGTTGATCGCCACCGGCTCGAAGGAGTTGGTGCCTTTCACACAGGTGACCAACTTCGCCCAACGGTGCTACCCCCGTGTGCTGCCGCTGGCACAAGCGATTTCGCATTGTGTCTCACTAGGGTTTTTGCAAAGTCATATTATTGCGATGCAGGGGCCGTTTTCTCAGGCGTTGAATATGGCGTTGTTTGAACAGTTTGGCATCTCGACGCTCATTACCAAGGACGGCGGCGCGGCGGGGGGCTTTCCTCAAAAACTGGCCGCGGCCAACGCATGTCATGTCAAAACAATTTTGGTCAGACGCCCCGAGGATGCGGGCGATACGCTTGAACAACTCCAAATAAAACTGTCGCATTTTTTAGGATGAATTTATAATGGGAGGATAAGGCATGAAAGTGACCATCGCAGGGTATGGCGCAGGCGCCACGCACGGCTGTCTGCCGGCCACGCAGCAGGCGCTGAATGCCGCAGGGTTGATTTTCGGCGCACCCAGACTGCTAAACGATGCAGGCATTGCTGCGCCGCGCGGTGTTGCCGCTGTGCATGCTAGGGATATTGCCGACGCTATCGACAAAGCCGATGTCGCGTCGTCCTGCGTGCTGATGAGCGGGGACAGCGGCTTTTACAGCGGAACCAAACGCCTGCTGCCGCTATTGGATGCGCACGAGGTGACGGTGATACCGGGTGTATCGAGTGTGCAGGCTTTTTCGGCCGCATTGCAGCTGCCGTGGCAGAGCTGGCGGCTGTGCTCGGCGCATGGTGTGGACTGCAATGTGGCACATGAGGTGTCGCGCCATGCGACCTGCTTTTTTCTCACCGGGGGGGCACACACACCCGATGCGCTGTGCCGTGTACTTACCCAAAGTGGATTTGGTGCGCTCGACGCGTTCATCGGCAGTGACTTGGGCAGTGATGCGCAACAGGTCATAAGCGCGACAGTGCAAGAACTGGCGCAAGGGAGATTCTCATCACTTTCGGTGTTGCTGGTACAAAACCCTACACCGCGATGTGGGGTGGGGTTTGGTTTGCCGGATACGGCATTTATACGCGGGGATGTGCCGATGACTAAAAGCGAGGTGCGCGCCGTGATACTCTCCAAGCTGCGGCTATGTGGTGCGGATATCTTTTACGATGTCGGTTCGGGCACCGGATCGGTTGCGGTGGAGGCGGCGTTGATGCTCGACAGTGGTCGGGTATACGCCATCGAGCAAAAGGGTGAGGGGTGCCGCCTGACGGTCGAAAATGCCAAGCGGCTCGGCGCGTTTAACCTCACTTGTATCGAGGGAGTCGCCCCTGAGGTTTTGCGGACATTGCCTGCGCCCGACGCAGCATTTATCGGCGGAAGCAGCGGTGGTCTGCGCAGTATTGTCACGCTGTTGCGCGAGAAAAATCCACAGGTGAGATTGGTGGTGGCCGCTGTGACGATTGAAACCATGACCGAGGCAACTGCACTTTTCAATGAATTGCAGCTGCCAAATTATGAGGTGGTGCAGGTCGCGGTCAGCCGTGCCCAACCGCTGGGACGTTACCATATGTTAGCGGCGCAAAATCCGGTTTATATTTTCAGCGGGGGTGGTCGGGATGTTTAAAAAGCTGCCGCGTCTGCTGTTGGCCGCGCCCTCAAGTGGGCAGGGAAAAACAACGTTGACGCTTGCGCTGCTGCGCGCCTTTCAACGGGCGGGGAAACGGCCGGTCGCCTTTAAGAGCGGGCCGGATTACATCGACCCGATGTTCCACCGCCGTGTATTGGGGATCCCCAGCTACAACCTCGATCTTTTCCTCTCGAATGTGTCTACTGCGGTTCGCCTGTTGGCCGCGTGCAGCGGAGAGGGAGATATCGCGCTGGTCGAAGGAGCCATGGGTTATTATGATGGCGCAGGCGTCACCGATCAAGCCAGCGCCTATGCGTTGGCAAAGGCCACCGACACACCGGCGATTTTGCTGCTTTCAGCCAAAGGGGCCGCGCTGTCATTGGCAGCGACTGTGCATGGTTTTAACCGCCTGCGCAGCCCCTCGCATTTGGCCGGTGTCATTTTGAACCGCTGCACGCAAACGCTTTATGACCGTGTCGCACCGATCATCACGAAAGAAACGGGGTTGCCGGTGCTGGGTTTTTTGCCCGACCTGCCCGAGTGTGCGCTGCAAAGCCGACATTTGGGATTGGTGACGGCGGATGAAATGGAAGATTTATCTTTAAAGCTTGACCGTTTGGGCGAGGCGGCGGCGCAACATATAAATTTGCCGGGACTTTTACAGCTGGCGCAAGCCGCACCGCCGCTGGCGTGGACGCAGCAGGTTGTGCAGCCGGCAACAAAACGGGTGCGTCTTGCTGTTGCGCGTGACGCCGCCTTTTGCTTTTATTATGCTGAAACGCTGGCGCTGTTTGAAGCGTTGGGCGTTGAGATCATCTTTTTTTCACCGCTGCAGGATACGCAATTGCCCGAGAAAGTGCAGGCCCTTTATCTGGGCGGTGGTTACCCGGAGTTGTATGCCGCTCAGCTTTCACAAAACAGTGCGATGCTGCAAAGTGTTCGGCATGCCATTGCAAACGGCATGCCCTGCTTGGCCGAATGTGGCGGTTTTTTATACCTGCACGCGCAGCTGCAGGATGACAAGGGAAATTTTTATCCGATGGCAAAGGTTATTCGGGCAACGGCAACGGCAGCAACCCGATTGGGACGCTTTGGTTATATCACGTTGACGGCCGCGCGCGACAATCTGCTGTGCCGAGCGGGGGAAACGTTGCGTGCGCACGAATTTCACTACTGGCAAAGTGACAACAGTGGCGCAGATTTTAAGGCGGTTAAACCCGATGGTCGCAATTGGCAGACCATTCACGCGACCGAGACCCTTTTTTCAGGATTTCCACATCTTTATTTGCAGGGGAACATTACGGCGGCCAAAAATTTTGTAGCGGCGGCGGCCGCCTATGGAGAAAAATATGGATTGGCAGAAACTTAACCGGCAAATGCGCGCACCCGACCGCACTGCGGCGCAGCTTTGCCGCGCACGTTGGAATGCGATTGCAAAGCCGTTGGGCAGCTTAGGCTTATTGGAAGAGGCCGTTATTAAAATGGCGGCGCTCACCGGTCGCGACCTGCCGGCCATTGGGTGCCGCGCAGTGCTGGTGCTGTGTGCCGACAACGGTGTCGTGGCGCAAGGGGTTACCCAGACCGACAGCGCCATCACCGCCTTGGTAGCCAAAAATATGACGCAGGGGCATGGCTGCATCCGCTATATGGCCAAGCAAATTGGCATGGATGTTGTCGTGGTGGATATGGGCATGAATCAGCCGCCAAATTTTGAGGGGATGCTGGATTGTGCCGTTGCGCGCGGCACCAAAAACTTTGCCAAAGAGGCCGCGATGACAGCGGATCAAGCCGAACAGGCGATTCGGCACGGCTTGGCGTTGGTGCGCCGATGCAAACAACAAGGCTATCAGCTGCTGGCGACCGGCGAAATGGGCATCGGCAATACCGCTACGGCCAGCGCGGTTTCGTCGGTGCTGTTGGGGCAACGGGTTGAACAGGTCACCGGGCGCGGGGCAGGGCTGTGCGATCAGGCACTGCGCCATAAGATTCAGGTCATTCAAGGGGCGATCGCGCTGCATGCGCCGGATCCCGAAGACCCGTTTGGTGTACTCCAAACGTTGGGCGGACTGGACATTGCAGGACTGGTCGGCATTTTTTTAGGCGGTGCGCTTTATCGTATTCCCATTTTGATCGATGGCTTTATCAGTTCGGTGGCGGCGCTTGTGGCGGCGCGGCTTTGCCCCCATTCGGCGCAGGCGATGCTGGCGACCCACCTTTCGTTGGAGCCGGCCGCTGCTATGATACTGGACACTTTGGGGTTAAAGCCGCTCATTACAGCCCAGATGCGTCTCGGGGAAGGAACGGGGGCGGCTTGTGCTGTGCCGATGCTGGATATGGCACTGGCGGTGTACCAAAATATGGTGACCTTTGAACAGATTGGCATGCAGGCTTATCAACCTGCTGCCGCGCGCGAAGAAAGCGTGATCCGATGACGACGCTCGTGATCGGCGGCGCAGCCAGCGGCAAGAGTGCATATGCCGAGTCACTGCTGTTAAATGTGACCCAAAAGATTTATATCGCAACCATGCAGCCCTTTGGGCAGGGGGCACAGCAACGCATCCAACGCCACCGCGCCTTGCGCGCGCAAAAGGGATTTGAGACGCTGGAGCGGTTCACTGCATTGGGCCGATTGACCACCGCGCAACTGCCCGACGGTTGTTCGGTTTTGCTCGAGTGCTTGGGGAATCTGGTCGCGAATGAACTGTTTTCGCCCGACGGCGCCAAGCAGGAGGCCGAACGTGCTGTTCTTGAGGGGGTGGCGCTTATCGCAGGTCGGTGCCGCCATCTGGTGGTGGTGACCAACGACGTTTTTTCAGATGGCATCACCTATGATGCGGATACCGCGCGCTATCTGGCATTGCTTGGTCGCTGTAATACGCGTCTGGCTACACAGTTTGATGCGGTTGTCGAGGTGGTGTGCGGTATCCCGATTCACTTGAAAGGAGTGATAGCATGACAATTCTGCGGTCTATTGCGCTGGCCTTTGCCATGTTTTCGCGCCTGCCTGTCCCAAGGGTGCAGTGGAGCGCACAAAACATGCGCTATATGATGGCGGCATTTCCTCTGGTGGGTGTGGTGATCGGGTCGCTGATTTGGGGTTGGGCGGTTTTTTGCCAGTGGCTGGATTTGGGCAAGGTGCTGACCGCCTGTGGCCTGATGCTGTTACCCATCGCGGTGACAGGGGGGATTCACCTCGACGGATTTTGTGATACGGCAGATGCGCTTTCCAGTCACGCCGAACCCAAACGTAAATGCGAGATTTTAAAAGATCCGCACTTGGGCGCGTTTGCGGCCATCTGGTTGGCGTGCTATCTGCTTTTATATTTTTCACTCTGTCATGCGTTGCAGCTATCCCACCGCGCGCTTGCACTGCTGTTGTGCATACCGGTTTTGAGCCGCGTGCTAAGCGCCTTTTCGGTGATAGTCCTCCCATGCGAGGGGGAGGCCGGTACGCTGCACAGTTTTGCCGATGCGGCCGACAGGCAAGTGGTGTTGGGTGTGCTTTGGATTTTACTGACGGCCTGCGCGGCGGTTATGCTTATCGTTTCACCCGTGGCCGGTGCCCTAATTTTATTGATAGGGGTGGGGCGTTTTTGGTGGCTGGCGCGCGTCGCTAAAAAAGAATTCGGCGGCATGCGGGGCGACCTGGCCGGCTGGTTTTTGCAGCTTTGTGAGCTGTTTAGCCTAGGCGTGGTGGTGCTCAGCCAAAAGGGGGGATGGCTGTGATTTTGATCATCGGCGGTGCGCACTGTGGCAAACGGCATTATGCCGCGCACTGTTTGGGTTATGATTCCGCTCAAATGTCCGACCGGTTGGATCATGCCCCTGTATTGTATGGATTGGAAACGTTGCTTAAAGAGGGTGCGCACGATCAGGAGATTTTGCCCGCCTTGCGCCAAAAACAGGTGGTCATCTGTGACGAGGTGGGGTGCGGTGTGGTGCCGATTGACGACGGCGAGCGGACCTGGCGCGAAACGGTGGGTCGCGTTTGCTGTTTGCTGGCGCACGAGGCGGACAAGGTCATCCGCGTGCAGTGTGGCATTGCAACGGTCATCAAGGGGGGGTGAGGCACATGGTCTTAGCGGCCATTTTATTGGGTTTTGTGTTGGATTGGCTGTTTGGCGATCCAACTTTTATCCCCCACCTTGTGGTGGGCATCGGCAAGATGATTGCCATTTTTGAAGGTGGACTGCGCAAAGTGTTTTTTAAAACCGCCAACGGTGAATTGGCTGCGGGAACGGTTTTGGCCGTCGGTATTCCGCTTGCCTTTTACGGTGCATGCCATCTGATGCTGTGGTTTAGCGGGCGGATCCACCCGATCGTACGGCTGGTGTTGGTGGGCCTCATCTGCTGGCAGTGTCTGGCCGCACGGTCGCTCGCGCAGGCGGGGCAACAGGTGCAAGCGGCACTGGACTCGCCAAAAATCGACGATGCGCGCCGCGCTGTGGCACGGGTGGTGGGGCGCGATACCGCCGCGCTCACCCGCCCTGCCATCATACGTGCGGCGGTGGAAACGGTGGCCGAAAACACCTGTGACGGCGTGATTGCGCCCTTGTTTTGGTTGGCTGTCGGCGGTGCGCCGTTGGGTGTTCTGTATAAAGCGGTCAATACGCTTGACAGCATGGTGGGGTACAGGAATGAGAAATACCTTTACTTTGGGCGGGCCAGCGCGCGGTTGGATGATGTGATGAACTACATCCCAGCGCGGCTATCCGCGCTGCTGTTGATCGCCTCGGCGCAGCTTTGCAGGTTTGACGCCAAAAACGCTTGGCGCATTTTCAAGCGTGATCGCTATAACCACAAAAGTCCGAACTCGGCACAGAGCGAATCGGTCTGTGCCGGTGCGTTGGGCATCGAGCTCGGCGGCTCTGCGGTCTATTCTGGCAAAACGGTTGACAAGCCGACCATCGGCGACGCACTGCGCGACTGTGTGCCGCAGGACATTGGCCGCGCGAACCGCTTAATGCTTTGCACGGCGGTACTCGGCTTGCTGATGGTGCTACTGGTAAGGGGGATGCCGATTTTATGGACGATTTTGGCACTACATTGATACACGGCGGTGATGCGCAAAGCTTTGTGATGCAATATGGATATCCGCCGCTGGATTTATCTGCGAATGTCAACCCGCTCGGCGTGCCGCAGGCGGTGCTTCAGGCAATTTGCGACGCGGCCATAGACGCCGACCGTTACCCCGACCCCCTTTGTCGGGATCTGCGCGCGGCGATAGCCGACAGCGAGGGATGCCAACCCGACCGAATTTTCTGCGCGGCCGGTGCGGCGGAGATTATCTATCGTTTGGCGGCGGCGCTAACCCCTAAGCGTGCGCTGATACCGGTGCCCACCTTTGCGGAGTACGCGCTGGCGTTGCGCCGTCAGAGGTGTGCGGTGGTGCGGCATTCGCTCCAACCTGAAAATGCGTTTGACTTGACCGACGCGATTTTGCCGCAACTGCGCGCCGGTGTTGATATCCTGTTTTTATGCACACCCAACAATCCGACCGGTCGGTTGATGGACCCTGCGTTGCTCGAACAGATATTGGCGCGGTGTGTGCAGGAGGATATCCGATTGGTGGTGGATGCGTGCTTTCTCGGCTTTGCGCCGAATCCTGAAGCCTATCCGCTCAAGCAGATGCTTTTGCGCTACGACAAACTGGTGGTGCTCAAGGCGTTTACCAAACTCTATGGGATGGCGGGCGTTCGGTTGGGGTATTGTCTGAGCAGTGATGCGGAGTTGATACAGCGGCTGTATGAAGTTGGGGCGCCATGGCACGTCTCGTCGTTGGCGCAGCGCGCAGGCATCGCCGCATTGAGTCAGTCGGATTATCTGGCGCAAAGCCGCCGGATGATTGCCGTTGAGCGCCCGAGGGTTCAGGTGGCGTTGGCGGATCTTGGTTTTCATGTGGTCGCAAGCCAAGCCAACTATATTTTATTTTTTTGTTCGCTGCCGCAACTTGACGAAGCGTTGCGCCGCAGGGGGGTGCTGATTCGAAACTGTGCCAATTTTGACGGATTGGGCGTTGGGTGGTACCGCGTCGCCGTTCGAACACCGCCGGAAAATGACCGACTGATTTTAGCGCTTAGACAGATCGCGGAGGGGATACCATGAAAAAAGCACGTCCGATAATGATTCAGGGAACGGCGTCCAATGTGGGCAAAAGTATTGTTGCTGCAGGGTTGTGCCGTGTCTTTATGCAGGATGGCCACCGTGTTGCACCTTTTAAAAGCCAAAACATGGCGCTCAATAGTTATGTCACACGCGACGGACTTGAGATGGGGCGTGCGCAGGTGACGCAGGCGCAGGCGGCCGGCCTTGAGCCGGATGTGCGCATGAACCCGATTTTGCTCAAACCCACAACCGACGTGGGCAGTCAGGTGATTCTCCACGGCGAGGTGGTCGGCAACATGTCGGCTGTGGATTATTTTAAGTATAAGCGCACGCTGCGCCCCGAGGTGCAAAAGGCCTATGATGCGTTGGCGGCCGAGTATGATATGGTCGTCATCGAGGGGGCGGGAAGTCCGGCGGAGATCAACCTCAAAGCTGAGGATATTGTCAACATGGGTATGGCGCAGATGGCCGACGCGCCGGTGCTGCTGGTGGCGGATATTGACCGCGGCGGCGTATTTGCCAGCATCTATGGCACCATCGCGCTGCTGAAACCTGAGGAGCGCAGCCGTGTCAAAGGGGTAATTATCAACAAGTTTAGGGGCGACAAAACGATCTTGCAATCAGGGATTGACATGCTCACCGAGTTGACAGCTATTCCGATATTGGGCGTGTTGCCCTATTTGAACCTTGATATCGAGGATGAAGACAGCTTGACCGACCGATTTTCACAACAGGCCGACCCACACTGCCCGTTGGATATCGCGGTGGTGCGCCTGCCGCGCATCTCTAATTTCACCGATTTTGACGCACTGGCGCGCCATCCGTCGGTTGGCTTGCGCTATGTCGGGGCCGCACACGGGTTGGGCACCCCCGATCTGGTCATTGTACCCGGCAGCAAAAGCACGATGACCGATCTGCTGTGGATGCGCCAGAATGGGTTGGAAGCGGCTATTAAAAAGCTGGCGGCCTGTGGCACCGTTGTTGCGGGGGTATGCGGCGGCTACCAGATGTTGGGCAGACTTTTAGAGGATCCCCACCAAGTGGAGGGGGGCGGTGTGCTGCGCGGCATGGAATTGCTCGACACCCAGACGGTGTTCTCACCCGAAAAGGTGCGCACCCGCATCGGCGGCAAGGTCTGCATATTGACCGGTGAACTGGCGGCGCTTTCCGGAGCGGTGCTTTTCGGCTATGAAATCCACATGGGGAACACCAGGTTGTGTGGTAAAACTCAACCTTTCACAGTGTTGGAGGGCGGCATCGGCGACGGTGCGGTATGTCAAAATATTTTTGGCAGCTATGTCCATGGTTTGTTCGATGGGGAATTGGGCAATGCACTGGTCAATTTGTTGCTGGTGCGCAAAGGCTTATGCGCCGAGGACGGGGTAGCGATCAGCGCTGCCGAACACCGCGAGCAACAGTTTGATTTGCTGGCCGCGGCCATGCGTGAGAATTTGGATATGGCGGCCATTTATAAAATTATGGAGGCGGGTGCCCGATGAGCAGAGGACTGGTACATCTCTATTACGGCGACGGCAAAGGTAAGACGACGGCAGCACTGGGCATGGCGCTGCGCGCTTTGGGTTGCGGCCGGCAGGTGGTGTTGGTGCAGTTTTTAAAGAATACCCCCTGTGGGGAGTTGGTGGCGCTGGCGCACCACGACAGCATGACGGTGTTGCGCGGCAAAGCCGGCGCACACTTCACTTTTGCGATGACCGAACAGGAACGCACCGAGACCAAGGCGATTCACACGCGCAATTTGGCGCAGGCGATGGCGTTGGTGCAGGCGCAGCAGTGTGACCTGTTGATACTCGATGAGGTTGTCGATGCGCTGCAGGCCGACTTGCTGGATGACGCTTTGCTGCGCGAGGCGGTGCTGAAAAAACCGACTGCGCTGGAATTGGTGATGACGGGGCACCGCGCGGTGGACTGGCTGGTGGACGCGGCCGATTAC
Source organism: Candidatus Fimivivens sp. (assembly GCA_047974975.1). GTDB lineage: Bacteria > Bacillota > Clostridia > Oscillospirales > Ruminococcaceae > Yanshouia. The sequence goes on from JBKECV010000013.1 coordinate 54,073, forward strand.
ATCACCGAGATGAAAAAGCATAAGCATCCGTTTGATCGCGGGGTATCCGCAAGGGAAGGGGTGGAGTTTTGAAGGATTGGCGCGCATGGCCGCCGGCTGAAATTGAGCGGCGCAGTTTCGAGATCATCACGCAGGAGTTGGGCAAAACCGATTTTTCACCCGTGCAACTGGCGGTGCTCAAAAGGGTGATACACACTACCGCCGATTTTGAATATGCCAAAACGCTTCACTTTTCAGAAAACGCCGCCGAACACGCTGTGGCCTTGCTGATGCAGGGGGCACATATCCTAACCGATACCAACATGGCCAAGGCCGGTGTCAACAAAGCGGCCCTTGCCAAACTCGGCGGCGATTCGCACTGCTTTATGGCCGACCAACAGGTGGCGCAACAGGCGCAAGTGCGGGGCATTACGCGCGCGGCGGTCAGTATGGAGCAAATAAGCACACTGCCGCATCCGCTTATTGTGGCGGTTGGTAATGCGCCGACGGCGCTGCTGCGCTTGCACGAGCTGATAGTCGAGGGTGCTGCTGCGCCCGATTTAATTATTGCGGCACCGGTGGGGTTTGTTAACGTCGTCGAAAGTAAGCAGGTGATTGAGACGGGCGTGATACCCTGCATTGTCACGCGCGGTCGCCGCGGCGGCAGCACCGTGGCGGCGGCGATCTGTAATGCCCTGTTGTATGAGGCGGTTCGGCGTGTGGGAAAAAAATCAACATAAAAAACAGCGCTTGCAGGCAAAATTGCCGTGCAGGCGCTGTTTTAAAGTTCAACTATTCCTCCATCTGCTTACCGAGGAAGCCGGCTGCGACATTGATCAGCTTGATTTCGGCCTCGGCGGCGGTGCCGCCGTCATCCCCAAGCATGAACATGATGGCGCCACATACATCGCCTGAGGTGACGATGGGTGCTGCAACCAGTGCAAAGCGGTCGATGCCTTCAACCGGCTGAAAATCTCTGGACTCACCGCCGGAGACGGCGTGGACGCGGCGGGACTCCATCAGCTCCTCAAGTGCCGGTGAGACACGCCGCTCCAACAGTTCTTTTTTGGGCAGTCCGGCGACCGCGATCACATGGTCGCGGTCGCAGACCACAACAGGGTATCCGCCGGATTTCTGAAGTACTTCGGCGTATTGGGTGGCAAAAGTTCCCAACTCGCCGATGGGGGAATACTTTTTAAAAATAACTTCTCCGTCATTATCGGTATAAATCTCCAGCGGGTCGCCATCGCTGATCACATTGACATCATAGACCTTGTCCTTTCGTTTAAAACTCGATTGGACTATTTGCGTCTTTAAGCTATCCATGATGCCTTGATTAAAATTTTCGGTTGTCCCCACTGTGACAGGCGTTTTTGTATCGGACTCTGAGGTGCGCAGTTCCTGTGGCAATCCACTTTTGATTATCGCGTCAATATCGGCTTTGAGCAGAACCTCGATGTGATCCTCATAGACACATATCTTTTCTATGATGAGCTTGAGGTCGGCGCTCTCCAGCGTGACTTTGTTCAGAATATCGTCAAATATGTCGATAGCGGTTTTGGCGATTCGGTTGACACGGATGATGGTGTTGCGCCGATCGGCGAAGAGAGAAGTCTGATTTTGCAACCCCGCGATGCGCTGCATCAAGTCGCTTTCCATCTCGTCGTAGGTTTCTTCGAGAAGCGCTTCTCGCTCGGGATGCTTCATCATGTCGCGAATGCGCTGGCGTTTAGTGGCCTTTAGCTCATCGTGGAGCCCTGTAAGCACCCGCTCAAGATTTTCGGCAGATTGTTCGTTTTGGGAAATGTCGGCCGCCTCGTTTTTAATATCGGCGTTCAGGCGCGCCATCATATCGGCTGCATTTTCTTTGACCTTGCGGATATACCCGCGCATGACTTCATCGAGCATATCCACACGGATGTGATGGCTGGTGCAGGCGCTGAGCCCACGGCGATGATAGGCGCCGCAGCGGTAGGCGCTGCGCAGGTCGGCGCGGCTCATGGCGAACATCGGCGCGCCGCAATCCCCGCAGAACAGATAGCCGGAGTAGGTGTTGTCGTTGATTTTGACGCCGCGATAATTTGAGGTGGTGCGCTTTTTGCGCAGTTCCTGCGCCGTGGCAAAGATGCGGTAGTCGACGATGGGCGTGTGGTGATTTTCGAACACGACATGCTCGTCGGGACTGCGTTTGAGGTCGGAGCCGTTGATTTTTTTGCGGGTGAATTTACCTTGGCGCAGCGTGCCGATGTAAAAGTCATTATCTAAAATGCCTTGTACTGTGACGATGCTCCATGCGGCTTTGGCGTTGCGGTTGCATGTCTCTCCCGCTGCCTCTTTGCGATTTTTTTCAGCCATGCGCGGGGTGGGGATGCGCAATTGCGTTAGGTGGTTGGCAATTTTGCGATAGCCCCAACCTTGATTGTAAAGCTCAAATATCTGATTGATGATCGTTGCTTCCTCCGGCACGGCGGCGAAGCACTGCGCTTTGTCGATTATATAGCCGTAGGGTGCGGCACAGATCCACCGGCCGTCGGCCTGTCGGCGTTTTACAACCGAACGGACCTTTTTACTGGTGTCGGTAACCGGCATTTCGTTGATCAAAAACTGAAACTGAATTTTCAGCCAGTCGTCATCGTTGGGAAAGTCGATGCCGTCGCCGATGGAAATGATGCGAACGCCCGCGTCGCGCAGATCTTCAAGTTCGACCAGCCCGCGGCTGTTGCGACGCGAAAAACGCGAGAAGTCCTTGACGATGAGTATATCTATTTGATGATTAACAAGCGCACTGCGCATCAATTGGTAGCCCTCGCGCTGCTCAAAGGTGTAGCCGGAACGGTCGCGATCCTCAAAGAATGTCAGCGTGTTTTGTGGAAAACGCTGCTTGACATAATCGGTGACGATCGCTTTCTGGTTTTCGATGGAGGTATTGTCGCGGTCGAGCTCCTCGTCGACCGATATTCGGCAGTAGCCGGCTATATTAAAATATTCTATCAATATTGACCACCTGTTTCTGTAACTTTATAGACAACATTGTACTATCGGTTGCCTTGGAATGCAACTTGTAAAATTTAAAAATGCGCGGCGGTGGCGAGGCTATATACGGGCGGCGTTTAAACCGCCGTCGTTTTGTTGTTGCGCGCAGCATCGGCTTCAAGCTGTGTGGTGCGGCTGCGGTTGTAGCAGAGCAGGTCGCTGGTTGCTTGGTATAGCGCCTGGTGCCCGGAGTGCAGCACCGACACCAAATATTTCTTTGCGTGGTATTTTTGGTAGGTGGCTTTGAGTGGCTCTTTCAACAGGTCGTCATCTTTTTCTGCGTTGGTCAGCCAAATTTCAACGATTTTGTGCGCCTCGTTGATGTTTATTTCCAATAGGGTTCACTCCTTTTTATGGAAATAGTTTGGGCCGATTTGGCATGTCTTATGCCGGCGCTTGAACAGATGACGTTGACGTTGAGAAACAATTGCCTTCAACGGTGCTGCACAGGTCGATGCTAATCGTGTGGTGTCGGTTTTATCTATCGACGGCCGCTTTCCTTTACAAATTGCCAAATTGCATGTAATATAGTAGATATATTTGCTGGGTTTTACCAGTCGGAACAGGGGAGATTCTGTGTCACAATACGACTATTTAATCGTTGGCAGTGGGATTACAGGTGCGGTGTTCGCCCATGAGCTCTCTAAACGCGGAAAGCGATGTTTAGTTGTTGAAAAACGTGGACATATTGCGGGCAATATTTATGATGAAGTCCAAAATGGGATTCTTATTCACCGCTATGGCGCCCACATTTTTCACACAGCTAAGAAAGATATTTGGGCATATGTCAATCAGTTTGACTCATTTAATCACTTTGTGAACAGTCCGGTGGCTAATTACAGGGGCGAGATTTATAATCTGCCCTTTAATATGAATACTTTCCATCAGTTGTGGGGCGCAGTCACACCTCAAGAAGCCATGCGTCGCCTTGAAGAAGAGCGCGTGGTGTATCCGCATGCACCCCAAAATCTTGAAGAGCAGGCGCTTTCGCTCGTCGGCCCATCCATTTATGAAAAGCTCATTAAAGGCTATACCGAAAAACAATGGGGACAGGCTTGTCGCAAGCTGCCTGCTTTTATTATTCGAAGGCTTCCGTTGCGTTTTACCTACGACAACAATTATTTTAATGATCCGTATCAAGGCATTCCTGCACAGGGGTATACCGCACTGGTGAAAAAAATGCTGCAAAACAGTGAAGTGCGTCTGAATGTCGATTATTTCGGGGATAGGTTGGCCCTTAACAAAATGGCAAAGCGCATCATTTACACCGGGACGATTGACCGTTATTTCGATTATCAGCTGGGGCCGCTGGCTTACCGCAGCCTGCGGTTTGAGGACAGTCACTACGATTTACCCAACTATCAAGGGGTGGCGGTCATGAATTTTACCGACAATGAAACGCCGTATACCCGCAGTATTGAGCATAAGCATTTTCAGTTTGGGGAGCAGCCGCATACCATTGTCACCCGAGAATACCCGTTGGCGTGGCAGCCGGGGCAGGAGCCGTATTATCCGATAAACGACGCGCAAAACCAACAGGTCTACGCGCGTTATCAACAGCTGGCCGAGCGTGAGAAGCACGTCCTCTTTTGTGGCAGGCTGGCGCAATACCGTTATTATAATATGGATCAAGTTATTGAGGCGGCATTGGACAGCGTTGAACCGGCGCTGGCGCTGTAGATATTTTATGGATGGGAGAAGCACTATGCCGCTTATTTCAGTGATAATGGGGGTTTACTTCCTCAAAGCCGAAACGGGTGTCTTGGCGCGCGCGGTGCGTTCCGTTTTAGATCAGAGTTTTAGCGACTTTGAGCTGATTATCTGCGACGACGGTTCCAGCGCACCGGCTCAAGCGCTGCTTGAGCAAATGGCGGCCATCGACACACGTGTGAAGATTGTGAGACGTGGGGATGCGATCACGCTGCCGCAAAAGTTGAATTTTTGTCTGAGTTGCGCCACCGGTCCATTTATTGCGAGAATGGACGATGACGATTTTTCACATCCGCAGCGGCTTGAGCAGCAGTATGACTTTTTGGTGCAGCACCCCGGTGTGGCCTTTGTCGGCTGCAATGTCAACCGCGTTTTTGGCACAGGGGAAACAACGCCACTGACGCTCCCGGCGTTGCCGCAGCCGCAGGATTTTCGCTTTGCCATGCCGTATATTCATCCGACCCTGCTTTTTCGCCGTGAAGCGTTAGAAACGGCGGGCGGCTATTGCGAGAAAAAGTATTGCTTGTTATGTGAGGATTACGACCTGCTTTTGCGCCTTTATCAGTTGGACTTTAAAGGCGCGAATCTGCAATCGATTTTATTTGATTACGCCATGATGGGGGTAGAAGAAAAGCCTAAAAAATATCGTTTTCGCATCAATGAAGCAACGGTTCGGTTTATCCGGTTCAGGCACTTGGGCATGCTGCCGCAAGCCTTGCCATATGTCGTCAAACCGCTGATGGTTGGCTTGTTGCCGCGGTCGCTGCTCAATGGCTTGCGGCGAAAACGAGAGGCGCGAAAAAGGAGGAAACTGTCGTGAATACTTCTGTCGTTTTGACTATTGCGATTCCAACCTTTAATATGGTAAAATGGTTGGATAAGAATTTGGCGACCTATTGCGATGCGCGATTGTTTGATCGCTTAGAGGTTATTTGCCTTAACAACGCCTCGGAGGATGCCTCTAAAGAAATTATAGAGCGTTATGTATCGCAGTACCCAAGAATTTTTAAATTGATTGATCGAGATAGCCGCGGTTACGGTTCCTCGATCAACGCGGCGTTGGAGCAGGCGCAAGGACGGTATTTTCGCATTGTCGACGCCGATGACTGGGTCAATACGCCGGATTTGGTTCAACTTGTGGATACGCTTGAAAATTGCGATGCCGATGTCGTGCTCACCGATTATCAAATTGTCAATATGCAAAACGGCGAAATGACGCCGGTAACCGCGTCGCAGCAAGGGGTGGCTTATGGTGTGACCAGCGCCTCCTTTAACGGGCCGTTAAAAACGTTGCCGAGCATTCATAACACATCTTATCGCACCGAGTTGCTGCGCGTCGCCGGCTTTTACATGCAGGACAAGATGTTTTTTGTCGATGAGGAATATGTCATACTGCCTTATTTGCATGCCAAAAGTGTGGTTTATTATGCGCTTGATATCTATCGTTATCAAGTGGCGAATCCAACCCAGAGCACATCGCCCAAAAACAGGGCGAAATATCTCACCCATCGTGAGCGGGTGCTGCGCCGCTTGATACCGGCCTATTATGAGGCAAAGCGCAACGGCGCGGGTCAAAATGTGTTGGATTACTGCTTTGAGCGGTTGAAAAGAGCCGCTGGCGATCACTTTACCACCTTGTATATGTACGTGGAAAACCGTGGAGAGGGACGTCGGATTGCTGCACTTTGGCGGGCCTATCTGCAAACCGAAGCCCCCGACTATTGGCTGGCAGTGAGGAAAAAAGCGGCTTGTCTGGCTGTATTGAATCGCTTGCATGTGACACTTGAGCAGTACGAGGAGCTTAAAGGAATAGGAGTAAAGCGCTAGGCGCTTTTTATGAGATCATGGAACAGGAATCTATTGCGGTCAGCGTGGTGGTGCTCTCTTATAACCATGCAGCTTATATTCGTCAGGCGTTGGACAGCATCTTAGCACAGCAGACCGATTTTCGGTTCGAAATTCTGGTTGGGGATGATGCGTCCGAGGATGACACGGCGCAAATTGTTGCGCAGTTAGCGCAAAATGAATCGCATATTCAACCTGTCTTAAGATCCCATAACATGGGCGCTACCAGAAATTTGTATGATTTACAGAGCCGGGCACGCGGTAAATATCTCGCTTATCTTGAGGGGGACGATTACTGGTGTGATGTGCACAAACTACAAAAACAGGTGGATTTTTTAACGGCGAACCCCGATTATATCGCTTGTACCCACAGGTGTAATCTTGTGGATGAGTTTGGGCAGCTGCACGAAAACCAATATCTGGAGTGGATATCCCAAAAGGTGCGCTATACGTTGGAAGATTTTCGCGGCCTTGTGCTCCCGGGGCACGCAAGCACGCTGATGCATCGCAATGTTTTCTTGAATTCCGGTGGGGCTTACGAGTCCCTTATAACAATACATCCGCTAGTTGGGGATCGTTCTCTGTGCTTATTACTCGCGTCGAAAGGGACCATTTACCAACTGCCCGATATGATGAGCTGCTACCGTTGTCCGCACACGACGCAGGGGACGAATGCCACGGCGGCGACTTATACACGCAATCCCAACCGAATTTTGGATGATTACAGCTACACCAAAAAGCTGGAGGACTATGCCGGTCGGGTGTTGGGGGTAGATGGCGGTTTTTTAGCGCATAAGAAGGCGCTTTTTGTCAGCGCTGTTTGGGCTGCGTTAAGGCATCCGAGTGCGGAGGGCTTTAGGTTGGTACGCCAAATTTTGCACGAGGGTCAGCCGTTCGGTTATCTTCTTGCGCTGCCCGAGGGCATCTTGCGTAAATTGCGGGAAAAACAAAGGCAAAGACATTGATTGACGTGGGCATGCGATCCGGATTTGCCGGTTAAAGATACGGCGCACTTTGGTTGCGCGACTTTGGAGGGAAAAGAATGAAAGGGATTATTTTGGCAGGCGGTAGAGGCACGCGGCTTTATCCGATGACGCTTGCAGTCTCTAAACAGCTGCTGCCTATCTATGACAAGCCGTTGATTTATTATCCGCTGTCGGTGCTGCTATTGGCGGGCATTCGGGAGATTTTACTGATCTCCACACCGGAAGATATTCATAATTATGAAGCCCTGCTCGGGGATGGCGCCCGTATCGGCATCTCAATTGAATACAAGGTGCAGGAGCAGCCCCGCGGACTGGCTGAGGCTTTTATCCTGGGGGAGGAATTTATTGCAGGCGATCAGGTTTGCCTGATTTTGGGCGATAATGTTTTTTATGGGCAGGATTTTACCGCAACGCTTGAGCGTGCGCAAAAAGAGCTGTCCGGCGCCACCGTTTTCGGCTATCCGGTTAAAGATCCGACCGAGTTTGGTGTGGTGTCCTTTGACGCCAATTTCAAGGTGCAATCGATTGAAGAAAAACCACAAAAACCTAAATCCCAGTTTGCGGTGCCGGGCCTTTATTTCTATGACAACAGTGTGGTGGAGATTGCAAAGGGCATTCAACCCTCCGCTCGCGGTGAACTTGAAATTACAGCGGTTAACAACGCCTATTTGCAGCGCGGTGAGCTCAAAGTTGTCTTGCTGGGCCGTGGCATGGCATGGCTGGATACCGGCACGCCGCAGGGCATGCTGCAGGCGGCGGAGTACGTGGAAGCGGTGCAGGCGCGACAGGGCTTTTATATCTCTTGCATTGAGGAGATCGCATGGCGGCGCGGCTTTATTACCACAGATCAGCTGCATTGTCTGGGCGAAGCATTGCGTATGACCGATTACGGGCAGTACTTGTTATCGCTGGAAGATTAAATATATGGGGGCCAATTTTGCAATGAGTGATCAGACTACAGATATCCAACGAAAGGTTTCGGCCGCGAGCTATGCGGTGGAGGCAGCTCGGGAATTTGCGACGGAAGATGGCAAACCGACTTTAACTGAACAGAAAATTCTTGCCAACGACGATACGATGGTGACCGTTGTTTGCATTACCTATAATCATGAGGAATACATTGCGCAGGCGCTGGATAGTTTCCTCATGCAAAAAACCGACTTTAAATTTAAGGTGTTTGTCGGTGAGGATTGTGGCCCCGGCCGCACAGCGGATATTGTGCGGGAATATGCGGCGAAATACCCCGATATTATCGTGCCGTTTCTTCGGGAGGAGAATATGGGGGCGCAGCGCAACTTGATTGATCTGTGCCAGCGCGCCACCAGCCCTTATATCGCTTTTTGCGAGGGCGACGACTACTGGATCGATGAAAATAAGCTGCAAAAGCAGGTTGATTATATGGAAGCACACTCGGCATTGAGGGCGTGCTTTGCTAAAGCAAAAATAGATGCACCAGATAATTGGTTTTTACGGGATTATTATAAAAAAGACGGGGATTTAATTTATCCAGATTGCGAACCAAAATATCAACTACCAAATCGCTTTATGAATATGCGTGACTTTATTTGGTTTTTCCCTGCTCATACTTCCACAGTATTTTACCGATGGAATTACGACTTGAAGATTCCCGAATGGTTTTACCGCGGCATAATGGGCGATTTGCCTATCTTTTTGATGCAATTAGGGGCAGGAGAAACTTTTTATATTCCGGATGTTGTTTCAGTTTATCGTCGAAGTGATGTTGGGATTTTTATGAGCAGCAACATGGATGAACATTTTTTGAAGACAAGATTGGACCACCTTCGGTGGATGGAAGGGATGCTAATCTATTATGCTACTTACGGCATCCCCAATCACCCTAAAATAAATATTGAAAATCGAATTAAAGCTGAGGCAAGAAACTTTATTAAAACTGCGCTGAAAGTAAATGACTATGAAGCCATTCAAAATTTAATAAATCAGTATCCAAATTCTACCAAAATTGCGCTTGGCGCCTATATCAGTTTTTATGATGATAGTCGTTCTCTGACGGCTGTTTACGGTTGGGATGGCTATAAAATGGCCGTACGTAATCGTTATTATCGTCGCTTTGTCAGACCTCTGGTGCGCGCGGCACTGATTATTAAAAAGAAGAAAGATTTTCTGAAAGGCAAGCTAAAAAACATATGCTCCCTTGGTTGTTACTGGAAATATACGTTTATCCCTAAAAGGAAAAATATCTGGGCTTTTTCAGGCTTTTTTAAGCGGGGATATATGGATAACATCAAATATTTATATGAATACGTCTTAGAGCACCACCCGGAAATACAGGCGGTATGGATGACGCTTGATAAAAATGTCTACAAACAGCTGCAAGCGGAAAATAAGCCTGTTGTTATGATGAGGACGCCGGAATGTCGGAAAATTCTTTCTCGCGCAGCGGTTGCCTTTACCGACCATTATAAGATGTCAGATTATGACGCTTTTTCGGGGCTTAACGACAAGACAAAGATTGTGCAGTTATGGCATGGCGTAGGGCTTAAGGCTATTGGCGATTTAAAAAATACAGATATACCCGGAGTCATGTTAAGTAACGACATATTACCTTCAGATTCGGATAATGTTTGGCGAAAGATTATAAAGAAGATCAAGTATTTTCGCCATGCTTATTACCGAGAGCTCTTTGAACGCTATTTTATGCTGGTTTGCCCAGGGCCGGAGCGTATTGCCCAAGTGGCAAAGCCGCTGAATATTCCGATAGAGAATTGCTTTATGTCAGGGCATCCGCGAAATATTCTTCTTCACCAAACATTTCCCGATACAGACGCTGCACATATTCTGTATGCACCTACCTATCGTTGGAGCACGGAGAAGGAACAGCAATTGGTGCAGCAAATTATAAATTCTGCGGAAGCAATTCAGGCATGCATGAATAGAGCGAACGGCTATTTAACCATTCGATTGCATCCGCATACATGGAGAAATTATAATGCTTTACTCAACGATTTGACACAGCGTTATAACAGAATTTTATTGGACAACGATGCGGATATTTACCAGACATTAGGCAACTATCGGATTCTTATATCGGACTATTCGTCTATTGCGTACGATTTTATCTTATTAAACCGACCGGTTGTTTTCTTTAATTACGATTTTAAAGATTTTATAAAAAACGAATGTGCTTTAAATTACGATTATGACGCCTATTCCCCGGGTTTCAAAACGCAAACCTGGGAACAAACTCTGGCGGCCAGCGAAGCGTATCTTGCCGATCCTGAAAAGGATAGCGTATGGCGCTGCCGTGTGCGAGACGAATTTTACGATATGTCGGTAAACGATAAGGATAATTCCAAGCGAATTGTTGAAGAGCTAAAAAGAAGATTGGACATTATATAGATAGGGGGATTTTAACGTGAATATTGCCATCATTTTTGCTGGCGGAACCGGGCAGCGTATGAGAAATACGGCTCGACCAAAACAATTTCTTGAGTTATATGGCAAGCCGATTATTATCTATACGTTGGAAATCTTTCAATCGCACCCTGACATTGATGCGATTATTGTACCTTGCGTAGAGGGATGGCATGACCGTTTGCGCGACATGGCTCAAAAATTCGGAATTACAAAGCTGATGAAAGTAGTCTCCGGTGGGCAAACCTCGCAAGATTCCAAGCTTTCCGCCTTACACGCGCTAAAGGATATCTGCAATGATCATGATATTATTCTCATGCATGATGCGGTCCGCCCGCTGATTACACAACAGGTTATCAGCGATAATATAGACAGCGTCAAGTCTTTTGGAAGCGCTATTACCGTAGACCACTTTACTGAAACCGGTATTATCAGCGACGATGGTAAAACGGTGGAAACAACTGTCGAGAGGCAGCGGCTCTACATTGCTAAAGCGCCACAAAGCTTCTATTATTCCGATATACTTGCCGCGCACGAATCCGCAGTGGGAATGCCGTCATCTACTGCGATTGACACTTGTACCATTATGACGACATTGGGTAAGAAACTGCATTTTGTTCCCTGCGATCGGTGCAATATTAAAATTACGACACCTGAAGACTACTATATTTTTAAAGCTATTCATGATTTGCGGGAAAGTCAGGATGTTCTGGGTATCTAAAGCGGTTGCAATCGAATTAAAAGGAAGGCCGTTATCTGAGGAGCAAAATATGTGGACTGAGAACGATATTTTTAAAGAAGATCTTGAGGGAATTTATAATTTATCTATCCCTTGGACAGATCTAGAGGATAAGACTGTTTTTATCACCGGCTCAACCGGTTTGATTGGGTATACCGTGGCGAGTGCGTTAATGTTCTACGCCTTAAGCAGCGGCCGCCGAATGGATGTTTTATTGTTGGTACGCGATGAGAAGCGGGCGCGGCAGCTGTTTAAAAGGCAACTGGACGACGGCTGCAATTGCCGATTTATAGAAGGCAGTCTGGAAAAAATACCGAATGTTTCATGCGTGATCGATTATATTATTCATTGCGCGTGCCCTACAGATAGTGCGTTTTTTACGACAAATCCGACTGAAACAATTCGCAGTATTTTTATAGGTACCAATAACGTTTTAGAGCTTGCGCGAAAGCAAAAGGTTACTGGAATGATATATCTATCAAGCATGGAGGTCTATGGGCAGGTAAAAACGCGGGACAGGCTGACAGAACAGGATTTAGGCTATATTGACCCTTTGTCGGTTCGGAGCAGCTATTCCGAAGGGAAGCGGATGGCCGAAAATTTATGCTGTGCCTATGCCCATCAATACGGCGTTCCGGTGACGATTGCCCGGCTGGCACAAACCTTTGGGCCTGGTGTCAAGAATACGGACAGCCGTGTATTTGCTTATATGGCGCGGTGCGCTCTTGCCCGTCAAGATATTCATTTGAAAACCAGTGGCTTAAAAGAAAATATGTATCTGTATACCATGGATGCGACGTCGGCACTGTTGTTGCTGTTGTTACGGGGCGGCAGAGGAGATGCCTACAATGTGGCTAATGAAAGCACTTATTGTTCGATTAAAGATATGGCTCGAACGGTATTGGATACACTGGGCGCTCCGTCGGCAAAGGTCTGTACCAATGTTGGTGGCGATAAGCAGGGGCACTATCCTCCGGAAGGATATCTGAATTTAGATGTCGGAAAACTAAAAGCGTTGGGGTGGCATCCCGCGGTTAATCTACCGAAAATGTATATCAGAATGGTTAAAACCTTCTCCAACGCAGAAAGCTGAGAACAATAATATGAAACAGGTACGCATCTTAATATTTCCCTGCGGCTCAGAGGTGGGGTTGGAACTGCGCCAGGCGTTAAAGGATGTTTCTTTTATCACGCTGGTTGGCGCTTCCAGTGTTCCCGACCACGGACAATATGTGTTTGAGCATTATTGTGAGGGATTGCCTTTTGTGCAGGATCCCGGCTTTTTGGCGCACTTTAATGCGTTGCTCCAAGCGCAGCAGATTGACTTTATTTACCCTGCTATGGATGAGGTGCTCGATGTGTTGTCGGCTAATCGCGAACAGCTTGCCGCCCCGCTGATTGCGCCCTGCCATGAGGCGGTGCACAGTTGTCGGAGTAAGGCCAGAACCTATGCGCGCCTCGATGGACTGGGTTTTGTCCCCAAAACCTATGACAATCCGGAACAGGTTGTGCAGTTTCCGGTTATTATAAAGCCGGAGGAGGGTTATGGTTCCAAGGGTTTTTTCATTTTACACACACGCGAAGCGCTGCGCCACAAATTGGCTGAAAGTCAAACGGGAAACGTGATTTGCGAGTATCTTCAAGGTGAGGAATATACCGTCGATTGCTTTACCGACCGGCACGGTGTGCTCAAATACACCGGTTGCCGCAACCGAAATCGCATTCGCAACGGTATCAGCGTCAATTCCAGATTGCAAAAGCCCGATGATGCAATTGCCGAAATTGCGAGGCAGATATCGGTGCGTATCCCGATGCGGGGCGCGTGGTTTTTTCAGCTCAAGCGCGATGCCGATGACAACTACAAGCTGTTGGAGGTTGCAACCCGCGTTGCGGGCACGATGTGCGTCCAGCGTGCGGCGGGCGTGAATTTGCCGCTGCTCAGTGTGTTTGATATGATGGATTACGATGTGACGCTTGCCCCTGCGCTCGATGCGGTGGAGGTGGATCGTGCGCTGTACAACGCTTATCGTCTCCCGATGACGTTTGATGAGGTTTATCTCGATTTTGACGACACGATTATTGTACATGATAAGGTGAATTTAAGCTTGATGCGCTATCTCTATCAATGCGTTAATCAAAATATTTCGATCAAACTGGTAACGAAGCATGATAAGGACATTTATGCAACGCTCAAACGTTATAAAATTACCACCGAATTGTTTGATGAGATTATTCATATAGGACGTGAACAACGCAAATGCGATTTTATACGCCCCGGCAAAAATGCGTTGTTTATCGACGACTCTTTTGCCGAAAGGAAGCAAATGCAAGAAACACACGCAATTACCGCATTGGGTGTGGATGCCGTGGAAGCGCTGCTGGATTATCGGCAGTAGATTGACTGATTTTTGGGGGACTGAACATTGAAATCTATTCTTGTTACCGGCGGCGCCGGTTTTATCGGTTCTAACTTTGTGCATTACATGCTGAAAAACTATCAAGATATTCGGCTTGTCAACCTTGATGCTTTGACTTATGCCGGCAACCTCGAAAATCTGGCCTCAATCGCGCAGGATTCCCGCTATACCTTTGTCAAGGGCGATATCCGTGATCGCGTGCTGGTGGACAAGCTTTTTGTGCAATATCAGTTTGATACAGTGGTCAATTTCGCGGCTGAAAGCCATGTTGACCGCAGTATCACCGAGCCGGAACTGTTTTTGACGACGAATATTATCGGGACTCAAACACTTTTAGATGCGGCCAGGCGTTGCTGGAGTCAAGAACCCGATAATAAGTACTGCCGTGTGTATCGGCAGGGGGTTAAATTTTTGCAGGTTTCGACCGACGAGGTTTACGGCACACTGGGAAAAACGGGCTTCTTTACCGAGGCGACGGCTCTGGCCGCCAACAGTCCTTATTCGGCGTCGAAAGCCTCAGCCGATTTAATCGTGCGCGCCTATCACGAAACCTTTGGCTTGCCAATGAATATTACGCGCTGTTCAAATAACTATGGGCCTTATCAATTCCCGGAAAAGCTGATTCCATTGATGATTCACAATTGCACCCAAAACCGTGCTTTGCCGGTTTATGGCGATGGCATGCAGATTCGGGATTGGCTGTATGTGGCGGACCACTGCAGCGCCATCGATACCGTGCTGTGTAAAGGACGAAACGGCGAAGTGTATAATATCGGTGGCAACAATGAGAAAGCGAATATCGAAATTGTTCGGCTGATTCTTGCGCGCATGGGCAAAGACGCGTCGCTGATTGAACATGTTCAGGATCGTCCGGGACACGACAGACGCTATGCCATCGATAACACGAAAATTACAAGCGAATTGGGCTGGTCACCTCGCTACACCTTTGATACGGGCATGGCTCAAACGATTGACTGGTATTTAGAAAATCAAGAATGGCTGCACAACGTGACTTCCGGTGCGTATACGGGGTATTATCAGAAAATGTATGACGCGCGCTAGTGTTTGAAGGGGGCAGGTACTATGCAGAATATTATCGAGCAGTTAACCCGCTCGTGGGCAACTGAGGAGAGCGCTGTTACGCCGACCAACAAGATTCTAAAATGGATAGAACAAAAAAATCAGGAAACCCATGTGGAAATTCGAAAGATTCCTATGGGGGACATGAACGGTTGGTTTTATGCCCGGGAAGAGGGCGTGCTGCGCAATCAGCAGGGTTCTTTTTTTAAGATAACAGGTTGCCGCGTTTATGAAGCGGATCGCGTAGTGGAGGAACAGCCGATTATTCTCCAACCGGAAAATGGTTACTTGGGCATCATATGCAAGGAATTTGACGGTGTCCTTCACTTTTTAATGCAGGCTAAAATAGAACCCGGAAATTTGAACAAAATTCAGATTTCGCCCACGATACAAGCGACCAAAAGCAATTTCACACAGGCGCATGGTGGGAAAAGACCGGCGTATGTGGACTATTTTTTAAATGCGAAACGTTATGATATTATCCTCGACCAAATGCAATCGGAGCAGTCGTCGCGGTTTCTTAAAAAGCGTAACCGTAATCTGCTGATTCGTGTGAAGGAAGAGGTGGAAGTTCTGCCCACGCATCGTTGGATGACGCTTGGGCAGATTAAAGCACTTATGTGTGGCTATGATAATCTGGTCAATATGGATACGCGCACAGTTTTGTCGGGCATTCCGTTTAGTGCCGTCACGCTCGATGAGGATTCCCGTGGTCGGATGCGCCCTTATTTTTCAGATCCATCCCTTTATCGTTCGATATTTGAAGGCAATGGCCGCTATGAGGTGCCAAAGATTTATAACTATATCAATAACTATAAAATGTTCAATCAGCACAGGTATGAGCTGGTTAAGCTTCATGAACTTGCGGATTGGAAAATGGATAAACTGGGCGTTTCCCCTTTGAAGCCAGGCGGTTTTCAAGTCATTTACTGCCAAATTGAAATTGAGGGACGCGAAGTTCGCAGCTGGTCTCAGCCGCTTTTTGAAGCAACAGGAATTTCGACATTTGGACTGATCTGTTGCGATATAGATGGCGTACGCCATTTTCTGGTGCGTGCCATTCCCGAAATCGGCAGCTTTGATGGTATCGAACTTGGCCCTTCTATTCAGATTGATGCCGCTGTGCCGCACGAGGGGCACGCTATGATTGAACGATTCCTTGATTCCACCGAAGCGCAGACACTTTGCGATGTCCTGCTTTCGGAGGAGGGTGGGCGATTCTACCACGAGCAAAACCGCAATGTTTTATTACTTGTCCAACGCGAACAGCTCGGGGTATTGCCGGATGGTTATTTTCTGCTCGATTACATGACGCTCAACCGCCTGTGTCAGATTAATAATTGCCTAAATATTCAACTAAGAAATTTACTTTCGTTGGTAAGGATCACATTATGAACAAATGGAAAATTGGTATTCTGGGTGCTTCAGACATTGCTTACAAGCGTTTTTTGCCGGCACTGCAAAAGAGCAGGCACTTTACCTTTGTGGGAATTGCGTCACGTAATCCAGAACGTTGTGCGCCTTTTATAAAATGTTTTGGCGGGCAATGTTACCCCGACTATGATTCGCTTTTGCTTGATGCGCAAATAGATTGCGTCTATTTACCGCTGCCACCAGCGCGCCATGCCTATTGGGGCGAGAAAGTCTTGGCGGCAGGAAAGCATTTATTAATGGAAAAACCCTTTACTGTTTTAGATGCGGACACCAAAAATTTACTGTCCATTTCCCGACAGCGCGGTCTGGCGGTTTATGAGAATTATATGTTTCTTCATCATCGACAACTGACCGAGATTAAAAATATTATGGCGAGTGAAACGCTTGGGTCAATTAGGATGATTCGTACTGCCTTTACATTTCCATTTAGGGGTGTGCAGGATTTTCGCTATGATTCGAAACTCGGTGGCGGTGCTTTATTGGATTGCGGGGGGTATCCTCTCTTGCTGGCCTCCGAGTTGCTCGGTGATTCAGCACAGCTGCAATGGTCAAGCCTGAAATATGATGATCAGTATGGTGTGGATACAGCAGGGAGCGCCGTTTTGCTCAATCATGCCGGTTTAACTGCCCATGTCTTTTTTGGCATGGATGACACATATCGCTGTGAGTTAGAAGTTTGGGGCAGTAAAGCCTCGCTGACTGCTTCTCGGATTTTCACCGCGCCGCCTGATTTACCGATTATATTGCGGCTCAATGGTGGGAATGAGGAGCGGTCGATCACGATAACGGCGGATGATCAGTTCCAGAATTCTATTGATGCTTTTGCGGCGCTGATAGAGCGCCCCGCGTTGCGTAGGACATACCATGATAAAATCCTGCGGCAGAGTGCGCTGATTGCAAACATTCAGAACAAGGGTAGCTAAGAATCAGAAAGGAGTTTTTATGGCGAAAATTAAAGTAGTACAGCCTTCCATGCCGCCTATTGAGGAATATGTGGCTGAAATTCAAAGCATATGGGAAAATCGCTGGCTTACGCATACCGGCCCTAAGCACCAGCAGTTGGTGCACGCGTTATCCGAGCTGCTTGGCACGCAAGAAATTTCACTCTTCTCAAATGGACATCAGGCGCTGGAGGCGGCCTTTTCACTGTTTCCGGTAGGTAGTGAGGTCATAACAACGCCTTTTACCTTCGCATCCACAACCTTGGCTATTGCGCGGTGTGGCTTGGTGCCTGTGTTTTGCGATATCGAGCCGGCATTTTATACGATGGATCCTGCAAAAATCGAGGCGCTCATCACCGAAAAAACCGTGGCAATTGCGCCGGTGCATGTGTACGGGTATCTTTGTGACTGGCGCCGAATCGGGGAGATTGCCGCCAAACATAAGCTCAAGGTTATTTATGACGCTGCGCACGCCTTTGGCGTATCGGAAGGTGGCATCAACGCCGGTAGTCTCGGTGATATTTCGATGTTTAGCTTTCACGCGACAAAGGTTTTTCACACCATCGAAGGCGGCTGTTTGGCGCATCATGATGCGCAACTGTCCAGGCAATTTGCCGCTTGGCGCCAGTTTGGCATGTTCGACGGCGAACAATCCGAGATGATGGGCACCAACGCCAAGCTCACCGAGTTTGCGGCGGCCATGGGACTTTGCAATTTGCGGCATTTGGATGCGCAGATTATGCAGCGAAAAGCGGTGGTCGAACGCTACCGCGAACGACTCTCAGGACAAAACGGGTTGGTTATCGGAGGAGAACAATCGGGCGTAACGGCGAATTATGCCTATTTCCCGATCCGCATTTTGCCCGAACAATTCGGAAGAGATCGCAATGCGGTAGCTGATGCGTTGGCACAGCAGGAGATTTTTGTCCGGAAATATTTTTATCCGCTGACCGCCGATTTTCCGCTTTGTCGCAACAATTTCACCGTTGCGCCTACACCGATTGCAGCCCAAGCTTCACGGCAAATTTTGTGCTTGCCGCTCTATGCCGACTTGACGCGCATAGAGGTTGATCAGGTTTGCGATGCCATTTTAAAACAATCCATTTAGGAGATTCACCTGTGTTAGAAAAATTTAAAAAACATCGCTTTTTGTTCGAAGAATTGGTCAAGCGTGACTTTAAAAAGAAATACAAGCGCACGGTGCTCGGCATGCTCTGGAGCATCATTTCACCACTGCTGACCTTGGCGGTTATAGCCGCAGTTTTTTCCCAATTTTTTGGGCGTACAATCGAGCATTTTGTTATCTATGTCTTTTGTGGCAACCTGATATTTTCATATTTTAACGATGCAACCAACGGCGGGATGCGCTCTTTAATGGCCAATGCGTCCATTTTCACCAAGGTTGATGTTCCCAAGTATATGTTTTTGCTTTCAAGGAACGTTCAAGCCTTCATCAACTTTTTGCTGACGTTGGGCATATTTTTCCTGTTTGTCGCCTTTGAGCCGGGTTTGCCGTTTCGCTGGTCCTTTTTCCTGCTTGTTTACCCGATTGTATGTGTGACGCTTTTCAATATTGGTGTTGGTATGGTTTTGTCGGCCCTTTTTGTTTTCTTCAGGGACGTTGAATATCTTTACAGCGTTTTCACATTGCTGTTGATGTATCTTTCAGCCATTTTTTATAATGTTGAGGCCTATGCGCTCAATGTGCAGTATCTTTTTTATACCAATCCCATCTATGTTTATATTCGCTATTTCCGCAAAATTGTTTTAGAAAACGACATTCCGACGTTTGGCTATCATCTGCTTTGCGCTTTTTTCGCACTGGTGATGTTGGGCATTGGCGGTTGGATGTACAAAAAATACAACCACAAATTTCTGTACTATATTTGAGGAGGCGTTGGCATGATTTTAGAGCTAAACGACGTCGCCATTCGTTATATTACCGGTGATTTTAAAGATATCGGTTTGAAAGAATTTGTGATGCGTAAGCTTAAGCAAAATTATATCGTCAAGGAATTTTGGGCGGTGGACGGCGTAACCTTTTCGATTGAGCGCGGGGATATGCTGGGCATTGTCGGCACCAACGGCGCGGGAAAATCGACGCTGCTCAAGGCGATTTCAGGCATTATGGAACCGACCCGTGGTCAAGTTAATCGAGAGGGCACCATCGCCGCATTGCTGGAGCTGGCCAGTGGGTTTGACGGCGATTTAACGGTGTGCGAAAATGCGTATCTACGCGGCGCCATGCTCGGCTATACTCGAAAATTTATGGACCAAACCTACCGCGATATCGTCGCATTTTCGGAGTTGGAAGAATACGAAAATCGACCGTTTAAGCAGCTTTCTTCCGGTATGAAAGCGCGCTTGGCCTTTTCTATTGCGTCCTTGGTTAAACCGGACATTTTGATTCTCGACGAGGTGCTCTCGGTCGGCGATGGCGGCTTTCGCAAAAAAAGCGAAGCGAAAATGAAAGAGATCATCAGCGGTGGTGCGACCACCATTCTGGTTTCGCATTCGCTCGAGCAGGTGCGCAGCATGTGCAACAAGGTTTTGTGGCTACACAAGGGTAAGCAAATTGACTTTGGCGCAACGGCGCCCATCTGCGACCGTTATCAAAGCTTTTTGGATGGCAAGATAAAGTTGTGATCCCGGCGGCCGATAGACGGAGGAAGCATGCGGGCGGGTGCTGCCTTAATGGCGGTCTGCACAAGGGATTAAGGCCGATTTTGCACGCTTTGAGCCTGCTTGCGCCGGCGCGGCTATGTATGGCGCCATCCCGCACGTTTCGCCAATGCGAGCACCGCGGCGCAGAAGCCTTCCGACTGTGTCAATGATATCAACAACGGGTCGCCTTCTCGAATACGCATGGTTCTGCGAATTTCCTTTGGGATGACGACACGCCCGAGGTCGTCTATTCTTCTTACAATTCCCGTGGCTTTCATCGGGCACGCTCCTTATCGTTTACAGTTTGTTTGTCGCAAAATAGGTTGTGCTGATAGTATCTGTCAACAGCGCGTGATTATACCAAAATTTTTGAGATGGTTATCGTTTTATTGATGCAGCCATTTTTTCTTTTATTTTATCGGGACGTGGGTCGGTTTGATCGCGTGGGCGTTATTTGCGGTGGCGGCTTGATCAGCTGGGTATTGGGAAAGATTTATGTAGCATCTAGATAGAGGGAAAGCGCATGATGATGGAAGCGTATGATTTTTATGAGGAGCAGGGCGCTCCTTTTACAGGAAAAAAAAAGGACAAGCTAAAAGCATTTTTGGTGCAACACGGCTTGCAGTACGATGAACAGATTGAAATAACCGTCAATCTGATGGATGCGCAGGGACTTATTGCGGCCACCTGTTCGCTTCATGACAATGTTCTCGAGTGCGTCGCCGTTTCTAAAGATTACCAAGGCTGCGGACTTGCCACGCAGGTGGTGACGCAGGTGGCGAATCTGGCGGTGGCGCGCGGCCAGACGCATCTTTTTTTATTTACAAAGCCTGAAAATAAGCAAATGTTTTTGGATATGGGGTTTTATCCGATTCTTGAAACGCAGGATGTGTTGCTCACCGAAAACAGCAAAGACGGCCTTTTAAAGTATGTGGCCACGCTCGAGCGGCGCGCAGGCGATACAATTGGCGCCATTGTCGCCAACTGCAACCCGTTCACGAATGGGCATCGTTATCTGATAGAGATGGCCGCGCGGCAGTGCGATGTGCTGCACCTGTTTGTGCTTTCGGCGGATAAAAGCGAATTTTCGGCGGATGTGCGCTATGAGTTGGTTCGGCGCGGCGTGGCCGATTTGGAAAATGTGTTGCTGCACAAGACGAGCGATTACCTCATATCGTCCGCCGTGTTTCCCAGCTACTTTATCAAAGAAAAAGCCAAGGCGGAGGACGCCAACGGTGAACTGGATATTCGCATCTTCTGCGAATACTTTGCCAAAGGCTTGGGGATAACCAAGCGCTTTGTTGGCACCGAACCCGGCTGCGGCGTGACCCACGCCTATAACGACAAGCTCAAGGTGCTGCTGCCTCAGTACGGCATTGCGCTTATCGAGGTTGAGAGAAAGCAGTGCGAGGGCATGCCGATCAGCGCCTCAGCTGTGCGCAGCCTGCTGCACGCGGGGGATTTGGCGGCGGTGGCTAAGTTGGTGCCGACGACCACTTTGGCCTATTTAAAACAACAGCAAAATTGAATCGACGGCGGCCGCATCTTTTAAAACGGTGCGGCTTTTGTGTTGCTTTGGAATGCTTTTTGCAGCATGGCGATAAACGCCTGAGATGCTGCGGACAGATAGCCGCTCTTTCGGGTCATGACCGCGCGAATCCAGTAGGCGTCGCTGTTGTCCAGCCGACAGATGACGGCATGGCGGTTGTCGGAAAAATATTTGATATAGGACAAGGGCAGCAGCGAAAGGCCGACGCCTTTGACAGACAGCTGCCGTGCCGTTTCACAGTTGCGGGTTGTGAGGACAATATTCGGTGTAAAATCGGCCGAGGCCAAAATAAAATCGGCTATTTGCCGGATGCGCTGATCCTTATGCACCATGATGAAGCGGCTGTCCCTCAGTTGGTTTAGCGCGATTGTCGGCATACCGTCACGGCTCGGACAAGCCTTTGCAAGGGGGGCTTGCTTGGCCATCACAGCCACAAAGGGGTCGGTTAAAAGGTGGCAGTGGGTATGAATGTCGGCGTTGATGGGCAGCTTTTTATGGATGTGCATCACGGCCAGATCAATCTCACCCGCTGAGAG
Source organism: Candidatus Fimivivens sp. (assembly GCA_047974975.1). Lineage (GTDB taxonomy): Bacteria > Bacillota > Clostridia > Oscillospirales > Ruminococcaceae > Yanshouia. Next base: position 76,379 of record JBKECV010000013.1, read on the forward strand.
CAACCGCTCCAACTCATTTGTGCTTTTTTCCACCACAAAAATCTCAATGGCGGGGTAGGTGCGCTGAAAATCTGAAAGGATATCGGAAAGAATCAACATCGAGAGAAAATAGGTGACGCCGATTGTGATACGCCCGCTTTTAAGCTGCGCCATGCCGCTGATTTCATCTTTAAAGTCGGCGTAAATATTTAAAATATTGGTGGCGGCCTGCATATATTTTTCCCCGGCATAGGTGAGCATTAAACCGTTGCCGGTTCTGAGAAATATTTTTTCGCCCAAGGCGCTTTCCACCCGCGCGACATATTGCGACAATGACGGCTGCGAAACGTAGAGTTTGGCAGCCGCCTTGGAAATGCTTTTTTCTTTGGCGATTGTTTTCATATAGAGTAATTCGCGTTCAGTCATGGGGCACCTCACCGCATACATAATAAAAATATTATGCATCTTATAAAATTATAATATTTGTTTATATTATAGGGTTATCCTATAATAATATCAATCATTAATTTTGAAAGGAAGCGCGGGATGATCAAACTTTATAACGACGGCGTTTTTTTGGTTGGGTCGGATATTGTCGCGGATGCGCCGGATGCACCGGCAAAAGTGGCGCAGATGACCGGTACAACTGTTACCAAGGAAGAAGCAAAAAAGGGCACTATCGCCCATGCTATTCTAAAAAATCATCACACCGGCGAGGACATGCAGCAGCTCAAGCTGAAGTTCGACTCGCTCACCAGTCACGATATCACTTATGTTGGCATCATTCAGACGGCCATTGCGTCGGGATTGACTCGGTTTCCTGTGCCGTATGTTTTGACCAACTGCCACAATTCGCTGTGTGCGGTCGGCGGCACCATCAACGAGGATGACCACATGTTTGCCCTGTCGGCGGCCAAGCGCTTTGGCGGGATCTATGTGCCGACCAATCTGGCCGTTATCCACCAGTTTAACCGCGAGATGATGGCCGGCTCCGGCAGGATGATCCTCGGTTCGGACAGCCACACCCGATACGGCGCATTGGGCACGATGGCGGTGGGTGAGGGCGGCGGTGAGCTGGCCAAGCAGCTGCTCAATCGCACTTACGATCTGCCGTATCCGCAGGTGGTGGCCGTCTATCTCACCGGACGCCCCTCTAAGGCGGTCGGTCCGCAGGATGTGGCGCTTTCCATTATCGGCAAGGTTTTTGCCAATGGCTATGTTAAAAACAAGGTGATGGAATTTGTCGGTGACGGTGTGGCCAATCTCGATGTGGAGTACCGAAACGGCATCGATGTCATGACCACTGAGACCACCTGCTGGAGTTCGATTTGGCAAACCGACGACAAGGTCAAGGATTATTTCGCAGCGCACGGCCGAGTCGGGGATTACAAAAAGCTGGCGCCGGATGCGGTGGCCTATTACGACGGCTGCATCTATGTGGATCTTTCGACCATCAAGCCGTCCATTGCGCTGCCGTTCCATCCCAGCAATGTGTATACGATTGATCAATTAAAAGAAAATCCGATTGAAATTTTAGAATATACCGAACAGCAAGCGCTCAAGCAGCTGGAAAACAAGGCGCTGCGTCTGGGTCTTGCGGACAAGGTCATCGATGGCCAGCTTTACGTCGATCAAGGGGTGATTGCAGGCTGCGCAGGGGGCACCTATGATAACATCGTCGATGCGGCCGATATTCTCAACGGCCAATCTGTCGGCAATGGCGCCTTTACGATGAGTGTTTATCCCTCCAGTCAGCCGACCTATTTGCAGCTGGTTCGAAACGGCAGCATCGAAAAACTGATGGCCGCCGGTGCCATTGTGCGCAGCGCGTTTTGCGGGCCCTGTTTCGGTGCGGGGGACACGCCTGCAAACGGCGAATTTTCGATCCGCCACACAACGAGAAATTTCCCCAACCGCGAGGGTTCAAAGCCGGGCGAGGGGCAATTGTCCTCGGTGGCGCTCATGGATGCGCGCAGCATTGCGGCCACGGCGATGAACGGCGGCAGGCTGACCAGTGCCGAGGAAATTGATTTTAACTTAACAAAACCGACCTATTATTTTGATACAGGCATTTATGACAAGCGCGTTTTGGACGCGACCGATCGGCCGCATGCAGGTGGGGCGCTGCTCATGGGACCCAATATTAAGGAATGGCCCAAGATGCCAAGCCTGACCGATGATCTGCTTGTCAAGGTGATCACCTATATCGACGATCCGGTCACCACGACCGATGAGCTGATCCCATCGGGCGAGACGTCCTCTTTTCGCTCGAACCCCGAGCGGCTTTCAGAGTTTACGCTCAGCCGTAAAGCGCCCGACTACGTGCCAAAATCCAAACAGCTGCGCGAGATTGAAGTCGCGCGAGAAAAGGGTGTGTCGCCCGAGGGGAATGCCCAAATGGCGCAGGTGTTTGATGCGCTGCGGCAAAAAGGCTTGTTTGAGGGGGATCCCAAGCAGGTTGGCGTCGGATCGGCTTTCTTTGCCAACAAACCCGGCGACGGTTCCGCCCGTGAGCAGGCGGCCTCCTGCCAGAAAGTGCTGGGGGGTTGGGCCAATTTTGCCAAGGAATATGCGACCAAGCGTTACCGCTCCAACCTGATCAACTGGGGGATTATTCCGTTCGTTGTCGGAGACGGCGGCGATGTTGCAGCGGATTGCTATGTCTATATCAAGGGGATTCGCGCCAAGCTGTTGTCGGGCCAAAAAGAAATGGCCGCTTATGTGGTCGATGGTCACGCCGTTCGAGAGATAACCGTTTCTGTCGGTGATCTCACCGAGTCGGAAAAGCAAATTCTCGCCTGTGGCTGCCTGATTAACTATTACAATAGCGACCTGTGATTGCGCGCTTGGGCACCGAGCGATCGTAACGCGCGCGGAAAACCTGCATCGTCAAATGGATGAGCGCGGTGCCAAAGAACAGTTTAGACCAGAGGAAACGCGCGCCGACTAAAGTCGGCGCGCGTTTCCTCGCTCGTTGCATGTGCTGAAAATATGTTTCAAAAACATGTCGAAAACTTTGTGCGAATTTACAATTTTTTTACCCGTGTGCGCCCAAAGACATGAAAATTTTATAATTTATTAAAAATCTGTATGGCGCTCATACCGATTTTGTATTTGTCAAAGTGGGGGGGATGTATATAATATTTAATGTAGGAACAAAATAGCCGGATGAGAAACCGGTTGTTTTAAGGAGGATTTGCATGGTCATAAAAAAAGCGGCTGTTGCAGGGACGTTGGAATCGAGCGATGCGCGCGTCGTTGTCGAACCGTTGCCAGACGGCATCGAGCTTGAAATTTCAAGCAGCGTGGCGCAGCAGTTTTTGCGGCAAATTCGTCAGACGGTTACCGAAGTTTTAGCGTGCCTGGATGTTGACGGCATCAAGGTCAAGGTCGAGGACAGAGGCGCCCTCGACTGCACACTGAAAGCCAGAGTGGAATGTGCTGTTTTCAGGGCGGCAGAACATGAAGGGCAGGTCAATTGGGAGGCGCTTAAATGATACACCCAAATAAACATCGGTTGAGAAGAACGATGATGTTCCTCAACTGCCAGAAGCCGGGGTTGATTAAAGATCCTTACATCTATGCCCCCGATTCGATTATGCTCGACCTTGAGGATGCCGTCGCCGAAAACCAGAAAGATGCGGCCAGATTTTCGCTCTACCACGCCTTGCAGGCGATTGACTACCGCGGCATTGAACGGGTGGTGCGCATCAACGGGCTCGACACCCCCCACTGGCAGGAGGATATCCGCGTGTGTGTGGCCGGCGGCGCCGATGCCATTCGAATTCCCAAGACGCAATATGCCGACGACGTTAGAGTGGTGGAGCAAGCGGTGCAAGAGGCGGAGCGTGCATTTGAGCGCCCGATCGGCAGCACGCTGCTGATGGCGGCGCTGGAGTCGACCCGCGGCGTTGTCAATGCGTTGGCGATTTGCGAAAGTTCACCGCGGCTTTTTGGCATCGCACTTTCGGGCGGGGATTATACCAAGGATCTTCAAACGGTCATCTCCGGCACCGGCGTCGAGCTGATGGGCGCAAGGCAAAATATGATCATTGCGGCTAGGGCGTCGGGTGTTCAGTGCTTTGACACAGTCTATACCAATTTGGACGACATGGAAGGCTTTGAACAAGAAGTCCGGATGATCAAGATGATGGGGTTTGACGGCAAAAGCATTATCAACCCCAGACAGATCAATGTCACACACCGCGTCTTTACCCCCACCTTTAAAGAGATTGATTTTGCCGAAAAGGTCGTGACCGAGATCGACGAAAAAAAGGCGCAGGGGATCGGCGTGTTTACGGTCAATGGCAAGATGATTGATATCGCCTTTTACGACGGCGCCAAGCGGATTATTGCGCTTGCAAAAGCCTCGGGCGTATACGAGGGGGATTTATAATCATGATCAATAAAGTCGGCAGAGAAATTCCGCAGCAGATTCTGGATATTACGGGCAAAAAGCCTTACATGGGTTATCTGGCGTTTGATGACCACGAATATATTAAAAGTGCGCCGAAAACCCGCGCGGTGCTCGACCCCACCCGAAGCAAGCTGGTGGAGTCGATCGACCGGGCGCTGGACAAATGCGGCATTAAAGACGGCATGACGCTCTCGTTTCATCACCACTTTCGCGAGGGCGATTATGTCGTCGACATGGTGATGCAACGCGTACACGCGCGGGGGATTAAGGACTTGAGAATCTGTGCGACCAGCCTTGGCAAGGCGCACGATCGCTTGGTTGCGATGATTGAGGATGAGACCATCACCTCCATTCGATCCTCCGGTGTGCGCGGCGGCATCGGCGAGGCCATTTCGAGCGGCAAACTCAAGGGGTTGGCCACGATGTGTTCACACGGCGGACGGGTTCGAGCGATTGAAAGCGGCGAGGAGCATATCGACATCGCTTTTATCGGTGCCCCGACCTGTGACGTGTATGGCAATTGCCGCGCCACCGGTGGAAAGAGCGACTGCGGCGTGCTCTCCTATGCGATGGCGGATGCGCAGTACGCCGACAGGGTGGTCGCCATTACCGACACGCTGGTGCCGTTTCCCAACGCGCCGGCCAGCATCTCGATGACAAACGTCGACTATGTTTGTGTGGTTGACGCGATTGGCAATCCCGATAAGATTGCCTCGGGTGCGGCCAAACCCACCACCGATATGCGCAAGCTTAAAATGGCGGATTATTGCACTCAGGTGGTGACCCATACGCCCTATTTTAAAGACGGCTTCTCTTACCAGACAGGCGTCGGCGGCGCTTCCATTGCCTCGACCATTTCACTTGCACAGGAGATGAAAAAACGCGGTATCAAGATGGGATTTGGGGTGGGCGGTTTAACGACGCCGATGTGTCAGCTCCTCGAAGAGGGGTTGGTTGATAAGCTGGTGGACACGCAGGATTTTGATCTTGGCGCGGTTGAGAGCATCAAGAAAAACCCCAATCATATTGAGATTTCAGCGGGCGAATATGCCAATCCTTTCAATAAAGGCGCCTATGTCAACAAGTTGGACTTTGTTATTTTGGCTTCGCTTGAGATCGATACCCAATTCAACTGTAATGTGGTGGTCGGCTCGGACGGCATCATCACCGGTGCACAGGGTGGGCACCCCGACACGGCGGCGGGTGCCAAATGCACCATTGTCATAGCGCCGCTGCTTCAGGGCAGAATACCTGCTGTGTGCAGTGCCGTGACAACCGTGACCACCCCGGGCGAGACGGTTGACGTTGTTGTGACCGATTATGGCATTGCCGTCAACCCGTTGCGAACCGATTTGTGCGAGATCTTAAAGGATACAAAGTTGCCCCTTAAAACGATTGAAGAATTGCGGGATATCGCTTATACTATTGTTGGAACGCCGGATCCGGTTCGGTTCAAAGCGCGCGTTGTCGGCATTATTGAAGCGCGTGACGGCACCATCATCGATGTGGTTCGGCAGGTTGAACCTGTGGAATAACAAAGAGGAACCCCAGTTATTTTTAGCGAATAGCATTCGCTGGAAATAGATAAGAAAAGGAGAAAAATTATGAAAAAGATTCTAACCCTTATTGTCGCATTGGCCATGATGACCATGGTATTTGCAGCTTGCGGTAAAGATGCTGCGGATAGCTCTGCACCCGGCGCAACTGAAGATTCCGGCTGGCAGTTTGAAAGAAAAATTGAGATTATCTGCCCCTGGGGCAACGGCGGCGGTGCCGATACCACAGCCAGAACCTTTGCCACCGCGCTTGAAAAAGAGCTCGGCGTACCTGTCGTTGTCAACAACAAAGCAGGCGCAGGCGGCGTTACCGGTGTTGAGTTTGCCACCAGCCAGCCGGCTGATGGTTACACTTTCCTGATCTGTACCCCCTCTCCGCTGCTGGCTCAGGTGACCGGCGCGACCAATTTTGACGTTTATGGCAAAATTAACCCCCTCACCCAGCTGGTGCACGACTGCAATATCCTGGTGGCCGGCAAAGATGCCCCTTACAACACCTATGCCGAGCTGATGGCACATGTTGAAGCCAACCCCGGTTCTGTAAAGGCCGGCGTTATGTCAATCACCGGTCTGGATGGCGCTTGCATTGAAGCCGCTTTCGGCGACAAGGTTGAGGCGGTTGCTTACACCGAGGGCGCACAGCTTAACGCGGACGTCATCGGCGGCCATGTCGGCCTCGCCGTTGTCGGCCCTGCGGAAGTTGCTGCGATGGTTCAGTCCGGCGACATGAAGGTCATCATGTCCTTCACCGAGGAGAGACTCACTATGCCCGGCTATGAGAACGTTGAAGCGGCCGGCGAGATCGGCGTTGAGTCCTACTTTGGCCCTGCCCGCGGCATCTTCTATGCCAACGGAACCCCCGAGGGCGCTGTCAAGGCGTTTGAGGCCGCTGCTCAAAGAGCCGTTTCCAGCGAAGAATTCCAGACTTGGGCCAAGAGCGAAGGCTTAGATCAGCGCCCGGGTTGGAAGAACACGGCGGACTATAAGACTGCATGGGATGCGGATTATCAGGACTTTGTCGAGATGTTCGGCAATAAATAATCTAGAATTAGCTTGATGGTGGCCGGCGTTGTATCATGCGGCGCCGGCCCGTTCAAACTTATCCGGAGGAGGCAATAGGTTGGATCTTTTATTCTCTATTTTTCTCACGATCTTCTCGGTGTATTGCTTTTTTTTGGTGGGCGCCAAGTCGCCTGCACCGACGGCCACCGAGTTAGGCGCCGCATTTTGGCCGAGAATCATTCTGGCCGCCATGATTGCGCTGCTGATCGCAAATATTATTAAAGGCTACAAAGAAAATAAAGCGGAATCTTTTAAAGCGTTCAAAGAATTCAAAATAATGGCGTTCTTTAAAAGTAAGCTTTTTATGGGCATGGTGCTTGTGTTTGGCATGGCGATGCTCATGCCTTACATTGGATTTATGCCGGTGTGCTTCTTGTTTTTAATGGCATACGGCGCCTTGCTGGGCGAAAGAAGATGGGTTAGACTTTTCCTCTTCTCGCTTGGCATTACATTGCTGCTGTATGTCCTGTTCCAAGGCGCTTTGGGCATTATGCTGGCCAGAGGAAACGGCGTGTTCCGCGCGTTTGCATTGATGTGCGAAGGCTTCCTGACATTTTAAGAAAGGAGTGAAAGTAAATGTTTGATCTGTTGATTAATGGTCTTAAAATTGTTCTGACACCGTCTACCTTCCTCCTTTTGTTTGCGGGAACCTTTATCGGTGTTATTTTTGGTGCGATGCCCGGTGTTTCGGCCTCGATGGCGGTTGCGCTGGCGCTGCCCTTTGCCTACGCCATGGATCCGGTTATCGCCATTGCGTTTTTGGTGTCGGTTTATTGTGCGTCCATTACCGGCGGTGGCATCACCGCAATTTTGTTTAAAATTCCCGGTACACCCTCGTCGGCGCCGACGACCTTTGACGGGTACCCCATGGCGCAGCGCGGTGAAGCGGGCAAGGCGTTGGGCTACTCGCTTGTGTCTTCTGCCATCGGCGGCATGGTCGCCGCATTTGCCATGGCGCTTATTTCGCCGCAGCTTGCGGCTGTTGCGCTCAAGTTTGGCCCGTCGGAGCTGTTTGCGGTTTCCTTTTTGGGTTTGTCGGTGCTTTCCTGCTTGGACAGCGGCAACCTGATTAAAACCTTGCTTTCCGGCCTGCTGGGCCTTTTACTGGCCACTGTGGGCATGGATCCGATGCTCGGTATTGCGCGCTTTACCTGGGGCAACTCGACGCTGCTCTCGGGCATCGAGATGATCCCTGTCATGATCGGCCTCTTTGCGGTGACCGAGGTTCTAAAACAAACACAGAAACCCAAAAAGATTGATACCAAGGCGGAAACGGGCCCCGGCGCCGCCAAGGCGAAAACCGTTTTGCCCTCTTTTAAAGAAATTTGGGCGACTAGGGCCACGATGCTGCGCGCCTCGATTTTGGGGTCGGTTGTCGGCATTCTGCCCGGCGCCGGTGCGACCATCGGGTCGTTCCTTTCCTACGCGATTGAAAAGAAAGTCTCTAAAAAGGCGCATTTGCTTGGCACCGGTATTCCGGAGGGCATCGTGGCGGCCGAAGCGGCCAACAATGCTGCAACCGGCGGCTCGATGGTGCCGCTGCTTTCATTGGGCATTCCCGGTGGTAACGCCGCGGCCATTATGATGACGGCGTTGGTCATAAAGGGCGTTCAGGTGGGTCCGTTGCTGGTTAAGACGCAGCCCGACTACCTTTCGTCGGTATTTGGGGCGATGTTTGTCACCAACATTGTGATGGTCATTGTCGCGATGATGATCGCCAAGGTTTTCGCCAAGATTTTGGCGGTGCCATACAGCATTTTGGGCCCGGTTATCGTGATGCTCGCAGCCATCGGCGCCTATGCGCTGAACAATAACACCGGTGATGTGATGTTGATGGCGGGTGCCGGTATCATCGGCTATATGTTTGTCAAGCTCGGTTATAACTCGGCTGCGCTGGTGCTCGGACTGGTGCTTGGGCAGATGTGCGAATCCAATTTCCGCCGCGCCTATACCCTTGCAAACGGCGATATGGTGAGTATCTTTACCAAGCCGATTACCGCCATTATTATGATTTCCTGCGTGACCATGCTGCTTTATCCGGTGATCAAGCCGCTGTTCAAAAAAGAGAAGCACGCGTAGGTATTAACCGATTTAACGCAAAATGCTAAGAAGCCGCCGGGTTGATCATCGGCGGCTTCTTGATGTTTTACATGTTATAAATATGGGGCAGAACCTCGGTGCAAATTTCAATAAATGTTTTGGAGGCGGGAACCAACGGCATCGTTTTCTCGTAGATAACAGCGACGCGCCACTCGGGGCGGTAGGCCTCTTCAATATGAAAATAATCCGGCTTGTCCACATCGCTAAAAAGCATGATATAGGACGAGGGGATCAGCGAAACGCCGATTTTGCGCCCCACCATTTTTGCAATCGTCTGAATGTTTCGCGTCTGGAATTTTACTTTGGGCGAAAAACCGGCCAGCTTGCAGATGCGTTCGGTCTCTTTTCGGGCATGCTGTGTGGGGTGATTCACAACAAAATGGCGCTCCTTGAGCAGCTTGATATCGAGATAGGGCAGCTTGACCCCCTCTTTGTAATAGGCCATTGTGGCGAGTGCATCGTCGGACGGCAGGGCAATAAAAAAACGCTCCTGCCCGATGGGGACGGCCTCAATGGAATTGGACTGCACTGGCAGATGAATCACCCCGATATCGATGATGCCCTTGGATATTTCATTCTCAATTTCGGTTGAAGTGCCCTCGATGATGGTCAACTCGATATTCGGAAAGCGTTTTTCAAATTCCGAAACAATGCAGGGCAACACGCAGGCGCCCAGGAAAAAATTGCTGCCGATGACCAGCTTGCCGCGGTTTTCGGTGTTGACAGCGGCCAGTGATATCTCGAGATGCCGGTACATGGCGATCATCTTTTTGGCATTTTCCATGTATATTTCGCCTGCCACCGTGAGAATGATGCCGTTTCTTGTGCGTTTGAACAGCTGGGCGCCCACATCATTTTCGATGTTTTGGATCACCCTTGTCAAAGTGGGTTGGGTCATGTATAATCTTTCCGCAGCCTTTGAAATGGATTGATTTTCATAGACAGAGACAAAGACCTTTAATTCTCTTAATGTCATAATAGCTCCTCAATTTTTTGTAGACGTATCTGACATATCATCATAACTATATTAAAATCCAATTTAATTGTCAAATTCTTGCGCGATTAAGAAAGGACGGGCCCATTGAATTTTTTGCTCACGCTGTTTGTTGCGGCATTGGCCGGCGCCGCGTTTTACAAAATGCGCATGCCCGGGGGCGTCCTGGTGGGGGCGGTTGTGGGCATTGTGGGCTACAATTGCTTTTTGGGCATCGCTTTTATGCCCTATGAGGCAAAAGTGGCGGCGCAAATTGTATCGGGCGCGTTTATAGGTGTCGGGGTTAGCAGGGAAGAAATTAAGCAGTTTCGGCGGCTGTTAAAGCCGTTGTGCATCCTAATTGGCTGCATGCTGGTGCTGAATTTGGTGTTGGGCGCCGCGCTGTATGAGTTATCCGACATGGACCTGCTCACCGCAATGCTTTGTGCGGTGCCGGGGGGCATGTCCAACACCCCGATTATCGCGGCCGAGATGGGGGCGGACAGCACGCAGGTGGCGGTGATGCAGTTTATTCGCATGTGTGCGGGCATCGGCATTTTTCCGTCGCTCATCAAATATTTTGCCCAAAATCATGAGAAAGTTGTGAAACCTGCGGCAACCGCACCAAAAACAGGGTATTCCCATGGTGGCTTTTTGGCGGCGGTCGCAGCGGCGGTCGCGGGTGGTTTGGTCGGCGAAATGTCGCGCATTCCGGCGGGTGCGCTGCTGTTTTCGATTATGGCCACCATTGCGGCCAAGCAGTTTTTCCCCGCCTGCATGCTGCCGGGATGGATTAAGCGTCTGGCGCAGATGCTGGCCGGCGCTTACATCGGGACCGGAATTGGCCCGCAGGACATCTCACAGATGAAGACACTGCTTGTTCCGGCGGTGGTGATGCTCGCAGCGTATGTGCTCGCCTGCATTTTGATCGCCCGTATTTTAAGCCGATGCACGTTGCTGAGCACCAGTGAGGGCATGTTGGCGGCCACGCCGGCCGGCGCGTCGGATATGGCGCTCATTTCGGCGGATATTGGCATTTCATCCCCCGATGTGATTATTTTGCAGATTGGGCGGATGCTGTCGGCGGTGTTGATATTTCCGAATATCATTCATTTTATAGTCGGTCTGTTTTAGACAGAGGCGCCCCATCATACAGGGCGTCAGGCGGCTATCGGCGGATACCGGTGGCTGTTTCGTCTTTTTACCCAACTGGTTGGGGGTGGTCATGGCAGAATATGACAAAAACATGAACGTATACTTGACAAATTCCATCCAAATAAAGTAAGATATAATTAAACACAAGGGGGACCTGATGATTATAACAAAGGAAACAGATTATGCGCTGCGCATGCTTCGGGTGCTCGCGGATCATGCGCGCTTCACCGCGTCACAGCTGGCGCAGGGGGAGCAGATACCGCAGCAATTTGCTTATAAAATACTGAAAAAACTTGAAAAAGGCGGCCTGATCCGCACGCTGCGCGGGGCGCAGGGCGGTTGCATTTTGGCGGCGGATCTGGAAAAGGTTTCGCTTTTTGACTTGATGCAGATTATGCAGGAGGATTCCGCGCTGAGCGCCTGTATGAGAGCGGGTTACCAATGCGCGTGGTGCAAAGCGCATGGTGACACGGTTTGCCACGTCAATAAGCAGTTGTCCGCCATTCAGCAAAAACTGGATGCGCAGCTGCAGGCGCACTGTTTACAAGAGATTCTATTTGGCCCTTGATTTTTCATACGCATATATTGGAGAGAATTGATCGACAATTAAAAAGGAGGAAGCGGCATGTTATTTTCGACCACGCAACAACACGAGGCGATTCGTTCGCAGGTTAGAATCTTCGCAGAGGAGCAAGTGAAACCATTGGCCTTTCTCTTGGACAAGGAGAACCAGTTCCCTGAGGAGGCGGTCGCCGCTTTGGGCGAAATGGGACTGATGGGAATTCCGTTTCCCGTCGATTGCGGCGGTATGGGGTTGGACATGATCAGCTATGCCATCGCTGTTGAGGAATTGGCGCGGGTGGATGGTGGCACGGGTGTCATTCTGTCGGCCCATACGTCGTTGGGCACCTGGCCGATTTTCGCTTTTGGCAACGAGGCACAAAAGAAAAAATATCTGCCGCCGCTCTGTAAGGGCGAAAAAATCGGCGCCTTTGGATTGACCGAGCCCAACGCCGGCTCCGATGCCGGCGGCACCGAGACGACTGCCGTCGACAAGGGCGACCACTATCTTTTAAACGGCGGCAAAATTTTTATCACCAATGCGCCCAAGGCGGATACATATGTGGTGCTTGCGCTGACGACCCCTGATATCGGCACCCGCGGCATCTCCGCTTTCATTGTCGAAAAGGGTTGGAAAGGCTTCACCTTTGGCGACCACTACGACAAAATGGGCATCCGCTCCTCGTCCACGGCGGAGCTGATCTTCAATGATGTAAAGGTTCCCAAAGAAAATCTGCTCGGCAAAGAGGGGCAGGGTTTTAAAATTGCGATGGCCACGCTGGACGGCGGCCGCATCGGCATTGCCGCGCAGGCACTGGGCATTGCACAGGGCGCCTTTGAACAGGCCGTAACCTACGCCAAAGAGCGCGTGCAGTTTGGCAAACCCATCGGGTTCCAACAGGCCATCTCCTTTAAAATTGCCGATATGGCCACCAAGCTGCGCACGGCGCGATTTTTAGTCTACTCGGCGGCTGAACTTAAAGAGCAGCACCAGCCCTTTGGCATGGAATCGGCCATGGCCAAGCAGTATGCATCGGATATTGCGTTGGAGGTGACCAACGATGCCCTGCAAATTTTTGGCGGCACCGGTTACCTGAAAGGGATGGAGGTGGAGCGGATGTACCGCGATGCCAAAATTACCACCATTTACGAGGGAACCAACGAGGTTCAGCGCATCGTGATCGCCGCGCATATTTTGGGCAAGCCGCCCAAGGAGGAGGGCGCTTCCTCGAGCCGCGCCAAGAAAGCATCCCCCATCACCGGCATCCGCAAAAAGGTCATCTTTAAAGAGGGCGATGCCGGGGCGCAGGTTGAGGCGCTGACGCAGGCGCTCAATAAGGATGGGTTCGACTTCACCGTCGGCATTCCGCTTGAAACGCCCATCGTCAAGGCCGAGCGCGTGGTATCTGTCGGGCAGGGCATCGGTGACAAGAAGAATATGAAGCTCATCGAGAATCTGGCCAAGGCTGCGGGTGCGGCGATCGGCTCCTCCCGCCCAGTGGCCGAAACGCTCAAATATCTGCCGTTAAATCGCTATGTGGGCATGTCCGGCCAGAAATTTACCGGCAATTTGTACATCGCTTGCGGCATTTCGGGCGCCACCCAGCACTTGAAAGGCATTAAGGAGGCCTCGATTATCGTGGCCATCAACCAAAATGGCAATGCGCCCATCTTTAAGAATTGCGACTACGGTATTGTGGGTGACGTTCACGAGGTGTTGCCACTCCTGACGGCCGCGTTGGGCACCGGTGAGAAGCAGCCTGCACCGCCTATGATCAAGATGAAGCGGCCGCAGATGCCAAAGCCCGAGCCGATTGGCCCCAGCTATGTCTGCAGCGGCTGCGGCTATGAATACATACCGGAGTTGGGCGACCCGGAAAACGATGTGGCGCCCGGCACCCTGTTTAAGGACTTGTCCGAGGACTGGGTTTGCCCAGAGTGTGCCGAGAAGACATCTCAATTTATTGAGGCGTAAAGCGGAAAGGAGCGTATATTATGTATTGCGTGAGAAATGTAACCGAAGATCTGTATTGGGTGGGCGCGAACGACCACCGACTGGCGCTGTTTGAAAATGCGTATCCAATCCCGCGGGGCGTCTCCTACAACGCCTATCTGCTTATGGATGAAAAGACGGCGCTCTTTGACACGGTGGATTGGTCGGCGTGCCGGCAGCTCATCGAAAACATCACACATGTGCTCGACGGTCGGCCGCTGGATTATCTGGTTGTCAATCATCTTGAGCCGGATCATGCCGGTTCTATCGAGGCGATTTTGCTGCGCTGGCCCAATGTGACCATCATCAGCAATGAGAAGGCGTTTATGCTGATGCGTCAGTTCGGGTTCCATGTCGACAATCATCAAATGGTTCAGGTGCAGGAGGGGGACACATTTAGTTTTGGCAAGCACTTGGTCACCTTTGTGTTTGCCCCCATGGTGCACTGGCCGGAGGTGATGGTCACCTTTGATACCACCAACGGTGTTCTTTTCTGCGCCGATGCCTTTGGCACCTTTGGCGCGCTCGACGGTAAGCTTTTTGCCGACGAGGTGGACTTTGACCGGGATTGGCTCGACGATGCCCGACGCTATTTGACCAACATCGTCGGAAAATACGGCCCACATATTCTGTCCGTGTTGAAAAAAGCCGGCGGTATTCTGGATCAAATCAAATACCTCTGCCCGCTCCACGGTCCGGTGTGGCGCAAGGATTTGAGTTATATCATCGGGAAATACGCGCTCTGGGGCGGCTACCAGCCGGAGGAAAAAGGTGTGCTGATGGTGTATGCCTCGATGTATGGCAACACCGAATCCGCCATGCAGGCCTTAGCGGCGCGCCTGTGCGAGAAGGGCATGACCAAGGTCGCCTTGTATGATGTGTCGTCGACCGATGTTTCGCAGCTCATTTCCGAGTCGTTTAAATACAGCCACATGGTTCTGGCGTCGGTGACCTATAATTTGGGCATCTACCCTGCGATGCACAATTTACTGATGGATATGAAGGCGCTCAATCTTCAAAAACGAACCGTTGCACTGGTTGAAAACGGTTCTTGGGCGATTAAGTCGGGCGATCTGATGCAAAAGTTTATCGATGAAGAGATGAAAAATATGACCGTGCTCAACACACGCGTGAGCATCGCCTCCTCTCTCGAGGCGGATAAGGCGTCGGAGCTCGAATCGCTGGCCGATGCCATATTGGAATCGATGGCGTAAATCGACCGCTTCCTCACATAATGGCGCAAGGCGCCCCGACTGCAACATGATGTCGGGGCGCCTTGCGCCGCACTTTTAAAGGCCTTATTATGCGCAACAGGGTGCTATAATATTTTTGTTTTCGCCAAATAATGTGGTATAATAGCTGCAAAGCGACTATTATACCGTGGTTCATGCGCAACGGCTCGCCGCTGATGCGGCAACCGCCTGTTGATGCGCCATTATCCCACTGCGCGCGCTGCACTTGTGGTGTGACATAGTCGCCGTCGATATTTATGATGTCCGACGGAGATACTTTGCCGAAAGGACTGTTTGATCAGATGTCTGACTGTAAAAGCTGTGACGACGCCATTATTGGCGGCAGCGCACAGCCTTTATATCTGCGACAAAATTTTGAAAAAAGTATAAGCGGGTGGTGTCCTTTTAAGTCTGTGCCCACGCAAAAAGCGGCGAAAAATTTCCGCCGCTTTTTATATGGGTGGTCAGTCTTGTTCGGGGTGATTTTGGCGGTACCATAGGTAGCTCATAACGGCGGGTAGGCCGGCCATGAGTATGATGGTGACCGTAAGGGCAAAAAATGCCGTTTCTTGTGATAGAAGAAAGGGGCAGATGCAGATGAAAAGGCCGCCGACAAAAAACAGGTGGCCGCACAGACGGTGGGTTTTAAACCAGACGTCGGGATCGGACAGGGTCCATGGTGTGCGCACGCCCATATAAAAATTGCTTTTAATCTTGGGCATGATGTTGCCAAGAAATACACACAGTAATCCGACACTGCTTATAGCAACAGTGGGAACCGCAATGCGGCCGGGGTTGAGTGCTTCTGAAATAATGACGCAGTGCAGCATCAGCAAAAACAGCAGCATCACCAACATAAAGGCTTGATAGGTCGCACTGAATTTTGAGTAGTTGCGTTTTCGGGGGTCGATTTTGGGCAGCAATGGGAGCAGCACCGCCAGCAGGGGGGATATGGCCGCCATGATCCAAAGGTTATGCTTGGGGTCGTAGCGCACCGAACCGTCGAGATGCCATTGCATGGGGATGGCTGCCGGCAGGCGTGGGTAAAACCAAGCAGTCAGGGCCAGCGGCAGCAGCGCCAGCACGCCTGCAAGAAGCGGCGTCGATTTTTTCATTTTCATGGTTTTTCTCCTCTCAAATCGGTCGCCCAAACGAGCAGTTCATCGAGTACCGTCATGTTCAATTCATAGTAGATGTATTTGCCACGCCGATCGTCGGTTATCAGTCCTGCGTCACGCAGCACCGCAAGGTGGTGGGAGATGGAGGCACCGGTTATCGCGAACCTGGCGCCGATCTCGCCCGCAGTCATGGCACCGCGCCTGAGCAACGAGAGAATTTCGCGCCGTGTTGGGTCGGAAAGAGCCTTAAAAGTGGACTGGGGGCGCACAGGGATCACCGCCTTTGTTAAAGCTTAAAACATTTAGACTCTTGTCTAAATTTAAAGTAACACAAAGTGTCCGGAAGATCAAGTGCATTTAGAAAAACGTCTAAATGTACCGCCGCAACCTCGCAAGTCACAACAAATAGAAAGGTGGTTTTAACCGATGCATAACGCCTTGGGCGATCCGCGGCAGTTTTCGTATACCGCAACCGCGAGCGGACAAAGCGTGGCGGCGCGGCTGTTGGCCGAGGGTTATTCCAAACGCTTGATTGTGGCGCTCAAGCAGACCGAGAACGGCCTTTGTGTCGCGGGTCGGCGGGTGCGTTCAAGCTACCTGTTGAAGCCGGGGGACATTTTGATGGTGACGCTGCCGCAGCCGGCGGTCGCGCGCTGTGTGCGCAACGAAAGGGTGCCGGTGCTGTATGAGGATGCCGACATTATCGTCTACGATAAGCCGGCCGGGATGGTGTGCCATCGGTCGGGCAGCCACTATGCCGACACACTGGAGAATACGGCGCAAGGGGTGTTTCGCGCCATGAGCCGACTGGATCGCGACACCAGCGGGGCGTTGGTTACCGCCAAGCACCAACTGGCCGCCGCGCAGCTGTGGCAGAAGATCGGCAAGCGTTATCTGGCGGTGGTGCAGGGCCGACTTGGTACCGCACATGGCTTTATTGAACTGCCGATCGCGCGACAGCAACCCTATGAGCCGCGCCAGGTTGTACGGGCGGACGGCAAACCGGCGCGCACCGAGTATCGGGTGTTGACGGCCAACGAACAGGCGACGGCTGTGGTGTGTACGTTACATACAGGGCGCATGCACCAGCTGCGCGTCCACTTCTCCGCGGTTGGGCACCCGATTTTGGGCGATGCGTTCTACGGCGGGGGAACAGCCGATATTCAAAGGCAGGTGCTGCACTGTGCGCAGGTGCGGTTTTGGCACCCTGTCACCAAAAAACAGATGGATCTGTTCTCGCCCTTGCCCGCGGATATCGCCGATTTGGTTCAAAAGCAGGGGTTGGACGTTCGGGCGTGTCAACCGCCCTTTTACGTATAGCGCCTGCTTTGCGGCAAACGGACTGTAAGTGGTGGCGGATTTTCTCGGTTCCTGCCTTTTTATGACTTTTCTTGTGTGCTGAAATAGTGTACAATAGAAAAGCAAGGAACAAGGTGGCGAGGCAAAATATTCACCACCTTTGCCGATTATTTTTAAACGATTTAAGTAAAGGACCTGTCACAAAGGAGAAATGGCATGCCGGAGAAAACACAGACCGCGCGCTATCTGGCGCTCAGACGCGCCCTGATCGAGCAACGGTTTTCTAAGATGAATGAGATGCAGCGCGCTGCGGTGTTGACCACCGAGGGGCCGCTGCTTATTTTAGCGGGTGCGGGCAGCGGAAAGACCACTGTTTTGATCAACCGGATCGCCAATCTGTTGCTGTTTGGTCGGGGATATCACAGCGACAGCCTGCCGTTTTATGTCGATGAAGCGGCGCTGAACTGGTTGGAACAGGCCGCAGATGGTGCGGTGTCGGACGAGGGGCGGCTCTCTCGTCTTTTGGCGGACAGCCCGCCTCGCCCGTGGGAGATTTTGGCGATCACCTTTACAAACAAGGCGGCGGCCGAGCTTAAAAGCCGCCTGTGCGGCATGCTGGGGGAGGCGTTGGGCGGTCAGGTGCATGCCTCGACTTTCCATTCCGCCTGCGTGCGCATGCTGCGAGCCGATATCGAGCGGCTGGGTTACCGCAGCGGCTTTGCCATCTACGATTCGGACGATTCGCAGAAGGTGATCAAGGATCTCATCAAGGCGCAAAATCTTGATGACAAGCAGTTTCCGCCGCGCAGCGTCCTCTCAAAAATCGGCGAATTTAAGGATATGCTGGAGACACCGGCCCAGACGATGGACCGGGCGGCGGCGGACAATGACTTCCGCCTGAAAAAGCTGGCGAAGCTTTACGAGGCCTATCAAAAGCGCCTGTTTGAGGCGAACGCGATGGATTTTGATGATATCATCACGCTGACGGTACGGCTGTTTAGCGAACATCCCGACGTGCTGGAGAAATATCAGCGCCGCTACCACTATGTGATGGTCGACGAGTATCAGGACACCAACCGCGCACAGTATAAACTCGTTTCGCAGTTGGCGGGGGGACGCAACAACCTGTGTGTGGTCGGCGATGATGACCAGAGCATCTACCGTTTCCGCGGGGCGACGATTGAGAATATTCTCTCGTTTGAGCAGCAGTATACAGGGGCGCGGGTCATTCGCCTCGAGCAAAACTACCGCTCGACCCAGAACATCTTGACTGCTGCCAATGCGGTCATCGCCCAGAATACCGCGCGCAAGGGCAAAACGCTGTGGACCGCTGCGGGCGACGGCGACAAGCTGGTGCTCTATACCGCCTATGACGAGCGGGATGAAGCGGTGGCCATTGCCGACAGCATCAACCGTGCGCACCGGCAGGGGCGCCGCTATGCCGACTGTGCGGTACTCTACCGCATGAACGCGCAGTCACAGACGGTGGAATCGGCGTTTGTGTCTGCCGGGATTCCCTATAAGGTTGTCGGCGGCACCCGCTTTTTCGACCGCAAGGAGATCCGCGACATGGTCGCCTACTTGAGTGTGCTGCACAACAGCGCCGACACGCTGCGCCTGATGCGCATCATCAACGAACCCAAGCGCGGCATTGGCGATGCGACGCTCACCTCAGCGCAGGAAATTGCCGAGGTGCTGGGTGTGGGCCTGTTTGAGGTGCTGCAAAATGCCGAAGAATATGCGCCTTTGCAGCGCAAAGGGAAAGCGTTGATGCAGTTTGCCGCCATGATAGTCGACCTGATCGAAACGGCGGACCTGTGCGCTCTCGACGAACTTTTGGACGCGTTGCTTGAGCGGACCGGCTACCGTGCGATGCTGCTGACGCAGGGGGTTCAGGGGCAGACGCGATTGGAAAATATCGAGGAGCTTAAAACGACGATGAAGCGCTATGAGGCGGAGACCGAAGCGCCGACTTTGGGCGGATTCCTCGAGGAGGTGGCGCTTTACACCGATTTGGACAGCTACGATGCCGACACCGATTCGGTGACGCTGATGACCATGCATGCCGCAAAGGGATTGGAGTTCCCGGTGGTGTTTTTGCCCGGAATGGAGGAGGGGTTGTTCCCCTCAACCCGTTCGTTTTCCGACCCCGAGCAGCTTGAGGAGGAACGGCGGTTGGCCTATGTGGGCATCACCCGTGCCAAGGAGCAGCTGGTGTTGCTGTGCGCAAAACGGCGCATGCTGTTCGGCCAGACCCTTTATGGCCGCGAATCGCGCTTCTTGGGGGATATCGCCCCGGAGTTGGTATCGCGTCAGGGCAGGAAGCCGACGCCCGTAGCGCCCAAAGCCCAAGCGGCACAGCCGGTATCATTCGGTGCATTCGGCAAGACCAGCGCACAGGCTACGGCTGATTCGGCGCGCACCGGCGGTGGATTCGGCGCAGCGCCCAAGGCGGCGCCTGCAAACAAGGTCGAATTTGATCTGGCCAAGGGGGATCGTGTCCTGCACCGCGTTTTTGGTGATGGCACCGTCATTGCGGTGACGCCCATGGGCGGAGACCATATGCTTGAGGTGCGGTTTGGGAAAGTGGGCGTCAAAAAAATTATGGCGACCTTTGCCCGACTGCAAAAGCTTTAAGCCTGTTTTTAATCATCTAAAAATCCGTGCCCACTGTTATGGTGGGGCGGATTTTTTTATCGGCGCCGACAGTGCGATCGATTTTATGCTGTCATTTACAATTCTTTGGCATAATATAATTAATAGCGCACGAATATGACGGCGCGCATGGGTATGATCCTTACTTAAACGCTTTGTGGCGTGGTATAAAATCCTTTAAAAAGGGGCCTGCATTTTATTTGAGTCCCAATTTGCACTGCAGACGTCACAAAAAAGCGTTGAACTCATACTATGTAGTGAGTACAATCTGATATTTTGAACAGGAGGATTTGTATGGCAACAAGAAACGCCAACGACAACCTTGCCGGACACGCGGCAAATGTCTTTCGTGAGGCTGTTTGCATCGATACACGAAGGATTTATGATGCGGTATCCGATAAGGACTGCATCCGTGATTTACAGGTGCTTTTTACCGACGAGGGTCAGGAGCTGATCGATTCGGCAGGACTGATCAAAACCCGCTGCTGCGAAGTGATGGGCGTCTACTTTGAGGTGGCACCACTCGCGTTCAACAAAGGTTTTTTCTCGGTGGATATGACGTTCTTCTTTAAGATCGTCTGCACCGTCTGCAACGGACCCACCGCCACGCCGGTGCTGGTTGAGGGCTGCGGCATCTTCTGCAAGAAAGTAATTTTGTTCGGCAGCGAGGCGGGTGTGCGCACTTTCTCGACCGTCGACGAGCTCACCGATACCGACAACTGCACACCCATCGTCAATGTGCAGGTGCTCGATCCCATGATTCTGGCCAGCCATATCTGCGAAGAGTCCGAAAAGGGGGGCGCTACCTTTGCATCCCCGATTCCAAGCGAGATCGCCGAGAAGTTCAAGGGGCGTTTTGACTGCGTACAGCCTGCGCGCACCCTTTATGTGACCCTTGGCATGTTCTCGATTGTGCAGCTGATGCGCCAGGTTCAGGTGATGGTGCCGATCTATGATTTCTGTGTGCCCAAGAGCGAGTCCGACACACAGGTGGTCAACAGCGACCCATGCGAAATTTTCAGCAAGGTTGAATTTCCTTGTGATGACTTTTTCCCACCGAAGCTTTCCGATATCAATAGCTGCGATTAAGAACATAGCAGGTTGTTATAGTCGGCGCTCAAAAGCGAGGCGATTTAACAGAGCGGGCAAAGTTGTCCGCTCTGTTGCGCGTGAGGTCCTGTCGCCCGAAATGAAAATCAACAGCATGATTCGACACAGATATTTCGACAAAATATGATATATTATTGCGTAATAATTTATAGGAAGACATATTTTTCACTTTGGTCGACGGCAACCGCCGACAAGCAGTCCATGGCGCTGTGAAAGCAATGCACTGCGCAACGCAGTCCCTCTTCAAAATGCGTGGAGCAGTGCCCTTTTTTTGTTGTTTTAGATCGGCCGTTTACACCTTTTGACCATAGAAAGTCACATATTGGTTATGATAGGATTAAAACCGGAAGGGGGTAAATTTTACATGTATTTTACTGAAATAATACCCTTATATCCAATATATGACATAATAAAGCATGAACAAATGCCTGATACGACGTGTGATGGATTGTTTGAGGCGCTTGATACGCTGCGCCATGAAGCGTTTGCTCTGCAAAACGCGCTGTTTAGTGCACCCTGCCAACGCTGCAACCATTTCGCTTTGTTGCTTTTAATCAATAAAGCGAAGCAGGACGCGATACGCGACAATCTTTCGCAGTTTGGTTATGTTTTTTAAGAAAGGAAGCCATCATGCCAAGCCGAATTTTAAAAGAAAGTATTTGTTATTCTGATGACATTGACTGTCTGACCCCCTTTGAAGAAACGGTGTTCTACCGACTGATGGTGCGGGTCGACGATTATGGTCGGTTGGATGCACGGCCCACGTTTTTGTGCTCTCAGCTGTTTACCACACGCACCGATATCACACAGGCGCAGATAGAGTGTGCCATTGACCGTTTGGCCGCGCTTGGACTGATCGCTTGCTACCGCGTAGCGGACAAGCCTTATCTTTATATCTGCAGTTGGCAGCAGCACCAACGCTTGCGCTGTACCAAAGAGAAATATCCGCCGCCACCGCAAAAAGTCTGCGGCGATCTGCCGCAGGTTGCGGCAAGTGGCGGCAGCCTGCCGCTGACGGCGGCTCGCGCGGGCGCTGAATCCCAATCCGAATCCCAATCCGAATCCGAAGTAGAGGTGGAATCCGTTTGCGCCACCGACCGATTCATCCCCCCGACAATTCAAGAGGTGGACAACTATTGCAAAATGAACAAATATGCTGTTTCTGCTGCGCGGTTTGTCGATTTTTACGCCTCAAAGGGGTGGTGCGTCGGCATTTCGCCCATGGCCGACTGGCACGCTGCGGTGCGCCGATGGTGTGAGCGCGATGACACAAACTGTGGTGGATCGGCACGCGCGAGTCCCGGGATGTGCGCCCACTTGTCCACTGCAAAGAATTACGAAAGCGAGGACTGCATATGAACGACGGTTTGAATGGCGTGATTGCCCGTGCACAGCAGGCGATTCCGAATGAGGGGATCTACCTCAAAGACGGACTGCGCTATTGCCAAGTTTGTCACACCCCCCGACAACACATCGTGACGCTGTTCGGAGCGCAGCGCATCGTGCCGGTGATGTGCCAATGTTTGGAGGAGAGAGAAGCGCGCCGAAAGGCCGAGGACATACGTGAGGCGAAAAATGCCGAACAAATCCGGTTGCGACGCCTCTGCTTTAGCGAACCGGCGCTGTTTAATTGCCGGTTTGAACAGGCGCAGCCGAGCGCGCTCATTGAGCGGGCGCAGCGTTATGCACAGCGGTTTGACCAGCTTTGCCGCGAAAATATCGGCGTGTTATTCACCGGTGAGGTGGGCAGCGGCAAAACCTTTGCGGCGGCCTGTGTCGCCAATGCACTCATCGATCGATGTCTGTCGGTGCGGATGATTTCATTGCCGATGCTCATGGCACAGCTGCACAGTCGGTGGGACAAAACGGCGCTACTCAACGAGCTGGCGGCCTGCAGCCTGTTGATTTTGGATGATTTGAGCAGCGAACGCAGCTCGGACTACGCCGTTGAACAGCTTTTTTTGATTATCGACACGCGATACCGCGCCGGTAAGCCGCTTATTATCACCACCAACCTCACAAGTGAGGATTTAAAAAATCCGCCGGACTTACGCTATGAACGGATTTATGACCGCATTTTGGCGCTTTGTGTGACGGTGTTGGCACCCGGCCACAGCCGCCGCGAAGCGGTGCGGCTGCACAAACGCCAGCGCGCGCTGGCGTTGCTGGGAGAGGAGGAGAAATCTTGACCGACATTCGAACAGGAAGAATAAAAAACAAGAATTCGGCGCAGGGGCGCGCACTGTCGGAAAAGGAGATAATCGCGCTGAAAAAACATTTTTTAGGACAATTTTCCGACAACGAGCGCGCAATCAAACGGCTGGAGGAAGAGATATGTCGATGGACGTCGCGCGCCGAGAAGATGACAAGCACCTTTGGGCATACACCGTCCCACCGGGCGGATGATCGGGTTCAGTCGGCGGTGGACGAGATTGTTGAACTGCGCAATCTGTTGTACGATCGTTTGATCGATTCAACCGAGCTGCGCCGCCGCATCGCACAGGCTATTTCAAGCGTCGAGGAACAGCGGCTTCAGCTGCTGCTCGAATACCGCTACATAGACGGACTCACTTGGGAGGAGGTCGCGACCGCATTGACCTGCGATTACCGTTGGACACTGCGCTTGCACAACCGCGCGCTGGCGCTGCTGCCGGATAGTGAAATGACGTGGTTGTAACGAGGGTGCAGCGGTTCAAAAACCGCGCCTTGTTTTAACCATAGAAAGCCACGGTCGGCCTGTGATATTCTGTAAATGTAGAGATTTAGGACAGCGATCGCTGTCCTTTTCTTTGCCACTGACCAAGGTTGTGCTCAGTGATAAAAGAAAGGCAGAAGGGAGATGGCACAATGCCAAAACAACGAGCGGATGCGTTTGCGCCCCCCACAGGGGACGACGACGCCCGACCGGAGGCGGCCACCGCGGCGCAGGTGCTGCGTGAGCTCACCGATATCGGGCTGGGGCGACGGGCATTTACCGCGACCGATCGACAGGGCAATCCGGTGGAAAACAGCGCCAGCGTTCCCGAGCGCATCCGCGCACTCGAACTGCTGGCCAAGTACCACAAACTCACCGGCACAGCGGCGCAGTCGACGGGTCAGCCGGTGAATATCGTCGACGACATTGCCGGACGGAGCGCGTCAAACGCGGACGGTGACGTGGATGGCGGTGGCAAAAAAGGCGATGGATGAGATTTTACTGACGCAACTCATCTCTCCGGCTTTTGACGCGCTGCATCAGGATGTGAAAGCGGGGGGCCATACCCACTATTGGCTCAAGGGCGGGCGCGGTTCGACCAAATCCTCCTTTATCAGCTTGCAGCTGCTGCTTTGCCTGATGCGGGATGCGGGTGAAAAACGCTTAACCCATGCCATTGTTTTGCGTCGATACTCGGTGACGCTTAGAGAATCGGTGTTCGCACAGTTGCTGTGGGCGGTGGGCGTGCTCGGCCTGCAAACGCGGTGGGAGCCGTCGCTCTCGCCCTTAAAGTTGACCTATCTGCCCACCGGACAGAGTATTTTGTTTCGCGGGTTGGACGATGCGGCCAAGCTTAAATCGGTCAAAACCGAGCATGGGTATATTAAATACGCCTGGTTTGAGGAGGTCAACGAGCTGGAGGGGATGGAAAAAATCCGCAGTGTGCTGCAATCGGTCAACCGCGGCGGCGCACGGTTTGTCAATTTTTATTCCTTTAATCCGCCCAGAGCGCAGGGGGATTGGGTCAACCGCGAGGTGCGCCAAGCGCAGCTGCGCAGCGACACGCTGGTGCACCATTCCGATTACCGCAGTGTGCCCCCCGATTGGTTGGGGGTGCAGTTTTTGGCGGAGGCCGCCCATCTGGCACAGGCGCGCCCCGACCTGTACCGTCACGAGTATCTGGGCGAGGCGGTAGGCACCGGCGGCGAGGTGTTTAAAAATGTGACGCTGCGAGAGATCACCGCACAGGAGACGGCGCAGTTTGACAACCTGCGCCGCGGCATCGACTGGGGCTATGCCGCCGATCCGTTTGCTTATAACGTCTGTCATTTTGATACGGCGCGCCGCCGGCTGTTTTTATTCTTTGAGGTGCATGCGCTGCGTATTTCCAATCGGGCGGCGGCTTGTCGCATCAAAAAGGAAGCCGGTGCGCAGCGCATTGTCTGCGACTCGGCCGAACCTAAGAGCATCGATGAGATGAAAGGCTATGGCCTGCGGGTCGTCGGGGCAAAAAAGGGCCCTGATTCGGTCAGTTACGGCATCAAGTGGCTCTCGGATTTGGAGGAAATTGTCATCGACCCGATGCGCTGCCCCGAATCGGCGCGCGAGTTTTGCGGCTATGCCCTTGGCAGCGACCGCGACGGCCGACTTTTGTCGCAATATCCTGACCGAGATAACCACCACATCGACGCCGTACGCTACGCCTGCGAGGGGGATATGACCCGTCGGGGTGTGACGTTTTAAACCGGCAAAACTAACACAAAGATGAAGGAGGATGACCTATGCCCGAACGCTTAAAAAAGTTGCTGTGTGCAACCGAGGCGGTGCACGCCCAAAAAGCGGCGCGCGCCCTTGAGGCGCGCCGATATTACGAGAATGACAATGCTGTTTGTCGCAGCGGCGCCGCCGCTATTGCGGAGGTTAACGGCTATCTGCGCAAGCTTGGCAAAAATCCGCTGCACTCGGCGGACAACCGCATTCCCACCAACTGGCACCGCATCATCACCGACCAAAAAATCGGGTACCTGTTGACCTATCCGCCCCAGCTCGACGCCCCCGACGACCAATCGGCGGGCAAGGCGCTGGTCGGCGTGCTTGGCAACGATTACCCCAAGGTGGCGAAGCTTTTGGGGGTGGACGCCACCAACTGTGGCGCCGGATGGCTGGCCTACTGGCTTGATGAAAATGATGTGTTTTGCTACTGGCCGGTGCCGCCCGAGCAGATTAGGGCGGTGTACGATGACACCTCCATCAAGCCGCGATTGCAGTATCTGATCCGCAGTATCCAAGTGCCGGACAGCAAAGTTTTGCGCTATGAACTTTGGACCGATCGGGATGTGACCTACTACATTGCAGGGGAAAACGGCGTGATTGCCCGCGACGCCGAGATGGGCGAAAATGGTGTGATGGCGCACCGCTATGGGGCCATTCCGTTTATCGAATTTCGCAACAACGGCGACGGTGGCGGCGATCTGCCGATGTACCGTGCGCTCATCGATGCGATCGACAAGCTTGTTTCGGGGTTTGCCAACGACATTGACGACATGCAGGAGATCATCTGGGTGATCAAAAACTACGCGGGGGAAACGGCTGAGATCGACTACGACCAAAATGGCAATCCCATCGCGCGCGAGATCGACCTGCTGCAAAAACTCAAAGCTAAAAAGCTCATCAGTGTGGATGGCGATGGGGGCGTGGACACGCTGCGCGGCGAGATTCCGTTTGAGGCGCGCTGTGCATTTTTGGATATTCTGATGCGGCAATTGTATATTTCGGCCATGGCGGTCAACCCGTTTCCCGATGCGATCGGCCAGGCCAGCGGCGTTTACATAGACTTTTTATATTCGCTGCTGGAGTTGAAAGCCGGGTTGATGGAGACCGAGTTTAGAAGTGGATTTGACGCGCTGGCCAAGGCGGCGTTGCGTTGCAGCCGCTTGCCCGAGGTGCCGATTGAACAGGTTTGGACACGCAACAAGCCGCGCAATGAAGCCGAGGTGGTTGCGATGATCGCCGATACCGATTCGGCGGTGCTCTCAAATGAGAGCAAGACCAAGGCGCATCCGCTGGTTGAAAACTGGCAGCAGGAGCGCACCCGGATCGCCTGCTCGCAGGCGATCCAACAGCAACCCTGACCTTGACCTTGACAGGTTTTGGGGTGCATCTATTAACAACAGCCAAGCAAAAACGCCGACACGTTAAAGCGTGTCGGCGTTTTTTGTCGTTGCAGGCACGCGCGCGTACCACAGCGAATTTTAGCGGTTCAAAGGGTTAGTCTTGCAGCTCGAACGATTCTTTGCCGACGCCGCAGTCGGGGCAGACCCAATCTTCGGGCACATCCGCCCATTGGGTGCCGGGGGCCACGCCGTTATCGGGATCGCCGAGTGCTTCATCATAGATATAGCCGCAGACGGTACACACATATTTTTTCATTTTCATTGCCTACCTTTCA
Source organism: Candidatus Fimivivens sp. (assembly GCA_047974975.1). GTDB lineage: Bacteria > Bacillota > Clostridia > Oscillospirales > Ruminococcaceae > Yanshouia. Next base: position 103,732 of record JBKECV010000013.1, read on the forward strand.
ATTTTGATATGATATTGTATCATTATAACACAGAGTGGATTAAAATACCAAAATTTCGAAAAAATACCCAATGGAACAAGCGCGACGAAAAGCGCGCACCACATTGACATTGCTGATTTAAAGTGATAAAATAACAGAATATCTAGTTATTACAGTGCGCGAGGAGGAACCCGCATGTTGGAAAAGGAGCCGATGCCATCGGCACAGGCGCAGGACGCGCTAGCGCACAAGGCGCAGCAGCTGCTCGAAGAAAAGGACTCGGAGGCGAGAATGCGCACCTACACCGGCCCTTTCGCCAAAGTTGTGACGGGGCTGCTGCTCTTCTGGACTGTTTTTCAGCTTTATTTTAACACCATCGGTGTGATGAGCGCGATCAATCTGCGGGCATTTCACTGCATTTTTTTGCTTTGCTTTACCTTTTTGCTCTACCCTGCTTATAAGCGGGAGCGCCGCGCCCGTGTGGGCCCCTCGGTGTTGGATATGGCGCTGATCGCCCTGTCGATTTCTACGTTTGGTTACTTAATTTTGAACTACACTCGCTTTGCCGCCACCGGCGGACGCGGCACTCGCGCCGACCTGATTGTGGCGGGGTTGGCGTTGCTGGTGGTATTTGAAGCCGCGCGGCGCGCCTCGGGCAATTTGGCACTTTTAGCGCTGGTGTTTTTCGCCTACAACTTCTTTGGACAGTACATCCCCGGGCGCTTGGGGCACAACGGCTTGACGCTCAAGCGCGTCCTGCTCACTCAATTCTGGGGAACACAGGGCGTTTTGGGGGTTGGCGTCGGCGTTTCAGCCACTTATATCTTTCTGTTTGTGCTGTTTGGCGCGTTTTTAAAGCACAGCGGTTTTAGCCAATTTATCAACGATGTTTCTTTGACGCTGGTGGGGCAAACCCCCGGCGGTCCGGCCAAGGTGAGCGTGATGGCCAGCGCCCTGATGGGCATGATTAACGGCAGCGCCATAGCAAACGTAGCCACCACCGGCACCATCACGATTCCGTTGATGAAGCGCACCGGCTACAAAAAGGAATTTGCGGCCGCCGTGGAAGCGGCAGCCAGCACGGGCGGCCAGTTCTGCCCGCCGATTATGGGCGCGGTCGGCTTTGTCATGGCGGAGTTTTTAGGGGTCGGCTATATGCAGGTGATGATTGCGGCCTGCATTCCCGCCCTGCTTTATTACCTCGGATTGCTGTTCGCGGTGCATTTTGAGGCCAAGCGGCTCGGCCTTTCGGGCGTGGCCAAGGAAAATATCCCCCACGCGGGGAAAATTATCAAAGCGCAGGGGCATTTGATTGCGCCGCTTGTCGTGTTGATGACGATGATGTTCATGGGTTACACGCCGCTGTTTGCGGCGGTGGCGGCCATCTTTATCACCATCGCGGTGAGCTGGGTGCGCAAAGAGACGCGGATGGACCTTAAAAAGGTGGTTGAGGCCGCCTGTGAGGGGGCGCGCGGCGCTGTGGGCGTGGGCGTTTCCTGCGTGGTGATCGGTGTGATTATCGGCACCGTGACGTTGACCAGTTTAGGGCTCAATATGGGGTATCTCATTTTGCGCATTGTGGACAGCAGCCACGTTTATCTAACGGGTTTTCTCGTCATGATCATGAGCATCATTCTGGGTATGGGTGTGCCGGGGGTGGCGGCTTATGTCATCGTTGAGGCGGTCGCTGTGCCGGTGCTCATCAAGGTGGGGGTTATGCCGATGGCGGCGCACATGTTCTGCCTGATTTACGCCTGCCTTTCGAACATCACACCGCCGGTTGCCATGAGCAGCTATGTCGCGGCGGGTATCGCCAATGCCGACCAGACGAAAACCAGTCTGTTGGCTGTGCGGTTGGGACTTATCGGCTTTGTGATTCCGTTTTTCTTTTTAAATAACCCACTGCTGCTTATCGGCTCGTCGCCCGATGTGACGGCGGCCCGGACCGTCTGGGCGGTGGCGACTGCGATCATCGGCACCATTGCGATGGTCAGTGGATTAGGGGGATGGTTGATGGTCCGCTGCAATTGGTTTGAGCGCGCGGTTCTTTTGGGGTTTTCGTTCTTTTTGATCGATCCCGGTACCGGAACCGATCTCGTCGGGTTCGCCGGCTTGGCGGCGGTGTTGGCGTTCCAAATCTGCAAGCTGCTTGCGGCGCGAAAGGCGCAATAATCGCACATCACGGCGTCAGCTAGGCCGCCGGAGATAGAGTTCAAAATGTAAAAGAGGAGCTATTAAAATGGAAAAGACACTTGCCATTATTCTTTGTGCATGCATGCTGGTTGTCGCTTTGGGCGGCTGTGGCAACGCGGCCACGTCCGCCGGTGACCAACCCGTAGACAGTGCGCGCGATAGCGGGCCGGACACGGTGATGATCAATTTCCCGACGGCGAGTGCGTCGGGTGCGCTCTATGCAGTGGGTGCGGCCATCACCGATCTGTGGAGCACCGAGCTGTCCTATATCAACGCTGCCAGCCGCGCTTCCAACGGCGGCATCGATAACCTGAACCAGGTGGCCGACGGCGAGGCGCAGGTTTCGATCGCCATTTCGAGCAACTGCTATCAGAGCCTCAACGGCACCGACAGCTTTGAAGGTGCGGCAAACGACAAGCTGCGGGTCATCGCGGGCCTGTACTTTAATCCGAACCAGGTGGTCGTCACCGAAAAATCGGGCATCGAGACACTGGTCGACGTCAAGGGCAAGCACTTTGCCGTTGCCGCTGCCGGCTCCTCGGTTGAGGGGGAGTGCAGAAATCACTTTGCCGCTGCGGGACTCAACTTCCCCGATGATCTCAGCGCTGAGCCACTGGCCTTTGGCGACGCGGCCGATATGCTGCAAAACGGCACACTTGACGGCGCCTGGATCATGAGCGGCGCACCCGCCGCTGCGGTGACGCAGGCCGCTACAGCAGGCTGTCGGCTGGTGAATATCAGCGATGACACCATCAACAAGCTTCAGGAGCAATATCCGTGGTATGCCCCCTACACCATCAAGGCCGGCACCTATCCCAACCAGGAGGCGGATGTGCAGACCACCGCGATTAAGATGGTCATGTTTTGCAGCGCCGACCTCGACGAGCAGGCCGTCTACGACTTAACCCGCACGCTGTGGGAGAACATCGACACGCTCGGCGCGTCACAGGGAAACCTCAAGGGGTTGACCGCGCAGGAGGCTGTTAAAGATATCGCCAACCTGCCGCTTCACGACGGCGCAGCCAGATACTATAAAGAAATCGGCGTGATGTGACGCAAGCGGTATTATACGACAAGTGCAGCGCACGCAGTGGTATAATGGGGCCTCAAGAGGCGGTTGCCGCACCAGCGGAGAGCCGTTGCGCATAAACCACAATAAACCCCCGTCTATCGCACTTTTGTGCGCCTAGGCGGGGGTGTTTTTGCGCGCTCATTGTTCGCGTACGGGGCCAAAATATTTTTGCCACCAATTGGGCTTGTAACGGTGTAGAAAGGCGTTGAGGTAAGCGCCCAGATACAGGATATACATCGAATAGTAGAGCCAGAGCAGCGAAATAATAATTATGGTAAGGCTCCCGTAGATGCCAAAGAAGTGGAATACGTCGATACAAAAGGCGTACATCTTAGAAAAGGCGAACCATGCGACGGCAGAAAATAATGCACCGGGCAGCTGCTGGCGAAATTTGAGATTTCCCCGCGGGAGCGACGTGAACAGCATGGCGTTGTAAAAGGTGAGATACACGATGAAAAACAAGCCGCGCATGTTTAAAAGCGTTTCCCACAGCCCGATATCATAAGAGGTATAACTGCTGATCAGGTGCAGCAGGTATTCGCCGAAGACGACGATCAAAACATCCAGCACGACAAAAAGGATGAGCAATACCGTGTAGAGAATACCGTGCAGGCGCAGACGAATAAAACCCTGTTCCTGATAACCCTCGTAAATTTCGCCGATGCTGCGCGCCAGACAAGCAAAAAACCTTGAGGATGACCACAGCTCCGTGATCAACGAAAGGGAGATGACGGACAAGGAACTGTTATACACCTCTGCGACGATCAGATGGATCAATTGCTGAAATTGCGCCGGTGCATAGTTGAGCAGCGGTTGCAGGATCATGCCCTGCGTCAGCGAGGTAAAGGGGATTAATCCCAGAAACAAAACCACCAGAGGCACCAGCGACAGAAAAAGGTAAAAGGCGCTCGAAGCGGCAAACATGCTGATGTATATATGCCCGAGGTCCTTTCGATGCAATAAAAAGGTGGTCCATAACTTGCTCTTGCTCAGTGTAGCCCATAACTTGTTGTTCAGGTTGGTGCCGCCTCCTGTCTGCTTACTATTTTATGGCTAAGTATAGACGAAATATGCGTATTGCGTCAAGTGGTATGTCGATAAACAGGAACAGGCCACCGATAAAGGCGGCCTGTTTTCCGCTAAACTTCGCTATCTTGAGGTTCCGGTGGAATCCAAGCGAGGGGTGAATCCGCCGTGTGGTGGTCTGCCATGCGGGTGCCGCCACGGACCGGCGGGCCAGTACAGCCGATTGTTCCAAAAGTGCCACGGCTGGCTTATGAAAAGGTAGGGGAATGTTATGTACCACGGAAAACGCGCATACAAATAGGCGCTAATCGGCACCATAATGATTTGGGCAGGCGCGATATTCGTCGACTGAATCCCGGGGTTTGCCGCCAACAGACTGTCGGTCGTAAGGCCGAAGTTGGTGGCGATCAGGTCGAGCGTATCGCCGGGTTGAATTCTATATTCAAACAATTTGAATCACCTCCATAGTATTATATGGAAATGACCCTGCGTTGACTCATGCTTTTTCCGAAAACAGCAACGCGAACACGGTCCCCAGTGGGATGCAGACAAACAAAATGGCGTTCAGGCCAAGGGTGCGAGCCAACAGGACACCGAGCACCGCGCCGAGTACGAAAAAGACGATGACGCTGTAATAGCGCAGCGCATTTTGCAGCTGTGCCTTTTCCTTGGTGCGCCAAAATACCCAAAGGCATTCGGTGGCGCTGCGCAGATTGCCTGTACACATGGTGGTGGCATAGGTGCTGCCGTGCATTTTACGAAAGCTTTGCACCTGCAACGCGCACACAAACGAGACGAGTATGTTGGCTAACATGTCGCCACTTTTGGGGATAAAGGCGATCGAAAACAGCACCAGTGTTTCAAAGGCGATGACCACTTGGCGCCAATGGAATTTGGGGTGCGCACAAAAGAACCGCTTGATGGCCTCGGCGGCAAAAATGCCCTGCGCAAAAGCGAGGATCGGCGCCAGATAGTAGAGGCAATGCCCCCAATCGCCCTGTGCCAGATGAACCCCCACCAGTACGATGTTGCCGGTTTGGGCGTTGGCAAAAACGCCCCCGCGGCACAGGTAGGTGTAGGCGTCCAAAAAGCCGCCAACAACGGCCAGCAGTGCGCCGATCAATAGGGTTTCGGATATATTTTTGTCGCGTATCATGAGGCGCTCCTCCGTTTGGTGCCGCCGCGCAAAGCGGGCATGTGCGGATTAAACCTGTCCCCATATTAGCATAAAGCACGAGGAAAAGAAAGGGCGCACGGCCGGCCGTGTGTGCCGAGTTCGGCTTTTAAATTGACCATAGAAAGTCACGGTTTACCCGTGCTAAGATGTAGTTGTCAGAAATGGCACACAACAAAAGGACGGAAAGCGCATTTACTTGCGCCCGTCCTTTTGTTGTGCAAAAAAATGCCTGTCGTGCGGGCGTTTAAATGGCACGATCGCCGCGGCGCAGAGCGGCTGCGCGCTTAAAAGTGAAAGCGACGGCGGGAAAGGGCAAAAATGGAGCAACTCAAACAACTGTTTGGCGAAAAGGCATTGACCTACAGCGCGTTTGAAACGGCGCTGCAAGGCTGCAAGGAGATCAAGCTGGCCAATCTGGCTGAGGGGCAGTATGTCGACAGGGCGAAATTTGCCCAACTCGAGGGGCAACTGGCGCAAGCAAAGTCAGAACACGAGGCCGCCGCCAAAGCGTTTGGCGAACAGCTCGACGCGCAGAAAAAGGAGGCGGGTATCGCGCAGGCGCTCATTCGGGCGCAGGCCAAGAACTTAACCGCCGCCAAGGCGCTGCTGGTGCTTGACGACATTGCATTGGAGGGCGATACCCTCACTGGAATAGACGCGCAGCTTGAAAACGTCATGCGTGAAAACCCCTTTTTGTTTGGGGGCGCACCGCGCAATCCGCCGCCGCCCGTCAACGGCGGGGCAGGCTTTGTGTCGGACGACATGGCCAAGTGGCGGCTTGAGGCGGGGCTGCCCACAGTCGAGCAGTAATTGAAGTTTGGCGGGACTTGCCCCGCTGCGCGCGGGTGGGGCATTTAGGCCTGCCGCCACTTTTGCACCGAATGTAGGAATATGGACGTTATGGCAATTGAAAAGGAGACTTTATAATGAATACTTTTACTGAAAAGGCAACCAAATTTTTAGACGTTCTCGATGAGGCTTACCGCCGTGGCGCCATTACGGCGATGCTCGACGACGCGGCGCTCACCGGACAGTTTGCCGGCGCCAAGACGATCAAGCTGCCCAAGGTCGCCGTGGACGGCGCGGGGGATTACGACCGCGACACCGGCTATGCACAGGGCGGTGTTGCGGCTTCTTTTGAGGAGCACACCCTCAAGTATGACCGCGGCAGAAAGTTTAGAATCGACGTACTCGACGACGATGAGGCCGCGTTTGACCTCTACCGCCAGGTGGCGCTGCAATTTTTGCGCACCAGAGAGGTACCCGAAATTGACGCCATTCGCTTTGCCGAAATTTTTGACGCCGCGTGCCGCACCGGCTCATTTGGCACCGTGGTGCAGACCGACTTGGGCGCAAGTGCCAACCCCTTGGCGCTGTTTGATACAGCGGAAAAAACACTCAACGAAAACGAGGTTCCGGATGAGGGCCGCGTTCTGTTTTGCACCAACGATTTTTATGCGCTGCTCAAATCCTCCGACGTGATTGCACGCCGACTCGATATGGGCGCCAATACCGGCGATCTCGACCGCCGCGTCGTGCTGCTCGACGGCATCACACCGGTTATCCGCGTGCCGCAGTCGCGCTTTATGACGCGCATTGCATTGCTTGATGGCAGTAGCGCCGAGCAGAAGGTCGGCGGCTATACCTCCATCGCGGGCACAAGCTGTGACCTCAACTTTGTCTACGCCAACAAAAATGCGCTGCATGGGGTTATCAAGCGCCGCTTTTCCAAGATTGTTGAGCCTGCGGCCAACCAGTCGGCCGACGCTTATGACATCTTCTACCGCGCGCACCACGATCTCATAGTCAAGGATAACGAAACGGCGGGCATCTATGTCCACGCCAAAGCCACGCCGCGCGCTTAAGGGCACAGGTGAATGCGATGACCTATATGAAAAACGGCGGCTTGATCAGAATAATTGAGGAGCGCGATGTCGCGCGCTATATCGAGATGGGGTATACCCCCATGCAGCTGATCGGCGAGAAGCCCGCCCGCAAGGCCACTCACAAAAAGAAAGGGGAAAAACCGCATGGCATGTGATGTTTCGGCGCTGATCGCGGAGCTGTCGGCGCGGGATTTGATGTTTGACGCAACCGAGTCGCAGGCGCGATCGGCTGCGGAACAGGCCAGACTTCAGCTGGCGGCCTATTGCAACCTGCCGGAAGCGGCCCCATTGCCCGACGGCATGTTCTACGGCTGGTTAACTCTGACAGGGGCGCTGCTCTCGTTGCAGACCGACACGAGCACACAACGGGTACGCAGCGTTTCGGAAGGGGACAGAACGGTGACCTTTTCGTCGGGGGATGAGAGGTTGCCCGCCGATTGCAAGGCTGCCGTTGACCGCTACCGCAGGCTGGGGTAACGCCTATGCATCTTGGCCGGACAGGTTGCTGTCCGGCCTTGTTCTATAACAGGGGGGATCGATTTGGACATTCCGGGAGGGGCCCGTGCGCGGGCCGCGTTGTCGATGATGTATGGCGACACGGCGACGATCGCGCGCAGCCGCGTCGATGCAGCGACCGACAGCGTCGTGACTCAAACGGTGTACGAGGGGGTACGCTGCCATCTTTCAATCCGCCGAGGACTCGGCGAGCGGCGCACGGCTGCGTTTAGACAAACCGAGGCGCAGGCGCAGACAAACGCGGGTTATACCGTGTTTTTTGCGGTCGGCATCACGGTGCAGCCGGGTGATTTTTTGACCGTGACACATGGGACGCAGATGGTGCGCGGACGCGCGGGTTTGGCCGATTACGGTGCGCTTGGGGTCACCGTTTCGCTCGACGGCGTCGTGATCGCTTAAACGCCATGACCAAAGGAGGAAAAGGCAATGGCCATTATTTTTGACATGGGCCTGTTGGCGCGGCGAAAAAGCCAAACACTGACCCCGACGGACTTGTGTAAGCTTGCGCTTTGCAGCGCGTTGACGGCGCAGCTGCCCGATGTGACGGTGTACACCAGTGCACAGGCGCAGGGGGTGACGGCACCGGCGGTATTTGTGCGGTTTGGCAGGATTGCAGCGCGGGGAAAGCTCGATGATATCGAGCAGGTGACCGTCGAGGCGCAGTGCCGCTACCTGCCATTGGTGTCGCAGGATGACGGCGAAAACGAGACCGCCATGCAGGCGATGCTCGACGCGCTGCGCGCCATCAGCGGCAAAGAAGCGGATTTTTGCTGCCGAAACCGCGTGGGGGAACGCACCGAGCGCGGGGCGATCGGCACAGGGGAAATTTGTTTGGAGATTCGGCGAAAGGACGCGGCCGCGCTGGCCGAGGACATCATGCGCACACTCGAACAGGGAACGCAGGTCGATACGGCCGGCACAAAGCTTATCAATCTATATCATCAAAATGAAAAGGAGATATCAAAATGGCACAATTGACAGGTGCAACCATCAATGTTTACAGCGAAAAGACCCTCGCCATTGAGGCGGGAGCCAGAGGCACGGCGGCCATTGCGCTGCCGCTCGACTGGTATGACGAGGGCGCGCTCATGACCTTTAACGCGCAGGATTCGGCGTTTTTAAAGCTGGGGCGCATGCTCGACGAGCTGCTTGAGATACGCGAGCTGTGCAAGCGCGCTTCCAAGGTGCTGCTTTATCCGCTTTGCAGCGGGGGCGCAAAAGCGTCGGCGGCGCTGGGCGAAAATTTGACCGTGATCGCACGCAAACAGGGCGAACGGGGCAACGCCATCAGCGTGGTGGCGGTGAAATCGGGCGCGCTGTGGCAGGTTAAGACCTTTATCGACGGCAGCGTGGCGGACAGCCAGCTGGTGGCGGATGCGCAGGCATTTAAGGCCAACGCGTTTGTCGCGCTCAGCGGAACAGGCGACTTGACCGATACCACCGTAAAGCTAGCAGGCGGCAGCAACGGCGAGGTGGCCGACACGGCGTATGACCACTTCCTAGAGGCGCTTAAAACCGCGCAGTTCCAAACCATCGCGTACACCGGTGACGATATGGAGATTAAACAAAAATTGGTCGAATACGTTCGGCGCCAGCGCGACGACGAGGACAAGTTCATCCAAGCCTGTGTGGGCAACCTGTCCGCCGACTGCGAGGGCGTGATCTCGTTTGCAAACGGCGTTGTGCTAACCGACGGCACCGCGCTCGACGCCAACATGGTGTCGGCGTGGCTGGCCGGTGCGACCGCCGCGGCTGCGGTGAATGAATCGCTCACCTACAGCAGCTACGACGGCGCGGATGGCGTCACCGAAAAGCTCAGCCGCGCCGAGCAGCTTGTCTGCAAAAACAAGGGGTTGGGTTGCTTTATCCTCAACAACGGCAAGGCCAAGGTCGAAAGTGACATCAATACGCTGGCGACCTACACAGTGCACAGACAGCAGGATTTTTGTAAAAACCGTGTGCTGCGCGTCATCGATGGGGTGTGTACCGATATCAAAACGGTGTTCGATTCCTCCTTTGCGGGGTCGGCCAACAACAATGCGAATGGACGCAACCGCTTTAAGGCTAGCATCTGCGACTACATGACCGCGCTGCAAGGGATCAATGCCATCGAGGGATTTGAATCGGACGATGTGACCGTTGCCGCCGGTGAGCAAAAGGATGCTGTGGTGGTCAACCTGCGCATCCAACCGGTCGACAGCATGGAAAAGGCGAACATCACCGTTCGCGTGCGATAAGAGGAGGATAACAGATGGATAAGGTCAAACTTTCTAGCATTCCCGCAGGGCACGACGGCAACGGCTATATCACGATGAACGGCGGCGTTGTGGCGGCGTTTCGCATCGCAAAAATTTCGGCGCAGCTTGATATCACCAAGGAAAGCCGCCGATTTTTAGGCGAGGTGATGACCCAAAACGCCGCGCGCGGCATGGCGGGCAGCGGCAATGTCTCCTACTATCACACGACCGCCGCGCTGATCGACGCGATGAAAAAGTATCACAACGGCGGCAGCTACCCCGAACTGACACTGCAATATTACGCCGAAGCGTCGACCGATAAAGGCCGCTGCGAGGTGGTGCTGCGCCATGTGGTGCTCGACGCGGTGAGCTTTGGCGCGCTCGACGATTCGTCCGACGATGCGATGCTCAACGAGAGCGGGTTTTCTTTCGATGATTTTGATATTATCGAGCGATTCTAACCACGGCAGGAGGGGCGGTTTTATCGGCCGACCCTCCTGCTGAAACGGCATTCGACATAAAGCGACACGCCGCGCGAATAAAGTGCAAAAATTGGGTGGAAAGATGCCGATTATGCGCACTTTAAGGCGATAAAAATCGCTGTAAAAAAATAAAAAAACAGCTAATTTTACAAAATTAGCGCGCAAAACGAGAGGGATTCGACAAAATAAGCCATGGCGTGCCGATGGACTTGTCCAAAACAGCGCACGGCTCAGGCGGCTTCCTCCCAATGCAAAAAATACATTAAAACAGGCCGCGTTACGGTATGTTCCGCGGCGCAAGGGGGCGTTTTTATGAATATGGTTCGTTTACTCAGGCAGATTGCGCAGGAGGCCGTTCAGGCCGAGAGCCCCTGCGACTTTATCCACGCCACCTATTTGGGCGATGCACTGCGCATCGACGCACTGCCGCTCGACCTGCCGCTGGATATGGTGAACATCCCGCCCAAGCTGCAGAAGCTCGAGGGCAAAATCACCTGCACATTAAAAGAGGGGGACGGCGTGGAGATTGAGGGCAGCGGCGACCTGCGCAGCATCAAGCTGACCGACGTGCCCGTGACCATCACACTGGAATTAAAACCCGGCGACAAGGTCATTGCGGCGCGGCACAGCGGCGGGCAGCAATTCACCATTTTGGATAGGTGCTAAAGACGCCATAGACGCAGAGCGGGCATGGGGCGACAAAAAGCGCACAGGAAAACCCGTGCGCTTAGTGGGTGCATCAGCTAAAAAAGCTTTTCTTTTCTTTCTTTTCCTTTTTCGGTTTTTCGGGGGGCTCGGGTTTGACGTAGGGGGTGTAGGGCAGGCCGTCCTCGTAGAAAATGGTGTAATAACAACAGGTCGAGGATCCACCTGACACGATGTTTTTGATGCAGTCGTAGCCGATCTGTTCGATGAAAGCCTCCATAGAGGCCATTTCTTCCTTTATTGGGGACCATTTGGAATTGATAGAACATGTATTTACTTCAAAAATTTTTGCGCGAATCATAAGCAATCCTCCTAATTTAAAATGTTATTTTAGAAAGAGGTGAAAGATGATGGATAACCAAATTGTGAACGTGTTGCACCCCCAAGTCCTCATCGATGCCGTTGAACAAGCGGGCAGCAGCACCCTCGAAATGCTCGGGCAGCAATGCACGACGCTGAGCCTTTTGGGCGACCTGGAAACCCAGTCCTTTGGCGTGAACAGCGCGCTGTTCAGCGACATGCTGGCCCACCTTGCGCTGCAGAACAGCGCTGCAAGCGCACAGCTGGCCGAGCAGCAGCTTTACAATGCGGCGGCGCTGGAGGGCGCGGCGGCGATGTACCTGCTAACCGCAACACTCTCGGACAATGTGACCCGCGTGGTGGAGCAGCTGGCGCGGCTGGTCGCATTCGACGAGGCCACGTCGAAAAACGTGGGGAAGATGCTGCCGCTTTTATCGGAGCAAGGCGGCGGCAGCGCCCTCAACGACGGGGCCAACACGGCGTTTGGCGAGGTCGGGGCGATCGGCAGCTTGGAAGATGCCGGAAAAGCGGCTAAAACAGCCGGCGGCACGTTAAAAGGGATCAAGGGTATGGCGGGCATCGTCGGCATGCTGGGCCCCTTGATGGGCATGATAGGCCCGCTCATGCCGTTTTTGCTCGGTGGCGCCGCCATCGCGGGTATTGGCGGGTGGGTGTACAGCTTCTTTAAAAAGAAAGACGACAAGGCGGAGATCAAGCCTGCCGGGCCGGTGCTTGAGCAACCGACACAGGCCCCCGCTGCCCAGACGACCGCCGTCGGTCAAACACAGAGCGCTGTGCCGCCGAATGCGGCGGTGGACCCCTTTAACACCGATGCGCAGGAACAGTCCCGGTACAACGCCTACCAAAGCCAGGTGGACAGCAGCCGCCAGACGGCGGACGCGCTGCGCGACGCGGTCGAAACCGGCACCATCGGCGTGGTGGCCAAGCTGGAGGCGGTGGCGGGTGCGCTTGAGCGGTTGGCTAATCAACCCGTTGATCACCGCGTCAACAGCGAGATTACCATCCAGTCGTTGTATACCCAAATGACACTGTCGGAATTCAGGGATTATTTCCAAAAAACGGTGCAGTACGACCTTGAAACGGTTGAGTAGCGCGAATGGATCGGGCCCGTGCGCCGACGCTGCTGCAAGCCGTTTACAGCAAAATTTTACCATATATGCGTGGCTATATCAATAAAAAATACGATAAGGGAGGCCCAAAAAATGAAAAATTTAGAAGCGTTCCTAAATCCCAAAAGAAAACCCAACATGCGCTTTGTCCTCTCGGAGGACTTTGTCGGTGAGGATGGCGCGCCCCTGGTGTGGGAAATGCGCGCCCTTTCGGCGCGCGAGCTTTGTGACGTGCGCAGCTTTTACGAGGGGCGCGGTCAGGAGCAAACGACCCTCGCCCTGCTGGCCAAGAGCCTTGTCCACCCCGATTTAAGCGATGCGCAGCTGCTGCAGGGCCTTTCGCAAAAGGAGGGCAAAAGCATTTTGGACCCGTGCGAGGCGTTAAAATCGCTGCTCGATGCAGCGCAGCTCGGGGTGCTGCTGGCCTGTTACTTTAAGCACCAGCAGGTGAATAACTTCCACGAACTGGTTGATGAAGCAAAAAACTCCTAAGGCGGGGCGGCGACGATATGAGCTATCGCGCCTACCTCGCCTTTTCACGACACGGCATACGCCCGGGTGAATTTATGGCGCTCTCCTGTGAGGAGCAGGCTTTTTTGCTCGCCTGTGACCTCACCGAGCAGGAGGAGCAGCGCGCGGCGACACAGCGGATGCGCCAACGGGTGCGGCGGCGTTGAGCGGCCGCTTGCGCGGTGGCAAAATAGGCGCCACGGAACAGGCTCAACAAAGGCTTCTAACCGAAAAAGGAGATTGAAAATGGCTTACGAAATATACTTAGGACGCTGTACGCTCTATGGCGTCACGACGGTGGAGGAGTCGGTTTCGCGCCATGTGGCGCAGTACGACGCCATCGGTTCCGGCGTTTTTAACATACCGAAAAATGTGGGACTTAAAAACTGGAACATCAAGCTTGAATTGACGCAGGAGAACCTCGGGCAAGCGGGGTGGTGCAGAGCCTCCGACCTGCTCGACGAGCTGCACGACATGCTCGAGAAAAAAAGGGGGCAGCGGTTGGTCATTGTTTCCGATCGACAGAAGCTTTCAAAATCGGTGCTGCTGAGGGACATCAAATACGAAACCGGCTATCAGGGCGTCTATTCGGTAAATCTCTCGCTGGTGGCGCATGTTAAACCGCGGGTGCGCGCATCCGGTGTGCCGTTCGTCGCCCGCCCGGGCACGCGCCCTGAAGCACCGGATACCTTTAAGGCGCAGGACGCGTTTGATGTGGTTAGAAAAGTAAACAGTGCGGACAAGCCCAAGCCGAACCCAAAGACCGGAGCGAAGATAATCTTTATCGATCAAAAATGTAAGGAAGTCAATATTGCGGGGGTTGACAAGAAAGAGATTATCAGCGCGATTGTAGACGATTCCAACAGCACTTCTTTAACCGAGCAGCAAAAGGAGGAAGCGTTCATGAGCGGCGTTCTGCCCGACACTGATTCGGATTCTTACTTCCTTCCGGGCTCGGAATAACAGAAACTTTCAATTCCGCGATCACGCGATCAAAGGAGGAATGAACATGCTCTCAGTCGGGAATCTCGACGTTTCTCAGGTTACATCCAGCGTCGGCTGGGCCGAGGCGATCAACAGCGGACCCTCTACGCTGGATTTTTCCCTCCCTGCTGCGCAGGCGGCAAATTTTTCTCTGGGTGATGCCGTCATCTTTACCTACAAGGGCACCCAGGTGTTTTACGGGTTCCTGTTTAAGGTGGACACCGGGGCGGAAAAAGCCAGCTGCACCGCCTACGACCAGCTGCGCTATCTCAAGGCCGAAGCGCCGCTGATGCGCCAACAGGAGACACTCCCGAATTTTGTCGCGCGGGTGCTGGCGCAGGCGGGGGATAGAATCCGCATCGGGGCGGTGGCAGGCAGCGATGCAACGCTGTCGCGCAAGCTGTTTGAACGCGGCAGCTATCTCAAAATGCTCTACGAATCCATCGATGAAATCCACGATTTAAACGACGCGCGCTATCTGCTGCGCGACGAGTTCGGCGCGGTGGCGCTGCGGGATTTGTACGATCTGCGCACCAACGTCGTCGTAGGGGACGGCAGTCTGGCCACCGATTACCGCTACGGCCTTTCGATTGGCGACAAAGCCTGCAACTACGTCAAGGTGGCCAAAAGCAGCAGCGCACAAGGCTTAAAATGCGCCGCGGTCGCGCAGGATCCCACCTTGATCGCCAAGTGGGGCAAGCTGGTCGGGTTTAAGACGCTTTCAAACGGAAATGCGGCGCAGATGCAAAGCATGGCGCAAAGTATTTTGGCCGAGCGCGGCAAAGCAAACGAGACGCTCACCGTCGACTGCATCGGCGATCTGCGGCTGCGCGCGGGTTGCGAGGTGCATTTGAAGATTGCACAGGCCGACTTGGATTTTCGCGTGCTGATCACTCGCGCCAATCATAACTTTTCGGGCGCGGAGCACACCATGAAGCTGACGGTTGAGCGCAGCGCGTGGTAGCGGCAGCAGGGATAAACTTTCGTCGGGTGGGATAAGCGGCGGATTTGGCTCATAGGCTTTAAGGATAGGCGTGGATTTTTTGGCACCGCCCACGCAAAATGAAGGACAATATTTTGAGCGCCGCACCTGCGCATCGACGGTTGCGGCAGCTTGCAGGAAAGGAAGCGCGTGATGATCAAACAGGTTATCGGCATTTCGGCACAGAATACGCAGCAGGGCACCATCGACTGGCAGCGGGTACGAGCCTCCGGTGTGGAGGGGGTCATGCTGCGTGTGGGTAAAACCGCCTACAATGGCGATGTCACCAAGGATGCGGGGCTCGACTCGTGCATCCAAGCGGCGAGTGCGCAAGGACTTTGGGTCGGCCTTTACGTCGAGGCCCACACCAAAAATCCCGCAGCGGCGCACCGTGCGGCCGATCAGATGGTACGGCTTGCCCGGCAGCACCCCGATAAAATCAATATGCCGCTTGCCTTTTGTGTGCAGGATACGCAAAGCGCTTGCCTTATCAGCCAAGGCAAGGAGGGGTTGACCGACAGCGTCATCGCCTTTTTGTTTGAAGTATCGCGGCAGGGGTATCGCGGCATGTTTTATACCGACCTCACCTTTGCCAAAACGCATCTCAATCTCGAGCGGTTGTTTGAGCGGGATATTTGGATCGCCGACCCGCGCGGTGATCAAGACGCACTGCAACGCGACTTGGGCCGCGATTGGTGCATGTGGGAATATACCGGTGCGCAGGCGGTGTGCGACGGTGTCCCAAACGGCTGCGCGCGCAGCCGCTGCAGTGTCGATTTTTTGTGATGCATAGCGGCGCAAAAAACGGGCGGATAGGGCGTTGGGCGCAGGTGCGCGCATCGGGGCGTCGTTTATTGCGGCGTGACATAACTTGGCTAAATTTGACAGGATTGAGCGCGTGCAATATACTGTAAAACATGTGCATATTTTTTGGATGTAAAGACAATTTTTTATGCGCTGAGAATAAACTGATTCAAAGGAATTTAAAGTGATGTTGGAAAGTATTTTTCGTTTCATTGTAGTTGTCTTATTGGCAGTTTGTGCCGGAAAGCTGGCCACCAAACTGCGCATGCCGGCCGTGTTGGGTTTTTTAATAGCAGGGATGCTGCTTGGCCCCCATGCTTTTAATCTGTTGACACAAAGCATGTCGGATGCGCCCATCTTCCACCGCTTGATGTCGGTATTGGAGTGCAGCTTAGGTCTTATGCTGGGAACAGAAGCAGTATGGCGAAAAATGCGTTCCCGCGGCGCACAGATTTTTATCATCACCCTTGCGCAATCCCTGTCGACCTTTGTGTTGGTCAGTGCCGCTTTTGCCGTTGTTTTTTATTACAGTGGCATTCCGGCCTTTTTGGGGTTGATATTTGGCGGCATTGCGCTGGCCACAGCGCCCGCTCCGGCGCTGTCTATTGTGTCGGAATATAAAACCGAAGGACCCGTCACCAGGACCCTTATCCCGATGACCATTTTGGATGATATTATTGCAATTGCCGTTTTTCTCTCGGTGATGAGCGTTGTGGTCGGCAAGACGGCCGGTGCCGCTGTGCCGCGTTATACCATTTTATATGTGATATTGTTTCCGGTCATCATCGGACTGTTGGTCGGTGTGCCGATCGTTTACATTTTAAAGAGGTGCAAGTCGGACAAGTGCAATGCGGCTACGACGATCGTCGGCGCACTGCTTGCCGCGGCTTTGACGATGTGGTGCAATGAAAACTTGATGCCGTTGCCCATCCTGAACTTTATGCTCAGTGGCATGGTTTATTCCGCCTGCTTTGCCAATATGATTTCGGAGGAGAAGCTCGAGGGTATTCTCAAGTATTGCAACCCGCTGATCACGGCCTGCTTTACGCTGATTATTTTAAACTTGGGGTCGATGCTCGATTATCGTCTGATTTTGGGCGCAGGTGCTTTTACCGCTGTTTACATCGTTATGCGGGCGGTGGGTAAAATTGGCGGTGCAGCGCTGGGTGGGCACCTTTCCAACGCGCCGGCCACCGTTAAAAAATACCTCGGCTTAACCCTGTTGCCGCATTCGGGTGTCTCTCTGGTTTTGACCGGCATCGCCGCATCTTCTTTGACCGGCGATTACAGCCAATATCGCAATATTGTGCTTGGCACCATTGCAGCCGCTGCCGTTATCAACGAAATCATCGCGGTGTTTGCGGCCAAATATGGCTTTAAAATGGCCGGTGAAATGGGCAAGCGAATCGACCGCGCATAAATTTTAAAATGCTGCATCAAAGGCCGCAAATCCGCACAAGCGTCTATCCTGTGCGGATTTGCGGCCGCGCTTATGTTTCGGTCTTTTTTAAAAAGGAGGCGAAAAATGGGCGCGTCGGAATAAAAGCGAGCCTTTCAATATTTTTACGGTCGAATTACGGTTTGTTTTTTGGGGAAAAACAGTTTAAAGGTGGTCGATAAAATTCAACAGTTATTGACATCAACGTCTTTTGCAGGTAGTATATAAAGGAATTTACAGTGTTCTCTCAATGGCGTTTTCTCCCCGCCGCACGTTCGATTTTTGGCAGGGGTTCTTTTATATGCCGATGGGTTGACAGGCAAAATCTAAGGAGGGCTTGTTGTTGCCAAAAGTTACGCTTTTATGTCACACGCCTGAGCCGGAGCGGGTGGTGGCCGCTGCCGCTAAGCTATGTTATTCCGCGCAGTCGGTCGAGGGGTTGCTCGATGATCTCACGCCGGAAAAGACCGCGGGTTTTCTAAAAATGCTGATGGACCTAGGGCATGAAAGCCCGGCTGAGCACGCCAGTTTTACCTTTGCAATCGAGGGGGTATCGCGCGCGCTTTTAGCGCAGATTACCCGGCATCGCCTCGCCTCTTACAGCGTGCAGAGTCAGCGCTATGTGCGACTTTCGCCGTTTGAATATGTCACACCGCCCGAGGTGGAGGCCGACCCGCAGGCGCTTCTCGCCTATGGTCAGGCCATGCAATCCGCCACTGAAAGCTATGAGAAAATCACGACCATTTTAAAGGAAAAGCATCTGGCAACGCTGCTGGCGCAAGGTGTGCCGCCAAGTCAGGCACAGGCAAAAGCTGAAAAACAGGCGATTGAGGATGCGCGTTTTGTGCTGCCCAACGCCTGTGAAACACGCATGGTTGTCACCATGAATGCGCGCAGCCTGTACAACTTTTTTCATCATCGCTGCTGTACGCGCGCCCAGTGGGAAATTCGCGCGGTGGCGGACAAGATGTTGATGCTTGTCAAAGAGGTCGCGCCGATCCTGTTTAGTCTTTCGGGGCCGCCCTGTGTGTCGGGCAACTGCCCTGAAGGTAAGATGAGCTGTGGAAGAATGAGCGAAATGCGGGAACGCTATAAAGGAGCGCAGGCACCATGAACGGCAAATTGATTGTTTTTGAGGGGCTTGATGGCAGCGGAAAGGCCACGCAGGCGGCCAAAGCGGTGCAGCGGCTGGAAAAAAGCGGACAGGCCGTTCGCGGCATCTCTTTCCCCGATTATAACAGCGACTCGTCGGCACTGGTTAAGATGTACCTGCGCGGAGAGGTCGGCGCACTCGATGATGTCAATGTTTATGCCGCCTCCGGTTTTTATTCGCTCGACCGCTACATCAGTTATCAGCGCGAATGGAAAAATGATTATCAGGCGGGAAAAACGATCATTGCCGACCGCTACACCACCTCCAACCTCTGTCATCAGATGGCAAAGCTGCCACGCGATCAGTGGATGGCCTACATCAGTTGGTTGGAGTACTATGAATATGAGCAGCTCGCATTGCCAAAACCGGATACGGTGTTATATTTGGATATGCATCCATCTGCTTCCCAGCGCCTGATGGCGCAGCGCTACAACGGCGACGAGGCAAAAAAAGATTTGCACGAGCGCAATCGGGCCTATTTGGCGTCCTGCCGTGAGGCGGCCCTGTTCGCCGCAGACATGTTAGGCTGGGTGCTGATACCCTGCTCGGACGCGGCACACAATCCTTATACCGTCGACGCGATCGCCGAGGCCGCCTTTGCGGAAATTTCTCGGCGCGCGCAAGCAAAACAGTAGAACTTCGGAGGCTTTATGCTGGAATTTAAAGAAATAACCATGGCCGACCAGGACTGGACCACGCAGCTGATGCGGGCCGGCGGTCTGCGCGGCAGCGAATATACCTTTGCCAACCTTTTTAACTGGTCTGCGACTTATACGGTTCGCATTGCACGTTTTGAAGATTTTATGATCGCCCGCAGCGGCACAGAGCGGGTGCATTATCTCTACCCCGCCGGGCAGGGCGACTTTGCCGGTGCGCTCAACGCGATGCAGGCGGATGCCGCGTCGCTGGACATGCCCTTTGCTATGTATGGCATCCCAGAACAAGGCGTTGACAAAATCGAGCAGCTTTATCCGGGACGGTTTAAGTTTACCCCGGTGCGCGACAATTTTGACTATCTTTACAGTCGGGAGAGCCTGGCGACGCTCGCCGGAAAAAAGCTGCACGGCAAGCGCAATCACATCAACCGCTTTGTCGAGGCCTACCCCGACTGGCGCTATGAGCCACTCACCGAAAAAAACATCGCCGACGCCAAGGCGATGAATGCCGAATGGTGCAAGCAAAATGGTTGTTTTGATAAACACAGCAGCCTGCATCGAGAGGCCTGTGCCGTTCGCAGTGCCTTTCGGCACTTTTTTGAGCAGGCGCTCGTCGGCGGTGTGTTGTATGCCGGCGGCAAAGCCGTGGCCTTTACCTTTGGCAGTCCCGTCACCGACGACACCTTTGTGGTGCATGTTGAAAAGGCGTTTTCCGATATTCAGGGCGCCTACCCCATGATCAACCAACAGTTTGTCAAAAATGCGCTGGCGCCGTATGAATTTGTCAACCGCGAGGACGATTTGGGGGAAGAGGGTTTGCGCAGAGCAAAGGAATCCTACCGCCCTGTGATGATGTATGAGCGCTATGCCGCCGCTGAAAAATGATGCGAGAACATAAATTTATCTTCACGCAGGCCACCGCTGCCATGGCAATGCCGCTAAAACATCTTTGGCGGCTTGTCTTTGGTGATGCATCGGATTATATCGACCTGTTTTTTGCACAGCGGTTTGTACCGGAAAATACAATGGTGGCGCTCTTTGAGGGCGCGCCGGTCGCCATGCTGTACCTATTGCCGGTGACGATACGTAAAAATCAAACAGATTATGATGCGCGGTATATTTATGCCGTGGGAACCCACCCCGATTTTCGCTCACAGGGGTGCAGCGGTGGGTTGCTAAACGCGGCCCATGCACATTTGGCATCCCAAGGGGTGGCGCTCTCGCTGCTTGTCCCCGCCGAGCCGTCGCTTTTTGCTTATTACGGCATGCGCGGCTTTAACACCGCGTTTTTTCGGCAAACGGTGCTTTGTACAGCGACAAAAAACGGCGTGCAGGCTGCGCTTAAAACAGCCGAGTTGCCCCATCTGTCGGCGATGCGCGACCATTTTTTTGGCGAGAGCGGCCTTTATGCGCGCTGGGATACAGCGGCGTTGGCTTATCAGCAAAAGGAAGCGGCGCTGCTCGGTGGCGAAACACTGGCGTTTGATACACCCGAGGCGGGGTACGCCGTTTGTTATCCCACAAAAGACGCCGTCCTGATCAAGGAATGGGCGGCCAAAACGATTTACCCAAACGTTTTAAACGCCATTGCCGCACGGTTTGGCTGCGAAAAAATCATGTTGCGTCTGCCTGCCGATTTTATTGGTGGCCGCGCGCTGGAACCTTTTGCCATGACCAAATGGTATCTTTCAGAAAGGGATGCACCACAGGGAAAGGCGCCTTACCTTTCGCTCGTGTTGGATTGAGAAAATTCGATGGAAAAACCAATCAATATTAAAGAATATAAAAATGCGCTGCGCAACCGCTATAAAGAGCGGCGTCGGGTGATGACCCAAAACCGCAAGGCGGTGGCGGATCATCGCATTGCGGTGCGGATTCGGTCACTGCCCAGTTTTCGGCGCGCAAAGACAGTGCTTGTCTATGTCTCGATGCCCATTGAAGTCGATACCCGCGAGATTATAGCAAAGGCGCTCTCGGACGGCAAGCGCGTGGCGGTGCCGCGCTGTGTGCCGGGCACGCGCGAGATGGAATTTTATCTCATCGACAGTTTGGAAGAACTTTCTCCCAGTACCTTTGGGGTTTTGGAGCCGTTGCCCGACCCCGCACGGCTGCTGCGGGATTTTTCGCACAGCATCTGTGTGGTGCCGGCGCTCGCTTGCGACCGCGGCGGCTATCGTCTGGGGTATGGCGGCGGCTACTACGATCGCTTTTTGCGCGATTATCCCGGCGAAAAAGTGTTGATACTATATAAGTGCTGTTTTGTGGCACACCTTTGGCATGGTCGGTTCGACGTGCCGGTTGATCGCGTTGTCACCGAATATTTTACTGCCGGTACCGCTGTGTGCAAGCAGGGGAGCCCGCCGCACTAAAGTGGCACAGGCGTTTTATTAAAAGGGATGTTGAACGGATGCAGAAAAAAACAGAAAGCCCCGAAGGGCTTTCTGTCCGGCATTTAGCCTAAGTAAAAAGATCAGTTGCGCTTAGCAGCATCCGCAGTTGTTGCCGCATCCGCAGTTGTTACCGCAACCGCAGTTATTGCCGCCCATGTTGCCGCATCCATTGCCGCAGACGGCGCCGCCCAGACCACTGTTTCCGCAGCAGCAGAACAGAAGAATGATGATAATGATTATCCAAAGACAACTACAATTATTACCCAACACTTAACTTTCACCTCACATTGCTAATTTATTACATACTATGCCTTTGATGTGGTGATGGTTACAATGGATGAAGGGAGAATCCCCCAATGAGAAAAAATATATCTGAAGAGCGCCCACAGCCTGAGCGCAGGCGACGGCCGCGCCGCTCCAACGGCAGGACGCTGTTGATTTCGACGCTGCTGGTATCGGGGATCGCCGGATTTTTGGCTTTCTTTGTCATTTCAAGCGCGACCGATTTGCTCGCCTTTGGCAAGGAGGACCGACAGATTGAAGTGACGGTTGACGAGGGCATGTCGGTCAATCAAATCGCTCGGCTGTTAGGCGATCATGGTGTGCTCGAGCAGCCGATGACCTTTAGGATTTACGCGGCGCTGCGCAAAAAGGACCACGATTTTAAGGCGGGCAGCTATGTTTTTAACGCAAACATGAGCTATGACCGCATCATTACGGCACTGCGTTCGGGTGACATTATCAAAGAGGAGGTCACCATCACCTTTTTTGAGGGGATGACCCTGCGCGAAATTGCAGCGGCGCTTGAAGATAATCAAGTCTGTACCGCCCAAGATTTTATCAGTTACACCCAGACGGGCGCGCTGTCCTATGAGTTTATTGATATGATGCCTGAAGATGCGCTGCGTTTTTACCGCCTTGAGGGGTATCTTTTCCCCGACACCTACGATTTTTATGTCGGCGAGAATGTGCAGTCGGTGGCTAAAAAATTCCTGAAAAACTTTCAAAACAGAATCATGCCGGAACTTTATTCCGAGATGCAAGATGCGGGCATGACGCTCGACGAGGTTATTACACTGGCCTCGATTATCCAGAAGGAAGCCGGCATTCCGGATGAAATGCGCATGGTTTCTTCGGTGTTTCACAATCGCATCAATGATGTTGGGGCGGGGTTGCCCAGACTGCAATCGGACGTGACAATTTTTTACGTTGAAGAGGATATCAAGCCCTATCAGAGCCGCAAAACGCAGGATATTTACGACGCCTATAACACCTATGTGTGTCAGGGGTTGCCGGTCGGCCCCATCTGTTCGCCCGGTTTAGATGCCATCGAGGCGGCGATCAATCCTGAAAAATCGCAGAACTATTTCTTTGTGACCGATGTCAACGGCAAATATTATTACGGCGAAACGCTCGAAGCGCATAACGAGAATGTCCGACAGGCGGCACAGGCCGGCGGCGCTGAGCATGGCACCGACGTGCAGTAAGTCGTACTTTTAAAATAAACAGCGGGTTCGCGCGCATTGCATGCACGGCTTGTGCCCGCTGGTTTTTTGCCATTTATAAAGGAGCAAGCCGATGAAACGACCTGAACTGTTGTGTCCCGCGGGAGATTTTGAGCGACTTCAAACCGCCATTCGCTACGGGGCGGATGCGGTTTATTTGGCTGCTACACAATTTGGTATGCGCGCAGCGGCTTCCAATTTCAGTATGGAACAGCTGGCTGAGGCGGCGGATTATGCCCACGCTCGCGGTGTCAAGTTGCACCTGACGGTGAATATATTGCCGCGCTGTGATGAAGCCGCCGCCTTGTCCGAATTTTTAAGGCAGGTGGGACAGACCGGCGTCGATGCACTGATTATTGCCGATATCGGGGTCCTTACGACGGCGCGCCGACTTTTGCCGGATATGGAGATTCACGCGTCGACTCAAACCGGTATCGTCAATTATCTAACCGCTAATGCCCTCTATGAGATGGGGGTCAAGCGGGTTGTGCTCGCGCGCGAGTTGACGCTCGACGAAATCAAGACGATCCGTGACAAAACGCCGCAGGATATGGAAATTGAGGTGTTTATTCACGGGGCGATGTGCATGTCGGTTTCGGGCCGGTGTGTCATCTCGAACTATTTGACAGGGCGGGACGCCAACCGCGGCGAATGTTCGCAGCCCTGCCGCTGGAACTACCATCTGATGGAGGAAAAGCGTCCGGGGATCTACCTGCCGGTATTTGAGGATGAACACGGGTCAACCATCCTAAACGCCAAGGATTTATGCATGATCGAGCATCTGCGCGAACTGGCCGCCGCCGGAATTGCCAGCTTTAAAATCGAGGGACGTGCCAAGTCGCCTTATTACGTCGGGGTGGTGGCTAATGCCTATCGGGTCGCATTGGATGCGGCGATGAAAGGCGAGCCTGCGCCGCAATGGACGCTGCGCGAGCTGCAAACCGTTTCCCATCGGGAATACAGCACCGGCTTTTTCTATGGGCGTGAGCCGTTGCAGCAAAGCTATTACGCGGGCGGCTATGTGCAGGATTGGGAGGTCAGCGCCGTGGTGTCGCACTGTGCGGATGGGCGGCTGTACTTAATTGAGAAAAACCGCTTTGCCCAAGGGGATATGCTCGAACTTCTGGAGCCGGGGCAGCAGCCTCGTCAGTTGGCAGTGGTCGATTTGCGCGACGAAGCGGGCGCCCCACTGGCGGCTGCGCGGCATCCGCATATGAAGGTGAACGTCGCTTGTTCGGAGCGTGCAAGTGCAGGCGCGATACTCCGGCGCGAGAAACAGCCGCAGCTTTGATCAATCGCTATAAAGGGTTAAAAAAGCGCACTTACAACTTTTTGTAAGTGCGCTTTTTTGCAGGGCAATCGCTGTGCTGTGTCACCTTTGCCAAGCTTGTATACATTTGGCAGGATGCCGCGTCTATGGCAATCTGTATTCCATCCATTATAATAAGCTGGCGGCAACGTCAGGCCTCCTTGGCCGGCTGCGTGCCTTTTTGTGCAAAGCGGCAGATCAAGGCCATCACGCAAACGTCGCACTGTGGCCGTCGGGCAACGCAGACGGCGCGGCCGTGTAGCACCAGCCGATGGCAAAAATTATTTGCCTCATCCATCGGCAGACAGGCGCGCAGCTCGTTTTCACATTTGAGTGGATCCTTGGTGGTGGTCAATCCCAGCAAATTCGTGATGCGGATGCAGTGGGTGTCGCACACGACGGCTGGCTGATGATAAACATCCCCCACGATGAGATTGGCGGTCTTGCGCCCGATGCCGGGCAGACGGGTGAGTTGTTCAATCGAATCGGGCACCACACCGTCAAATTCATCGAGCAGCATCCGAGACAGCGCGACAATGTCCTTGGCTTTAGTTTTATACAACCCGCAGCTTTTGACGATTGCGCCAATTTCCTCCGGCGTTGCGGCGGCCAGTGCCTCAAGCGTCGAGTATTTTGAAAACAATTCAGGGGTCACAAGGTTGACTCTGGCGTCGGTACATTGCGCCGAGAGCCGCACCGCGATTAAAAGCTCGTGCGGCTTTTCGTATTCCAGTGAACAGATGGCGTCGGGATAAGCATCCCTTAAAAGGCGTACCGCCTCAGCGGCGCGTTGTTTTTTTGTCATGGATATCCTCCTTGAAATACCGCCGCAAACCGGTGGTGCGGCTCAAGCGCAGCATTCTCAAATTTTGTCGTTTATCACATCTTCATTATACCGCGCATAAAAATAAAAAACAACGCATAATCACATGGGAAAATCCCCAAGCAGCAATGGCGCAGTCAAAGGCTTCCTGTGCGCAATACATCGGCAATGGCGCCGGATTGAGCGTAAGGTGTGCCTTTGACTGCGCCATTGCTAAATAAAGGGGTTTCCCCTGGTTATTGCTTCTCGCGCGCTAGTAGCGGCTGTTATCCCAC
The DNA here is from genome assembly GCA_047974975.1 of Candidatus Fimivivens sp. Classification (GTDB taxonomy): domain Bacteria; phylum Bacillota; class Clostridia; order Oscillospirales; family Ruminococcaceae; genus Yanshouia. The sequence goes on from JBKECV010000013.1 coordinate 129,264, forward strand.
GGTTCATTGTGGCAACAGCTGCGTCCACTGCTGCGCGCTTGACTTTTGCCGTTTGCACAGCCACAGCCGATCGGCTGTTCGACAAAACCCGGCCAGAACGCGCCGTCGGAACAGTGATCGGTCGCGTTGGCATTGCCGCGATTTTGTGCGCATCCGCTTCCATCGTGGTCGCGGCTGTTATTGGCTGCGTTGGCGCGGCGATTCGCGCATCCGCAGTCGGGTCGGTCAAAGTTATTTGTATTGTCACTTGTTGCGGTGCTTGTTTCACAAGCCGATGCGACAGAAGCGCTGTTACATCTGCAAGGCATATTCAATCAACTCCAAAAAAAGGTTTACTTCATCCTATGCCAAGGCGCGCAAAAAGGTTTCAAGAGCGCTCTGCAGTGGCGCGATATCATGGAATGTGACAGGTATTTACATTTTTAATTTTAGCAAAATTCTTTCTTGATCTTTAAAAACCGCATGATAATCAGGTTGCTTGAGCCGATGCCGCAGGTACAAGCTCTGTGGTTTTGACAATTATTGAAGCCTCGGCGCGGTATACTCATGTGTACAAGGGGGGAGCGTCTTGGCCACGGTTGTCTATGTGGATGTTCTGCTTGTCATTAACTTTATGGTCAACTTTATACTGCTGCGGGTTACAGCACTGTTCCTGCGCCAACAGCCGGTGTTTTGGCGGCTGTGCTTGGCGGCTGCGCTGGGTGCCTTTGGGGCATTGATTATCTTTGTGCCGATTTATAACCGCGTTGTGTTGCTTTTATACAAGTTGTTTCTAACGGTTTTAATGTCGATTGCCGTCTTTGGTTGTAAAGGGTTTAAACGTCTGTGCATATCGGTGTTTTGCCTTTTTACCGTCAGCTTACTCACCGGTGGATTATTGCTGCTTTTATCGGTGACAATGCGTCCGCGCGGCCTGCTGGTTTCTAAGGGGGCGGTATACCTTGATATAGGCGCAGCGGCCCTTATCGGATGTTGTATCGTGGCTTATTTGATTGTGGCCGGTCTGTCCGCGCTGCTGGCGCGCAGTGCCCCAAAAGGAACGCTTTGCGAGATCACGGTGCTGCATGCAGGGGCGGTGAGTGTCTTTCCCGCGTTGATCGACACCGGAAGCAATTTAACCGAGCCGTTTTCGCACTGTCCGGTTATTGTGTGCGAAGAGCAGGCTCTGGGACGCACTATGCCGCCGGCGTTAAAAAGCTTTAATCTAGCGAAAACGCCGGTGCAGGGATTGCGGCTCGTGCCGTATAAGACACTGGATTCCACCGGCCTGCTACCGGCCTTTATGCCCGATACCCTGCTGGTGCGGCCACAGGGGGAAAGTGCCAAAAAAGCCGGCGACTGTTATATTGCGGTGCTGGATAAATCACTTGGCTCAGCGCAATACCGCGCCGTCTGCAATCCGCAAATGCTGATACAAAATTTTAATTTAGCGTAAGCTATGAAGCACAGAAAGTGGGGGCGTCATATCATGAAAAAGTTGGTGGGAACATTCTGCGAAACGCTGCGGTTGCGGTTTTATCTTTTGCTGCTGCGCTTAGGGTTTACAGAAGTGGTGCATTACATACACGGTCCGGAAACGCTGCCCGCGCCACTTTCACGCGAGGAGGAAAAGGTCATTTTTATCCGCCTTGAGCAAAAGGATCATGAAGCGCGGCAACAGCTTATCGTGCACAACCTGCGGCTGGTGGTGTATATCGCACGCAAGTTTGAAAGTTCCGGACTCGGGGTGGAGGATTTGATCTCAATCGGCACCATTGGCCTGATTAAGGCGGTCAATACCTTTTGCCCAAGCAGGGGGATTAAGCTGGCGACCTACGCCTCGCGCTGCATCGAAAATGAAATACTCATGTACCTGCGCAAGTGCCAGCCGCTCAAGAATGAAGTTTCGATCGATGAACCTTTAAATATCGATTGGGATGGCAACGAGTTGCTGCTCTCAGACGTTTTAGGCACCGATCCCGACTCGATCAACCGCCCGATTGAGCAGGATGCCGAAAAAAGTATGCTCGCCGATGCGATCAACCGGCTCTGCGAGCGAGAGCGGATGATTATGCAACTGCGCTTCGGTTTTTTTGACGGCAAAGAGCGCACACAAAAGCAGGTGGCAGACATGATCGGCATCAGCCAGTCCTACATTTCGCGGCTGGAAAAGCGGATCATCAAGCGGCTGCGGCGCGACCTTGACAAGGTGATGTAAAAGCTGCGCTGTCAATATAGCGCCAAATGCGCGCAGGCGCGTGCGATGCAAACACTATTGCCAAGCCGGTGTGCATACTGATTATTTAAAAACGCAGGGATGCTCCAAAAGAAACATCCCTGCGTTTGTTATTGTGCGGCGGCGTTGTTTTCCAGCTTGAGCAGCGCCGATTTCATCTCCAACCCGCCTGCGTAGCCGGTCAGCTTTCCGTTGGTGCCCACCACCCGATGGCAGGGCACCACAATCATCATGGGGTTGCGGTTGTTTGCCATACCGACGGCGCGGCAAGCCTTGGGGTTTTCCACGGCCTCGGCCAGCTGCTTGTAGCTGCGCGTTTCCCCGTAGGGGATCGCGCATAGCGCCTGCCAAACCTTTTTTTGGAACGGCGTGCCGCATAGGGTGTAAGGAAAATCAAAACTTTTGCGCTGCCCTGCCAGATATTCGGCGATCTGTGCAAAGGCCTGATCGGTCAACGGGCAGGGTTGGTGCTCGGCGTCGGCCTTTGGCACCTGTTGGAGCGACACAACAGCGCCGTCGCAGTAGCCAATTTTCAACACGCCGAACTCAAAGGGATAAAAAGCGTATGTTGTCATTTTAAACCGTCCTTTCTTAGATGCGGTAAAAGCGACAATCACGGCGCTGTGTTCAGGCTGCAAATCGGGGGCGTCCATGCCGATATGGCAACATTCACACGATGCAGCGGCATAATCTTGCTGTACAAGCACCGCCGCTGGCCGTTTATCGCTTTAACGGATGAGAAAAATACATGAAATCCGCGCTAATTTAATATAAAAATGGTAGGGCTTATTGCAGTGTAATGCGCGAGAACCCCCTTTAGAATAACAACCCATGGCACAGGAACAGGCCGTACGGCAGTGCGGTGATCATCAGTCCGGTGAGTGCCTCGCGAGCACAGCGGCTGCGCACTTCATCGCGCAGGAGACCAAACAACAGGCTGAGTAAGATACTCAGCAGAACACCAAATGTCCGGATCAGCGGCATCGGCACACCCGTCGTCGGCATATCAAATTTCGTCGACGCAAAAACCGTTGTCGGCCAGCACCTGCTTTATCTGGTCGATATGCGCGCGATCACGCGTTTCAATCGCAATATCCAAAAAGCAGTCGGTGATATTTTTATTGTTGCTGCTGCGGTTATGATCCACGCCGGTGACGTTTGCGCCGCATTCGGCCAGAATGGAAGAGACGGCGACAAGCTGTCCGGGGGTGTCCGAAAGTTCAATGCGCAGCCGCGCGGTGCGCCCCGTCATGAGCAGTCCGCGGCTGATTACACGCGAGAGAATGTTTACATCGATGTTGCCGCCCGACACAACGCAGACAACATTTTTTCCGGCGATTGGCAGCTTGTTTGCCAAAATGGCCGCCACCGGTACGGCACCCGCGCCCTCGGCAGTCATCTTCTGCTTTTCGATGAGCGCTAAAATAGCGGTGCAAATTTCATCGTCGGTGACGGTGACAATTTCATCGACGTATTTTTCGCAAAGATCATAGGTGCGTACGCCCGGCATCTTAACCGCGATGCCGTCAGCCATGGTCGATACCGACGTGAGCGTTTGGCGTTCGCGGTGTGCAAGTGCGTTAAACATCGACGGTGCACCCGCCGCCTGCACGCCGTAAACCTTGACGTTGGGTTTTAGCGACTTGATGGCGCAGGCGATGCCCGAGATCAACCCCCCGCCGCCGATTGGCACGACCACGGCCTCCACCTGTGGCAGCTGGTCCAATATCTCCAACCCGATGGTGCCCTGTCCGGCGATCACGTGTGGGTCGTCGAAGGGGTGAATAAAAGTGGCGCCTGTTTGCTGCTGCAGTTCGGCGGCACGGGCGGCCGCATCATCATACACGCCCTTGACCAACTCGACCTTCGCACCATAGCTGCGAGTGGCTTCCACCTTTGAGATGGGGGCCGAGCCGGGGATGCAAATGGTGGCCCCAATGCCGGCACGCGCGGCGGAAAGAGCCACACCCTGCGCGTGGTTACCAGCCGAACAGGCGATGACACCGTGTGCACGCTCCTCGTTTGAGAGCTGCGAAATTTTATAAAAGGCCCCTCGAACCTTAAAGGAACCGGTTATTTGCAAATTTTCGGTTTTTAAAAATAATTTGCATTCGGTTGACAGTTTGGGTGCATGAATCAGGTCGGTTTTTCGCACGACATTTTTCATGGTAAAGGCAGCGTGGTAGATGCTATCCAACGTTAGCACAGCGACCATCCCCTTTCAATTAGTTGAGATAAAAATAGCATACGCGAAATCGCCGATAAAATCAATCATCATGCGATAAAAACGCAAAAAAAAGTCAAATGGCAGTGCTGGTCGGCGCGCCCGCGCCGCAATCGAAAACAAGCGCCCTTTAAAGCAGGTGGCCGCACATGACTCAAATGCGCCATCATTCCCCGATCGGCAGCGTGCTTGCAGCTGCGCTGTTCAAGTGCGATGACACGGTTAAAAAGGAGTTTTTGTCTTGCAATTGCGTCAATCTCGTAAATTATTACTGTTTCTGTTGGATGTCAGCATGATTCTGGGCTGCCATTTTCTGATCAGCCTGTTGCTGGGTCACGGCCGCGTCAATCGCGATGAAGTGACCGTTGTGCTACAGCCGCTGTTGATTGGCCTTTGCTACAGTGTCAGCCTTTTCGCCTTTAAAATGTATGACAGCCTGTGGCGCTATGCCGAGTCACAGGAATATTTAACGCTCATCCTCAGTGTTGCTGCGGCCTTTGGCGGCTACAGTTTGGCGCAGGTGCTTCTTCCGATTGAAAAGCTGCCGTCGGCTGTCGGCGTGACCGCTGCATCGCTGTCGTCGTTGAGCATGCTGTTGGTTCGTTTTTCTTATCGGCAGTACCGCAGCTATCGCAAGCTTTCACACACAAGGCATATTCGGTTGGCTATTGTGGGCGCAGGGAGTGCGGGTGCCACCCTGCTCAACAATCTTAAAAACAACGCCGACAGCCATTATTTACCGGTCTGCTTTTTTGATGATAATCCCATTAAGGTTGGAAAACGTATACACGGGGTTTGCATTGTCGGGTCGGTGGATATGGTGGCGAAATACTGCGAAAAGCACCATATACAGGAGATTATTATCGCCATGCCGTCGGTCGACAGCAGCGCGCGCAGACGGGTTATTTCGGCATGTGCACGTGCCGGCTGCGATGTGAAAATTTTACCCGATACCGTGTTGCTGTTGGAAAACAACTATAATATACTGGAAAAAACGGTACGGCATGTCAACATTGAGGACTTGCTGGGCCGCGAGTGTGTCACCTTTGATTGTGGGAATGTCCGTCGTTTTCTCAAAGATAAGGTTGTCATGGTGACGGGCGGCGGCGGTTCAATCGGCTCCCAGCTTTGCAGGCAGGTGGTACAGTGCGCGCCCAAGCGGCTTGTCGTGGTCGATATTTATGAGAACAATGTGTACGATCTTGAACAGGAACTGCTGCTGGATTTCGGCGCGGACATTCCGCTGAGCATTGAAATTGCGTCGGTGCGGGAGGCGCAAAAGCTCGACCGCCTGTTTGATCGGTATCGCCCTCAGGTCGTTTTCCACGCTGCGGCGCACAAGCATGTGCCGTTGATGGAACGCTGCCCCGAGGAGGCGGTAAAAAATAATATTTTTGGCACCTATCATATGCTCAGGATGGCCGATCGCTATCGCGCCGAAAAATTTGTGCTGATTTCCACCGATAAAGCGGTCAACCCCACCAATATTATGGGGGCGACCAAACGTTTTTGCGAAATGATGCTCCAAAGCATGAAGGGCGCCAGTCGCACGCAGTTTGTCGCGGTGCGTTTCGGCAATGTGCTAGGTTCGAACGGCTCGGTTATTCCGCTGTTTAAGCGGCAGATTGCGCGAGGCGGCCCCGTCACTGTCACCCATAAAGACATCATTCGGTATTTTATGACCATCCCCGAAGCGGTGCAGTTGGTGATGCAGGCCGCCGCCATGGCCGAGCAGTCGGAGGTTTTTGTGCTGGATATGGGGGAGCCAGTCAAAATTATCGAGTTGGCCGAAAATATGATCCGTTTGTCGGGCTATCGGCCGTATCACGACATCGACATCGTCGAAACAGGACTGCGCTCCGGTGAGAAGCTTTATGAAGAGTTGCTCATGGCCGGCGAGGATTTGATAAAAACCGCCAATGCCAAGATTTTTATTGAGCGCCAGCGCTGTATCTCCCAGCATGAGATTCGGCAAAAACTCAGGGACATCTGTCAGGCGATGAGCAGCGAATCGGGCAGCAGCCTGCGCGCAGCGCTTCAGGAAGCGGTGCCAACCTTTAAAGAACCCCACGTGCGTGCGCCAAAATATAAAATAAGAGTTGACAAATAGAATGAAGAACGCTATAATTCACATAAATCCTATGTAAATAATATGAATTAAACGAAAGGCGGTCGCGAAAATGAAAGTGCTGTTTGCAATCTTGTTAAAAAGTAGTTTTCGTTGTGGCCGAATGCCTTACTCCCGGGCGCATAGCAGGTTCGGGCGTAGGGGTTGTACCTGTTTTTAGCAGCCGCTGCACAACAGTGCGGTGCGTTGTCCGACCTTGCGCGTCCGGGAGCTTGTCCGTAGCGACATGCCCGGACTTTTTTGTGTCCGAAAACTGGAAATGAATGGAGAAAACAATGATGACTGATCACAATTATCGCTTTGAAACGCTTCAGATACATGTCGGGCAGGAGCAGCCCGACTCCGCCACCGATGCCCGCGCCGTGCCGATTTATGCGACGACCTCCTACGTGTTTAAAGATTCAGCGCAGGCGGCCGGCCGATTTGGCTTAACCGAGGGCGGCAATATCTACACCCGCCTGATGAACCCCACCTCCGACGTTTTCGAAAAGCGCATCGCCGCGCTGGAGGGAGGCGTTGGGGCGTTGGCCACCGCTTCAGGGTCGGCGGCCATCAGCTGCGCCGTACAAAATATCGCGCGGGCAGGCGACCACATTTTGTCGGCGAACAACCTCTACGGCGGCACCTATAACCTGTTTGCGAATACGCTGCGGGAGCAAGGCCTTACCACCACTTTTGCCGATATGACCGATTTGGCGGCCTTTGAAGCGGCCATCGAACCCAACACCAAACTCATCTTTGCCGAAACGCTGGGCAACCCCAATTCGGACGTGAGCGACCTTGGCGCACTTGCGGCTATTGCCCACCGCCACGGTATCCCATTGATCGTGGACAACACCTTTGCCACGCCGTATTTACTGCGTCCCATCGCGCACGGCGCCGATGTGGTGGTGCACTCAGCGACCAAGTTTATCGGCGGGCACGGCACTGTTATGGGCGGCGTCATCGTCGACGCCGGCAACTTTGACTGGGCACAAAATGGGAAGTTTCCCGGACTTTCGGCGCCCAACCCCTCTTACCACGGCGTGGTGTTTACTGAGGCCTGCGGCAATCAGGCCTATATCCTCAAGTTGCGCACGACCCTCATGCGCGATCAAGGCGCGACGATTTCACCGTTTAATTCCTTTCTCCTGCTGCAAGGGTTAGAAACACTTTCACTGCGGGTGCAGCGCCATGTTGAAAACGCATTAAAAGTGGTAGAATTTTTGAAAAATCATCCCTTGGTAGCGCGTGTCAACCATCCCGCGCTCGCCACAGGAAAAGCCAAATCGCTTTATGAGGCGTATTTTCCAAACGGCGCGGCGTCCATCTTTACCTTTGAACTTGCAGGTGATGCCGAAAAGGCGCGACAATTCACCGAAAGTCTCACACTGTTCAGCCTGTTGGCCAATGTTGCCGACGTGAAATCGTTGGTTATTCACCCGGCCTCCACCACCCATTCACAGATGGATGCGCAGCAGCTGCTGGCAGCGGGGATTAAGCCCAACACCGTTCGGCTCTCAATCGGCACAGAGCACATCGAAGATATTATCGCCGATCTGGCGCAGGGGTTTAAAGCGATCAGCTCATACTGAGCGTCCGACCCACTCGAAAATATGGCGGCCGAATTTTACGGGCAAAGTGCAGACAGACTCCTGCGAGAGCAGAAGTCTGTCTATTTTTTATTTTTTTGAAATAAAAAATCGGGGGATACCGCCAACACAGGCCAATGCCCGTATTCGGCGGCAACCCCCGATGATATGGGAGGCATAGATTGTACCGTAACAGCGGCAATGCCTAGTCTATTAAACCGCTGGGTCGTGTTTCTTTTTTGCATGCGTCAATTGCATGGCATAGATAACAATCAGCAGGGCGATGCCGATACCGTCGGTTACCACACCCGCATCCACCATCATAATGCCGCCTCCGATGAGTAAGACTCTCTCTACAATATTGCAGTTCATTTTAAAATAGCCGGTCATACCGGTTGCAATGCTGACCATGCCGATGACGGCCGTTATAATAGACAGAATCACTTTGCCGACAAATAGTTGAGTGGACAGTCCTTCAGGGCGCACCAAAACCATGACAGGGTTCAGTACAAACATATATGGAACCAGATAAGCCGCCAAACCGAGCCGTGCAGCGGTAAATCCTGTTTTCATCGGGTTGGAACCCGCAATGCCCGAGCCTGCGAATGCAGCGAGCGCAACCGGCGGGGTGATATCTGCAACGATGCCGAAATAGAACACAAACAGGTGTGCGGCGATGCCGGGAACCCCGAGTGCAACCAGGGCAGGTGCCGAGATGGTGGCCTGAATGATGTAGTTGGCGGTGGTTGGCACACCCATTCCCAGCAGAATGGAGCATAGCATGGTGAACAGCATCGTCAAAATTTTGCTGCCACCGGCCAGCGCGACAATGCCGCCTGCCATCTTGAGGCCGAGGCCTGTTTTGGTGATGACACCGACGATGATACCGGCGCAGCCGCAGGTGACAGCGACCGCGACGGCGCTGCGCGCGCTCTGTTCAAGTCCCAAGACAAATTTCACCAAAAAGCCCTTGACGTCGAAGCTGTGTGTTTCGCGGATGATTTCAACGCACCATATGACGAGGCATGCGATGATGCCAAACAGCGCTGCGCGCATAGCGGTTTTGCCCGAAACAAGCATATAGATAATAACGATGATGGGGGCGACCATATACCAACCGCGCCGCAGCAGGTGCCCAACAGGTTGCACTTCATTGGCATCAACGCCGGTGAGCCCCAATTTAAGCGCTTCAAAATGGACGTTCGTAAAAATTCCGGTGAAGTACAGCAGCGCGGGAATACAGGCCGACAGCGCAACGGTGGTGTAAGAGCATCCGATATATTCGGTCATGATAAAGGCCGCGGCGCCCATGATCGGCGGCATAATTTGGCCGCCGGTGGAGGCAGCGGCTTCAACAGCAGCGGCAAATTCCGGTTTGTAGCCTGTTTTTTTCATCAAAGGGATGGTGATGGAACCGGTGGAAACGGTGTTTGCAACCGAGCTGCCACTGATGGTGCCCTGCAAAGCGCTGGCCACAACGGCGGCCTTGGCGGGGCCACCCACCTGTCGGCCGCAGGCGCTCATGGCGATGTTGGTCATCCAGTCGCCGACACCGCTGGCCTTTAAAAAGGTGGCGAAAACGAGGAAAAGGAAAATGAAAGTGGCCGACACATAGATTGGTGAACCGAGAATCCCCTCGGTACCCAGCCACTCCATCGTGACCACACGGTGCAGCTTAAGGCCGGCGTGACTCATAAAACCGGGAAAGTAGTTTCCGAACAGTGCGTAGATTAAAAAGAAGCTCGCCAGGCCGACAATCACCATTCCGGCCACGCGGCGCGCCGCTTCCAGCACGAGCAAAACGGCGATCAGGCTGATGAGAATATCCTGCTTGGTGAACATGCCGCTGCGCAGTAAAAGTGCATCGTAAAAAAAGACATGGTAAGATGCACAGACGACGGCCAGCAGCGCCAAAATGCAGTCATAAAGCGGAATTTTTTGTGTCGGTTTTCCATGGGCGGGGTAAAGCAAAAAGGTGAGCACCAACGCAGCGCCCAAATGGGGCGCGCGCTGCAACGTGGAGGGAAAGGTCCCGAACAAGGCGGTGTAAAGTTGAAAAATCGCCCAACTGACAGCCAGAAAAAAGACGATTTTGGCCGGAAAGCCGGTCAGCTTTTTAACGGCGGATTCTTTATCGTATTTAGACATAATTTCGTCGCTGTTTAAATCCGGCGGCTCTTGGGCGCGGTTTTTTTCCGTCATGTGCATAGACAAACGCTCCTCTCTGAGGTGTCTTTTTAAAAGTCGGCGAATCCCGCAAGCAGGCATGAGCAGGATTCGCCGGTACGTTTTAGAATCTAGAGCACTTTAAACAACTTTCAGATTAAATGATAAGCGATGCGTCAATGTCAAGCCCTTTTTCTTTAAAGTATTTTACAGCGCCCGGATGAAGCGGTGTCGTGATGCCGTCGAGCGCGCCTTCAAGGCTGATGTCACGTCCGGCGGTGTGCGCCTCAGCGATTTGGCCGGCATTTTCATAAAAGGCCTTGGTTATTTCGTAAACCGCGTCTTCAGACATATCCTTGCGGCAGTAAAGCGCTGCCTGACAGGTGATGGTGCTGAAGTCCTCGGTGTTGGAATAGGTTCCGGCGGGAATGACCAATCGGGTATAAAATGGTGCTTCGGCTTGAATTTTTTCAAGAATTTCGTCCGGGATGTCGATGTAGTTGAGATCGAGGCTGGTGGTCATCTCAATGATGGAAGCGGCCGGAACACTCAGCACTGCGGCGCTTGCATCGAGATGGCCGTCCTGCATCTTGGCGGCTGCATCGCCAAATCCGTCGCGCTCGGCAGTGATATCTTTGGCTATGTCGATACCGGCGAGACGCAGCACCATCTCAGACGTGTTGGCTGTGCCGCTGCCGGCCGGACCGATGGCGACGCGTTTGCCCTTGAGATCGGCGATGGTCGTGGCGCCGGTGGAAGAAGCGGCAATCAGCTGATAAACCTCGTGGTAAACCACACCGATTGTGCGGACGTTTTCATAGTTGGACTGGAATGGCGCATTGCCGTTGTATGCAGCGTCGGCTATGTTGTTCATCGAGATACCCAAATCGGCTTCGCCCACTTGCAGCAGGTTCATATTTTCCACCGACGCGCCGGAGGAAACAGCACTGATCTGCATGCCGGGCAGCTGTGAATTCAAGGTGTTGGCCATTGCGCCGCCAAGCGCATAATAGGTGCCGCCGGTAGAACCGGTGACCATCGTATATTTGGCGGTGCCGTCGGCTGTCGAACCTGAGGGTGCTGATGCAGGCGTGGCGCTGCCACAACCGGTAAACATAAGCGCGAGCACAAGTATCATTGCCATCGCATAGGTCAGCTTGTTCTTCATGATTGCCTCCTTTAACTTATTACAAACGTTTTATTCTCATCCTATTTTTGTGTCGTGAGGACCTAGCGATACCCCAGACAGACAACCTTGCCATCCTTTACAATCAATTCGTTGTCGAAGGTGATGGTGGGGTCGTACTGCACCATATCGATATGTACCGACGAGCGGGCAGGCTGGCCGTAATAATAGCCATTGCCCATCGCGATATGACAGGTGCCCATGGCCTTTTTCTCTTCCTCAAAGTCGCCGTTAAACATGCAGGCGGGATTTAAGCCGATGCCGATTTCAGCGATGTTGTCGCTATCTTTGATCTCGGCGATCTGGCGGCGAATCTCCTTGCAGATGTTGGCATCTCCGCCCATGACCTCGACAATGCGCCCCTCTTCGATGCGCAGCTCCACAGGGACAGTGGGTTTGCCATAGTAGCAGATCGGGCCGTCGATAACCAACGTGCCATGGGCGGTGCCGATGACCGGACCCAAGGAGACCTCACCGTCGGAGAATGCCATTGCGTCGCCGGGATTGCGCGCGATGCCGCACTCGATAATTGGCTCCATCCGGTTCATTTCCATGTGCAGATCGGTACCGGCAGGGGTTGTGATGTGCGCATGCTTTTTATCGCGCCAGATGCGTTGAAGCCGCACACCGTCGGCGTAGACTTTTTCGTAGTCGGCCAGTGCACCGCCGCGGGTGAAGTTGTCAATGGTTCGCAGCACGACCGAGGCTTCCCTCAGGCGTTTTTCTACGATCAGCTCCTTGAGACGATTGTTATAGATGGCAGCGCCCGAGGCGGTGGTCATCCCAATGAACACGTCGCACGCTTCCATCGCACATTCCAATGTTTTTGGAAAGGTGAGCGCCTTGTCCTTGCCGCGTATCGGCATCATGCTGATGCTATATTCAGCGCCGCATTTAAGCGCAGCGGCGGCACAGGCATTCGCCATTCGCATATCGGTTTGGGGATCTGTTACAATGAGCACCTCTTCGCCGGGTCCAACCCCCAAAAGGTTGCAGACCAGATAGTCGGCGCGCTCTATGCACTCAATGATACGATTATCTTCCATGATACCAATCCTCCTGTGATGTTAATCCTGAAAGGGTTTCAATTGGACATTTCAATCGTTGTGCACGGCCGCGGCCGCCGGCTGTGCAGCTCGACCTATTGGCTTCAATGTAAACCAAAAAATGAAATACGTCAATATGTTTAAAAATATTTGTATTAAATACTAATATTTAACAAATAAAAATGTGCAATATAGATAATAAAAATGAAGTTATTCATTCAAATTGAATTTCAAAAGCACTTGCATAATAATGCGCACGACGTTATAATAGAAAGCAAATGCTTGTGTTTTCAGTCGGCTTAGTCCGCGGTTTATATCACGTTAGAGGAGATTTAAATTTGATATGGGTACTCTTGACAATGATCTTGTTGTGTCGCTCAATCCGATTGAGCGTATCAATGCGCAGCTGCCTGATTTAAGCAAAACCCACCGCAAGATTGCAGAATATATGCTTAAAAGCTATGATAAGGCAATCTTTCTCACCTCCCTGAAGGTGGCTCAGAAGAGCGGCGTTAGTGAGTCAAGTGTCATTCGTTTTGCCACGACGCTGGGTTATTCGGGTTATGCGCAATTGCAGCATGAACTGCAGGAGATGCTCAAGCAGCAGCTTTCACTCACGCAGCGTCTAACTGATATTGTAGAGGTTGCCGAAACCGAGCATGATATTCTTGACACCGTTGTGAACAAGAACATCGAGGGCATTAAAAAGTTGCGCCACACCATCGACCCAACCGCTTTTCGCGACGCAACCGAGCTTTTAGCCAAATCGGACCGCGTGTTTCTGATCGGTTCGCGCAGTTCTTACGGCATGATCCATTTTCTGGGCCTGAATCTGGGGTGGATTCGGGATGGTGTTCACATCATCAACGGCGAGAGTCACGAGTTTGATCAACTCTCGTCACTCACGCCGCACGACGTGGTGTTGGCGATCAGTCTGCCGCATTATCTCAAATCCACCATTCAAGCGCTGCGCTATGCCCACAACCGCAAGGCCTGTACCATTTGTATCACCGATACCGCCACGTCGCCGATCGTCAAATATGCCGCAGTGCCACTGCTGACGAATACACAAATTCTCTCTTATTCGGACAATATTGTGCCGGAGGCATGCTTGATTACCGCGCTGCTCAATGCGGTTGGCTTGATGAACCGTATGGATGCACAGAAGATTCTTCAAAACCGTGAAAATTTCTGGCGGGAATGTAATATTTACGGGGGACTCTAAGGGGGCGCATTCCGCGAGGCTTGGCCGGTGCAGAGCCTGCGCGACTGCTTCGGCGCGCACACCTGCCGCCGCATGGATAAAAGTGCTCTTCATACCGATCGGAAAGCAAACGGTGAACAAACCACCAGCATCCTGCATGTAGCGCCTTATTTTTTGTGTTTGCAATTTCGTTTCATTTTTAATACAGAAAGATGTTGAATTTCTGCATGTTTGCGCGTATGATACATAAGCTGTAAAGATTGCGTCACACCGGAAAGACCGAATTAGGACGTTACTTATTGGCGCCCCTAAATAACAGAAAAGGAACCCACTGATAGATGCGTATTAAAGAACAGCTCAAGCGTATTAGCCCCGGCGGATGGATTGCCATATTGACTGTGGTCCTGTTGATCGAATTGGTCATAGCAGGCATGATATACATTGACACAAAGCTCGATACAATCGGGTTTGAAGAAGATGCAACGGCCGACGCATGGCGTGGCGGTGACCGCCTCAATGTGCTTCTGCTGGGCACTGACGAGCGTGCACCGGATGGTGGACTCGCAGACTTTGGTTCGCAGTTGCAGGAAAATGCCCGCGCCGATGCCTGCATGCTGCTCAGTCTGGACATGAAAAAGCACACGGCACAGCTGGTCAGTTTGGAGCGCGCCATCGGTGTGCCGATAGAGGGTGTTGGGGAGGATTGGTTGACCCATGTCTTTACCTACGGTGGGGCCGATGCCATGCTCAGCACCATTCGGGAGCAGTTCGGGGTTGAGGTTTACCGCTATGTGCGCGTCAATGTCGGCGTTGCAGCCGAATTGATCGATGCCATCGGCGGTGTGGATATCACCTTGACCGAGACGGAAGCCGCCGCCTTAAACGGCGAAATTTACAGCAACTCGCGCACCAAGGCCCACGTCACGCCGGGTTTAAATCATCTGGATGGTTTTGACGCCATCGCCTACGCTCGCCAGCGGTTTATCGACAGCGACTTTCATCGGGTACAGCGCCAACGCAATGTGCTGCAGGCGGCGCTCGATCAAACCAAGGAATTGAACTTAAAGGAGCTTGACCATCTTTTGGATGTGGCGTTGCCCAAGGTGCAGACCAACTTTACCAAAGGTGAAGTGACCTCGCTGATTTTAAAAGCGCCGTCTTTTTTTGGCGTAGAGCTGCAGCAGATGACATTGCCGCTCAAAGGCATGTATGGCAAGAAGTACACCGATGACGGGCGCAGCCTTATGATGCTCGATCAGCAAGAAACCACCCGCATTTTAACAGAATTTTTCAACGGCGATTTTGACCCCGAAACGTATGTCGCTTCCGACGCGGTGCAAGCGCGGGTGTGGCAGGCGCAACAGCAGGCGATGGCAGAGTGGAACAGTAAGCATCCGCCGGCGCCGCCTGTCGATCACGGGCAATCGGCAAGCGAAGAGACACAAGCGGAGTCGTCGACCGACGCGCAGGTCACGGAAGAAGACGGCGATACCGAGCGCTCCGACGTCATGTATTGGCCGCCGCGGGACTAATAAAAAGAAGAAGCGCCGCCTTGCCCCTTGCCGTATCACGCGGCAGCGGGGGCGCCAAAGGGCGGCGCGCCGTTTTAAAGCAAGAAGACACAAAGGGAACCGGAGAAATCCGGTTCCCTTTGTGTGATTAGCGGCCGCTTTGATCGTTAAAAATCATAGCCCTCCGCCAACTTGTTTACGGCGACATAAATGTTGGAAATTTCATACCAGGTGGAAAAATCGACCGAGCCGGTGGCCGGCAGATGGAATATTTCCTGAAATGTGCGCACTGCCTCGACCGTTTGCGGCCCATATACACCGTCCACCCGAATTTTGGGAATCTTGGGGAAATGGTTGGAGATGCTGTTGAGCTGCTCCTGAATGGTGCGAACATCCCGACCCGAGGAGCCGATTTGCAGCACAGTACCCGGGAAGGAAAGCGGCACGCCCTCGACCTTATCGGCCTGCGCAAGAAAGACGTCGGACCCGTAATAGTGACGCAAAATCGATAAGGCGTCATACCCCTGTGTGCCCAATTCCTTGGAACCCCACTGTTCCATGACCTGTGGGCATTGTACCCGAACACCATCACAAAACTGGGAAAAAAGCGGCTGGCGTATGCCCGGCTTTGTTATGTAGGTCGTAAAGATTTCATCCACAATGGTTGAGATGTTCTCAAAAACATTGCGTCCATACACAAAGGCCTGGTCAAAAGCTGTGGAGTTGGTGATGGTAAAATCGTATCCCTTTCCGCGGTACCATTCGGTATAAACGCGGTTGAGGACAAACGACAGAATGGCCAATACGTTGGCGCGTATCGTCTGTCTGGGCCATGTGGAATAGATTTCGGAGCTCGCAACATTTTTGATATAATCCTTAAACGGAATCCAAACGTTTTCCGCTGTTGCGGTGGGTCTGCCCAGATGAACAACAATATATTCCGGCACCACCGGATCGGGCAGTACGACGTAGCCTTGTGTTTCCGGCAACGGTTTGACGGCGGCTTCGGGAATTTTGGGCGGGAAAACGCCCCAAAGCGTGTGTTGGCTGATGTTGATCGTATTGGCGACCCCCTCAGTGATGACGCGCGGGGCGATGCCAACCCCCTGAAGGGCCGTGACATCGGGCAAAATTTGCACGCCGTTGACGGTGATGCCTTCAAAATCGGGGGCCTCTACCTGCACATCATATTCGGAATAGGGCTTGGGACTCATCGGCTCGAGTGAATAGTCCAGCGGCGGGGCAGCCAGCTCCACCGTTGGGGCCAGACCGGAGGAATCGGTTTTTAACTCCTCGATGACCCGGTTGGTACCCGGCTCAATAATTCGGACAGTAGCACTGTCGACAGGGAAATTTGTTGCAATGGCATTGACGTTGACAGCCAGCCTACCGCGGCTTGTTGACTGTCCTGATGGGATATTGTTGGGACTCATATTTTCTCCACCTCCATAATAGGATAATATGCGGCGCTTTTATTTTAGAATACCTGTGGCGCCAAATTAATAAAGTTTATTTGGGGGTGAATTTTTGGAACATCGGCTTATTTCATTGGAACCAAATCTGCGGTTTGCGACCGAGCTGCTTTCTGAAAGCAAGCAGTTGGAGGTCATCATCAAATTCCATGGGGATCTCGATGAAATTGCGCGTCGGCTCGACGGCGTTGCCGAGCGGCTCAATGAAAATTATGCGATTTTAACCATCCCGCTCAGTTCATTTCCCAATCTGTTTACCGTGAGAGGGGTGGAGTATTTTGAAACGCCCAAATCAATGTCCTACATGATGCAAAGCAGCATGGAAAAGGCGTGTATTCCCCCTGTTGCAAGAGAGAGTGGATTTGGCCTGCGCGGCGATGGCGTTTTGGTTGCCGTTGTCGATTCCGGTATCGATTATACACATCCGGATTTTCGCAATGAAGACGGAAGCAGTCGAATTTTATACCTGTGGGATCAATCGCTCGAAGGCGCGCCGCCCACTGGCTTTAACGGCGGTCGCCTGTTTACCAAAGAGGCGTTGGATGCGGCGTTAGAAAACCCCGATCCATACAGCGTGGTACCCGCCCGCGATGTTTTGGGCCACGGAACCGCTGTAGCCGGTATCGCAGCCGGAAACGGTCGGGCGAGCGGCGGGCAGGAGGTAGGGGTTGCGCCGCAGGCACAGCTGATCGTCGTAAAGCTCCAGCAGTCAGGCGAGCTCGGCTTTGCCCTGAGCACCGCCATTATGCGTGGGGTCAAATTTGCGCTGGATATGGCACAAGCGCTTGAAAGACCCATTTCCATCAACATCAGCAATGGCACCAATGACGGTGCACACGATGGGAACTCTTTGTTTGAGCAATACCTCAATTCGGTTTCAGAGCGTTGGAAATGTGTCATCTGTGTCGCGACAGGAAATGAAGGCTCCGCCGGCCATCATTTTTTTGGCGTCGCCGCCCAACAGCAGGCCAACTACGCCGAGATGGTCGTCGGAGAAAATATTCGCAGCCTTTACATCACGCTGTGGAAAAATTTTGTGGATACGGTCGAATATGAACTGATTGCGCCATCGGGGCAGAGCACCGGTACCATTGCCGCCACCCAAAGCATCACGCTCATGACGCTAGACGGCGTTCAGGTGTCGGTGATTTATGGCCAGCCCAACCATTATACCGCCAGCCAGAATATCTTTTTTTCGCTCAAAGCGATTGACGACAGCATTCCACAGGGATTGTGGCGCTTGTCGTACACAGGTGTTCGTGTTGTGGACGGCCGATTCGACATTTGGCTGCCGATGACCGACGCCGTCACACGGCAGACTGCTTTTTTGACACCGAATATACAAAACACCATCACCATACCGGCGACGGCCGATAAAGTTATTTCGGTTGGGGCGTATAATGCGTTGCTCAATACGAGCGTTGATTTTTCGGGGCGAGGCATGCCTTACGGCCGATATGGCCAAAAACCCGATCTGGTGGCCTCGGGCGTCAATGTTTTGAGCACCAAAGTGGGCGGAGGCTACGACAGCTTTACCGGCACCAGCATCGCAACACCGTTTGTGACCGGATCGGCCGCACTGATGCTTGAATGGGGCGAGGTCAGGGGAAACGATCCGTTTTTATATGGCGAACGTATCAAGGCGTTTTTATGCCGCAGTGCAGCGCGCAGCTTTCCGCGCACCTACCCCAATCCGGAGTGGGGGTACGGCGCGCTGAGTCTCTGCGATGCGATGAACGATTTGATCCTGTTTAACCAAAGGGGAGGTGCATTCCAATAGATAACGACGAACTGCTCCAAACGTTGCTATATGCGCCGGATGCTGTGGATTTTATTATTCGCCAAAACCGGGAGCTTGAGGATCTTCTCAGAGATACCGGAAAGGTCGCCATAGCCTATACACTGGCCGGACGCTATACTTTTGCTTATACGAGGGCGCAGTATTTTGAAGAAATTCTCACGTTGCTCGGGGGCAGTTTCATCGCGACATCCTCGCTGGTGCTCGGACTTTTGGATCGCGAGAGCTTGGAGAGCAGCGGCATTCTTGAGGTGCATCGGCAACCCTACCTCGACTTACTTGGCCGTGGCGTTATCATCGGCTTTGTCGATACCGGAATCGACTATACGCAGGATGTATTTCGTTACGAGGATGGGTCCACCAAAATCCACTACATCTACGACCAGACCATTCAAGGCGCGCCGCCGGAACCCAATTGGATTGGCACCGAATACACCGAAGCGCAGATCAATGAAGCGCTCCAATCCGACAATCCACGCGAGATTGTGCCCCATGAAGATACAGTGGGACATGGCACCTTTCTGGCCTCGGTCGCAGCAGGGCGTGCGGTGGATGATTTTATCGGTGCAGCACCCGATTCGGGGATTATCGCCGTCAAGCTCCGCAAGGCGCGTCCATTTTATCTTGAACGTTATCTCGTTCCCGAAAATCAAGAAAATGCATTTGAATCCAGCTCGGTCATGCAGGGGGTTGAATATATTCTCAATCGCGCTCAACAGTTAAAAAAGCCGGTTGTGATCTGCATCGGATTGGGCAGCAATTTTGGCAGTCACGATGGATACAGTATTTTTGCGGAGTATTTAAGGGGCGTTTCCACCCTAAAGGGGGTGTGCCTGTGCGTTGCAGCGGGCAACGAAAGTCAGGCGCGGCATCACACGCAGGGGCTTATTAATGCCAAGGGCGACATGCAAAATGTCGACCTAATAGTCGGTGAGAATGGCGCCGACGTCGTCATTTCAATCTGGAATAATGCGTCGGACCGAATTTCAGTCGCCGTTTCCTCGCCCACAGGAGAAACGGTGGGGCGTCTGTCGGCCAAGGCGGGCAGCACGCAATCCACCAGACTTGTGATGGAGCCGACAACCATCGATGTCAGTTACTATTTCCCCATGGAGGGCACCGGTGCACAGCTGACAGTGGTGCGGCTCATCGGCGCCTCTCCGGGGATATGGACCATCCGGCTGCACGGGGATATTATCTTGGATGGCAGCTTTCACGCATGGCTGCCAATGACAGGATTTGTTGACCCATCGGTGGAATTTTTGTCCACATCGCCGTACTACACCATCACGGTGCCGGGCGTCATGAACGAGGCGATTCGCTGTGGCGCCTATGATGCACAGCAGGGCAGCCTGTATGCCAAAACTTCGTGGGGACCCACGCGGCTTGAGATGATGGCGCCCGACCTTGTTGCACCGGGAGTTAATATCGGCGGTTTTTATCCCGACGGCTACGGCGCGATGGAGGGCACCAGCGTTGCCGCCGCCATTACAGCGGGTGCCTGCGCACTGATGATGCAATGGGGCGTGGTGGAGGGCAATGGAACGGCGTTTAGTACCTATCAGATACGCGCCTATCTCATTCGCGGCTGCTCGCGCAGTGAAGGCATGCGATACCCCAATCCGCAATGGGGTTATGGCGTGCTAAACTTAATGGAGACGTTTCGGCTCATGCGTGAGTTGTAACACAAGCGGCCTCGCCCTCAAAGAGGATGTATATATAAAGAACCCCGACCGGTAAAACGGTCGGGGTTCACGGTTTTAAGTTGGGGATTGTCAGCTCAGCCGTAGAATCTGTGCGCCCAGTTTTTGGGCAACCGCTTCATCGTGGGTCACCAACAGGACTGTTTTGTCGGCGGTATACTGCGCGATCAAGGGCAACAGGTGGTCGCGTGTGCAGGTATCCAGGCCGGTGAAAGGTTCGTCCAAAAATAAGAGGTCGAAATCAGCCAACAAGGCGCGGATCAGGGCCACGCGGCGCTGCATGCCACCGCTTAAACTGCGCACAGGAAGATGGCAAACGGCACCGAGGCCGGCTTGAATCAGCGCTTGCTGTATTTCCGGTTTTGTCCGTTGCGGGCAGACAAAACGGCTATTAGAAACGGCGCTCATATTCTCGCACAAGCGGTTTTCCTGAAACATCACACTCTGTTTGGGGTTGGGCGTATCATTGCAAAACACCCGCCCCGCGTCAGGCGGAATCAACCCCATCAACGTGCGCATCAGCGTCGTTTTTCCGCAGCCTGAAGGGCCCAGAATACAGGTTATACCCGTGCCAAAGCAATGGGAAAAGTCTTCAAAGACCGTGTGCGTGCCAAAGCGAACGGTCAGTGCATCGGCGATGAGCGCCATGGGTGGGTCAACTCCTTTCTATGCGGTGGACAAGCGCATCAAGCGCCGCCAAGAATAGCCAGCTGAACAGCATGCTCGACAGCACAATGATCACTGTCCACGCGAACAGATCGGGGGTGTCCAAATAGATTTTGGCCTCGTAGAGCCGCTCGCCGACCGAACCTTTTGGGATGCCGATGACCTCGGCAGCGATACCGGATTTGAAACATAACCCGATCGAAATTGCACAGGCCGAGCGCAGATAAGGCAACAGCTGCGACAGGTACAAATAGCGCACACGCCGCGCAGGCGGAACACCAAAAACGTCGGCTAATTCCAGCATAGCGGGGTCGGTTGCATACAATCCCTCGCACAGGTTGGTGTAGACAATCGGCAGTGCCATGATGAACGAAATGGCAATCGAAAGGCTTTGCGATGGCACCCAAATAAGCAGCAAAATGATAAACGACGCGACCGGCGAGGCCTTGATCACCGCCATGAGTGGCGAGAGCAGCATGTAAAACAGCTCAAACCGCGCGGCAATCGCCGCCAACAGCGCCCCCGAAATGAGCGCAGCAAAAAAGCCGACGGCAATTCGGAAAAATGAGAAAGCGACGGTGTGCCAGAATGCGGACTCCAGCACCAGCGCGGCCAGCCGTTTGAGCACCGTGATGGGGGAAACGAGCAGCAGGGCCTGCGACAGCGCCATGCTGCCAAGCTGCCACAACAACAGCCAAAAGAGCACCGCCCCCACCTTTAAAAGTGCTTTTTTTGCAGGACTAGCCGATAAAATAGAAGTTTTCATCGGGCATAACGCCTCCCACGGCCTTGGGGTTTTGGTCAAAGAGGATGGCGAGGTAGCTGCTCAAACGCGTGCGCATTTCCTCGCCTGCAATAAAGGTGATATTGCATTGGGGAATAGCGCGTTGTGCGATGGCAGTCGAAACAATGGCATAGTCCGCCATTAGGGCGGATGCGGCCTCGATGTTGTTGGGATCGGTCACATAATCGACCGATGCTTCATAGGCGGTTAAAAAATCTGCTACGGCCTGAGGATTTTCATTGATGAAGTCGGTTCGCGCCACCACCACGCCGGTTACAAGTGAGGCGGGGTTCTCCTGTGCCTGCGCCCATTCGCGATTGAGGTCGAGCGCCACGCGAATATCCTCATTTTTCGCCTGCGCTGCGGTTACAAAGGGCTGCGGCAGCATGGCGATCGTATTCTCCTTGACATCCAGTACAGCCGCACATTCGGCATGCTCCGCTTTATAAGTGATGGTGACATCCTTTTCAGGGTCTATGCCGTTTTGTCTGAGCATAAAGTTCAGCGCGTATTCGGGGGTCGCGCCTTTGCCTGCAGACAGGATGGTTTTGCCGCGCAGATCCTCGACGGTGTGGATATCCTCGCCGTTTTCGACGATGTAAAGGACGCCCAGTGTGTTGATGGCCAGCACCTGTACCTGTCCTTGGGTGTTGTTGTACAGCACTGAAGCGAGATTGGCGGGCACGGCGGCGATCTGAATGTCGCCCTGTATCAGTTTAGGTGTAATTTCGTCCACTGCGCCTGCAATGGCGAAAGCGTAACGGTTTTGGGTCGCGTCGTCGGCCATCAGCTTGACCATGCCCATGGCGGTGGGACCTTTGAGTGTCGCAACCGCAACGGGTTGTTGGGCGGTCGCCGACGGGGGCAGGTCCAAAGATGGCGCGGCCGAGGACGAAGCGGCGTTGCAGCCGCTCAATATTATGGCCAGTGCCAGTACAAAGATAATGAACTTATTCATAACTTTTCCTTTCTATCAAAACGGTGGTGCAATTTAGTTTTTGTTTGCCAGCGTCCTTGCGCGGTCGGCATCCTTTCGGATCGCAGCTTGGAGTGCACCGAGCGATTCAAACTTCTGCTCAGGGCGTAAAAAAGAGAGAAATTGCGTCTCGAGCGGCTTGTTGTAAAGATCGCCCGACCAGTCGAGAACATGGCTTTCGGCGACGATGCTATCGGAACCCACCGTCGGTTTGATGCCGACATTGGTCACTGCCGGATGCACACGGCCGTCGATCAATACCTGTGTGGCGTAGACGCCGAACCGCAGCGGCACATACGCCTCGCTGATGAATTGGTTGGCAGTGGGGAACCCCAGCTCACGGCCCAGACGCCGTCCATGCGATACGGGAAAATCGATGGTATAAGGGCGGCTCAAAAGGCGGTTGGCTGTTTCGATATCACCGGCGGTCAACGCTTCGCGAATGCGCGTCGAGCTCACAGGCAACCCGTCGTCCAAAACCGCACCAACCTGCTCGACTGCCACCCCGTGCGGTTGGAGCAGCGCAGCCAGCTCCTTTGCGCCCGCGCAGGCGTCCTTGCCAAAGTGATAGTCATAGCCGCAGCAGACGACTTTGGCGTTTAAGCCGCGCATCAGGACATCCAACGCAAACTGTTCGGGCGAAAGGCACCTCAATTGCGAAAAATCAGGCATTAACAGCCAGTCCGCCCCCAGTTCCTCGACTGATTTTGACTTGAGTGAAAGCGTTTGCAGCAGGCCGGCGCCCCTTTTCTTTTCAGGGCCGGCGCTTTGAATTGAGAAAGAAAACACGCAGGTATCCAACCCCCGGTGTTTATGCGCGTGCGCCGCTTGAATGACGGCTTGGTGCCCGCGGTGTACCCCATCAAAAAAACCCACGGCAACCGCAGTGGGACGTTGCGTTTCAATTTTAAGGGCCTGTGCAATATTCATGGTTATAGTTCCCTTTTTATTTTGTCTTGAACACGGCGTTTTTCAAGGTGTTCCATTGGAGTAAAAGCGCCGAATACAGCCGCTGAGCAGCCTTTTGTTGGGCGCTTATGTATTGGGCGGCTAGTTAAAATCTTGACTAAAAGCGTTTGAGCCGCATACCGTCCGCCTCTGGGGTGACGGTGCCTAGGCCGAGGAAGATGTCGCCCTCCCAAACCGCATATTGACCCGGTTGCGGGTTCCCAAGCTTTTTTAAGCTGAGGACCACACCGTTCGAGAGCATCTTGCCCTGCCATGTGCCGACCGCCAAGCGCGGCAGCGTGGCAAAGGCGGTGGAAACGGGCAGCAGATGATCTAAAAGGGCGCCTTGGTCGGTGAGACGCTGTGCCTCGTCCATCGTGATGCAATCCGCGATCATAAACCCGCTCGATGCGGTGCGCCGCAGCGCACAAAGTGTTGCCCCACAGCCAAGCAGTTGTCCGATATCATGAAACAACGTGCGCACATAGCTGCCCTTTGAACAGGTCACCGAGAAAGTTGCCTGATGTCGGTTGGTGTCAACCGAAACCGGCGTCAAATCGTGGATGGTGATGGTTCGCGCGGGGCGCACCACTTCTTTGCCTTGGCGCGCAAGGTCATAAAGGCGCTTGCCGTTGACCGAAACGGCGGAATACATCGGGGGAATCTGTGTGATCTCTCCGCGGAAAGCGGGCAACACCGCCTCAAGCATAGGCTGATTTATGGCGAGATCGCTTGTGGTAAGCACCGCGCCGGTGATGTCCTGTGTGTCGGTGCTGATGCCAAACTGTACGGTGGCAAAATACGTTTTTTTATCGCAGGGCATAACGTCACAAAGGCGGGTGGCGCCACCGAACAGGCAGGGGAGTACCCCCGTCGCCATCGGGTCGAGTGTCCCGGCGTGGCCAATTTTGCGTTGACGGCTCATGCCCCGCAGCTTTGCGATGACGTCGAATGAGGTGAAACCCTGCGGCTTATCCAATAACAGTATACCGTCTGCCATGTGTGACCTCCCTTGGGAAAATGCTTTGTGTTTTTAAAAATTCAGCGCCTTTTCACAGGCGGCAACCAATATGTTTTCGGCGTTTTCGAGACTATCCCAAATGCGGCAACCCGCAGCACGGATATGCCCGCCACCTTCAAATGCGCTACAAATTTCAGCGACATTCGCCTTGTGGCTCGAACGCATTGAAACACGTATCGACCCGTCGTCGCGTTCCTTTAAGGTGATGCCAATGTCGACACCATCGATCGTCAGTGGCTTGGCGGCAATGCCCTCGAGTTCCGACTCGTTGGCGCCCGCTGTCTTCAGCATGTCGAGCGTGACGCTGATCACGGCAATCCGTCCGCCTGCATAATAGCGCACGGCGGAAAGCGCGGTCGATTCCACCCGCACTTGCTCGCGCGATTTAGACTCAAAAAGCGCGACGCGAATGCGGTTAAAGTCGGCACCTTTGTCCATCAAATCGGCCGCAATGCGCAACGTTTTTGGGGTGGTGTTGGAATAACGAAAGCCGCCGGTATCGGAGGACATGGCCACAAACAGTGCGGTGGCAGCGTAGGGGGTTATAGGAACCCCCATTGCACAGAGCACCTCGTAAATTGCCTCGCCGGTGGCGGCGTAATCGGACAAAAATGTCTCTTTGGCGTATAAGGGATTGGTAGGGTGATGATCGATGCAAAGATCGACCTGTGGCCGACTCTCGGGCGGGTCGCCGATCATTGCAGGGGAGGCGATATCAACCGCCACCGTAAATTTCGGTTCAAAGGCGTGCGCCTCGCGTGTCAGGAACATCAGGTTGGCCGGAAAAGGACTGCGGCACGCGATATAAGCGCGCTTTCCCAAGCCGGTCAGGGCGTCGTAAAGCGCCATTGCGCTGCCAAAGGTGTCGCCGTCGGGATCACGGTGGCAGAGTATGCAGATATCGTCTTGTTGTAAAAGCAGTTCAGCACAGCGGTGCGCATCAATCTTCACGCTTTTTTTCCTCCAAATCATTGAGGATTTTGGCGATATCGGCCGAATGCTCAATCGAGCTGTCCGCTATGAAACGCAACTCCGGTGTATGCCGCAGCTGTAGGCGGTGCCCCAGCTCACGGCGCAAAAAACCGGCAGCGCTTTTTAGAGCTGTGACAGCCGTCTGTGCGGCCTCTTGTCCCTGCAGTGAACTGATATAAGCGCGGCAGACTGAAAGGTCATTGGAAAGATCAATTTTGACAACCGAAAGCATTCCGCCCGAAATGCGCGGGTCTTTCATCTCTCGGAGAATGGCCGAAAGCTCACGTAAAACATCCTCATGGGTTCTTGCGGCGCGGTAGGATGGCATAAAAAGCGCCTCCTTTCAAACAGTTATTAGATTGTCTTTTGGGGCACCGCGGCACGATTTAGTCGCGGTATTCCTCCATTTCGTAGGCTTCAAATACGTCGCCGACCTTGATATCGGCAAATTTGCTCAGCGTCATGCCGCATTCGTAGCCGGTGGCCACCTCCTTAACATCGTCCTTGAAGCGCTTGAGGCTGTCAAGCTTGTCGTCCGCAATGATGATGCCGTCGCGCACAACACGAATCAGGGCGTGGCGGCTGATTTTGCCCTCGAGCACATAGCAGCCCGAAACGGTGCCAATCGACGAAATTTTATAAACCTGACGCACTTCGGCACGTCCGAGATCCTTCTCGCGGATCTTGGGTGTCAGCATGCCTTTGAGGGCATCGGTGACGTCGTTGATGGCGTCGTAGATAACGCGGTAGAGCCGCAGATCCACATCCTCGCGCTCAGCAGAAATTTTAGCCGAGGGCTCGGGACGCACGTTAAAGCCGATGATGATGGCGTTGGAAGCGTTGGCCAGCATGACGTCCGACTCGCTGATAGCGCCGACCGCTCCGTGGATGATGCGCACTTTGACCTCTTCGTTCGAGAGTTTTTGAAGCGACTGCTTCACCGCCTCGACCGAGCCGTCGACGTCGGCCTTTACGATGATGGGCAGCTCTTTCATTTCGCCCTCGGAAATTTGGCTGAACAGATTATCCAGCGTGACTTTCTGGTAGGCTTGGAACTGCTCCTCTTTGGCGTCGTGGCGGCGCTTATCGACCAGCTCCTTGGCGAGTTTTTCATCCTCAACCGCGTTGAGAATATCGCCTGCGGTCGGCACCTCGGAAAGGCCGGTGATTTCGACGGGGGTCGAGGGTCCGGCGACGTCGATTCGTTCGCCTCTGTCGTTGGTCATGACGCGCACACGGCCCAAAGCGGTGCCCGCGATGACCATGTCGCCGATTTTCAGTGTGCCGTTTTGTACCAGCACGGTTGCGACGGGGCCGCGGCCCTTGTCGAGCTTGGCTTCAATAACGGTACCCTTGGCAAAGCGGTCGGGATTGGCGGTGAGCTCCTGCGTCTCGGAGACGAGCAGAATCATCTCAAGCAGGGTGTCGATGCCGGTGCCGGCCTTGGCGGAAACGGGTACGCAGATGACGTCGCCGCCCCACTCCTCGGGAACCAGCTCATATTCGGTGAGTTCCTGCTTTACCTTTTCGGGGTTGGCAGTGGGTTTGTCGATTTTATTGATGGCGACGATGATCGAAACACCGGCCGCCTTTGCGTGGTTGATGGCCTCGATCGTCTGCGGCATGATGCCGTCATCGGCGGCGACCACCAGCACGGCAATATCGGTCACCTGTGCGCCGCGGGCACGCATGGAGGTGAAAGCCGCGTGTCCGGGGGTATCCAAAAATGTGATGGGACTATCGTTGATCTCAACCTGATAAGCACCGATGTGCTGTGTAATGCCGCCCGCCTCATCGGAGGTCACCTTGGTTTTGCGGATGGCGTCAAGCAGCGATGTTTTGCCGTGATCGACGTGGCCCATGACAACGACGACGGGGCAGCGAGAGGAAAGGTTGTCATCGACATCCTCCGTTTCATCGAACAAGCGCTCCTCAATGGTGACAACGACCTCGCGCTCAACCTTTGCGCCAATTTCCATGGCGACCAATGCGGCGGTGTCGTAGTCGATCATTTGAGAAACAGACGCCATAACGCCAATGCCCATCAGGCGCTTGACAATTTCAGCAGCCTGCACCTTTAAGCGCAGTGCCAATTCGCCGACAGTGAGCTCATCCGGCAGTGAAACTTCCAATTTTTGGCGTCTTTGGCGCTCAAGCTCTAAGCGGCGCATTTTTTCCGCTTCCCGCTCATGGCGCGAGCGCACCGGCTTGCCGCGCTGCTGGCGGCCGGTGAACTTCTGCTTGGCAGGGCCTTTGTTCTTAGCGGCGATGTTCGAGGGTGCAATCTGCTCGTAACGCTCGTTGTATTTATCGAGGTTCACCTGCGCCGAGCGCATGTCGACATGGCGCGATGCGGGACGTTCAACACGATTGGAAGCCGTCTGCTGTGCGGGTTGTGCATGCGGCTGCTGCTGTGCCGGACGCTGCTGTACGGGGCGCTGCTGTACGGGGCGCTGCTGCTGTGCAGGGCGCTGTTGGCTGTGTTGTGCTGCAGTCCGCTGCTGTGTGGGTTGACCCTGTCGGCTGTTATGGTGCTGCTGTGCAGGCACACCCTGTCGGTTGTTGTTATTGTGTTGTGGCTGCACAGGGCGATTTTGGCTCTGCGCAGGTGCGGGCGCGGCAGTCTTTTGCTGCTGCGGTGCTGTTGCGAGGGCAGGCGCAGGCGCGGCGGCCTGTGGCTTGCGCTGTTTTGCCATCGCAAAGTAGCCGTCAAGGCTCTGTGCGTTATTTTTCTGGGTGTAGTGGTCGAACACCAGATCCAATTCCGTCTCCGAGAGCGCCGTCATGTACTTACGGTTCTCATCAGGATAATATTGACCCAAAAGTGCCAGGATATCCTTGTTTGCTACACCTAAATCCTTAGCCACCTCATGTACGCGGTATTTGTCCATCATAAATTAGAATCCTCCTCGTGTCGTTCTCAGCTTGCGGCGTCCTGCAGGCTGAGAACCGCCTGCGGGCGGGTGATTCGGTGCGGTAAGCGCACCGTATGCAAAAGCTTTAATTTTTAATACGGCTACCCATCATCGGTGCCGGTCATTGTATGCTCTTGCCTGTATTGTTCCCCCATGCCTCGTTTAAAATGAAATGAGTGCGCGTTGGTGCGACGATATTTAGCCAATGGAGGCCTCGTCGCTGTATTGTGTTGCGTGTTGTGCGGTGTTGTGCAGGGTAGCCGCACGCTGCGCCAGTCCTTTATCGGTAATTGCCATAACGGCGACACGCTTTCCGATAGCGTTGTACACCGCGTCGGCAGTTTCGACCATATCCAGCGATTTGATCGAGAAATCTTCCGCTTTCTTGAGCATGCGCAATCTTGTTTTGGGTGAGATATCGGTGGTGAACAGCAAAAGCTGTGCATCGCGCCCCAAACTTGCGACGGCAGGGTCAAAGCCGAGCTTTAACTTGCCGGCCTTGCGGCAGATGCCCAGCAGCCCGAGCAGATTACCTTTCATTTTCAGCCAACTCCTTTTCCATCGCATCGTAAACGGCGTCCGGAATCTGGCAAGAAAACGCCCGTTCCAGTCTGCGCGCCTTTCGCGTCTTTTTCAGGCACTCCAGTGCCGGACAGACATAGGCGCCGCGACCGGGTTTCCTGCCTGAAAGGTCGAGAGAAATCTCGCCCTCAGGACTTTTGACCACCCGCACCAGCTCTTTTTTGGGTTTATGTGCACCGCAACCCGAGCACATGCGCAGCGGTATTTTTTTCTGCTTCATTCCTTTTCACCTCCGCTCGCGTGCGTTCAGCTTAATCCTCAGCCGGCGCTTCATCCGATGCATCTGCCATATCAGAGGTGGGGGGATTATCCTCGCCGAAAAATCCACTTTCAGGGCGGATATCGATTTTCCAGCCGGTCAGGCGTGCGGCCAAGCGGGCGTTGTGGCCCTTGTTGCCGATGGCCAGCGAAAGCTGGTGGTCGGGAACCGTCACGTGACAGGTTTTTGTATCGTCAGGGTCGATGTCCACCGAGAGGACGTTGGCAGGGGAAAGGGCCGTTGCGATAAACTGGGCGGGGTCTTCGGAATAACGAATTACGTCGATCTTTTCGCCGCCGAGCTCATCGACGATGGTATTGACGCGCGCGCCCTTTGGGCCGATGCAGGCGCCCACGGCGTCGACATTGTCATCGCGGGAGAAAACGGCCACCTTGGAGCGAGTACCGGCCTCGCGCGAAATGGCTTTGATCTCAACGGTGCCGTCGTAAACCTCCGGAATATTCATCTCAAACAAACGTTTGACCAACCCGGTGTGAATGCGCGAAATCATGATTTTCGGGCCCTTTTCACCGTTGACAACATCCGAGACATAAACCTTGATGCGGGCACCGTCTTGATACGCTTCGCCCGGCACCTGCTCCGACTTGGGCAACACCGCCTCACTGCGGCCGATCTCGACCGTCACATTGCCGCGCTTGGGGTCGGTTCTGATGACGGTTGCAGTGACGATGTCACACTGCTTGGATTGGTATTCTGCCAACAGCTGTCCGCGTTCGGCCTCTCGAATGCCCTGGCGGATGACATGCTTGGCGCTCATGGCTGCAATGCGCCCAAACTGCTTGGGTTCAAGCGGAATTTCAATAATGTCGCCAATTTTGGCGTTGCTTTTAACACCCTGGGCAGCACCCACACCAATCTCGATGGTGGAGTCCTCCACCTGTGCGACCACCTGCTTGCGCACGGCAACAAAAAAGCGCGCAGTCACCGGGTCTATTTCCACAATATTGTCCTCGCCGCCATTGGCATCGCGCTTTACAGCGATGGAAACAGCATTTTTAATTTTTTCCACCATATAGGCGACGGGGATCCCTTTTTCCTTTTCGAGTAGCGACAGCGCCTCGAAAAACTCACGGTTAATCATTGTCCTGCTCCTTTGTTTCGCTGTAATCAAAATCGTCCTGCAAGCGGATATAGGCTGCATCGCCCTTGGCGACGGTGTGCTCGGTTTCGTTCTCAGCCTCGCGGATAACCGCAGTGCCGTCGCGGTAAGAAACGAGTGTCCCTGCAATTTCGCGAAGATTGTTGCGCGCACGAATAAGCCGCGCTGTCACGAGCCGCCCGAGGTTTTCTTCAAAGTGCCACGGCTTAGTCAGCTCGCGTTCGATGCCCGGAGAAGAAACCTCCAGACTGTAGGAGCCGTCAATCGGATCCGCCGCGTCGAGAATGGGATCGATCAACCGCGAGAACTGCTCGCAGTCATGCAAATCGACGCCGCCATCCTTGTCGATGAAATAGCGCAGAAACCATGTGCCGCCCTCTTTTTCAAAACGGACGTCCCACAGCCGCAGGCCCATCTGTAGCAGCACCGGCGCAGCCAGTCTTTGTGCTGTCTGTGCGGTGTTTTGTTTAGCTTTTGCCATAGTTACCCCCCTATACATAAACAAAAGAGCGGGTTATTACCCACTCTCCTGTCAACTTTCTACTTACACCGTTACAATAGCACATTTTTCATAAATTAGCAAGGGGAAAATGACAAGGTTGCAAATTAACTTGAAAATTTGCTTTTAAATGTGCGCTGTTTTTATTTTTGGTAAAGCGGATGATTAAATGCGTGCCGCTTCCATCGTTGAAACTGCCCCCTGCGTTGGCGTGCCTCTTTTGGGATGAGGCAGCCGCGACCTTTGGAAAATTCGAGGTGGCCTCTAAAAAATCCATTGATATGGTGGGGCAGGATGTGTCGTTTGTCAGGCCTCGATGTGAAACAGGACATCGAGCACTTCTTCGCGTCGAATGCTGCCAAACAATTCCGTGAGTGGAAAACGATCCAACACCGCGCCCACATCCGCGCTGCGGAAAGGGCAGCCTTTCAGCGCGTCACACAGTTCGTCTAAAGGCCTGAGCGACAGGAAGTCGCCGTAAAAAGCAATATCGGTGATAACGCCTTTTTGCACCGCGACCTGTGGCGCCAGACATCCGCCCTCATAGCGGCGTTTGTTGGTCATGTTGTATTTTGGCGAGCGACCAAAATTCCAATCCCAAGTGCTGTATTTAGTACGCGCCAGTTCCAACACTGCGGTTTGCTCCTGAGCACTGAGGCATCCCTCTGCCAGACCATTGCCGGCCAGTTTTTCTTTTAAATAGGCCCAAAAAGTGGTTAAATCCATATCGTCGGACAAAAAATCCCGGATATTTCCGATGCGGCTGTGCACCGATTTAGCGCTTTTAGACTCGAATTTAGTGCTGTCGACATTCAGGGCGCCTGCCACCATGCCCGGATTCGCATCGAACAGCAAAGTGCCATGGTGTAGGATGCGGCCCTGCATGATCCGCTGGGCGGTGCCGGAAACTTTGCGGTCATTGACCAAAATGTCGTTTCGGCCGGAGGCCGTGGCATCCAACCCCAAGTTGCGCAGCGCTGCCACAATAGGGTTGGTGAACCGCTCTATGGTCAGCTGTTGCGAATTGTCCACATCGGTGATAAAGGAATAGTTTAAATTTCCAAGGTCGTGGTATACGGCACCGCCGCCGGTGGAACGCCGTACGACATGGATTTGATGCTTTTCCACGAAAGAACGGTTTATTTCGGCCTCTGCATTTTGATTTTGCCCGATGACAATGGTGTTGTCATTTTGCCACAGCATCAGGTATTCCCCTTGTTTGCGGTGAACGAGCACATACTCCTCAAAGGCCAAATTGTAAAAAGGGGAAACTGCACCTGTTTCCAGATAATTGACTACGATGTTCATGGGATTCGATTCCTTTCGTCTAAGTGCGCGTATGGGTGTGCATGCAAGTAGCGTCGACATTTGCACCGGATAACGCCTGTTCGGCTTGGCGCTGCTCACGTTTTGCGCATAACAAAAGTGCGCAGCTGCAAACTTGCATCCGCGCACTTTTATATCAATGCAGCTTAAAATGGCTGTATTTCTTCAGCCGCGCTACATCCGAATTTAATCGGTGAAAGCAGCGATAAGTTCAGGTGTTAAAACCTCAGCAAACTCATCATAGCAGGGTGCAGCGGCAGCTTTAAACTCATCGATGGCTTCAGGAGTCAACTCGGTGACAGTGATGCCGGCAGCTGTCCACTTTGCCAGAACTTCCTGATCCTCCTCGCGCTCCAGCTTGCGCTGATTCTGAGCCGCTTTCATGCCGCATTCATCAACGATCTTTTGCAGCTCGGGGGAGAGGGAGTTATACAGTTCGCTGTTCATGGTGAAGAAAATGCAGTCATAAACGCCGGTCCAGTAAGTGACATGATCCTGAACTTCAGAGATGGAAGCGCCATCGGCGGTGGGCAGGGGGTTCTCCTGGCCGTCATAGGTGCCGGTTTGCAGGCCGGTATAAACCTCAGACCAGTTGGCATTGGCCCAGTTGGCGCCCCACAATGCGTACTCGCGGTTAAGCAGCTCGGATCCGGCAACACGCAGCTTCAGGCCTTTCATATCAGCCAGACTGGTGATGGGGCGAACGCTGTTGGTGGGATGGCGGAAACCGTTTTCGCCGATGCCGAGAAGATGCAGTCCCATGCTCTCAACGACCGCACCCACAGCCTCGCCGCCTTTGCCATCCAGCTTGGCGTCGACGTCTTCAAACGAGTCAAACAGGAAGGGCAGGGAGACGACATTCAGGCGCTCGTCAAAGGCGGAATAGATCAAGTTGGAATGTGCGGACAACTCCGTGGTGCCGTCGATAACAGCTTGAATGCCCTCAGACTGGTTGCCGGCGGTCAACTGGTCGGCGGCATAAATCTCTACCGTCACGGCGCCGCCGGTTGCTTCGTTCACCATTTTGCCAAAGTCGCGGCCCATGTCGGCCCAGACGGTGTTCTCGGTAGCAGAGCAGGCAAATTTCCATGTCTGCTGCTCAAAAGCAGGTGTCGCTCCGGAATCGGGGGTACTGTCGGCCGGCGTTGAGGTTTTGCCGCAAGCAGCCGTGGTCAGTACCATTGCAAGGGCCAAAGGCAATGCAAGAAACTTTTTCATTTGTTTTCCTCCTAAAATTTTTACATTATATCCGATATCACAAACTGTGAAAGCAGATCGCTAAAACGGCTATCAGCCGGGCAAAAACGCCGTGGAAAAGAAAGGAAGATAGGTAATAAGCAACAGCGTGACAATGCAAGCGAGAATCATCGGCCAGACTGCTTTTGAAATTGTTTCAATAGTGACTGTTGTCTTGTCACGCAGGCCTTGGAGTTTGTTGCTGACCCCAATGGCGACAAACAGATTGACACCTACAGGCGGCGTCACTTGGCCGATTGCTAGGTTTACAGTGGAAAGGACACCGAAATGCACGGGGTTAATACCCAGCTTTTGAGCGACCGGATACATAATCGGAATAAAAATATACATGGCTGAGTTGGCGTCCACAAAGCAGCCGGCAATCAGGAAGATGACGTTGACAATTAATAAGAAGACATATTTGTCCCCGGATATATTTAGCAGCAGTTTCTGTGCCGCTGTGGAAATACCGTGAACGGTGCAGATGTAAGAGAACAGTGTGGCGGCGCCGATGATCAGCATAATGCTGCCGGTTGTCTTGCCGGAGTCGACAAGAAGATCGAATAGATCCTTTAATTTAACCTCGCGGTAAATAAATAGTCCGACAATCAGGCCGTACACCACAGAGACAGCAGCGGCTTCGGTTGGCGTGAAATAACCACCGTAGATACCGCCCAAGATGATGACAGGCATGAGGAAGCCCCAGAAAGCGGTGCGGAAAGATTTCCACCGCTGCGCCCAGCTGGCTTTTTCGCGGGACGCGGAAAGTCCCTTGGCACGTGCCTCGATCATAATAATAATGATTAGTGCCAGTCCCATCATAACACCGGGAAGAATACCGCCCATGAACATATCGCCGACCGAAACGCCGGTGATGGAGGCGTATACCACGAATGCGATGGAGGGCGGAATAACAATGGCAATCGAAGAGGCTGTTGCCATCATGGCGGAGGAAAAAGGTGCGGAAAAACCGCCGCGGTTGATCATAGCGGGGATCAAAATGATGCCCAGAGCGGCCACGGTGGCAGGGCCGGAACCGGAAATAGCGCCGAAGAAGCAGGCGACCATAACGCACACAATCGCGATACCACCGCGCCGATGCCCGATACAGTCGTCAATAAACTGCACCAGACGTGTAGAGATACCGGCTTTTGCCATAATATTGCCGGACAGCACAAAGAACGGGATGGCCAGCAATAGAAATTTCGCCATGCCGTTATAGACATTGGTCGGAACAACAGACAATCTATCGCCGGAGTAGAGCATGGCGACGATAGAAGATAGTCCCAAACTTGTGCAAATGGGAACATTGAGAAACAGCAGGACAAAAAAGGAACCAAAAAGAATAAAATTAATCATTCTGCGCCTCCTCCTCACACTTGAAATTGACACATTCGGCATTGTCCGTCATGACGTCCACGCAAAATTCAATGGTATGAATAATCAGCAGGATAGCGCCAAGAGGCAAAAAAACTGTAAATACCCACTCCGGCCAACCCAGTGAAAAAGTGCGTTTGCCGTTGGCCAACTGTGTGGCGACTTTATCCCACCCCGTCTTTAAAAGAAGCACCCAGAACAAAGTGTTGGCCACGGTGATGATGGCGGCAAAAATCTTTTTGCCGCCGACTTTAAGTCGGTCGAAAATCAAAGATAGGCTGATCAGACTACCCTCGCGGGCACACAGTGCACACCCCATCATAATCATTAACACAAACAGGTTGATAACCAGCTCCTCCGTCCAAGCGAACTGGCTGTCGCTGAATTTGCGAACCACGACGTTCACAAAAGTGATGACAGTGACAAGAATCAAAAGCAGGCTGAGAACACTTTTTTCAAGCGCGGCAATGCCGTTCATGACTTTTTTGTAAGCTTTCATTCCATCTGTTCCTTTCTTAAATCATAGCGCCGTCAGGTGATGTGCCGCCGCTATTTTATTTTTCGATGCATAATTCCTTTCTGTGGGGGCAGCTTGTCCCTAATTATCGCGGCGCATGAGACCATAGACAAAGGGCGCAGCGATGGCCACCACCACCAATACAGCGATAAAAGGGGTCAAGCCGGTGGGGAGCATAACATTTAACAGCGTCAATAATCCAGCAGCCATCCAGGCGCTGCCCGCTGTTCGATGAACAGCGTTCCACGTCTGGGCGCTGCGCGTTGCAAAAGAGAAGCGCAATGCCACTTTGGCGTCCTGAGGGCACGCCCACATCTGTCCGCCGAAAATTAAAAGCAGCAGGCCGATGATACAAGGGGTAAGAAAAACGAGGGGCAAAGGGGGGTGTCCTAAAGATTGCCGAATCATGCCACTGCAAAATATGACCGAAATAACGGGGAATCCCCAACGGCCGGTTAAGCGAATGTGAGACGGCGGCAAAGTCATGCGGTTTTGATGGCGCCACAGTTGCGCATGGGCAATGGCGTTAAGCAGACACATCAGGCCGGGGAGACCCAATGCCACAACCCAACGGGGAAGGGAATCGTCTTTGCCGTCCATGCCGATAAGACCGCTGGGAACAAGAGCGGGAATATCATGCCAAAATCGGATCCCCATTATCATGGGCATGGCACAGCACAGAAGCGTTACCAACAGCAAAATAATGCGTTTCTGCCGTGACATATGTTTGCCAAACATGTTGGCCGCGGCAATCTGCATTTCCCGCGTCATGGACGCAGCCGTATCTGTTCTTTGAAGTTTTCGGTTGCTCATAGGTGCAAATCCTTTCTCTTGAGATGCGCATTAAATAGTTATCAAATCTGTTCCTAAAGCCGCAATCACCCATGCAATCAGCTCAAAATACGGATGGGTATTCGTACAAAAGAAAAGGCCGTATGATAGATTGCCTGTATGTTGATGTGATTCAAAAGAGGATGCAACCGGATTGGCGTCCGCCCCCTTTACGGGGTCTCAAGATCAATGTGTGCAATTTCAAAAGCGTGGATAATATGCAGCCGCATGGCGGCATAGGCGCCATTGGCGTTGCGCGCTTCAATGAACCGTACGATCTCTTGATGGTCATTGAGCGAGAGCGCAACCAAGTTCGTATCTTTGTCAAAATTAGCGACAGCGCTGTAGATGGCACGATTGATGATAGGCATCAGTTCTTTGACAAAAGGGTTGTGACTGGCTTGAGCGATAGCATTATGAAAATCCTGCTCGACTTTAATGCGGTTTTTTCCCGCCGCTATTGTTTGCTCAATCTCTGTACTTAATTCTCTGATGCGCTGAATTTCCTTTTCTGTGGCGCGTTTGGCCGCATAGTAAGCGGCGGTGGGTTCAATCATCATGCGGATATCCAACATATCCTGATTGCTGGCATGGACATTGACCACCATTGAAAAGTCCGCCTTGGAAGAAATAAATTCACCGGTGGCGGCTGTCACGTAAGTGCCGCGACCGCGACGGATCTCCACCACGCTGCGTGCGCACAGCATTCGTATTGCTTCTCGCAGCGTGACGCGGCTGATGCCCAATTCCTGCGCCAGTTGCAATTCATTGGGCAATTTATCGTCCGCCTGAAACCGCTGTTCCACAAAAATCATGTCCATGATGTGTCCGGCGGCTTGTTCCGCCAACGAAAAACTTCTCCCTGACATATGACCTCCCGAGTCATTAATTGTCCGTTGCCGATAATAAACGGTCACAGTAATTTAAAGAATTAGATACATCTTACCTCAGGTATTTTAAAAAAGCAATAATGACTTGCATAAAAAGGAGAATATCTAGAAAAATGCACAAAACAGTTTTGGAATATCGAGCATTTTGACGAAAACGGCGAAGTGATAAATTTGATCATTGACTTTTTTGATTATTATCAATAAGATAAAAACAGGAAAAGACATAAGATGACTGATCGGTATGGCGCAACAAAATTGTATTATTCAGGCTTTTAAGCAAAATATTTCGCATGTTAAAATGTGGTGAAGCGTCTGGAACGGACGTAAGATGACGCACTGTTTTTAGGGTGCGAAGATTGAGGAGCTGATGTATGAGATGGATTGTGCCGGCGGGGATGGCATAATGGAGGACCAGTTGCAGGTAACATTATCCAGTAATGCAGGGGTGATTGTGGAATATCAGGGCACAAAACTTTTAATCGACGGAATTTATGGCACCGAGGGCCATCCTTTTAGCAATTTAGGGCCGGACCGATGGCAGAGGCTACTTTCGAACACCGCCCCTTACGACAACGTGGACTATTTGCTGTTTACCCATCAGCACCCCGACCACTTTACACCGAAGATGGTGCAAACATATTTGAAGGCTCGGGGAATAAAAGGCATCTGCTTTCCTCA
The DNA here is from genome assembly GCA_047974975.1 of Candidatus Fimivivens sp. GTDB lineage: Bacteria > Bacillota > Clostridia > Oscillospirales > Ruminococcaceae > Yanshouia. Next base: position 167,085 of record JBKECV010000013.1, read on the forward strand.
GGCGGTGGAATCCTCCCAAGCATCGCTCGTTTCTTACCTGAGGGAAAATCGCATTCCCTGCGTGTTATTGCCAAAGCAAACACAGCGTGTGGTATTCCACATTGAGCCGCAGATTCGGGTATGTGCTTTTTCCACACTGCATTTGGATAAAAAGTATCGGGATATTCTCCATTATTGCTATCTCATCTCGTTTGGCGATAAGCAGGTGCTTTTTACTGCCGATGTGGATTATACCACCGAGACTTTTTCCGCCATCGAGAACGTGCGCCTTCGGGCGGCTTTCATCAACCCATTGTTTTTCAATGCACTTCAAAGGAAACGTTTTTTTCGCGGCACGTTGGATGCACAAACGCTTTGCATCTACCATGTTCCCTTCACAGAGAATGACAGCATGCGTATGCGGCCTGTATTGGCTCAAAATTTGTTGGATTGGCCGCAGCAAAAAAACGAGGCTATGGTCTTGTGCAGTGCATTTGAGCGCATCGTGTTATAAATTGAAAAATTTTGTTTTTAGGAGGTTTCCATGAAAAATATTGAAATGGCGCAGGGGCAAATGGGGCGTATCGTCGCACTTCGACTGAAACCCGGCACTGATTTTCTGTTGGGCTTACAGGAAGCCTGTAAGCGCAGCGGCATTAATAACGGCGTTATTCTCAGCGCCATCGGCAGCTTGGACGGCGTGAAGTTTTATAACCCCGTGGAGTTGCCCGAGAAGAAAGCCGGCTACGGCTACGGTGAAAAGCTGCAGTTGACCGGCCCCATTGAACTGACAAACGCCAGCGGCATCATCTGCCATGACGATGTCGGCGAGACAAACCTGCATGTGCATATCACACTGAGCGACCGATACGGCAATGCGCACGGGGGACATTTGGTGGAAGGCACCGTCGTTCTGTTGACCGTGGATGTCGTCGTGGCGGAGATCGAAGGAATTGTGATGGGGCGAAAATTTGACGACGAACTGGAAGTGCCTCTGTTTGCCCCCAGGCAGGCATGAGAATTCCGTGTATATAATAGAAAGGCGTGAAAAAATTGGCTAATAAAAAGACGTATGACAAAGCAATGCTGATTGATTTCTATCGCATGATGGTGCGTATCAGAAGTTTTGAGGAACATGCGGCCGAGTGCTTCACCAAGGGCATGCTGGCCGGCAACATTCATCTGAGTATCGGTCAGGAGGCCGCCGAGGCCGGCGCATTTGCAGCCATGGCGCCTCAGGACTATTTTACCTCAACACACCGTGGCCACGGCCATGCTATCGCCCGCGGTGCAGATCCCCAATTGGCCATGGCCGAGCTCTTTGGCAAGAGTACCGGTTATTGCAAGGGCAAGGGGGGGTCGATGCACATTGCGGATATGGAAAAAATGAATCACTTGGGCGCTAACGGCATCGTAGGTGCGGGCCAACCTATTTCTGCCGGTTCCGCACTGGCCTCCAAAATTTTGGGTGATGATGCGGTCACAGTGGGGTGCTTTGGTGACGGTGCCACCAACGAGGGCACTTTCCACGAGGCTTTAAACATGGCGGCGGCTTGGAAACTGCCGATGGTTTGGTTTATCGAGAACAACTGCTATGGTGTTTCGACCGAAATTCACCGCGTCACCAACACGCCCGACGTGGCCAGCCGCGCCGCGGCGTATGATGTGCCTTTTGCCGTGGTGGACGGCACCGATCCCGTTGTTGTCTACGAGGCGATGGTCAAGGCGATGGCACATGCCCGCAGCGGCAAGGGGCCCTATTTGGTGGAGGCGAAAGTGTACCGCTATCAGGGCCATTATTGCGGCGACCCCGCGGTGTATCGCCCTGCGGAATATATGGAGAATGCACTGGCGAATGATGCCATCGAAAAGATGGCGAAGCGCCTGATGAAACTGGGCGTTACCGCAGAGCAGCTGGCGGCCATTCAAAAAGATGCCGACGAGGAAATGCAAGAAGCGGTTGCGTTCTCGGTGGATTCCCCCTATCCCGATCCGTCTGAGGCAATTACCGAGGTGTATACCAGCGACAACGAAAGGTGTGTGGCAAGATGAGCAAAAAAATCAGTGTCAGCAAGGCGCTTCGTGAAGCCCTGCACGAAGAAATGTGCCGCGACGATAAAGTGTTTATCATGGGTGAGGACATGGCCGTCATGGGCAACGTGTTTGCCATCACCACCGGATTTTTGGAAGAGTTTGGCCCCAATCGTGTTATCGATACCCCCATCTCGGAGGAGGGCTTCTGCGGCATGGCCGTGGGTGCTGCCATGCGCGGTTTGCGTCCGGTGGTGGAGTTGATGTACAACGATTTTGCGCCTGTTGCGGCCGACCCCCTATTGAATCAAGCTGCCAAGATGTGCTACATGACCGGTGGCCAGACGTCCGTTCCCATGGTTCTGCGTGCGCCCATGGGTTCCGGCCGTCGTAATGCCGGGCAGCATTCCCAATCGCTTGAAAACTTCTTTTGCCATTTTCCGGGGTTGAAAGTGGTGGCGCCCTGTACCGCCAAAGATGCCAAAGGTCTATTAAAAAGCGCTATCCGAGATAACGACCCTGTTATTTTTCTGGAGCATAAGCTGCTTTATGCGCGTAAAGAGGAGATTCCCGAAGAGGAATATACCATTGAGCTGGGACGGGCCGACATCAAACGTGAGGGCAAAGACCTAACCATCATTACTTGGAGTCGTGAAGTTAATTTCGCGCTGGAGGCGGCCAAAACATTGGCGGCCGAGGGCATTGACGTGGAAGTTTTGGACTTGCGCACATTGGTGCCACTGGATTGGGATGCCATTGTGCAATCTGTTTCCAAGACGCATCATGTCATCATTGTTTCTGAGGAAGTCAAGCGCGGCAGTTATGCCGGCGAAATATCGGCACAAATTGCTGAGGAACTGCTGGACGAACTGGATGCACCGGTGGCGCGTGTCTGTGGCCTCAATATTGTCTCCCCTTTCAGTCCGACGCTGGAAGACGAAAATTTCCCCCAGCCCGAAACGATTGTTAAAGCGGTTAAACACGTGCTGAACAAGTGAGGAGGTTCTGCTATGGCTTATGAGGTAATTATGCCTCAGCTTGGTCTAACCATGGAAGAGGGCACCGTCTCTCAGTGGATCAAGCATGAAGGCGATGAAATAAAAATCGGTGATGTCATTCTGGAGATCAGCACCGATAAATTAACCAACGAGGTGGCCAGTGAATTCGAAGGAACGCTGCTGAAAATTGTGGCGCAGGAGGGGGCGGATGTTCCTGTCAGAGGACTGTTGGCTTACATCGGCCAACCCGGAGAGACTGTCGGTGCTGCAGTACCGACAGCGGCGCCTGTGGCGGCACCCCATGTGCCTGCACCCACGGGCGCAGTCGCGCCGATGGCAATACCGGCCGGTGCCGGCGGCCAACGCATTCGCATTTCGCCGCTCGCGCGCAAAACGGCCGCCAAGTTGTCGGTAGATTACAGCGGTATTGCGGGCACCGGTACCGATGGCCGCATCACGCAAAAGGATATTTTGGCAGCGGCTCAAGCGCAGGCAGCGACACCCTGTGCAGCGGTGGTTGACGCACCTGCGACTGTTCCCGCCACCCATTTGGATCTGATGGAGGGTGACACGGTTGTGCAGCTGGTGGGTATGCGTAAAGTCGTTGCCGAGCGGATGCTCAAATCCCACGTCGATATTCCGCCTGTCACACAAAACATCCGAGTAGATGTCACCAAACTCATGAAATTTCGAAAGACGCTGCTGGCCGAAACCGGTAAGAAATATTCGGTCAATGATCTGATTCTCAAAGCAACCGCTAAGTGCTTGCGCGCACATCCCGAGATTCTGGTGAGCTACGATGGCGATAAGATTATTCAACGTGCGCATGTCAATCTGGGCATGGCGGTCGCATTGGATGCAGGACTCATTGTGCCGGTTATTCGAGATGCCGACAAAATGGGGCTGGATCAGCTGGCCGACACCGCTAAAGATCTGGCTACGCGCGCCAAGGAGAACAAACTGACCCCCGATGAATACCGTGGTTCCACCTTTTCCGTTTCCAATTTGGGCATGTTTGGTATTGAAACTTTCACACCGATCATCAACCAACCCGACGCCGCCATTTTGGGCGTGTGTGCCATTCAAGAGGAGTTGGCGATGGATGACGAGGGCAACATTTACAAGAAACAGGTCATGCGGTTGTCCATGACGCTGGACCACCGCCTACTGGATGGCGCTGTGGTGGCAAAATTTGAGATGGATCTGCGAGATATGCTTGAAAATCCCATGAGCATTTTGCTGTAACAGGAGGAAAACCCTATGGCTTATGAATTAAAAATGCCTCAGCTTGGTCTCACCATGGAGGAGGGCACCGTTTCAAAGTGGATTAAGCAGGAAGGCGATGCAGTCAAGATTGGTGATGCGATTGTCGAAATTACGACCGATAAGCTAACCAACGAGGTTATCAGCGAGACGCAGGGCACACTGCTTAAAATTATCGCACAGGAAGGCGACGACATCCCTGTAAAGGGGCTGCTCGCCTATATCGGCCAACTCGGCGAGAGCGTCGGCAGTGCGCCCGCCGCCACTGCAGCGACGGAGCCGCCTGAGCTTGCGCCTGCCAAAAAGGCGGCGGCAGACATCGATATTATCGTTGTTGGCGGCGGCCCCGGCGGCTATGTGGCCGCCATCCGTGCGGCACAGTTGGGCGCCAAGGTCACCGTCATCGAGAAAGAATATTTGGGCGGTACCTGCCTGAATGTGGGGTGTATTCCCACCAAGTGCTTGCTGCACAGCGCGGAGTTGATCGAGAACATTAAAGAACAAGGCAAGGAGATCGGCGTGGAGGTGACGGGTGTTAACGTCAACTTCCAACAGATCATCGCCCACAAAAACGACATCTCCAAAAAGTTGACCGGCGGCATCGCCGGCCTGTTCAAGATGAACAAGATCAAGAAAATCGACGGCGAGGCCTCTTTCATCGGTGCAAAGAAGTTATCCGTTAAAAAAAGCGATGGCAGCACCGAAGAGATGACTGCCGACGCCATCATTGTGGCCACCGGTTCGGTTAATGCGGTGCCGCCCATCGTCGGCGTTAAGGAAAACCCCAACTGCATTGATTCCACCGGTGCGCTGTCGCTCGAAAAACTGCCCAAAAGTATGGTGGTCATCGGCGGCGGCGTCATCGGCATGGAGTTGGCCTGCGCTTATGCGGCTTTTGGCACCAAAATCACCGTCATTGAAGCCATGCCCGCCATGCTGCCCATGCTCGACGAGGATCTGACCAAAATAGGGGTGGCTCACATGAAGAAGATGGGTATTGATTTCCACCTTGAGTGCGCGGTGCAGTCGGTAGCAGCGGCTGCCGCAGGTGCTGAGGTCGTCTGCAAAAACAAGGTGGGCGAAACCGTTCAATTTGAGGCTGAAAAGGTGCTTGTCGCCATTGGCCGCCGAGCCAATACCGCTGCCCTAAACCTCGAGGCGGGTAAGCTTGACAATGACCGCGGACGCATTATTGTCAACGACAGGATGGAAACTTCCGTCCCCGGTGTATATGCTGTCGGTGACTGCGTGTTCGGCCATGCGTTGCTTGCGCACACGGCATCCGCCATGGGTGAGGTGGCTGCTGAAAACATCTGTGGACTGGACGCCCTTTACGATGAGCGCACGAGCCCCTCCTGTGTCTATATGATGCCGGAAGCGGCTACCGTCGGTCTAACCGAGGCGCAGTGCAAGGCGCAAGGACGCCAATATAAAGTCGGCACATTCCCCATGGCTGCCAACGGCAAGGCGCTGATTCTTAACGGTGGCGAGGGTTTGGTGAAAATCATCGCCGGCGCCGAGTACGGCGAAATTTTGGGGATGCATATCATTGGCCCGCGCGCGACAGATTTAATCTGCGAGGGCGCTTTAGCGATTAAATTAGAAGCGACCCTTGATGAGTTGATTGACACGATTCATGCCCATCCCACCGTCACCGAAACGATGCGTGAGGCGGCGATGCAGGCGGAAAAGCGCGCAATTCATGCCGCTAATAAATAGTGATGTTTTGATCAGCGCGGAATAATATTTACGTAAAAAACGAACAAGCCTCCCGAAAAAGAGTCGGGAGGCTTGTTTTATTTAATAAAAATGTTGCATTCACGTAAATGATTTAAAACTTATGCTGTTGTCACGCACGCGCTACCGGAGAAATTATCAAAAAATTTTTTGAGCTTTAATGTTGCGATTTTACAATGTTCCCAATTAACTTGAAAACTTGCCTTGAAGTGTGCGCCGCTTTTACTTTGGATGAAATAAGTGTTGACCTAATAAAGGTTGCCTTTATTGATGAACGCATCGAGCATCTGTGCCCTTTGGTCATCAATATTCGTTTTTTTGTTGCTAATGGTTAAAAGGAGCGTTTCTGTGACATACAGCGGTGCCAAATAAGAAAATGTTGAGCCCAATCCATCGACAGGAACAGGAATCACAATATCCGCCTGTGAAGATAAAGGAGATGTGATCTTATCGGTGATAAGAATTGTTTTCGCATGGATTTTTTTTGCCATTTCAAGCATTAAATAGGTTATTTCACTGTTGGGCGGGAAGCTGTAAAGTAGGAGGCAATCATCTTGCGTCATATCCACCAATTGCTCAACTGTGGCACTCTCGGCCCAAACAAGTGGCCGCACGTTATTTAATAAGTATGCCAGCTTTCTGGAAAAGTATGTTGTGCAGCACGAGGAAGTCCTAAAACCGGCGATAAATTTATTTTTGCTATTTAACAGTATTTCGGTCGTTTGCGCAATGACTTTAGGGTCCAGCTGCGCATGTGCTTTTTTAATATTTTCAACGCTTCTTTGCATGATATCGAAAGCAAGGCTCGATTCATTGATGACCGATTTGGTTTTAATCAGCTTCTCTTTGGGCGTCATCGCATTATTATAATGATTAAGAATGCGCGCGTTCATGTGTTTTTTAAACGCTGAAAAGCTTTGAAATCCTAAAGAACGCACAAACCGCACGATTGAAGTATCGCTAACACCGATAGCAGATGCTAAATCGGTGATGGTGAACAGTCCTATGGTATCCATATTTTCAAGCATATAGTCCGCCACAAGTTTCTCGGTTTTTGTGAGTGACGTTTGGGCGATTTTACTTTTTAGCTGATCCATAATACACCTCTTTCCCTAGCCGAAATATTTTTCATTATAATAGTAGCATATCTCGCCTGTCAAGTTCAGCTAAACAGTTATAAAAGTTATTATTTTTTATTTATTATTACAATTGAATATTTTTCAACAAAATTATATAATGGCATTAAAATAACACGGAGGTAAAGCTTATGTCAGTTGGAATGCGTATCTTTTTGAAGCGAAAAATGCCACAACCGCATCAGATTTTAGCACTTTCTCAGATTCCGGCCGCCAATATTGCGGATACGATGGGGCGCTCTTGCGCTTTAAATCCCAGAATTAAATTAATGTCCAATCCAACCGATCAGATTACGGCCGGTCCGGCGTTGACCGTTAAAACGCGCGCTGGTGATAATCTTGTCATTCACCAAACGCTGGATATGGCGCAGGCGGGGGACGTCATTGTGGTCTCCAACGATGGGGATACGACCCGCGCACTCATGGGCGAAATTATGTTTACGTACGCCAAATATAAAAAGGTTGGCGCCATTATTCTTGATGGTCCATTGCGTGATTTTGATGCCGCGTCAGCAATGGATTTTCCCATTTATGCCACAGGAACAACACCCGGGGGACCCTATAAGGAGGGGCCCGGCGAAATTAATGTGCCCATATCATGTGGTGGCATCAGTGTCAGTCCCGGCGATATTATGGTTATGGACAGCGACGGCATCATTGTGGTTCCCAGAAGAGACGCCGACCCCGTTATTGAAGCGGCCACTAGGCTGGAAGCGCTTGATGCTGCCAAAGTAGCAGCCGCTGCAAATGGAATGGCCAAGCGGGAATGGGTTCTCAAAACAATTCAGCAGAAGGGATTTGAAATCATCGATTCGTCCTGTGAAGATGCATAGAAGGAGAAAATATGAAACAGTACTTTACGGCAAAGCAGTATGCACCCTATCGTATTCTGATTGGTTTTATTCTAGGTATCGTGGTTGGCGCCATTTTTCATGCGTTCTCAATGTCGATTAAGCCGTTGGGCACCTTATTTATGAATTTGATTAAAATGCTTATTGTTCCCGTGATATTTTTCAGCGTTTCAAGTGGGATTGCTTCTATCGGTGATGTTCAAAAGCTTAGAAGAGTAGGCGGTAAAGTTGTCTTAATCTACGCAGGCATGACAATCATGGCCGGGGCATTAGGCATTTTGTCAGCGTCCATAATCAGGCCCGGCAAAGGATTTGTTTTACAGGGGGGTGGGACGTTTGACGTCTCAAAAGTGACAACGCCCGACTTTGGCGCGTTTCTTTTTAATATGGTGCCGACCAATATCGTTGAATCGATGGCAAAGGGCGACGTCATACAGTTGATTTTTTTCACTTTTATTCTTGGTATAGCCCTCGTGATTTTGGGCGAAAAGGTTGCTGCGGTGACCGCATTGATGGCGCAGAGCGCACAGATTACATACCGCATGCTCGACATTGTCATGCTCTATGCACCTATCGGTGTTTTCGCCTTGATGGCGAACACGGTGGCACAATACGGCTCACAGCTTTTCGGGGTTATGTTTAAATTTATATTGGCGGTTTGGCTGGGAGACCTGGCCATTTGGTTGGTGCTAAGCTTATTTACGAAGCGCTACACAGGCATCAGCTATAAACTTCTTTGCAAGGTTATGATGCCTATTTGGATTAATACCGTCGCAACAACGTCCAGCGCAGGCACAATTCCTATCACGATGGATGTTGCAACCGCAAAGCTTGGCATCCCCAACTCGATCGCCTCTTTTTCCATCCCCCTTGGCGCAACCATCAATCTCACCGGCGCCGCATTGTGGAAACCTGTTTTGGCCATATTTGTTGCGGATATGTACGGCCTGCAATTTACACCGAGCCAATTTATTATGATTATTCTGATCACTACTTTAATGTCCATTGCAGCACCTGGCATTCCGGGGGGCGGCATTGTGACCGGTGCCATATTCCTCAACCTGCTCGGCCTGCCATTGGAGTTGATGGGGCTGATTGCAGGCATGTACCGTCTGTTGGATATGGCCAATACGACCATCAACGTTTCGGGCGATCTGTTAGGCACCATGATCGTCGCCAAGAATGAGAAGCTTTGGTCGGTCGATATGATTCCCAAAACTGCATCAGCGGAGGCGATACAATGTTAGCAAACAGAATGCATCGATTCTCAGGATCCCCAACATCAGCGCTTATTGCAAAGGTTGCACAGCTGCGAAAAGAGGGGAAGCAGATCATTTCTCTCAATGTGGGCGAACCCGATTTTGGCACACCGGACTATATCAAAACCGCCGGCATAAAAGCCATTGTTGATAACTTTACCAAGTATACACCGGGTGCCGGAATTTTAGAGCTTCGTCAAGAGATTTGTAAAAAGCTTAAAACAGAAAACAATCTTACCTATACACCCAATGAAGTTTGCGTTACAGTCGGTGCTAAACAAGCCATTTTTAATGCCATAATGGCAACGGTTGATCAGGGTGATGAGGTGATTTTGCCGGTTCCCTGTTGGGTTAGTTATGCGGACATGGTCAAAATTGCAGGCGCGACACCGGTTTTTGTCGGTGTTAAAGAAAAAGAAGGCTTTGCGCTTGACATTGCGGCGATCAAAAAGGCGATAACGCCCAAGACACGCGCCATTGTCATCTGCTCTCCCAATAATCCCAGCGGTGCTGTATACAGTGAATTAGCGCTTAGAAAGCTCGCAAATTTGGCCTGTGAACACGACTTTTGGATTATAGCCGACGAAATTTATGAGAAGTTGATTTATGATGGGCAAAGGCATGTGAGTATCGCTTCTTTCTCGCAAGCGGTATGGCAACGAACCATTACGGTGAATGGGTTCTCCAAAGCCTATGCCATGACAGGCTGGAGAATTGGTTACGCCGCAGGCTGCAAGGAAGTAATCGACGCCATGAAGGCGCTGCAGAGTCAAATGACCTCGGCAACAAGTTCAATCGCACAAAAAGCGGCTGCCGCTGCGCTGTTTGGCCCGCAGCATGACCTTGAGGTCATGGTTGAAGCCTTTGATAAAAGGCGCTCGTATGTGCATGGGCGGCTAAACAATATATCGGGTATATCGTGCGACATGCCCAAGGGCGCTTTTTATATGATGCCGGATGTTTCAAGTTATTTTTTAAAAGCGCATCAGGGTAAAACGATCACCAACGCGGTTGATCTATCCGATTACCTGCTTGAGCAGGCTTGCGTGGCCGTTGTCCCCGGAGAAGCTTTTTTCACAACCGGCAAAATTCGCATTTCATATTCCAACTCAATGGAAAACCTCTCGAAAGCGCTTGATCAAATAGAAACAGCATTAAAAATGTTGCAATAACCCGAATGCGGCAGCAGGATTAAGCATTTTGGCAGCCTGTCAACAGCTAAGCGAATTTGGATTGCATCTTGAAGTTTTGTGGTGAATCTCCTATGCGCTCATCATTACAAGCCCACCATGCCGATGGCGTTTGACTTCGAGGAACCGTTCCGGATTGGCGGCACGAAAACGGCGTGAAGTATGTGGGTATCCTGGACTTGATACAAACGAAATAACGGAGGAAAGAAAACTATGAAAAGAATACTATCTGGTATTTTAATTGTAACTATGATGCTTTCCGTGTGTGCCTGTGGCACCCCGAATAATGTTGTAGAGTCTTCTGAGTCAATCGCTGAAAGTAGCGAGCCTACCTATAGCTCATTTGATTGGCCAACGAGTGATATTGCAAAAATCATTCCAGTTCCGGTGTCGTCTATTGGTAAAATTGATTGGGAAGCTTCTTATGGATTTGTCATATATGTAGCCGAGACGTCTAAGGATGACTATGATGAATATGCGAGCCAGTGTGAGGAAGCCGGTTTTACCGTGAACTATGATAAAGGCGACGATTACTTTATGGGCGATAATGCTGACGGATATCACGTTTCTTTAAGCTATGAGGAAGGAGATGTGATGTTTATAAGAATGGATGAACCTAAAACAATATCCAAAGAAGAAAACAACAACGCTAACACAGTGTCGTCTGATGGCACGACAAGCTCGGCTGCTTCTTCTATTGATAGTTCGTCCGATTCGACAAATGATAAATCCGACGTTACTCCTGAGTTTAAAGCTTTAATGGACAGTTACGAAGTGTTCTTCGACGAGTATGTAGAATTCATGAAGAAATATAAGACCTCTGACGACCAAGCAGCCATGATGACCGACATGTCCGACTATATGACGAAGTATGCTGACGTAATGTCTAAATTGGATGCGGTAGATAACAGCAATTTATCTGTTGTTGATTCTGCATATTATGTCACCGTTAGTGGTCGGATTATGAAGAAGCTTGCGGAAGTAGCATAAAACAATCAAATATCTGAATATGGACTGAGATGCTTAAATGGTGTCTCAGTCCTTTTTGTCCGCGCGAAAATTACATACCCTTTTATGAAGAGGGAGTAAAAAAGCTATTTTTAAAAATAGTCACTCTCTTTTCCTTTTTACAAATTAATCGAAAGGAGGCCCGCTCGTGGCACGAAGTTCAAAATTAGAAAGCGGTTTTCAAGACCGACTTATCAAAACTCTAAAACAGCTCTTCCCCGGTTGTATGGTTTTCAAAATGGGTGACCCTCAAGGTGTTCCTGATTTACTCATTCTGCACAATGACAAGTGGACTTCTCTGGAATGCAAAAAATATGAGGGCGCAAAGAAACAACCAAACCAAGATTACTATGTCGGAAAATGAATCGAATGTCTTTCTCAAGATTCATCTGCCCGGAGAACAAGGAGGAAGTGCTACATGATCTTCAACAATCATTCGGCCCTTGAGGGCCAATACGCCTTTCTTGGCGCCAGTAGATACCACTGGATTAACTACGATGAAACTAAAGTAGCGGAATCATATTCCAAATTCTTAGCCACACAACGCGGAACGGAGTTGCATGACTTTGCTTGCCAATGTATCAAGCTCGGTCAAAAATTACCGAAGTCCCAAAAGACTTTGAACATGTATGTAAACGATGCTATCGGTTTTAAAATGGTTCCAGAACAGATTTTGTTCTATTCTGAGAATTGCTTTGGCACTGCCGACAGTATCAAGTTTCGTGACCGACTTCTTCGGATTCACGATTTGAAAACCGGTCAAATCCCAGTCCACATGGAGCAGCTTGAAATATATGCTGCTCTTTTTTGTTTGGAATACAAATTCAAACCAGGCGAAATCGGCATTGAACTGCGTCTGTACCAAAACAACGAAATTCTATACCACGAACCAACAGCAGAAGATATTTTACCTGTCATGGATAAAATCGTCACGTTCGACAAGGTCATTCGTAAAATCAAAGAACAGGAGGCTTAACCATGAACCCTATTGTGGAAGATATGCTAATGCATTATGGAATGCCGAGACGTTCGGGCCGTTATCCGTGGGGTTCGGGTGACGCCCCTTATCAACATAGCCGTGATTTTCCAACTCGTGTTGATGAGCTTAAAAAGCAAAACTAATTAATCAAAAATCCCCACAAACACTAAGTTTGCGGGGATTTCCTTGGTTGGGCTGGATGGATTCGAACCATCGGAATGCCAGAGTCAAAGTCTAGTGCCTTACCACTTGGCTACAGCCCAGTAAAAGGGAATATGAAAAAAAGGCGTGGAGCCTTTTTTTCATATTAGTGGGGTGGATAATCGGGTTCGAACCGACGGCCTCCAGGGCCACAACCTGGCGCTCTAACCTACTGAGCTATACCCACCATAAAAGTAAAAAGCATGCATACTGCCACAAAGGGCGCTAAGAATAACTTGATGGTGCGCCAGAAGGGACTCGAACCCCTGGCCTACTGCTTAGAAGGCAGTTGCTCTATCCAGCTGAGCTACTGGCGCACATAGAAATAAATGGAGCGGGTGATGGGAATCGAACCCACATAGCCAGCTTGGAAGGCTGGAATTCTACCACTGAACTACACCCGCGTACTGTTTGACAGCGTGATTAATTTTACCAAATAACATCGGATTTGTCAACAAGTATTTGCTTGTTGGTGCAGAAAGCTGCCATAACACGCAATATTGCTAAAACATGAGGGCAGCAATCATCCATTCGGTGCTAAAAGGGGCGGATACCGGTCGAAAGATATCCCCAATCGGTCACATTAGATAGGCTGCTTTGAAAATTTAAGCATTTGTCGCACGATATGTGCCGATTGCGCCGCAGCGCGGTTTTTAAAGGTGTCGTAGGTCATCGCAGCCTCGTCGTCGGCGCTGTCGGAGATGGTGCGAATGATCAAAAAAGGCTTGTCGTTGACAAAGGCAGCGTGCGCAATGGCGGCACCCTCCATCTCGACACAAAGTGGGGAAAGGCGCTCGACAATGCGATCTTTAACAATGCCACCTTGTACGAACACGTCACCGGTGGCGATGCATCCGCTGTAATACGTAAATTCGCTCAATGCATCGCAGGCGTTCTGTGCCAATGCCAGCAGTTTTTCATCGGCATCGAAATTCAGCCGGAACGGGTAGTAGTTTTTCATCAGCGGTTCGGCATCGTGGAAAGCGGCATTGGTCGAAAGCACGACATCAAGCACTTTCAGGCGTTTATCTCCCGCGCCTGCAATACCTACATTGATAATTACGTCGGCCTTTAACTCACGGATCATCAGCGACGCGCAGAGTGCCGCGTTGACCTTGCCAATGCTGCAACAAACAATCGCCACCTGCTGACCCTCAAGGGTGCCGCGGTAAAAGGTACTGCCATAGTGTTGCGCTTGGCTCTCAATATGCATGGCATCGCACAGTAGCGCGACTTCCTCGGGCAGTGCCCCTATAATTCCCCAAATCATGGGCAAACCTCCATTTAGTTTCATATCATGGCGCGCCATCCCCACAGTGGGTGGCGCGCCTATTTCTTTTAGGACAGCGCTATTCCTTGTGCCACTTAATTCCCTGTGGCGTATCCTCCAAAACAATGCCCTGTGCTTTCAATTCATCGCGGATGGCGTCGGCTGTTTTAAAATCCTTGGCCTTTCGGGCAGCCTGGCGCTTTTCGATTAACGCTTCAATCTCCGCGTCGAGGCTATGGGTTTTGCGGTTATACAAAATGCCCAACACGTTGGTCAACTCGTCGAAGCAAGCGGTGGCATGGGCGACTGCCTCGGCAGACTTGGGTTCGGCAAAAAAGCTGTTGCAGTCACGAACCAAATCGAACAGCGCGGCGATGGCATCGGCCGTGTTCAAATCGTCGTCCATAGCATCGATGAAGGCTTGGCGTCGCGTATCCACCGTCTGGCGGAAAGTATCCTCGCCCTCGACAGGCGTGGGCGTCGCGTGGGTCGCGGCAAAGTCGAGGTGGTCGCGGCAGGTGTAAAGGCGGTCGAGCGCCGCACGGCACTGCTCGATAATGTCGTAGTTGTAATTGATGGGGGTGCGGTAGTGCGCTTGGAGCATCAAGAACTTAATCGGTTCATAGCCAAATTTCTCAGCCACGTCACGGGTGGTGAAAAAATTGCCCAGGCTCTTGCTCATCTTGTGATTATCGACGTTGATAAAGCCGTTATGCATCCAGTAGCGGGCGTATTCGTGGCCGGAACAACACTCGCCCTGCGCAATTTCATTTTCGTGATGCGGGAAAATCAGGTCGCTGCCGCCGCAGTGAATGTCAATGGTTTCACCGAGGTGCTTTCTGATCATCGCGGTGCATTCAATGTGCCAACCGGGGCGCCCGTTGCCCCATGGCGAGGCCCAGTACGGTTCGCCCGGTTTGGCGGCTTTCCAAAGGGTGAAATCCAGCGGATCTTCCTTGTGTTCAGAGACATCGATGCGGCTGCCCGATTCCAAGTCCTCAATCGGCATATGCGAGAGCTTGCCGTACGCGTCAAATTTGCGGCTACGGAAATAAACGCTGCCCTGTGACGGATAGGCGAACCCTTTTGCTTCCAGCGACTCGATGACGTTGATGATCTCATCCATCGTTTCGGTTGCCTTCGGATGCACGGTCGCGGGGCGGACGCCCAACCCTTTTGCGTCGGTCATATATTCCTTGATATAGGTGGCGGCAATGTCGGGAACGGTCGTGCCCTCGTCGTTGGCGCGGTTGATGAGCTTGTCGTCAATATCGGTAAAGTTCTGGACAAAAGTCACTTCGTAGCCGCGATACTCAAGATAGCGCCGCAGCGTGTCAAACACGCAGATGGGGCGCGCGTTGCCGATATGAATAAAGTTGTAAACAGTGGGGCCACAGGCATATATTTTCACCTTGCCCGGCTCCAGTGGCACAAACGCATCTTTCTGTCGCGTCAGAGTATTGTAAATTTTCAAAGAGAACACTCCTTTTGTTGTGGGTGCGCCGATGCAGTAGCTCGGCGCTTCCCAGATAAATTTGGTTCAAAAAGCCGCCCTCATGCAATTGCACGAAGACGGCTCAATTACCGCTGTTCCACTTCGGGGGAAAGTGCCCTTAACGCGGACAAACGCAGACGGGGTAGTGGCACCAAAACGGCGCGTTCTCCCACTGTGCTGGCGGATGCACGGTTTTCTGCTCTTTTACGCCGCGGCTTTCAGCCGATGACCGCGACTCTCTGAGGTGAAAGAATGTGAGAAAACCCTTTCCGTTTAACGCATCAATATTGAAAGGATGATAATAACACTACTCTAGCATATGACTTGAAAAATTGCAAGAGAACCGCAAAATTACGACCTGCCGTGCATCAAAGTGCGGCATGGCTAAGTGCGGCCCGCCCGCAAACGCTTCATGCAGTCACAAACGGGTTCACATGTCGCTAAACAGCAGCGCGCGGTTTTTTTGGACGTAATTAAAGCCTGAAAGCAATGTGAAGAACACCGAGGCATACATCAGCACCAGGGAGATCCCATCGCCGACCCTGTCAAACCCGCAGGGCAGCAGGTCACTTAGCGGTAAAGACGCCAGCCACAGCCACAGCAGTACCCAAATAATCCAGACCATCTGCGTCACGGTTTTGATTTTGCCCCATTTGTCGGCGGCGATGACCAACCCCTCGCCGGCGGCGATGAGCCGCAGTGAGGTCACCAGAAATTCACGGGTAAGAATGACAATAACCACCCACGCGGGCGTAAGCTTCAATGCGACAAAACAGATCATGGCGCTCATCACCAGAATTTTATCGGCCAGCGGGTCCATCAGCTTGCCGAAAGTGGTGATCAGGTTATCGCGACGCGCAATCTGGCCATCGAGCATATCGGTTAGGCTGGCGGCCGCAAAAATTAACAGTGCTGTCAGATTAAAAGTGCCGGCATTGCCCGCCATCAGAAAAAACACAAAAAACGGCACCAGTGCAATGCGCAATAGGGTCAGCTTGTTCGGAACATTCATTGTTTAATCCACCTGCTCTCCCGTTAGATCATAGCCGTCGGCGCCGGTGATTTCCACCGAGACGAATTGCCCCGGTGCCAGTCCGGCTTCGCCGACAAAATACACCTTTGTGTCGATATCCGGGGCATCCATATAGCTGCGGCCGGCATAGCACTGCATCTCGTCGTCATAACCCTCGCACAATACTTTCAGTACGCGACCCTCACAGGCGCGCGCGATTTCATGGGCGATACCCATCTGAATTTCCATAATCGTATCGGCGCGGCGGCGGCGCAACGACGCCTCTATCTGATCGGGCATCTGACCTGCGGGGGTTTCCTCCTCCTGCGAATAGGAAAAGCATCCCAGCCGTTCAAAGGCCTGCTCCCGCACAAAATTGCACAGATGTTCAAATTCGGTTTCGGTTTCACCGGGCAGGCCGGCAATCATCGTGGTGCGGATCACCACACCGGGGATGCGGTCCCGCAGCTTTTGAAGCAGGCCATCGATCAGGGTAAAATCACCTCGGCGCAGCATACGTTTTAGTACTGTATCACTGCTGTGCTGTAATGGCAGATCGATGTATTTCACAATTTTGGGTTCGTTAGCAATGACCTCGATCAGCGCGTCGGTTGTGCGGTCGGGGTAGCAGTAAAGGATGCGAATCCAATGCAGCTTTTCAATCTTGCACAGTTCTTGCAGCAGTTGGGGCAGCATCAGCTTGCCGTAGATATCCTGCCCGTAGCGGGTGGTGTCCTGTGCGACGACATTTAATTCCACCACGCCCTGTTCGGCGAGTTGTTTGGCCTCCTCAATGATCGATTCCATCTTGCGGCTGCGAAAATGTCCGCGAATATCGGGGATGGAACAAAAGGCGCAACGGTTGTCGCAACCCTCGGCCACCTTGAGGTAGGCAAAATAAGGGGCGTTGGCCAGAATGCGCTTACCCTCGAGTGACAGCGCGGCTTTGTCACCGAACTCGACAATGCGCTCCCCTTTCTCCAACGCGTGGCGGAGCGCCTTGGCGATATTACCCATCGCGCCCATGCCGAGAATAACATCCGCCTCAGGCACCTCTGCAGCGAATTCCTGTTGGTAGCGTTCGGCGAGACAGCCGGTCACAGCTAACGCTTTAAGCTTGTTTTTCTTCTGTTGGGCGGCTTCAAAGATATTTTCAATCGATTCGCGCTTGGCATCCTCAATAAAGCCGCAGGTGTTGACGATAATGGCATCGCACTGCGCCGGCTCGTTGCAAATGGCAAAGCCGTTTTCCACCAGTTCCGCCAGCATGTGCTCGGCGTCCACTTGGTTTTTGGAGCAGCCCAGCGAGATCATTCCAACCTTATAAGTCATTATCAGTTTAATCCTTTCGGGGTGTATGGAGATCGTTTTCATTTACTTTGTAAAATCGGTACGAAGCCGGTTTTAATCCTCAAAATCCTGCGCCGATACGGCGCGCACGGCGCTTTGAATATCGGCGTAGGCATAGCCATAGCGCTCAAGCAACGACGAGGCACGGCGAAAGTCCGTGTCGCTTTCAAGCACGCCAAAACGTGTGCGCAGAAGATCGGCGGCACGCTGCGCAAAGTCGTCGCAGTCGAGCGCTTCAATAGCCAGTGCGCATAATTCAGAAGCGATGCCGCGCTTTTGCAGTTCATACCGAATTCGTCGCGGTGCAAACCTGCGCAGATTAAATAAATCGCGCGCGCAGCGCAAGGCGTAGTCCTCATCGTCGACAAGGCCCAATTCTTCCATGCGGGACACGGCCGTGCGTGCTGCCTGAGCATCGGTTTTTTCGGCTAAACGACGGGTGAGGGTTTGGGCAGTGTAGCTGCGCGCCGAGAGCATATTCAATGCACGGCGTTTGGCTTCCTGTTCGCGGCTCTGGCGCAGCAGGGTATCAAGCGTCTCTTCGTCAACCGTCTCGCCGACGCAAAACCCCGCGCGTTGCCAGCATTCCTTTTCAATGGCAAAGAGAAAATCGCCATCGGCATAAACCGAAATTCTGCCGCGCTTTGTTTGTCGCACATCGCTGATAATCATTTGTTGTCCTGCTCATCGACTTCAACGTCTATATTGGCAGAACCCTTGGCCGTGACGCGCCCTTTGGACGATTTGCTGGATTTTTCGATGCCAACCGTTTGTACGCCCTCGCGCACCTTGGTTGAGAGTTCCGCAAACAGCTCGGGATTCGCTTTAATATACTCTTTAATGTTGTCACGACCCTGACCCAGACGCGTTTCACCGTAAGAAAACCATGAACCGCTCTTTTGAATGATGCCAAGTTTGACCGCAAGATCAAGAATTTCACCTTCTTTGGAGATGCCTTGGCCATACATAATGTCAAATTCCGCTTCTTTAAAGGGTGGCGCAACCTTATTTTTGACAATCTTTACGCGAGTGCGGTTGCCCAAAATGTCGGTGCCTTGCTTAATTTGTTCGATGCGGCGCACATCCAAGCGCACCGAAGAATAGAATTTTAGCGCGCGACCACCGGGCGTGGTTTCGGGGTTGCCGTACATCACGCCGATTTTTTCACGCAGCTGATTGATAAAGATGGTGATACAGTTAGACTTGGAAATGGCACCGGTGAGTTTTCGTAGGGCCTGACTCATCAGACGTGCCTGCAAGCCGACGTGGGAATCGCCCATTTCGCCCTCAATTTCGGCTTTGGTCACCATGGCGGCCACCGAGTCGATAATCACGACATCGACGGCGCCCGAGCGCACAAGCGCCTCGCAGATTTCCAGCGCCTGTTCACCGGTGTCGGGCTGCGAAACCAGCAGTGAATCGATATCGACCCCCAACGCTTTCGCATAAACGGGATCAAGTGCGTGCTCGACGTCGATAAACACCGCTTCGCCACCGAGCTTTTGCGCTTCAGCGACAATATGCAGTGCCACCGTGGTTTTACCGGAGGATTCCGGCCCATATATTTCGACGATACGCCCCTTGGGAACGCCCCCGATGCCCAACGCGTAATCCAGTGCGATAGAACCGGTCGGAATTGCGTCTACATTGAGCGTACTGTGTTGTCCGAGCTTCATCACGGCGCCCTTGCCGAATCTTTTTTCAATTTGACCCAGTGCAGTTTCCAACGCTGAACGTTTGTCCTCAGCCATTTTAATATCCTCCGTCTGTTGCGATTATGTATCGGCACTTGCCATTTTATGTATTCTTAATAATTAAAATATTATAGCGCATAAGAAAAAGAAAAGCAACCGATTAGGATGAATTTTAGAACTAATGTTCTGAAAATTTCGAAAAATTATTGCCCATCCTTTAGAAAGATGAGAATTATTTGAAATGTTTGGCACAAAATAAAGACAATAATGAATAAAAGGAGCGTATCAATATGGATAATAAGCCGGAATGGATGAACAATCCGCAGGTAAAGGCGTACTTTGATGGACTGCCGCCCTTCGTTCAAGAGAATATTATGCAAGGCTCCAAACCCTTTAATAACCTTGAAGAAATCACGAAGTTTGCAGAAAATATCCAAGGAAGTCAAACGTCCCGTTAGGCAGTGACGCAACATAAAAACCGCTGCAAAACAGCTTTGTTTGCAGCGGTTTTTATAAATTGAACAACAGGCCACAGCACAACGATGCATGAGAAACCCACAGGCAACTATGGAAATCATTGACTGACCTGTGCTATAATAGCCACAAAGCGGTTATTATACCGTGGCTTTATGCGCAACGGCTCGCTGCTAACGCGGCAACTGCCTTTTGATGCGTCATTATATTACAAGCGCAACGACTTTTGAGGTGTTATTTTTAGGATTTGCTGCCGGGCAATTGCTCCTCAGCATTTTTGATCAAGTTAAAGAACGACGCGGCAAACAGCGGATAGCTTTCATTGAGGGATTGGGTGGTGATGGTTACCGGCGAAACTGTGCCAATTGCACCCAAACCGGGAATTTGTTTGACTTCACCCGAAACAATGGCTTCAGCGTTGCTTTCAAAGGTGCGCATAGCGGCGTCGGCGTAGCCGGCGGAAAGCGAATTTGGCACCGAAAAAAATGCCTGTGAGTTTTGGAGGCCGGTGGCATAAACAATTCTAAACATGCGGTATACTGCCAACATAAAAAAAGAGGAAGCCTGCGAGATCAGCAGGCGATTTTTAGTTTTGCCAAGCAGGTCAAACAGCAAATAAAGGGAGTTTGCTATTAATTTTTTATTGAGCATCACCAACAGGCCAACATTGCCTACTGCATTTTCTTTTCCGGCGTTTTCAGGGGCGGGGAGTTCCTCAATATTGAGGAGTGCGCCACTTCTGTCCGGCGAACGGCCCAGCAAATAATCACAGGAAACATGATAGTAGGAGGCGACCTTTACCACAAAATCCAGTCCGCATTCGCGGATCCCCTTTTCATAGTGCGACAAGAGCGCCTGAGAGATACCAAGGTCGGCAGCCGCCTGCTTTTGACTTAGCTTTTGTTCGCGCCGCAGTAGAGAAATCACGCGAGGAAAGTGTGGGTTCATCAAAAATAGCCTCCTAAATTACAAAGAGTAATATTGATTATAGTATAACAAAGGGCGATTGTAAAGAAAGAATGATTAAAATGTAAAAATATGTAGATATAAACAAATTTTCGGAGGTAAAAATGGTTACTTACAAGCTACATTTAATACGTCACGGCATGACTGAAGGCAACCGCGATGGGCGGTACGTCGGGCGGATGGATATTCCGATTTGTAAAGAGGGGCGGCAAGAGCTGCTGGCGCTCAAGGAAAAATATGCGTATCCAACCGTGCAGGAGGTTTATTGCTCGCCGTTGCTGCGCTGCATTCAGACGGCAGAAGTTCTTTACCCCGATGAACCCTGCACCGTTGTGGAGGATCTGATGGAACTTTCCTTGGGAGACTTTGAGGGGCAATACATCGATGCGCTGCAATCGGATCCGGCCTATCTCCATTGGATTGCCGATTCGCTCAACAACACGCCGCCGGGGGCGCTGGAAACGGGGGCGCAGTTTGGTGCGCGCATCGGCGGCGCATTAAACGCTATCTTTATGAATATGACGCAAAACCGCATCACCGAGGCGGCGGTCATCGCGCACGGTGGGGTATTTATGGGATTGTTGGCAGCCTTTGCCATGCCGCGCGCGCCCATGGGGGAATGGGCACTGGGCAACGGCAGTGGCTATACCATCCGCATGTCGACAGGACTTTGGATGCGCGATCAGGTCGTGGAGGTCATCGGCAGCGTGCCGCAGGGGTTGCCTGCTGGCAGGGATCCGCGCGTGATGGGCAGCCTTGGCATCAAGCTGTGATGGCTGTGCACTTAACCCGCATGCCACAGGATTTTAATACGCATGACTTGTTGCTTTTTAGGGACTATCAGTGTGTTCATTTTTGAAAAACGAAGGGAATATCCATGACGTTAAGAAGACTGATAAAACAAAATGCACGCAGGGCGTTGCAGTGCCATTGGGGTCGGGCCGCAGCGATCATACTGGTTGCTTTAATAGGCTGCTTCTTGTTTGTGACGCTCGAAATGCTGCTTTTAGCGGTATTTGAACTGCCGGCATTCGTCGACCCGTTATCGACACCGGGGCTTTATATTGACAATCTACCCAACGTTTCTCCAATTGCAATGGGGGTTAGCTTTTTGGTAGCGACGCTTTATTTCATAGTGTTGGTACCATTATCATTGGGGATCATTCGATGGTTTTTTCTGCTAGGTGACGGCAAGGTCGAGTCAACCATGGCCATTTTTAAGTATTTTTGCACATTCACGCAGTTTCGGCGGTCGCTTTGGCTGCAAATCTGTCTGTTTTTGCGGCGACTGCTGTGGGTATTTCTCTTTTTGGTGGGACCTGTCACGCTCATTTACCTCGCTGTAATCTGGTACCGGAAAGGCGGCACCGACCTTGAATCGGTGTTGTCGGTGGGGTTGATGCTGCTGGGCATTTTGTTGCTGATTCTGTTGGGTGTATTTTTAATGATTTGGCTAATGCGCTATTATCTGGCCGAATATGTGCTGGTTGACGACGCGGACTTGACGGCGCGCGAGGCGATTGAAAAATCCAAACAATTGAGCCGGGGTAGGCTAACCGAATTGCTAATGCTTGAACTTTCAATGCTCGGTTGGCATTTGCTGGATTTTCTCATACTCTCGCGGCTCTTTACGCTGCCCTACCGCTGCACGATCAAGGGCCTTTATGCCCACTATCTCATCGAGGTGGCCAAGCGCGATTTGGACGAAGCGCAGTAAGCGCCAAACGCATAGAGCTCGCAACAAAAAAGCTTCGCACCGCTAAAAAGTGGTGCGAAGCTTTTAATTTAAATTACGCCTGTGGCGGTACACCCATATCGATGTCGCCAACCGCACTGATATAATAACCTTCTTCCCACTTGGTGAGGGTATAAAGCATATATTTCTCCGGAGTTGGCAGGTCGGTATCGCCGGACTGCGGGTCGGTACTCCAAATGTTGCCCGGCGCCACATAACCCACGGTCAACGAGACGGTATCTCCCTTTTTGTTGATATCGGTAATAGCGGGGGAATAGGCCAATTTGTTGATGGCAGGAACGCGATAAGCCGAAATTTCGGGATCGAACAGGTAGCTTGCGTCGTAATCATCAAAGCTCTGGTGGGTCAGGACAACATTTGGCCCAAAAAGCTTTGTTGCAGCGACATCGACATCCGACGAAGGGACGAGCAGCAAGCCGTTTTCGTCATAGGCATAGGCACCACGGTTTTCACCCATCAGCGCCGCCCAAAGTGACGATTGCAGCAGCAAATTCTGCTCGATATTTTCCACGCGGGAAAAGGGCACGGGATCCATCATGACCACCGGGCTGATAAAGCTTTCATAACGGGCGCGCTTGTCGCTGTTGTCAAACAGTCCGCCAATAAAATCGGCGCCCCAAAACATTGTCGAAAAAAGTCCGATTATGGCACAAGCCACAAAGGCGCCGCCAATAATAGTTGCCATTTTACGGCGCTGAGCCGGCGTGCGCTGTGAACGTTTAGCGTTGGTTCGTTTCATGTTTCCTCCATTAGGCGCGAATCTGTCCGTCACCTGTTACGATATATTTAATCGCGGTTAATTCGCGCAGTCCCATGGGGCCTCTTGCATGCAGTTTTTGGGTGGATATGCCGATTTCGGCACCGAGGCCGAACTCTCCGCCGTCGGTAAAACGGGTTGAGGCATTGACATACACTGCCGCCGAATCGACTCCGGACACAAACCGCTGGCTGGTCAAAACGCTGTCGGTGACGATGCCATCGGAATGCCCGGTGCCATACTGTGCAATGTGCGCCATCGCTTCATCAACACCGTCCACAATCTTCACAGCAAGGATGTAATCGTTATATTCAGTCTCCCAATCGCTTTCGTTGGCGGGTTTAATGTTTTTTAAAATGGCGCGGGTTTCGGGGCATCCGCGCAGCTCGGTGTTATAGCTGTCCAACACCGTTTTCATCATCGGCAAAAATTTTGCGGCAACATCGTGGTGTACCAGCACCGTTTCGAGTGAATTGCAGACCGATGGACGTTGTGTTTTGCTGTTGTTGACGATGGACACCGCCATATCGAGATCGGCCGCCGAATCGACGTAGATGTGGCAATTACCTGCGCCGGTTTCAATCGTGGGCACGCTGGCGTGCCTGACGACCGATTGAATCAGCTCGGCGCTGCCGCGTGGAATGAGCAAATCAACATAACCGTCGAGCCGCATGAGCCGTTGTGCGGTGTCGCGCGAGGTGTCTTCGACGAAACTGATAGCGTCTGCGGGTATGCCTGCCGTTTGTATGGCCTCGCGCATTAATGTGACCAGCACACGGTTGGTGGCATACGCCTCCTTGCCGCCGCGCAGGATACAGGCGTTGCCGCTTTTCAAACAGATCACGGCGGCGTCCACCGTCACGTTGGGACGCGCCTCGTAAATCATGGCAATAACGCCGATGGGCACGTGGGTTTTAATGATGCGCAGACCGTTGGGGCAGGTGAATCCCGCATCGATGGCGCCAACCGGGTCGGGCAGTGCGGCCACCTGTTCGGCAGCGGCGGCCATGCCCTCGATCCGTTCGTGCGAGAGGGTCAAGCGGTCGATCATCACGGTTCTCACACCGACAGCCTGAGCGTTGGCAATATCCAGTCGATTGGCTTCTAAAATGGCCGCCTTATTTTCGCGCAGCTTTGCGGCCAGAGCCAATAGCCCGGCATTTTTAGCGGCGGTGTCCAGCGTGATGAGCTGATGCGCAGCCTGTTTGGCGTTTTTACCTAAGGATACAAGGTCATACATCTTATTTCCTCCCTAAAAAATAGGTGCCTATCGGGGCGCCGTCAAACAAATCGTAGAGCAATGCAGGCTGCGAGCCATTGATAATCGACATGTCAATGCCGACCTCACAAACAATTTCAGCCGCGTTTATCTTAGTAATCATGCCGCCGCGTCCGAATATGCTGGAACTGTCACCTGCCAGATGGCGGATACTTTCGATATTTTCAACCACGGGAATCAGTGTGGCGGTTGCATCCTCCTTCGGATTGGCGGTGTAAAGGCCGTCTATGTCCGAAAGTAACACGAGGGCATCGGCATGAATCAGCTTTGCCACAATGGCCGAAAGGGTATCGTTATCGCCAAACTCAATTTCTTCGGTTGAAACGGTGTCATTTTCGTTGACGATCGGAATAATGCCCAATTCCAGCAGACGGTCAAAGGTATTGATGACGTTTTGTTGGCGTTGCGCCTCTTCCACCACGTCGCGCGTGAGCAATATTTGGGCAACCGAATGATTATATTCACTGAAAAGCTTGTCGTAAGTATACATCAGTTCGCACTGCCCAATGGCGGCACAGGCCTGTTTGGTTGGCATATCACTTGGGCGGCTTTTTAACCCCAGTATCCCAATACCCACACCGATAGCACCGGACGACACCAGCACGATCTCCTTGCCGCTGTTTTTTAAGTCGGACAGCGTTTTGACTAGACTTTCAAGACGGCGATAATTGATTAATCCCCCGCCGTGGGTGAGGGTGGTGGTGCCGATTTTAATTACAATGCGTTTCGCTTCCAAAAAACGGTTCATATCGTCTTTTCCTCCCTTTTATATGCCACCGGATGGCCGATTATTCAGCAAGGTCATGTGGCGTATAGCGCATGATGACCGACACGATGCGCTGCTCCTCCATCTCCGAGATCTCGACATGGACGCCGTTATATTCAAAAGAATCACCTACTGTGGGGATAAAGCTCA
This sequence comes from Candidatus Fimivivens sp., assembly GCA_047974975.1. Classification (GTDB taxonomy): domain Bacteria; phylum Bacillota; class Clostridia; order Oscillospirales; family Ruminococcaceae; genus Yanshouia. Next base: position 192,686 of record JBKECV010000013.1, read on the forward strand.
GGCATTCAAAAGCCCAGCCGCCGACTGTGGAATATTCGCTGTCAAAGTCGCGCTCCTTGTAGCCGATGCGATCCAGCGCGTCTTCAATGGGGTAGTCGCCCGATATACGGTAAACGCGGGGTTCAATTTCGACGAAGTCAATTTCTTCATCCTCGTCCTCGTCCCAAATTTCGCCCACCAGTTCTTCCAGCAAATCCTCCATGCTGACAATGCCCATCGTGCCGCCAAAATCATCTATGACGACCGCCATGTGGGTACGCCGACGCTTAAAATCGTTCAAGAGCAGCGCGGCTCGATGGCTCTTATGCACAAACAGTGGCTTTACGACCAGCGTCACTAAATCGATGGGGTCTTTGTCCACCAACAGTGCCTCAAGATAATCACGGGTATGAAGAATGCCGATGATGTTATCCAAGGAGCGCTCGAACACCGGAATGCGAGAAAATCGCTCGCTTAAAACGATGTCGCGTATTTTTTGCGGTGTGTCGGTGATATTGATAGCGGTGATATCCACACGCGGTGTTAAAATCTCTTGGACGGTGGTGCTGTCAAAGGAGAGCGCCGACTGCATCAGCTCCGAGCGCTGCTCGTTGAGTACACCCTCTTCCTCAATGGTTTCAATAATATTCAAAAGTTCCTGTTCGGTGACCAAGGGGTGATTGCGCTTATCGCCGAACAGTCTGGATACCAGTTCCTGCAGCTTGACGAACAGCAGTGCCGGTGGCATCAGAATAAACATGAAGATGGACAGTGGCCCGCACAATGAAAGCGTCACCGATTCGGCATTTTCTTTGGCGATACTTTTAGGCAGTACTTCGCCGAACACCAAAATGACCACAGTGGTGGCGGCAGTTGCAATGGCGACACCGCTCCCCCCAAAAATACGCGTGGCCAACACGGTGGCGGCGGAAGCGGCCGCGATATTGACAACGTTGTTGCCGACAAGAATGACCGAAAGCGTGCGGTCAAACCGTTCGACCATTGGCAACGCGCGTTGCGCGCGGGGGTCACCGTTTTCAGCCATGGTTTTCAGCCGCACCTTGTTGACGGCCGAAAGAGCCATTTCAGAGGCGGAGAAAAAAGCGGATAAAGCGATGAGAATAAATAATAAAAATAAGGTCCATAAACCGTCCGTGTCCAAAAAAAGTTCAACTCCATCTTAAATGTACAATGATTAATTTTTCATGCGTGAATACGTTAAATTTAATTTTAGCATGTATGACCGGACTTCTCAATAACAAATTATTAAGGCTTTGAGAAAATTCGGCCTAAAAAGGCAAAAGGCCGCCATTATGGCGGACTTTTGTGTGTGAGGAACCCCGGTTCTGTGATGTCGGGAACGCCGAATGACCCGTGCAGTTTGGAGAGCTGGAAAAGGTCATGCAGCTCTTGTGAGAGATGATTCACGCCGACAAAACATAGCATGAAGGATTTCTGAAATCATACTAACAGAATTTACATAATTTTGCAAGCAATAAATTCCATGAAATTTTACACTGTAATATAATAGAAATAAATAAAAACGCGTGCGAACATGCTGTGAAGGGCAGTCACTTAGCCAAGATATCGGGTTTGCGCATGAAAATGGCAAACCATTGAGCGGTTTTTTAAAAGCGTGAATAGCTGATTTGGCAAACAAAAAGAGGATGGAATTTTCCATCCTCTTTTTATAGGCTTTACTGATTTTGTTGTTTAGCAGCCAGCGCTTCAAGCACTTCACGGCGAGAGAGATTCACGCGGCCCTGCTGGTCAATTTCGGTGACCTTGACGAGAATTTCGTCACCGACAGTGACGACATCCTCGACCTTTTCAACGCGCTTGGTGTCCAGCTTGGAGATGTGGACGAGGCCTTCTTTGCCAGGGGCAATTTCAACAAAAGCACCGAAAGCCATCAGGCGTGTGACCTTGCCCTTGTAGACGGCGCCGATCTCAGGATCCATCGCGATGGTCTTGATGACCTGAATGGCGCGGTTGGCATCGTTGATGTCGATTGCGGAAACAAAGACATTTCCGTTATCCTCAATGTCGATCTTGCAGTTGCACTCGGCGGTGATTTTCTGGATAACCTTGCCGCCTGAGCCGATAACCTCACGGATTTTGTCGGGGTTGATCTTGAGGGTCAGCATCTTAGGCGCATATTTCGAGAGCTGCTCACGTGGGGAGGGCAGCGCCTTGAGCATGATTTCATCGAGAATATACAGGCGTGCTTCACGGGTTTTGGCAATCGCTTCGCGGATGATATCAAAGGTCAGACCGTCAATTTTAATGTCGACCTGAATGGCGGTGATACCGTTGTGAGTCCCTGCGACTTTAAAGTCCATATCGCCAAAGAAATCCTCAACGCCCTGAATGTCCACCATGGTGATCCAACGATCGCCCTCGGTAACAAGGCCGCAGGAGATGCCTGCAACGGGGGCTTTAAGCGGCACACCCGCGTCCATCAAGGACAGGGTTGCGGCGCAGATGGAAGCCTGGGAGGTCGAGCCGTTTGAAGAGGTGATCTCCGACACGACGCGGTAAGCGTAGGGGAATTCCTCAACGGGGGGGATGACCGGTAACAGCGCCTTTTCAGAAAGTGCACCGTGGCCAATCTCGCGGCGGCCGGGGCCGCGTGAGGGGCGCGTCTCACCCACCGAGTAGGACGGGAAGTTATATTGGTGCATATAGCGCTTCTCGCTCTCGGCGCCGATGCCGTCGAGAATCTGCGCTTCGGAAACAGCACCCAGCGTGGTGACGGTCAGGCACTGGGTTTGGCCGCGGGTGAACAGCGCCGAGCCGTGCACGCGAGGGATCAAACCAACCTCAGAAGCGAGCGGACGAATTTCATCGAGCTTTCTGCCGTCGACGCGCTTGCCGTCGTCGAGCAGCCAGCGGCGCACAACAAACTTTTGCAACTTGTAAATGGCCTCATCCAGCTGGTAGGCAAAATCGGGCATCTCGGCTTCAAATTTTTCCTTGATGTCGGCAACAATAGGTGCCAGGCGCTCTTCACGCACATTTTTGTCGTCGGTATCCAGTGCGTGGCGCACACGCTCAACGGCAAATTCCTTGACCGCTTCGAAGAGGTTGTGATCCACCTCCACCTCGGTGTATGCAATTTTGGGCGCACCGATCTCGGCCTTGATGTCGGTGATAAACTGCGCCATCTTGGCCAGCTCCTTGTGCCCCTCGATGATGGCGTTCATGACGGCGTCATCCGGCACTTGGTTGGCGGCCAACTCGATCATGCAGACTTTGTTGATGTCGCCGGCGATGGTCAGCAACATTTCGCTATTTTCGCTGTCCGCTTCACCGGGCATCAAGACAGGCTTGCCATCCACGAGGCCGACGGCGATGCCGGCGATGGGTCCCCCCCACGGAATATCGGAGATGGACAGGCAGAAAGATGCACCGATCATGCCGCAGATCTCGGGCGAGCAATCGGGATCATACGAGAGCACGGTCATGATGATGGTGACGTCGTTTCTCAAGTCCTTGGGGAACAATGGGCGCATGGGGCGGTCAACCAGACGCGATGCCAAAACAGCGCGGTCGGTGGGGCGGCCCTCACGGCGCAAAAACGAGCCGGGAATCTTGCCGGCGGCGTAAAGTTTTTCTTCAAAATCGACCGAAAGCGGAAAGAAGTCGATCCCGTCGCGCGGATTTTTGCTCATGGTGACATTGACCATGACGGTGGTTTCGCCGTAGCGGACAAGGCAGGCTCCATTGGAAAGCATGCCGATTTTTCCGACCTCAAAACTTAAAGGGCGGCCTGCGAATTCAGTTTCAAAAATTTTGTGTTGGAACAACAATGATTTTTCCTCCTTAAATTTTTATTAACGTGTATTCCGGAGCGCCGACCGCTTTTAGCGATGAACCCAACCTTTAACTGATAACAAAGGCTCGATTCACGGCTAAAGGGTCATGATCCGGATACAGCTATTTTGCACAGGAAGGCAGACGCCAACTCTAAGCGCCTGCCTTCACATAACAACTTCTTACTTACGAATACCGAGCTTCACGATAATCTCGCGGTAACGGGTGATATCTTTCTTGATCAGGTAACCCAACAAATTTTTTCTGTGACCAACCATCTTCAAAAGACCGCGGCGGGAGTGGTGATCGTTCTTGTTCGCTTTCAGGTGCTCGGTGAGGTCGTTGATTCTTTTGGTAAGAATAGCGATCTGAACCTCAGGCGAACCGGTGTCGCCCTCGTGCAGGGCGTTTGCGAGAATCACTTCTTGTTTTTGTTCTTTCAATAACATAACTAAAACTCCTTTTTATTATTCGGCACTGACACAGCAATGGGCCATGAGTCTTCCTCTGGAAATGAGGCCGCCGCCCACAAGCCGTGTACAGGTCATATACCAAGGTATTATACCAGTATGGCGATTATTTGTAAACAGTAAAGTTTTAAGTGGGTTAAAACGCCAAAAAAGCGACCGATTGACCCGTTTGTTTTTCAGATAAGCTGTCTGTTTTTTCAAGTGACGGCATATCATTTTATGATGTCTGTTATGGTGCAGTTTTTCTTGAAAAATTAGCCGCTAAATGCTACTATATGTCTTATTCTAATGCCTATACAATCATATGCATTGTTTAACAGCAGAGCAAGGGGAGGAAAAAATGTCTATTGAAAAGCGTTTTGGGATTCATGTTTTCCATGACGAAATCATGGAGCGGATGCTACTGGCAGAAGTGTTTTTAAGTTTGCGTAAAACGCGAAAGGAAGGCGGGAAGCTTGACGAGAGCATCGCGGGACCGGTGGCCGAAGCCATGCTCAAATGGGCGGTCGAGCAGGGGGCGACACATTATCTGCACTGGTTCCAACCGCTGACCAACGCCGCTGCCGGTAAAAGCGAAAGTTTTTTAGAGCCTTGCGGCAACGGTACCGCTATTTTGGAATTCAGCTCCCGCGCGCTGGTACAGGGCGAACCGGATGCATCGTCCTTTCCATCGGGCGGCATTCGCAATACCTTCGAGGCGCGCGGCTATACGGCGTGGGATCCGACTTCATCGGTGTTTGTCAAGGATAAAACGCTGTATATTCCGACGGCATTTTGTGGGCCGAGCGGTATTTCGCTCGATCAAAAAACGCCGCTGTTGCGCTCGATGGAAGCGCTTTCCACGCAGGCGGTGCGGGTGCTGCGGCTTTTGGGTGACACCGAAACCGCACGTGTCGTCACGATGGTTGGCGCCGAGCAGGAATATTTCCTTGTTGATCGCGCCAACTATGAACAGCGTCTTGACTTAAAGCTTTGTGGCAGAACGCTGATCGGGGCACCTCCGCCAAAAAGTCAGGAGCTTGACGACCATTACTTTGGCCGCGTTCGGCTGCGCATCGCCGCATTTATGCACGAGCTCGACGAAAAGCTTTGGGAACTGGGCGTCGCCGCTAAAACCAAGCACAACGAGGTGGCACCCACGCAACACGAGTTGGCGACGGTGTATGATTCGGCCAATGTTACTTGCGATACCAACCAACTGATCATGGAGACGATGAAGGAGATTGCCAAGCGCCACAATCTGGCCTGCCTGCTTCATGAAAAGCCGTTTGCCCGTGTCAACGGTTCGGGCAAACACAACAACTACTCGCTTTGTACCGACAAGGGGAAGAATCTGCTGTCCCCCGGTGCGCATCCCGAGAACAACTTGACATTTATCCTGTTTCTTGCCGCATTTGTGCGTGGAACGGACCGCTATGCGGCGCAGCTGCGCCTTTCGACCGCGACGCCGGGCAATGACCACCGCTTAGGTGGGTTTGAGGCGCCGCCTGCTATTATATCGATGTTTTTGGGAGAACGGTACACCAACCTGCTGGCCACTTGCAGCCGTGACGACACCGGCGCGCACGTGCGTCCTGTGTCGGTTGGCGTCAACGCCCTGCCCAGCGTCCTGGCGGACGACGCCGATCGCAATCGCACCTCCCCATTCGCTTTCACCGGCAATAAGTTTGAATTTCGCATGGTGGGGTCGGCGCAGTCAATTGCGCTGGCCAATATTGTGTTGAACGCTATGATTTGCGACAGTCTACAGGACTTTGCGGATCGGCTTGAAAACAGTACCGACATCGACAAGACCGTGCGTGAAATCGCCTGCGAAACCTATGTCAATCACGGGCGCATCATCATGAACGGCAACAATTATTCGGAGGACTGGCGGATTGAAGCGGCGCGGCGCGGCCTGCCGACATTTGCCAACGCGCTGGACGCGGCCGCTGTCTGGAAGCAGTCGGATACCGTCGATCTGTTCGGGCGTTTTGGCATTTTATCGCCGGTTGAGTGCAGTGCCCGTCATGAAATCATGCTGGAGAACTACAGCAAGATTACGCTGATTGAAGCGAATACACTGCTGGAGATGATGCAGCGAGAGGTGCTGCCGGCGGTGATCGCCTACACCGGCAAAATGGCTGAGAGCCTGCAGCAGCTGCGTGGCGTGGGACTTGAGAATGCCGAGCTGCTTGATTATATCCAAACGTTGTCCGGTGCGATCAGTAAACTGACGCAGCATACGCAAAAATTGCGCGATAACATTTTGGCGTTGCCAGACGGGCATCACGAGCAAGCGGCCCGCTATATTCGGGATGTCATTCAGAAAGATATGCAAAATATTCGAGAGGTTTCGGATTTTGTCGAACGCATAATGGATAAGACCTGCTGGCCGATGCCGACCTACACCGATCTGATGCACCGCGTTTAAATGGTCGGCATTTCCTTGTGGGGGCAAAACGACCTGTGATTTAACGGTTTTGTTGTGCAATAAGCTGAAAATGGGGAAAATTGAATAAATTTACCATAAATTTAGGAAATGCTATTAACAACGCCGAGGAATAGGTATATAATAGGGCCGATGGAAAACCAAAAATTGAAAATCGGTTGGGCGACACACCATTCTATCACGGATTTTTATAAGGAATAAAATATGATGACAGAAGACAGACAAACCAAACTTGATACGTTGCTGTGCGCCTACACCAGTTATTTTGATGTTCAGCGCGATATTACAGTCGGCGATGTAGCCTTTGCGGCGCTGGCGCGGTACCATTCCAGATCAGGCAAATACATTCTGGTCAAAACCGCCAAAATATGGTCCATCGAAATGAACGAGTATGTCTATTTTGCGCTGGTTGATCATCTCGATATGGAAAGATTGGAAGTTCTGCACAAGGCGGCGCTGGATGCCGGTCTGGCATTGATAAAACCGCACAGTGAACATATGCGTTCCTATGTGTCGTTGGTGATCATCGCAGATTCGATCGCCCCTCAAGCGCAAAAGGCACTTTGCAAGATCAGGTTCCGCAAAAGTTTTTGCTTTGCACTCCACGGTTGGATGGAGTTTCGCATTGCGGCGATAGACGTTTCGGCAGGGCAGGTTTTTTCAAACCCTGCCGGGAGGGACGTTCGGGAAACGCTCGAACGTAATTTACTACCCAAATAAGAGAGGAGAAATCACATGAACTCACTGGTTATTCTGGTAATTGGTATCGCGGTGTTGTTCGCAGGCTATGTTACATATGGTAGCTGGCTTAGCAAACAGTGGGGTATTGACCCCAAAAATTCAACACCGTCGCACACGATGACGGATGGAAAGGACTATGTCCCTGCCAAGACGCCTGTGCTTCTCGGACATCACTTTGCTTCTATTGCAGGCGCAGGCCCCATCAATGGGCCGATTCAGGCCGCTATCTTTGGTTGGGTCCCGGTTTTTCTGTGGATTTTGATCGGCGGCATTTTTTTTGGTGCGGTTCAGGACTTTTCGTCGTTGGTCGCGTCTATCCGCCATCAGGGCAAATCGATTGGCCATGTCATTGAAGTTAATGTCGGCGCAAGGGCTAAAAAGCTCTTTTTGATATTTTCATACCTGACGCTGCTCTTGGTTGTGGCTGCATTTGCCAGCATCGTGGTCAGCACCTTTGCAGGATTTGGTGCAGACGGTGCGCTCAACACGCCCAATGGCCGTACAGCCTCCACTTCCATGCTGTTTATCATCGTTTCCATCGTTTTCGGCGCAATGGTTTATCGCAGAAATGCCTCGCTTGGCATTTCAACCGTTATCGGTGTTGCAGGCATTTTGGCCTGTATGTACATCGGGTATCAGGCGCCCATTTATCTCTCCGGCAACATCTGGCTGGGCATCGTTCTTGCTTATATCTTTATTGCTTCTGTTACGCCGGTTTGGATTTTGCTCCAACCGCGCGACTACTTAAACTCTTTCCTGCTCTACGGTATGATGATTGTCGCCGTTCTCGGCATTCTGGTTGCACACCCCACGATGAACCTGCCGGCATTCACCGGCTTTACGGTAGGCGGTGTCCCGGGTTATGCCAGCGGCTATCTCTTCCCGGTGCTCTTCATCACAGTGGCCTGTGGTGCTATCTCGGGTTTCCACAGTCTGGTTGGCTCCGGCACAACCTCCAAGCAGCTCGATAGAGAAACCGATGCCAAGCTCATCGGCTATGGCGGCATGCTCATCGAATGTGGACTCGCCGTTATCGCACTGATCTGTGTGGGCGTTCTCTTTAAAGACGGCGCACTGCCCAGCGGTTCGCCTCCTGCCATTTTCGCAACCGGCATTGCGACCATGCTTGAAGCTGTCGCGGGGCCGGCCTCCCATGAAATCGCTTATTCAACCATCATTCTGGCGGTTTCGGCTTTCTGTTTGACCTCATTGGATACCGCGACGCGTCTGGCGCGTTATATGTTCCAGGAGTTCTTTATCGCGGAAGGCGAGGATCCTGCAACGCTCACCGGATATAAGAAGTTTTTTGCCAATTCCTATGTGGCCACCGCGATCACCGTCGCTATCGGCGGCGCAATGGCCTCAGGTGGTTACACCAAGATCTGGCCTCTGTTCGGTGCTGCGAATCAGCTGCTTGCTGCATTGGCACTGTTGGCTGCCGCTGCTTGGCTGGGCAACATCGGCAAGAACAACAAAATGTTCCTGTTCCCGATGGCGTTCATGCTCTGCGCGACGCTCAGTTCTCTGCTGCTGACAATAAAAACCCAAACCGGCGCACTTATTGCGGGCAACGGTTCGTTCGGCGTCGAAGGCCTTCAGGTTTTCTTTTCCGTGTTACTGGTTGTTCTGGCAGTGGATCTCACGGTTCAAGGCGTTAAAACACTCAATAGTCAAAAACTTGCACAATCGAGCAAGTAACCTGTTGTTGATAACGCGTAATTAATTTAGTATCGAATAAAAGACGCCGCTTATGCGACGTCTTTTATTCTCATTGAGATAAGGAATATATTTTTATGAACCGTTATTTGAAGGGGTGCATTTACGTTGTTTTGTCGGCGGTTATTTTCGGGTGCATGCCCTTGATGGCCAAAAATATTTATGCGCAGGGCGTCAATGCCATCAGTCTGGTTTTATGGCGAAATATTTTGGCGGTACCGGTGCTTTATCTGCTGCTAAGCGTTAAAAAGATCGATTTGCGGGCCACCAAATCCGGGGCGCTCAAACGTGTTGTGCTGCTCGGACTCTATGGCACGATTTTGACACCGGTTCTTTTGTTTTCTTCCTATAATTACATATCGGTCGGCACGGCTACAACGCTACATTTTGTCTATCCTATTTTTGTGCTGTTGGGTTGCGCTTTGTTTTTTCGTGACAAAATTGGCGTGGTTAAGGGCTGCGCTGTGTTGCTTGGCAGCATCGGCATGCTGTTTTTTTATACACCCGGAGAAAATGTACAGTTTGTCGGCATGGCATTGGCTATTGGATCGGGCATTACTTATGCCACTTACATCATCTATCTCGATAAAAGTGGCTTAGATAAGGCAAATCCCTTTAAAATCAGCTTTGAAATCGCGGTGGTCTGCTCCTTTTTACTTGGTCCCTTTGTGCTGCTGTCGGGGGATCTAACGTTGCCACAATCTCTTTGGGGTTGGGCGTTGTGCCTGTTTTTTGCCATCGTGATTATGGTGGGGGCGGTGGTGCTGTTTCAGATGGGGGTGGCAATCGTTGGGCCGCAGCGCGCTGCGATACTGAGCACCTTTGAGCCGATTACCGCAATCGCAGTCGGCGTTATTGCGTTTGGTGAACCATTTGGGTTCAAGATTGCGCTGGGGTCGGTGCTGATTGTCGCCGCCGTGGTGCTGCTGACCATCTTTGACAAAGAGCAGCAGCCCTTGGCTGGTAATGCCCCGTGTCAATCATAAGCGCTTCTTGACGGCGAATCGGGTTTATATTATCATGAATTGCGGCAAAATAAGAGCCGGAAAGGGCGTATGATATGAAGCGGGCGGCATCTAAAGCACCATTTTTTGCAGTCGTGGTTATTGTGTTGACGGCACTGGCTTGCATTGGATTTGTGCTCTATCGGCAACTAGTGTCCAAAACACCGGCTGTGAGTGAAGTCGTATCCATCGACGGTACCGCGGTTTGCACCGTTGATCTTTCTGAGGCTGTGAGTGCAGTCGTATCCATCGACGGTACCGCCGTTTGCACCGTTGATCTTTCTGAGGATGTGGCGCCCTACGAGATGGATCTTGACGCATTGTTCGGCGCGGGTGTGGTGTTGGAAGTTCAAGCGCATGAAATCCATTTTAAATCGTCCACTTGTCCGGACCAGATCTGTGTGCGTACAGGATGGCTGCGGCGCGATATGGATATTGCGATCTGTATGCCCAATAGGGTTTCGATGATGATTGTACCGACGGCCGATCTGCCCGAATAAATATCGAGGCGCAATATGATTGACAAACGATATGGAAAGTGCTACCATTAACACCGCAAGGGAGCTTCCTTATGGGCGGCTGAGAGGAGGGGCATAACCCCTCGACCTTACCTGATTTGGATAATACCAACGTAGGGATGCGGTGCAATCAAAATTTTTAGAGCGGGGTTCCCGTTTGATAAGATTGATGAAAAGGTATCCCGGAAAAGGGATGCCTTTTTTGTTGTGTGCACCGCGTGTCATAAAGGAGTGAATGGTATGAAAAAGGTTCTCACCATTGCGGGTTCGGACTGCAGTGGCGGCGCGGGCATTCAGGCCGACATCAAAACGATGACGGCGCACGGCATTTATGCCATGAGTGCCATCACGGCGCTAACGGCCCAGAACACCACGGGGGTTTACGGCGTGATGGAAGCGACGCCGGCGTTTGTTGCACAGCAACTCGACTGTATTTTTCAGGATATCCGCCCCGACGCGGTGAAGATCGGCATGGTTTCCAATGCCGATATCATTGAGACGATTGCAAAAAAGCTTGGCGATTACCGCGCAGAAAACATCGTGGTCGACCCGGTCATGGTTTCGACCAGCGGTAGTCGGCTCATCTCGGACAGTGCGCTTGATACGCTCAAAGCCAAGTTGTTGCCGATGGCGGCCGTCATCACCCCGAACATCCCCGAGGCGGAATGTCTTTGCGGTTTTACAGTACATAACACCGACGACATGCTGCGCGCCGCCAGAGCGATGGAAAAGCTGCTGGGTGGCGGCATCATTATGAAAGGTGGCCATCTGACCGATTCGGCCGACGACCTGCTGCTCTATCGGGGCGAGGCGCACTGGTACCGCTCAGAGCGTGTGTCCAACCCCAATAACCACGGCACCGGCTGTACACTTTCTTCCGCCATTGCCTGCAATCTTGCATTGGGGTATCCGCTGCCGGAAGCGTTTAAGCGCTCCAAAGACTATATCACCGACGCTTTGTCCGCCATGCTCAATTTAGGACAGGGCAGTGGTCCCTTAAACCACTGCGTCAATATCGAGGGGGTGATACAATGAATGCCAGTGTTGCTATTCAGGTTTTGCCTCAGGTGGCGGGCGACGAGACGCTGCGTATTGTCGATGCTGTGATTGATTATATCAAGTCGAGCGGACTGCACTATGTGGTCGGCGCCTTTGAAACAACCATTGAGGGCGACTACGATCAACTGATGGAGATCATCAAAGAATGCGCGCTCATCTGTATTCGCGAAGGGGCGCCCAGCGTCATGAGCTATGTCAAAATCAGCTACAGTCCCGATGGTATTTGGACGATAGACCAAAAAATAAAAAAACATCAGCAATAAAAGAATCGGAGATATGAATAAATGCATACAATAAAAATTCGTAAAATGGTGCTTACTGCGATGTTTTCCTGCCTGAGCTTTGTGCTGTGCACCTTTGTTTATTTTCCGGCAATGGCACCGTTTCAGCATTTTGTCAACGTGTTGGCTGCGGTATTTCTCGGGCCGTGGTACGCGTTTATCGCCGCATTTTTGACCGGGGTCATGCGCATGATGAGCGGACGCAGCATTCAGGCATTGATAGGCGCCATTTTTGGTGCTTTTCTGGCCGGACTGTTCTACCAAAAGACAAAAAAACTTTGGGCCGCTGTTGTCGGTGAGGTTATTGGAACGGGTATCATCAGCGCGATGGTCGTCTATCCGTTTATGAAAATGTGGTATGGACTCGATGTTCAGTCCCCCTTTTACTACATTCCATTTTACACACCGTCCTCGATGATGGGGGCATTTCTTGCGGTGCTGGTGCTCGGCGTGTTCAAGCGCTCCGGAATGCTGCAGCGCCTGCTTGATGATATCAACCGCTAGGAGGAACACCATGAAACAGACCATGCAAAATATACGCGCGCATAAGCCGCTCGTACACTGTATCACAAATTTTGTCACCGTCAATGACTGCGCCAATATCATCCTCGCCGCGGGCGGCACGCCGACCATGGCTTACGATGCTCGCGAGGTCGAAGAGATTGTATCGGTCGCATCTGCGCTGGTTTTAAATCTCGGCACAGTTGGGGATATCGCAGCGATGATCGCCGCGGGAAAACGTGCCAACGCGTTGGGCAAACCGATTGTATTGGATCCAGTTGCGGCGGGGGCCTCCTGTCTGCGCAACGAAAGCTGTGCGCAGATCTTAAAGGAGATGAAGCTGTCGGTCATCCGCGGCAATATCTCGGAGATCAAGTCGCTGGCCGTCGGGCATGCCGATACCCGCGGTGTTGATGCAGGTGAGAAGGATGCTGTCACCGAACAGAATCTGGATGCCGTTTGCCAAATGGCTAAGGACTTTGCCAAGGCCACCGGCGCAATTATCGCCATTTCGGGTCGGTTGGATATCATTGCAGACGCCGAATGTGCCTGCGTCATAACAAACGGCTGTGCCGAAATGGCTCAAATCACCGGCAGCGGTTGCATGCTCACTGCGCTGATCGGCGCATTTGCAGGTGCGCAACCGGATGATCTTTACACCGCCACCGTCGAGGCCGTTTCGGCCATGGGACTGTGTGGCGAGTTGGCACGCGAAAAGATGCTGCGCAACCACGCGGGCACAGTGTCGTTTAGAGCTTACCTGATCGATGCCGTAAGCTTGCTTACCGATCAACAGTTGGCAGGAGGGCAACGCATTGAAAATAGATAAAAGCGCCATGCTGCTTTATGCCGTGACCGACCGCACATGGTTAAATGGTGTGCCGCTTGAAAGTGCGGTGGAAAAAGTGTTGGCGGCCGGGGCGACCTTTTTGCAGCTGCGCGAAAAGGATCTATCCGATGACGCATTTCTGGCCGAGGCTAAAAAGATGCAGCCACTCGCTCAAAAATACAAGGTGCCTTTTGTGATAAACGACAATATTTCGGTTGCCGTTCAATGTGGTGCAGATGGTGTTCACGTCGGCCAATCTGATATTATAGGGCGCGATATCCGTGCACTGATCGGGCCGGATATGATTTTGGGCATCTCAGCCAACACGGTTGAGACGGCGATACGCGCTGAAGAGAACGGTGCGGATTATATCGGGGTCGGGGCGGTGTTCAGCACCGACACAAAGCAGGATGCGCAGACCATCAGTATGCAACGTCTGCGTGAAATTTGCGCATCAGTCAGCATTCCGGTTGTGGCTATTGGTGGCATCAACGCCCAAAATATACAACAGTTTTCGGGCAGTGGCATCGACGGTGTGGCGGTTGTTTCTGCCATTTTTGCCCAACCGGATGTTGCCGCAGCCACCCGCGCATTGCGCCATCTCAGTGAGAAAGTGGTGAACAGTTGATTGAATAAACATTTTGCCATTTTTGATATGGACGGTACGCTGATAGATTCCATGCCGACATGGCGCGGGTTGGGCAAAAATTTTCTTGTTTCCCGCGGCATCACACCGCCGGTCGACTTGCGTAAAATCATTGCGCCGATGACGCTTGAGCAGTCTGCACAGTACTTTAAGACATTGGGTGTTCAAGGCGAGACAGGCGCCATTGTCAAAGCGCTAAACAGTTACATGCGCACGCAGTATGAAACGGCCATTAGGCCGCGCCAAAATGCCGCGCGATATCTTGACGTGCTCAAAGCCGCAGGTGTGCGCTGCTGCGTGGCCACTGCCACCGACGAAACGTTGGCCCGCACTTGCCTAAAGCGGTTGGACTTGCTTAAATATTTTGAATTTATCGTCAGCTGTGAAGATATAGGTGTGGGAAAAACCAGTCCGGCGGTTTACCACGCAGCGGCGCAGCGCTTAGGTGCCGAACCGACTGATATCGCCGTTTATGAGGATATTCCCTACGCTGCCCAAACAGCGAAACACGCAGGTTATTACACGGTTGGCATCTATGATCCTTCGTCAGAATTACATCAGGAGAGCCTCAAGCAAACTGTCGACGAATACATCGTCGATTACGCCGTGGCTGCTACGGCGCTGAGAGGAGAGATGTTGGCTTGGACCTTTACCGACCGCTTGCATAAAAGCACGGAATCGATCTGGGCAGGCTTTCATGACCATCCATTCGTCAAAGGCATTGGGGACGGTACCCTTGATATTGCGCGTTTCCGCTTTTTTCTGGTTCAGGATTATGTTTATCTTTTTGAATATGCCAAAGTGTTTGCACTGGGCGTTGCAAAGGCAAAAAAGCCTGCCCATATGCGCCGTTTTGCCAAAAGCGTAGCAGCTGTGCTCAACGACGAAATGATGATCCACAAGGCCTACATGAAGCGTTTGGGCATCGACGATCGAGAAGCGGAGGCAGCAAAGCCTGCATTGGCCAACAGCGCTTACACGAGCTATATGCTGTCGGTGGGTTTTACCGGCGATGTGGCTGCCATCACGGCAGCGATATTGGCCTGTTCGTGGAGTTATGCCGAAATTGGTTTGCGCTTGAACCAAATTCAAGGTGCGGCAGCGCATCCGCTCTATGGCGAGTGGATTTCGGGTTACTGCGATGACACCTATCAAGAGGAGAATCGTGCGTTGATAGCGCTGATGAATGCGCTGGCGGAGGGGCGCAGCGCGGAGGATCTGGCCTATCTGGAAGAGGTGTTTATCAATTGCAGCCGACACGAGGCAAAATTTTGGGATATGGCATGGAAGATGGAGGATTAGCGATGCTCTCACTTCGAGAGGTGACCTACCGATACCCAAAGGAACCGGCCCCGACCGTTGCAAGCCTTTCTTTTGCGCTGCAAAAAAGTGAATTTGTTTCACTTGTTGGTGTTAGTGGTTGCGGCAAAAGTACTATTTTTCGATTGATTAACGGCTTGATACACGCCGATTCAGGTGAAATTTTCGTCGACGGAGACAATATTAGCGGCAAGCGCCGCTACTGCGGCTATATGCCACAGCGCGATCTGTTGTTTCCGTGGCGCACGGTAGCGGCCAATTTAAGGCTGCCGCTGGAAATTGCAGGTGGATTGACGAAACAGCAGATGCAGCAGTGTGCCGAAAAAATGCTCGAGCAGGTGGGGCTGTCGGGTTGTGCCGACAAATATCCCGCCGAGTTGTCGGGCGGTATGCGGCAGCGCGCGGCGTTTGGGCGAACGGTGCTCACCGGTTCCGATTTAATGCTGCTCGACGAGCCGTTTTCAGCGCTGGATTTTTTAACACGCGTTTCCATGCAGGAGTGGCTGCTCACACAGTGGACGCAACAGAAAAAAACGATTCTATTTATCACACATGATGTAGATGAGGCCGTTTTTCTGTCAAAGCGCATACTCGTGGTGGCACAGACGCCCATTAAAACGCTTATCGACATTCCGGTGCCGCTGCCCTATCCGCGCACCCGCGACATGTTGGCACGACCGGAGATCGTTGCGCTGCGTGAGCAACTGGTGGCGCTGCTGAGAAAGCAGGTGGCACTATGAAAAAGTTGCGAAATCGCGCTGAAGTACAGCGCGCCCATGTCGCAAACCTGCCCGCTATCGGGTTGATACTCGTGCTGCTCATTCTTTGGCAGGCTATCGCGATGAAAATCGACGCGGCCTATATCATTCCGTCGCCTACGCAGATTCTTGTGCGGTTGTGGGAATTGCGCGAGCCATTATTTTTGGTACATCTGCCCGCAACCATGCTGGTGACCTTTGTCGGGTTGCTCATTTCTATCGTTTTGGGATTATCGCTGGCTGTGGCGATGGATTTAAGTCCATTGGCTGAAAAGTCGTTTTATCCGATTATCATCGCATCGCAGACTATCCCGACTACCGCGATCGCACCGCTGTTTGTGCTGTGGTTTGGCTACGGTATTTGGAGCAAGGTGCTCGTGACGGTGCTCATCACCTTTTTCCCCATCACCATTTCGATGTTCGACGGTTTTCGTTCAGCGAAAACCGAGATGGAAGAGTTGATGAAAACCTATGGCGCGCGCAAAAGGGACATTTTTCTAAAACTCAAACTGCCCGGCGCACTGCCCTATTTCTTTTCGGCTATCAAAATGGCCATACCGCTTTCCATCATCGGTGCGGCCATCGGCGAATGGCTTGGTGCGCAGAGCGGACTGGGTTACTTCTCACGACGGATGATGACCCAACTCGACGGTGCGGGTGTCTTTGCGCCCATTGTTTTGCTGTCTATCGTGGCCATGTCGATCGTCGGCTTGATCAGTATTCTGGAGCGGTCGGTTATCCGCTGGCGCAAAGAAATATGAAATTTTAAGGAGATATACTTATGAAGAAGTTCATATCTGTTTTACTGGTGGCGCTTATGCTGCTTGTCGCTTCCGGCTGCGGCACCGACTCCTCATCAACCCCCGCAGGCTCAAGCGAAATGCCCAAATTGCAGGAAGTTGATGTGGTGCTCGACTGGTACCCCAACGCGCTGCACGCCTTTATGTACACGGCCATTGAAAAGGGTTATTATGCCGACGAGGGTATCCAGGTCAATATTCGCTTTCCCTCCAATGCAAATGATGCAATGTCGCTCGTCGCGGCAGGCAAGGCGCAGGTGGGTCTTTACTACCAGCAGGATGTCATCATGGCGCGTGCCAACCAAAATGTACCAGTGCGCTCAATCGGTGCCGTGGTGCAGTCGCCGCTCAACATTGTTTTGAACCTTAAAAGTGCCAACATCAACGCCCCAAATGATCTGGTCGGCAAAACTATTGGCTATGCCGGAACGGAGCTCAGTGAAGCGCTTGTGCGCAGTATGATGGAAAATGTCGGCGCCGATTACAGCGACGTTGAGATGATCGATGTCGGATTTGAACTCATGAGCGCAATGACCACCGGAAATGTTGATGCAACCATCGGTTGCTATGTCAATCATGAGGTGCCGCAAATGATCGAAGAGGGTTTTGAGGTCGACTACTTTGCGGTGGATGAATATGGGGTGCCAACTTATTATGAGGGCGTGTTCATGGCCAACGACGAGATGATCCAGAACGATCCAGAAACGCTCAAAGCATTTCTGCGGGCGAGTGCCAAGGGCTTTGCCGACATGAAGGTCGATCCGGAAGAAGCGTTGGCCATTTTGCTAAAACACCAGAATACCGAAAATTTTCCGCTGTCTGAATCGGTGGAGCGCCAGAGCATGACCATGTTGCTGCCGATGATGGAAACCGAAACGGCACCTTTCCTCTCGCAGACGGACGAAGTCTGGCAGACCAACATCGACTGGCTGTACGACCAAGGGTTGATTACCGAAAAACCGGCCGTTTCCGACTTGAAGGCCGTTTTATAATACAATCAAGATAAAATAAAAGGGCACCACACAAAAACGTGGTGCCCTTTTACTTTAAAAGATGTCTTAAGCTATATTTGAGCAGTACCCAATTGACAAATGGCGCCCGCGCGCCCTATACTTTTAGCAGCTAAGCGGTGTATGTTTTCAGTTTTTCAAGGAGTTTTCCAACCATATCGGCGTCGGTTGCCCATGATGTGCAAAGGCGGATCACATCCTGCTGATCGTCGACGGCGTTCTGAATCGAGAATATGAAATCCTCTTCCAAATGTGCGATAATCGCCTTTGGCAGAATGGGGAAAAGTTGATTGGTCACCGCTTCGGCCGCAAAGGGATAACCCAGTGCTGCAATGCCGTCGGCCAACCGTTGCGCCATGTCGTTGGCGCGCTGCGCCAGCTTGTAATAAAGGCCATCGGTAAAGAGCGCTTCAAATTGAATGCCCAGAAGACGCCCTTTTGCCAGTAACCCCACGCGTTGTTTGATAATGGAACGAAAGTCGGCGCCTATTTCGGGGCGGTTGATCACCAGCGCCTCGCCGAATAATGCGCCCATTTTGGTGCCGCCTATGTAAAATAGGTCGGTCAATTGGGCAATGTCAGTCAGCGTCAGGTCATTTCCGCGACAGGTCAGCGCGCAGCCTAAGCGTGCGCCGTCCAGGTAAATCGGAATGTGATACCGCTTGCAAACCTCAGCCAATTCCAGCAGTTCTTGTTTGCGATAGACGGTACCCAGTTCGGTCGGCTGCGAGATGTAAACCATGCCGGGTTGCACCATATGCTCCGCTGTGGGATCGTCGTAGTGGGTTTTGATCAGTGCCTCCACTGCCTTGGCCGTCAGCTTGCCGTCGGTGGATGGGAGGGTCAACACCTTGTGGCCGGTGGCCTCAATAGCGCCCGATTCATGCACGTTAACATGCCCGCTTTCTGCCGAGATCATGCCCTGATGTGGGCGCAACAGAGCGGCGGCCACAGTGAGATTCACCTGTGTGCCGCCCACCAAAAAATGGATGTGACTGTCGGGGCGGTTGATCTCGGACGCAATCAGCCTGCGCGCGCGGTCACAGAACTCGTCGGTGCAGTAACCCACCGTCTGCACGAGATTAGAGGTTGCCATAGCTGCCATAATACTTTCGTGCGCACCCTCGCTGTAATCGTTTAAAAAACTGTATTTCATCAGGCACAATCCTTTCGGAAGAATATATAATCAGTATAGCACATTTTGAGTCTTGATCAATGCTAACGGTAAAAGAGGGTGTTATTATGTTAAATCAATCCTATGCTTTCGGGGTGGATATCGGCGGGACATCGGTGAAGATGGGGCTCTTTTCAGTAGAGAACGGCCTTTTGGAAAAATGGCAGATTCCCACGCGCAGCGACGCAGACAGTGCGACCATGCTCGCCGAGATTGCCGATAGTATTCTGAAAAAGACAGTGGAAAAGGGCCTTGCAGCGGCGGATATTCGTGGCATCGGTGTTGGTGTACCCGGCCCGGTTGATGCGCAGGGCGTCGTGCACGGCTGTGTAAACCTCGGCTGGGGAGCGGTTGCGCTAAAGGCTGATATGGAAGCGCTTTGTGGATTTGATGTCTGTGCAGAAAACGATGCAAACGTTGCCGCACTCGGCGAATTTTGGAAAGGTTCAGCGCGAGATTGTGACAGCATGGTGCTGTTGACGTTGGGCACCGGTGTGGGGGGTGCCGTCATCTTGGGCGGCAGGCTGCTAAAAGGTGCGCACGGCTGTGCAGGGGAGATGGGCCATATTGCGGTCTGCTCCGATGAAACGGTGCCGTGCAGCTGTGGCAGGCGTGGCTGTCTTGAGCAGTACGCTTGTGCGTCAGGTTTGGTGCGGCTTGCAAAAAAGATGATGGACACTGGAGCGCACACAATATTGGACGAAAAACAGATTACCGCCGAAGCGATATTTTCCGCGGCGCAATCCAATGATCCTGTTGCGCTGCAAGCAATCGACGACATGGCGAAATTTTTGGGCAGTGCGCTTGCGGATATTGCCGCCGTCTGCGACCCGCAGGTCATGCTGCTCGGCGGTGGGTTATCACAAGCAGGTCAACCGCTGTGCGATGCTGTGACGCGGCATTATCGCCACATGGCCTTTGGCGATATGGTCAACACGCCCATTAAAATTGCCAAGTTGCAAAATGATGCCGGCATATGGGGCGCTGTTGGTCTGTTGCGAACTACCCACCATGGTCATTCGATGAAATAATGGCATTTGGTGTCAGAGTCGGTCCTTTACAGTCGTTTTAGTAGTCGCATTCACTTTGCGTTGCATATAGTGTTTATGAGAAGCCATTGTTAAAGGAGAGAGCACATATGCCACAAAAAAGCATTGAGCAGTATGAACGCGAATTGATACAAATGTATCGCACAGCACTTGCCAAAAATCCCGACTATGCGACGCTGATGCGACGCCAGAATGATGAAATGTTGCAAGAACAAGTTTCTCAAGCGGAGAAGATGGCGGCTGAAATGCCGGCGCCGGTTGTGGTGGAGTCGGTTCCACCGACGGAGGCGGTTGCGCCGAATACACAACCCCCTATCATGTCGCAGAGGCCTGCCGTTCCGCTGCGGCGCGAAAGACCGGATGAGATGCCAATGCGCGAAGAACCGCCCGCGGCGCAACGGCAGGATGCATCGCCGGAATCCGACATGTTCGGGCGAGATGACACGTTCCAAGAACCCATTGAACCCGATGAACCCATTTTAGCAACAGAACCGGAACAAGTGCTGGTTGTTAGGCACGATTCGAACATCATAGTGCAACCCGAAACAGCGGCAGAACCCCAAGTGTTGGTGGGCACAGAGACGGACAACGAAAACGAAATCGCAAGGACGCCCGAGGTCATCCCGTCCGAACAGCCGATGCCGATTGAACCACAACCGCCAGTCGTACAGCCGCAGGTACCGGTTGTTCCGATCATACCGATAACGCCTTTGCCGGCGGAAATAAACCGCAACACAGCAACACCCAATCTGGGCGCAGGCAATTTGATCGTCAACGTGACGACACAAAATCGAACCGAGCCGGTTCAAGGTGCGACTGTCGCGGTCCGCTATGCCCAAGATAGCGCAAACGAGGTGGTGGCACAGGTTGTCACCGACGAAAGTGGTAAAACCGGACCGATTCGCCTGCCGGCACCGATACGCGAAGTGCCGGTCTATCCGCAGCCGATGATCGGTGGTGATTTGAGCGCGCAATACCTCATCACGGTGGAGGCGCCGGGATATCAATCCGCGGTCGACGAAGAGATCTTGATTTTTGATGGCGTGACCTCGATCAAGCGCATCGATTTAGAAAGCGGGACGGGGCGTGAAATCCGTCAGGCCGATGCGGCTGATCAAAACGGTGCTGATGTTCGGCGGGAATAGCTATGCGAAAGAGTCGGTATGCCCCCATTCCGGCGGCTATAACCGTTCATCTCGGCGGCAAGGATACCGATGCGCCGAATATGACCGTGTCGTTTGTGGAATATGTAAAGGGATGCGCCTGTTGCATTATTTGCCCAACGTGGCCCGAAAACGCCCAGCGTGCGAATATTTACGCCATCACCTCCTTTGCGCTTTATCGTGTCCATAACAAGTGGTACCGTGCGCACGGCTATGATTTTGATATTACAACCGGAGAGGGTGACTTGCCGTTCAACGACCAAGGCTGCCTGTTTTATCGCACAAGCGGCCTGGTGGAGGAGCTGTTTAATAATTATCTGACCCGTCCGGGGAGCGGCGACCCGATACCGGCGCAAATTTGTCAAAACTGTCAGGCCTCGGCGGTGCACAACACATTGTGCCAGCTTGGGGCGATCGAAATGGCCGAAAATGGCCAGTCTGTCTATAAGATTTTAAGAAAATATTATGGCCAGGATATTGTCATGGCGCAAAATATACGGCAAAAGGGTGGGGGGATGCATTTTTCTGGCACCCCCTTGATGTGCGGTGCGGTCGGGGAGGAGATTTGCGTTATCAAGCAGGCGCTCAACCGCATAGGCCAAAACTATCCGTGCATCGAGATGCTCGATGACGCCTGCCCCAATTTTGACCTGCCTTGTGAGCGGGCGATACGCGCCTTTCAGTACGTTTTTGACCTGCCGATCACCGGTGTGCTCGACAAAGCCACCTGGTATAAAATTCAGCGGATCTCGTCCGATACAGCGCGGGGTGGTGCCGCATATGAACGAAAGGCTGTAACGGGATTAAAAGCACATTCGGGCAGTACCTCGGCGGGCAACACCGTGGGGAATAAGCCGATTGTTGGCGGCGATATGCGGATGGCGACGCAGGAGGGCACTGCACCGCGCAGCGTGTGGACGATATTGGACTTATAACGGACAAAGGAGCTGTACTAAAATAAATAGTACAGCTCCTTTGTCGCATAGTTACTCATTTACTGCTGGGGACTCATTTTCATCATCAACATATTCTAATATATCTCCCGGCTGGCATTTTAATACGCTGCAAATGGCATCTAATGTTGAAAACCGAATCGCTTTCACCTTACCTGTCTTTAAATAAGATAGATTGACATTAGTGATTCCAACGAGAGAGGCCAAGTCATTGAGTTTCATCTTTCTATCCGCTAACATTCTATCTAATCGAATTATAATCATAGCGTATGGTCCGCCTCATCTTGCAAATTAACTCCATGATTTATTATATAGGCAGCGATTAAAAAGCCGATGCTTGGAATGAGGTTATTTATCATATCTGAACCAGTAGCGAGAGAAATATGGTCTGTTACAAGCATATTAGCAATTTGAACAATTAGTAATTTTACAAAAGGAAGAACAACAGCTAATGCAACTTGAATAAGACCATAATACAAAAGATAGTGTGCATTTTTTTGGACAAATATCTCACCTTTTGCCACATTTGCAAAGACTTTTGAAAGAAACAGATAGGCAAACATCAGAGGGATGATACCCACAGCATACATGGTTACTATAGCAATATATGAACTTAGCTCGATTTTTCCATCTTCCGATTGTGTGCGAATTCGCAAATCATCATTGCTTGATACAGTCAAAGACCTCGTAGAAAAATCATGACTTTTTTCAGCATAGATAGCATGCGGATAATGCTCACCTGTATACCTTAAATCATACTGAAGTCTTCCCATGAAACTTAAAATCAGCATTATGGCAAGCAAGCCTATCATCATATAGCAAATCACTTTCATAAATTGCGATGCATTTTGAGCCGTTTTTTGATTTAATAAGTTGTGTAACTTCTTCATTCAAACTCTCCTAAACTATTATTTAATTTAAAGTATACACCATGAGTTAAAATTTATCAATAATTTTTCAATGTTTATCGTTAAGTGCTGCCCTCTAATTTTTACTATCCCTTTGCAAGGATACTCTCCTCCGATTACGCGGTGGTATGGCTCAGAGATGCTTATGGTCTGTAACCGGATAAAAAGAAGCGGGCGGCAAACTCGCCCGCTGGCTTGTGGATACGATTATGGTCTGTCCTGATCATTGGGCGAGTGCCATCATGCAACGCGCATATTTTTTGTCTGCGCGACAAAATTTTTATACAAATGTTGCTGTGAGAGCCATTTTGTAGTAAAATCTTTATGCAGCAATATCAAGGGCGTTTTTAAAATTGAACTGCGGCTTCAAAATAGGTGCCGGCAGTAGCAAATATATCCGTTACGTCGTTTAAAAACGCGCCCAGGAGGAGGACAACAGCATTGTACGAAAAATTTGAAAGCCCTTTTTCCACGCGCTATTCCAGTGCACAGATGCAGTATCTCTTTTCGGCTGAAATGAAATTTCGCACATGGCGCCGGTTGTGGATTGCACTGGCTAAGGCCGAGAAGGCCGAGGGTTTGGACATTACCGATGCACAGATCGCCGAGCTTGAAGCCAACAAGGACAACATCAACCACGAGGTGGCTCAAGAGCGCGAGCGTTTGGTGCGCCACGATGTTATGAGCCATGTCTACGCTTACGGTGTTCAGTGCCCAAATGCAAAGGGTATCATCCATCTGGGGGCAACCAGCTGTTATGTCGGCGACAACACCGATATTGTCGTTATGCGTGAGGCGTTGCGTCTGGTGCGGTCCAAACTCATCAATATCATTGCGCTTCTGGCAGATTTTGCCGAGCAGCATAAAGAACAACCGGCACTGGCTTACACGCATTTACAGCCTGCGCAGCTGACCACCGTCGGCAAACGGGCCACGCTGTGGATGAATGAGTTGGTGATGGATCTCGCCGAAGTTGAGCATCGCATCGGCCGCCTTGAGCTGTTGGGCAGCAAGGGGACAACCGGTACGCAGGCCAGCTTTGTCGAGTTGTTTGGCGGCGACGCAGAAAAAATAAAACGGGTGGACAGGTTTATCGCACGTGAGATGGACTTTGAGGGGATTGTTGCGGTGTCGGGGCAAACCTATTCCCGTAAGGTGGATGCACAGGTGATGGACGTGCTGTCCGGTATCGCCCAGTCGGCCTCCAAATTCGCCAACGATATGCGACTGTTGCAAAGCTTTAAAGAAATGGAGGAGCCGTTTGAAAAGCAGCAGATCGGTTCATCCGCTATGCCCTATAAACGCAATCCCATGCGATCTGAGCGCATCTGTGCACTGGCGCGCTATGTAATTGCCAACAGCACAAATCCGGCGTTGACGGCATCGGTGCAGTGGTTTGAGCGCACACTTGACGATTCTGCCAACAAGCGCATTGCGATGAGCGAGGCATTTTTGGCTGTGGATGCCATCTTGCAAATTATGCTCAACGTCTGTGACGGACTGGTGGTTTACCCCAAGGTTGTCGAGGCGAGAGTCATGGCGGAGCTGCCGTTTATGGCGACCGAAAATATCATGATGCAAGCCGTTAAAAAAGGCGGCGATCGACAGGAACTACACGAAAAATTGCGGTCGCACTCGCTGGCTGCCGCGCGCGTTGTCAAGGAAGAAGGCGGACCAAATGACCTGCTCGCGCGCATTGCAGCCGATGCTGCGTTTGGTTTGACAATGGACGAGCTGTCGCAGGTGATGCACCCCGCCTTGTTTGTCGGACGTGCACCCGAGCAGGTGACAGAATATCTGCAAGAATATATCCGCCCGATGCTAAAAGACAATGCATCGATGCTGGGGCTCAAGGCCGAGTTGAGGGTTTAATGCACAGCGTTGACATTCACACCGCAATATTCTATAATGAAGTTTATTGACGTTGTAAGGGAAACGGCGTTTAAAACGGCTTTATGCTGTAGAAACCCGCATTCCTGTCGGCCGTTATTTTACGGCGCGGACCGACTAAAACACGAACTGGAGGCAAGATTGTGAAAAAGGTTGGAAAACCGGTATTTTTCATCATCGTGTTATTGATAGCAGCAATGGGTTATTTGACCGTTGCCGGCTTTTCAAGCACCTATGGTGATATCACCACAACCCAAATCAAAGGCATGGACAACGTGCGCTGGGGCATCGATATCCGCGGCGGCGTTGACGTTACTTTCTCCCCACCCGAAGGTGTGACCGCAACGCGAGAAGAGATGGCCGCTGCCGAATCAATCATACAGATTAGATTGGTGAGCCAGAACATCACCGACAGTGAAGTTTACACCGACTACGATAAAAATCGCATTATTGTGCGTTTTCCGTGGAAGGCGGACGAAACTGAATTCAACCCCGAGCAGGCGATTGCTGAATTGGGTGCCACGGCAAACTTGACCTTTCGTGAACTCGACGAGGTCGATTCACTGGGACTTCCCGCCGGCGATACCAAGGAGAATATCATACTCACCGGCGCAGACATCGAGTCCGCTTCTGCGGTTTATACGCAGGATCAGTCCGGCGCCAGAGTTCATATGGTCGAGTTAAAGCTCAAGGAATCCGGCAAGGAGAAATTCTCCACTGCAACCAAAAAGTTGGTTGGCAAGCCGATTTCTATCTGGATGGATGACACCATGATATCGGCGCCTCAAGTCAACCAGCAAATTGTCGATGGCGTCGCCAGCATTTCAGGCAATTTTGATGCCAAAAGTGCGATGGATCTTGCCAATAAGATCAACGGCGGTGCGCTGCCCTTTGCGTTGACCACCGAAAATTACAACACCATTTCGCCGACGTTGGGTCTCGGTGCCAAGGACGCCATGTTGATGGCTGGCGCGATTGCATTCGCCATCGTGGGTTTGATCATGCTGTCTTTCTACCGCCTGCCCGGCTTTGTCGCTATGATCGCCCTGCTTGGACAGGTTATTTTGATGGTCGCATCGATCACCGGCTTCTTCGCAGTATTCCCGTCCTTTACACTGACGCTGCCCGGTATTGCCGGTATCATTTTGGCCATCGGCTTTGGCGTTGATGCCAATATTATTACGGCCGAGCGAATCAAAGAGGAGCTTATCAACGGTCGTTCTATCGACGCTGCAATCGACTCCGGTTTCAAGCGCGCTTTTTCGGCCATACTTGACGGCAATGTGACGGTTATTATCGTATCGATTATTCTGATGGGCGCCTTTGGCCCACCGGATAGTCTGTTTGCTCGCTTGTTTTCACCGGTGTTTTTTATGTTCGGTGTTTCGGCATCGGGCCCAATCTACTCGTTTGGTTATACGTTGCTCGTGGGCGTTATCTTGAATTTGTTTATGGGCGTGTTCGTCTCCAAGCTTCTGCTTAAGTCGGTCTCACGCTTCAGCGCTTTTCGCAGCCCTGTGCTGTACGGAGGTAAGAAGTGATGAAAAAGTGGAATATTGATTTTTTCAAGCATCGCAAAATTTATTTTGCATTGTCCATCGTGATGATTGTCTTAATGCTGGTCGGTTCGCTTATATTCGGCGTTGACCTTGACATTCAGTTCAAGGGTGGCGCGCTTATCACCTATTCTTACACGGGCGACCTTGATCAGGCGGCGTTTCAAGAGTCGGTGGAATCGACGTTGGGGCAGAAAATTTCACTCCAAAAATCAACTGACATTGCAACTGGTATGCAACGGTTTGTTATTTCGCTACCCACCAGCGATGGGCTTAACGCCGATAAGCAGGCCGAGCTGGCTGCGGCACTCAATGAAAAATACAAGGACAACGATCTGACGACGGCTTCGATCAGCGTTGTCAATCCTACGATCGGTAAGGAATTCCTCATCAAGAGTCTTACAGCGGTGGCTTTTGCATCGCTGCTGATGGTGATTTATATCAGCTTGCGCTTTAAAAAGATCGGTGGCTATGCAGCGGGTATCACTGCGGTTATCGCGCTGGTACACGATTTGTTGATGGTATTTGCGGTTTTTGTGCTGTTTCGCATATCGATCGACGCAAACTTTATTGCGATCTGTCTGACCATTTTGGGTTATTCCTTGAACGACACAATCGTTATTTACGACCGTGTTCGTGAGAATAAACGTGTCTACGGGGATTCGATGCCGATCGAGCAGCTGGTGAACCTGAGCCTGAACCAGTCGTTTACCCGTTCCTTGATGACCAGTATCACCACGGCTAGTGCGATGGCCATTGTGTCGATCGTTGCTGTGATGTATAATGTCACCTCTATTCTCTCGTTTTCTTTCCCCATGATCATCGGTATGATATCCGGCTGTTATTCCTCGCTGTGCATTGCAACTATGTTATGGGTGATGTGGCAGAAGAAAAAAGTGGCTTAATACCTTTTATTCAAATCCATGAAAACTGCTCGAATATGGCCGGGTCGATTTTTGTGAAATAGAGAGAAATCGGCAGGACTGCGTTTGTAATTTTCGCAGCTCTGCCGATTTGTCATTAGCAATCCCCTTCCCCCGCGCATAAGCTAGCATGAAAAGCTTTATGTTCGGAGGGATGACTTTGTCTTGGTTTGCTATGCTGCATCCGGTTTATCAGGGCCTTTTGGCCACTTTGTTTACATACGGCGTCACCGCCCTTGGGGCATCTCTGGTTTTCTTTTTCAAGTCGGTTAATCAGAAAATGCTCGATATGATGATGGGTTTTGCTGCCGGTGTTATGATTGCTGCTGCATTTTGGTCGCTGCTGTCGCCGGCCATTGAGCTTGCTGCCGAGCTGGAGCGGAATGCTTGGTTAACGGCAGCCATCGGTTTTGCCGGGGGTGGCGTGTTTGTTATTTTCTCAGATATTTTTTTGTCCAAAGCGCGCTTTGCCAAGTGCGACGGCGGCAAAGTGCGGCGTTCCATCCTGATTGCCTCAGCGGTCACGCTGCACAATATACCCGAAGGCTTGGCGATTGGTGTGGCGTTTGGCAGTGTGGCATTGGGCGTCGAGGGAACCACGTTGCTCTCCGCTGTGATGCTGGCATTGGGCGTTGGGTTACAGAACTTTCCGGAGGGTACCTGCGTCGCCATGCCATTGCGCCGCGACGGTGCAACCCGGTTGAAAAGCTTCATGATCGGGCAGGCGGCCGGTCTTGTGGAACCGATTGCGGGCGTTTTGGGCGTGCTTTTCGCTATGACAATGCGCACGGCCTTGCCGATTGCGTTGGCTTTTTCGGCAGGATCGATGATAGCGGTGGTATGCTCTGAATTGATTCCCGAGTCATTTCAGGATAACAAACGGATCGCAACGATTGGCGTACTGATGGGGTTCATTCTCATGATGGTGCTCGATGTGGCACTGGGATGATTTTATAAATCGGCAAGCTTTTTGTGCATATGGATATTTGAAAGGGAGCATGACCATGAAAATAGGAGCATCGACCTCCTGCTTGTTTCCCATGTTGACGGAAGAGGCGCTCACGGCGCTCACTAATTTGGGGATTCATGCGGTGGAGGTGTTTTTAAATTCTCCGTCAGAAAAAACACCGGAATTTGCCGACCGCCTTAATCGCATTACAGGCGCGGCCGGCACACAGATTCTTGCAGTGCACCCCTATTCCTCAGAAGCGGAGAGCGTCAGTTTTTTTAGCAGCTATGGTCGTCGATTTGATGACGAAGCGGAGGACTATCGCCGGTACTTTGCGTTTTGTAACCGGGTGGGGGCGCAGATATTGGTCTTTCACGGCGCGCGCAGCTTCATGCCATTGGAACCGGATTTTTATTTTGAGCGCTTTATTCGGCTGCGCGATATCGCCCGTGACTTTGGGGTGCGCCTCTGTCAGGAAAATGTGGCGCGCTGCCACAGTGGCAGTCCGACGTTTATTAAGCGCATGATACATGCTATACCGGATGTTGAATTTGTGCTGGATATCAAGCAGACGGTCAGAGCACAGGTCACACCTTTTGAGATGCTTGATGTCATGGGGGGGCATCTGGCGCACTTGCATCTAAGCGATCATCGCGACGACTGCAACTGTTTGGCGCTGGGCGAGGGTGTGTTTGATCTCACTGCGCTGGCACAGCGGCTTAAAGCCGCGGCCTACGATGGCGCGGTGTTGCTGGAGCTGTATAGCTGGAATTTCTCTCGGCAAGAACAGATTGCCGAGAGTGTGCGGCTGTTTGAAAGCCTGTTGTAGCGCATGGCCGGTTTCAGTGGCGATGGATATTTAGTAAAAACAGACAAACTTCAGGTAGCGTAAAGGTCGATTTCGCCAAAACATGCGACATATAATGTTTTGGTATGGCAAAAAAATTGTTCTACGATGTCAAAGAAAGGTGGGCGTCGGAGAAAGCGGTACCCGTTTGTCGAATGGATATAATTTCCAAATTGTGGGTTTTAGGGTAGAATATAAAAAAACGCAAGGAGGAGTAAAATATGACGTCGCTAGAGATGTTTTTGGTAAAAAACCTGCCGCTATCCTGTCATGCTACCTACACAGTTGTACAAAATAAGAAAGGGGCGTCCATCGTCGGTGGCTTAGCTGTGTGTGATGCCTGTGATCAAACGGTGGCGGTGGTGCGCGGCTTGGGCTGTGACCACCGTGCCCTGGAGGCGCTGGCCTTGCGTTTTAACTTCGAGCAGCCACCGCTCGAAGCGCTTGAAGAACAAATCGCACAGTCGCTGGGGTCGGCCGCAGCAGGGCGAACAGTTATATTAAACTGAGCGTTGCATTTTTGCACGAGCATGGTATAATTTTACTATTAAATTGCAATGGTCACGGTGCTAAACCGCGCCGGATGACATGCGCCGGATTTTGATTGCAATGCGTTTGCACGCATCACGACTGTGGCGCTGTCGCGTTAAGGAGGTTCATCTGATGAAATGCCCGTTTTGCGCCTACACCGAAAGCAAGGTTATTGATTCTCGCTCGGCGGACGATGGCGAGCGGATTCGCCGCAGGCGCGAGTGCCTTTCTTGCCAGAAGCGTTTCACGACCTATGAAGGGGTGGAAACCATTCCGATTATGGTCATTAAAAAGGATGGCGTGATGGAGTCGTTTTATCGCGACAAACTCTTAAACAGCATGTTGCGCGCCTGCGAAAAGCGACAGGTTTCACTCGGCCAGATTGAGAAGGCGGTCGACGATATTGAGGCCACACTGCAAAATGCGTTGGAGCGCGAAATTCCGACTAGCCGCATCGGCGAATTGGCAATGCTGAAACTTCGGGATATTGACGTGGCTGCCTATGTGCGCTTTGCGTCGGTTTATCGTCAATTTAAGGACATCGGTTCATTTATGGATGAATTGAAGCTGTTGCAGGATAAAAAGTAGTGGCTTATGGGAGGGGTGTGTCCCGTTCCAAAGTTTTCAAGATGAAACCGCCCACAGGACGCATCGTGTTCTGTGGGCGGTTTTGTGTGCGCCGTCCTATTTAAAAAAGATTTTTTGGACGTATCGCCTGCGTATCCCAAAGTATACTGATACGCGTATAGAGCTCTGCGAGTTCAACAAACAGTTCATGATCCGCCCCGAGCTCAAGCCAGACCTTTGAACGGTCCAGTGCACTGTCGAAAGGTGCGCACTCATTGCTGCCGGCCAGGGCATAGAAAAGGCGCTTTTTATTCTCCCAATGGTCGATGAGCCGCTGCATGGCATCATCGGCGCGCGCTTTATCATTGCTGGTCACCGCCTGCCGAATTTGATCAATTTCTTCTTTTATTGCCGCGGTATTTTTGTCGAGTTGGTTAACCGATAAGATGCAGGAGACCGATATGAAGATTAAAAAAAAGATGGCAATAAAAAAACGCTTCATTGCTTTTTCTCCTTTTTAATTAAAATATAGTCGGCTGCACGGTCACAACTCATGGCAAAAATATCTTTTTGGGTTAACGACTTCTCCTTGAGCACTTTGTCTAGCCACGCTTGGTCGAGGGCGCAATATTTGAGCGCCTGCATATCGAGCTCCCCATCATTTATTACAATGATCGGCGGCGATTCACATTTGGGCGCGGGAATGGATAGTGCTTCATTTGTAATAGGGCGATTTTTGAATTTTGGATAGACCGATAAGCTGCCATTCGTTTCCACGATGGCAAAAAGCACCTCATCCATATCAAAAATACCGTTACCGCGTAGCAACTCGGTGAGATCATCCAGCGACCAGCGCAGGTCGGATAGTTCTTTCTGGTCAAGCTTGCCGTCTCTGATGACACAGCGAGGGTGCCCCAAAACAAAACCGCGCAGCTTGCGAGATTTTAAAATGGCAACCGAGAGCAAAACCTCCAAGCAGGCGAGCAACAAGATTGCCAAAACACCGTTTATCATCGGTGTACCGATATTTTCAATCGGTATTGCGGCGATATTGGAGATCATAATTGTTGTCGCAAGTTCCGAAGGTTGCAACTCACCTAGCTGCCGTTTGCCCATAAAACGTAATACGGCAGACATCGTCAAAAATAGAACAAGTGTACGCCAAAGTGAAATAAACATAAAAAATAATGCCTCATTCAAAGTTTTTATTATTTAAATATAGTGTGCCTTTTTAGCGCATAATAAAAACGTCTGAAACGATGCTGAGCGTGCCAAATATTGGCGTTTTTATTTCTTCATCAGTGTTGATGCCAAAAAAGATGATTTTGAGACAGGATTGATTGGAAACATAAACAGTCGTTGCCTTGTCGTCAACTTTTTGCCGCTGTTAATCGCACCGTTGCCTGACATGCTATAAGGGAGAACGAACAGTTCTCAAAAAAGTGCAGGTAAAGGAGGTGCAACGGTGTGATGAAGAGGTTTTTTAAAGTCTCGGCGACCATCGTGTCTGTTGCGATGCTGGGGTTATTGGCAATTTTGCTCTGCTTGCAAAGTATGTTGCCCGACCGCTATTATGTAACACAAGGCGAACATTTTTCACTCAATGGCGGTTGGTTAGGCATTAAAAGCAGTAGTTGGGTAGACGATATGCCCCCTGAGCTGGTTTCACATCCGGGCAATGAATATGCGACGCGACTTTCATTGCCGGGCGGTGCCGTTATTAAAACGGTTAACGTCAAGGTTGTCGAAAAAAACATGGTGGTTCCCGCCGGAACGCCGTTCGGCATTAAAATGTTTACCGACGGCGTCATGGTAGTGGGATTGAGCGATCTGGACATGCAAGGCAAGGCGATCAATCCCGCAAAAAATGCGGGCATCCGCACCGGCGATATTATTCTTTCCATCGACGGTCGGAAAATCTCTTACAATGAAGATGTTGGAAAGATTGTCGGGCAGAGCAACGGGCGTGAGATGCAGGTGACTTTACGGCGAGAAGGGGCTATTAAGCAGGTTTCGCTAACGCCCATTCAGTCACCCTCCGATGAAAACTATCGCGCGGGTATGTGGGTGCGCGACAGCTCAGCCGGTATTGGTACCATGACCTATTACGATCCGCAAGCAGGTATTTTTGCAGGTCTTGGACATGCGATTTGCGATGTGGATACCGGCGATATCATGCCCTTGTCAAGCGGTGAAGCGGTTGAAGTCACCATCACCGGTGTCAACCGTGGCTCAAGTGGCTTTCCGGGGGAGTTGCGTGGTGTATTCGGTGGAAATAAGGTAATAGGAAACTTAACCAACAACAACGTAACCGGCATCTTTGGTCAAAGCAGCAGGCCGCCTGTGCAGCGTGAGCCGATTCCGCTGGCAACAAGAGGTGAAATTCACACAGGCGCTGCGACGATCTATACGACTGTCGAAGGCAAAGAGCCGCAGGAGTTTGCAATTCAAATTGAGCGTGTTGCAACAACTGATACAAGTTCTACAAAAAATATGGTCATCAAGGTAACGGATCCGCGCCTATTGGAAATAACGGGTGGCATTGTTCAGGGTATGAGTGGTTCTCCCATTATTCAAGATGGCAAATTAGTCGGTGCGGTGACCCATGTGTTCGTGAATGACCCCGCACGGGGTTACGGCATTTTTGCAGAAAACATGCGCAACACTTATGCAGCAGGCGAAAAAATGGCCTCTTAGAGCACTATGGTATTTCAAAGGACTCTCCCGATCAGGGGGAGTCCTTCTTGAGTTTGATAGGATAAAACATATGCGTAATAAATCGAATTTAGTGTTTTTGCATAAAACTTAGATGAAAAAATGTGCTTTTAGATGAATTTTATATTTTTATTAAATAAATGTTGAAAAAAGGGATTGATTTACCTAAAATAAATGTAGGACATTTAAACAATTAGTTTCTAGAATTAAAGAAGGGCGTTAATAATATATGTTAAAAAAGGCATCCAGAACATTAATGTATGAGGATGTTGCCAATCAGATCATCAACAGTATTAAAGAAGGTACTTTCAAACCTGGGGAACGTTTACCGGGAGAGGCGGAATTGACCGCGCTTTTTGGCGTGAGCAGAAATTGCTTGCGTGAGGCGCTGAAATCTCTTGGATTGATGGGGATTGCCTATTCGCGCGCAGGCCACGGTACCTTTGTTTCGGATGATGTGCAGTCACGCTTCCAAGGTGCAAGGCTTCTTGATGCTATTGACGTTTCGAAGGATGCGACGATTCCCGAGCTTTGGGAAACGCGGTTGATCATTGAACCGGAGCTGGCCGGTTTGGCGGCCGTTCGCGCAACCGCCGAGGATAAAGAGCGCCTGATGCACCTTACGCGCACACTTTCCGACCACTTGGATCAGCATCAGGAACAAAGAAAGCAACACAGCCCCACGGAAGAGGGGATTAGTGTCCACATGTCGATTGCAAAAATTGCCGGAAACCTTTGCCTCTATCGTTTTTCGGAGTCTATTAAATCGGAACTGGCAAAACAGCGACTCAGCATTATTTATGAAATACCGGATGTTTTTGAAAAGAATAAACGTGAGCACATTCAACTATGTGAAGCTATTTGTGCAGGGCAGGAAGAGGTGGCCATTGCTTTCATGCGCCAGCACTTGATGCGCACGCGTGATATGCATTTGCAGTACAGATTAAAAGAGAAAAGCGCAAAAACCTAGCCTGTTGAGGCGGGCAGGTAAAATAAATAAGATTCAGTGAGAGGGAGGATAAATTCAGAATGAATAGAGAAGAACGCATAAAGGCCGCACTAAACAGCATGGAGGTGGATCGCGTACCGATCAGCGTCTGGATGCACTTTTCCGAGTTTGACCAGGATCCGCGCTCTTTAGCCGAATGCATGGTTCACTTTAATGAAAAGTACGATTACGATTTTATCAAAATGATGCCATTTGGGGCCTATTCCGTCTCCGATTGGGGCGCTAAGCTTGATGTTTTCTGCGATAAATATAAAGAGGTTGTAATTAGTGCACCCGGCATCAACAGTGTTGCCGACTACAACACAATAGAACCACTGCCGCCCATTTTCGGCACGTGGGGCAAGCAGCTGCTGTTGACCCAACATATGAGTCGCATCTCAAAACCGCACACCCCCTATATTCAGACCATTTTTACACCCGCGACCACGCTGCGCAAGCTGGCAGGCGAACGTCTGCTTGAGGATATGAACACGCATCCTGAAGCGGTACATAACGCACTCGAAGCCATTACGCAGACGACCATTGATTTTATCAGAGCCAATATTGAGGCCGGTGTCAGTGGCTTCTTTCTGGCCAGCCAATGTGCCACTTATGATTATATGACCGACGCACTCTATGCGGAATTCTGTAAACCTTACGACTTTAGAGTCATCAATAGTTATAAGGATGCAACCTACTTCAATGTTATGCATGTACATGGTTCCAATATCATGTTTGATACAGTTCTAAGTTATCCGGTCAACTGCATCAATTGGCACGATCGGCATACCGAGCCGGACATGCAAACGGCCCGAACCAAGACGTCAAAAGCATTTTTAGGTGGTATTTTAGAGGTGCCTACAATCATTAAGGGCGTTTTGCAGTATGACAGCATCCTTGCGCGCAGCACGCCTGAAGAGATCGGTGTCCATATAAAAGAGGCGATTGATATGGTTGATGGGCGCGGCCTGATCATTGGACCGGGTTGTGTGGCGGATCCGCATACGCCCGAAGCGAATTTGGCAGCGGTGCGCGCAGCGGTAGAAAAGCGCTATCAAACTGTCTAGACGTAAAGGACGATATTGTGACAAATAAAACCAAAGCAATTCTTTATATGCTGTTTTCCACATTCTGTTTTAGCATGATGCAGATTGTTGTCAAGGCGTCCGGTCATATACCGGTGCTGCAGCAGGTGTTTGCAAGGAACTTGATTACAGCTGTATTGGGATTGGTCATGTTGCTGCACAGGCGGGAGAAGCTGTTTGGCCATCGCGAAAACCAGCGAATATTGTTGGCCCGATCATTGTTTGGTTACATAGGGGTCGTTTGTTACTTTTATGCTTCACAGCATATGGTTTCTGCCGATGCAGCAATCCTGCACCGCAGTTCGCCGTTTTTTGTCACGTTATTTTCTGTGTTGTTTTTAAAAGAGCGCCTTTCACGCACTCAAATTTGCGCACTGTTTACCGCGGCGCTTGGTGCCGTTTTGGTGGTGCAGCCCCAAATGAACTCAGGTGTATTTCCGGCGGCCTTCGCTTTATTTTCTGCCGTGGCAGCCGGCGCGGCCTACACCGCTATCAGTTCGCTCAAGGGCAAGGAAAGCAGTGCCGGCATCATTTTTTATTTTTCCGTATTCAGCTGCATCGTGTCGCTGATTATCGGCGGAAGACAATTTATCAAATTAGATACGTTTGGATTTGTTGCGCTGCTTGGGATTGGATGTTTGGCTGCAATAGGGCAGCTGCTTCTGACAAAATCCTACAAAATGGCAAAGGCGAGCGAGGTCAGCATTTTCAACTACTCAGGTGTCGTATTCGCCGGTGTGATGGGGTCCATTTTCTTTCACGAAACATGGGATATTGTCAGCTTATTAGGTATTATGCTGATCCTTTCAGCAGCACTTTTAATTTACTTTAATCGTTCAAAGGTATAGCAGGTACTTGCTGCCATTGGCAGTGTACATATAAATTTTTTGGAGGTTCGTAAGATGAAAAAAACGATTGGTGTTATTCTTCTGGCTGCAGCCATACTTTTGATGGGGGCGTGTGGCACAGCGGCGCCCGCGACTGCCGATTCATCGTCCCTCGCGTCCGATTCCGGTGCCTCGACTTCTTCCGAGACGGCGTCATCGTACAAACCCGGCGAATTTAAAATTCGTGTTGCCACTGTTGTTTCCGGCGACCATGCCTGGGTTCAGATGGCAGAGTACATGAAAGAGGAACTCGCCAAACGTTCTAACGGCGCTATCGAGGTGTCGGTGTTCTCGGGTGGCCAGTTGGGCAATGACGAGGCCTGTATCGACGATATGCGTGTCGGCACACTGGATATGTTGATCGGCGGCACTCAGAACGCGGCACCCTTTGTTTCGCAGTATCAGATTCTTGGGTTGGCCTATCTCTTTGCCGACCGCGACGAATTTGAAAGCATTCTGGTTAAAGATGGCGCCGTTTTTAATTATATTCAGGATAAATATGCCCAAAATGGGTTGGGGTTGAAGCTGCTTGCGCTGAGCAACGGCGGACAGCGCGATCTGCACACAGGACAAGAAATTAAGTCGGTTGCCGACTTAGAGAACCTTAAAATGCGTGTCACATCATCCGCCACAGAGTCGTTAGTCTGGTCCAATCTCGGCACCATTCCCACCTCTATGAGCTTTAACGACATCTATTCGGGCATGCAGACCAATACCGTCAATGCGTTCGAATGTACGGCCGCTTCCTATAACGCAAATGCCCTTTATGAAGTTGCGCCTTATTTCATTCAGACGGCACATCAGTTTACACCAACTCACATCACTTATAGTGAATTGTCCTATAATAAGTTGCCTGAGGATATTCAAGCGATGATTGCAGAGGTAGCCGATGAAGCCGGAAAGCTTGGCAGCAAGCTTGCCGATGAAGCGGATGATTCTCTCGCCAAGAAGCTCGCTGAGGAGAAGGGCGTCATTTTCTGCGCCGTGGACAAGGCTGAATTCAAGGCTGTTGTAGAGCCGCTTTACCCTGAAATTGCCAAGAGCTGCGACGGTCAGGAACTTCTTGATCTTATCAACGCAGAAATTCAAAAATAATACCGCAGTCATGGTAATATACGGCACCGCCGGATATCTTAGTGTTTGGCGGTGCTGTTTTTCAGTGTAATATCGGTGCCATTTGTGCACTTTTGAACCGAAGGCGACGGTATTAGATGGATTGGATGTATCAACCCATTACGTCTGTGCAAAGCCAGCCGGGAATACAAGCGTTCTCCTAGTTTGAAAGGAAGGTGTATATGAAGCAAGTTGTTTCTTCTGTATCCAATGGTATTGAGTGGCTTTGCAAAGCGATAGGTGGCATTTCAGTCGGCGCTTTTGTCATTGTTATCTCGATGCAGGTTGTTTTTCGCAATATTTTAAAACTTCCGCTTATATGGGCAAACGACATCGCGGTCGTCCTCTTTGTTTGGTCGGTTTTTTTTGGCAGTGCGATCGCTGTTCGCCACAGAAAGCATTATGTTTTGGAATTTATACCGGAAAAATATATAAAGACAAATTGTTTTTTTGACATTATTGGCGACATAGCCGGCTTTTTATTTTTTTCATTTCTGGTGGTTGAAGGGTATAAATATACCCTCATGGGGTTGAGCCGATTTTCGCCCTCCATTGGAATTCCGCAAGCCTATTTCTTTATGTGTATCCCGCTTTCAGGCCTTTTTATGCTATGGTTTAACACGGGAATTTTCGTGAGTGATGTAAAGCGGATGCTCTCTTTATTCACTGCAAAGGGGGCCGCA
This sequence comes from Candidatus Fimivivens sp., assembly GCA_047974975.1. Taxonomy (GTDB): domain Bacteria; phylum Bacillota; class Clostridia; order Oscillospirales; family Ruminococcaceae; genus Yanshouia. The sequence continues at coordinate 230,546 of JBKECV010000013.1, forward strand.
GCCAATGAATGATTTAGTCTTGCTTCTGACGCTCTTTGCCGTGATGGTCTCTATAAAAATACCGATCGCCTACGCCTTGGGCTTGGCCTCGCTTGGCGTCATCTACCATATGGATATTCCCTTTCTCAGCGCCATCAACAGCATGTATAACTCGGTTAACAACTTTTCTCTTTTGGCGGTTCCGTTATTTATGCTGCTGGCTCAGTTGATGGACAAGGGCGGCATCACCGACCGGCTGTTTAAAATCAGTGACGCTTTTGTCGGACATATCCGCGGCGGTTTAGGGCATGTCAACGTGTTTGTCAGCCTGCTGTTTGGACACCTTTCGGGTTCGGCTCAGGCCGACGCGGCCGGCATCGGATCCATGTTGATTCCGGCGATGAAAAAAGCTGGATACGACGCCAAATTTTCGGTGGCCATCACGGCCTGTTCTGCCACGCTGGGCGTTATTATCCCCCCAAGTGTGTTGCTGGTTGTCTATGGTGCCATGAGCGGCGCCTCAATCGGTGCGCTGTTTGTCGCGGGTTTTGTTCCCGGTCTTTTGATCGCCGTTGCGCAGATGGTCTACACCTATGTGTTGGCGGTCAAACATGACTGGCCCCGAGGGAAAAAATATACGTGGAAAGAACGCGGCCAGGCGTTAACAGGCGCTGTTCCGGTTATTATGTTACCGGTGGTCATTTTGGGTGGAACCAGCAGCGGCCTTTTCACCGCTACTGAATCGGCTGCCATTGCCTGCCTTTACGCAGTGGTGCTCATGTTTATGATCTATCGCAACTATAACCCGAAAGAGATCCCCTCTATTTTGGTTCATACTGCGTCGGAGTTCTCCCTGAGCATGTTTGCGGTGGCCAGTGCCGGTATCACGGGTTGGCTGATTGCCTATCTCAATGCGCCGCAAATGATTGCGGATTGGATTTTGAATATTACACAATCGTATTTGGGTGTTTATCTGCTGCTCATTCTTTTCCTGCTTTTTATCGGCACATTTTTAAGTCCGATAACAGCTATTATCATCTTTCTTCCCATTATTCAGCAGTTGGGACGTGCCGTCAATATCAATGATATCCACCTTGGTTTGATTGTTGTTTTGACCCTCTCGCTCGGGATGATTACGCCGCCATATGGCTCCTGTCTCATGATCACGGCTCAGCTTGGCGAAATTACGATTCCGCAGGCATTCAGAGGGATATGGCCAATTTTGCTTATGACGTCGGGTATCATTCTTCTGGGGGTCATTTTCCCGGAACTATTCCTGTTCCTGCCCAGAATGTTCGTGCCGATGGCTTTTCCCATATAATGTGATTGGAGAGCGTGCGGCTTTACTTCCCATTTGATGTTGCGATATATTGATGATGGATTTAAAAAAGTTGAGGTATTACAGTGGACAATAAAATTTACAATTCCTATATTAAAATTTTAGAGCACGAATTGATTCCGGCGCTCGGTTGTACCGAACCCATCGCGATTGCATTTTGTGCAGCCAAGGCCGCCGAGGTGTTAGGGCGTGAACCGGAACGCATCGTTGTGGAGAGCAGCGGCAATATCATCAAGAATGTCAAGGCTGTTACCGTGCCAAACTCAAACGGCCTCAAGGGTATCGATGTGGCGGCCGTGCTGGGCGCTGTCGGCGGAAATGCTGCCAAAGAATTGGAAGTACTCAGTGAAATTACCGACGTGCACATCGCCAGAACCATTGAGCTGCTCGAAGATGCAACGTATTGTGTTTGCAAGTTGCTTGAAGGGGTCGAAAATCTTCATATTATCGTTTCGGTATCCGCCGGAAACGAAAGTGCTTTGGTGGAAATTCAATCTTCACACACACACATCACCCGAATTGAAAAGAACGGCAAAAATATTTTTACCCAGAGCGATCTGTCAGACGGGTCAGATGCTTACGAGGAGATGAAGCAACTCCTCAATGTCAAAGATATTTTGGCATTTGCGGATGTACTCAATGTGGAAGATGTGCGCCAAGTGCTGGAGCGCCAGATCACTTATAATACCGCCATCTCCCAGGAGGGTTTAACGCACGATTATGGTGCGCGCGTTGGTAAAACCCTTTTGGCCAGCTATGATGCCAGCAATCCGGTGATACGGGCTAGAGCGGCAGCAGCTGCGGGCTCCGATGCCAGAATGAGCGGTTGCTCGCTGCCGGTGGTGATCAATTCCGGCAGTGGCAATCAGGGAATAACCGTCACTATGCCTGTCTTGGAATATGCTAAAGTGCTCAATGCGGACAAAGACAAATGCTATCGTGCTCTTGCCTTGGCTAATTTGATTTCGCTGCACCAAAAACGTTTTATTGGCCGACTTTCGGCTTATTGCGGCGCGGTTAGCGCAGCCTGCGGCGCAGCCTGCGGCGTTGCCTATCTCTACGGTGCAGGGTATGAAGAAATTTCATGTACCATCATCAATGCCATCACCAATATTGGCGGCATGGTGTGCGATGGCGCCAAGCCTTCTTGCGCCGCCAAAATCTCCTCGGCGGTAGATGCGTCTTTGTTAGCGTTCAACCTGCAAAAAAATGGGGGTTGCTTTGCGGCCGGTGAGGGTTTGGTCAAGCAGGATGTTGAAGCGACCATCCGCGCCGTTGGCAAAATGGGGCACGATGGGATGAAATCCACCGACGTGGAAATTCTCAATATCATGCTTGGCTGTGATTGATACTTTAATAGCGTTTGTGCGTTTACGAGCAAGCGCGTCAGAATAAGAATAGCACACCTTTAAGGTGTGCTATTCTTATTCTGCATTGAGTCATAAATCGAATTTCAAAATTTGATGGGACGCCCCTTTTCAGCAGATAGATATGCCGCATAAATGGCCTGTATTGTCCGACAAAACACCTCATGATCATTATGAACAAAATACCGGGAGAACAGAATTCAAGTTTTCGATTGGATTTTAGTATTTTTCTATTGAAATTCAGCACAAGAATCGTGCAAAAACAAAGGGAACGGATTTTATCAAACATATATAGGATCAAAAACCTCTAAAGCAATATAAAGGCCATAAAATCAAATGAAAATGGCGTGTTTTTGATGAAAATCTTAAAATATACTGTAAATCACCAATCTGCATCCGAAAGCGCTCGGTGGGGGCGACATTGTGTAAATTTGGTGGACAATAGAATTTAAATAAACGAAAAGGGTTGCAACTAATGGAATAATATGGTAATATATGGGCGTCAAGCAGCGCAACTAATTTTATGCAGGAGGTAAGTGACCCATGGCAGAAAAAACGAAGGTGCTCATTGCGGATGATAATAAGGAATTTTGCGCACAGGCGGCGGCACTTTTACACACCTACGGTTATGAAACTGTTTTCGTGGCGAAGGATGGAATAAAGGTGACGCAAGCTATTCTTGACCAACGGCCAAATGTGGTGTTAATTGATGTCTTTATGCCGCGTTTGGATGCGATCGGTGTCATGAAAGCGGTTCGGGAAGATGCACAAGCTTATAAGCCGCTGTTTATGATGATGTCCACCTTTGATAATGGCATTTTAGAAAGAGAGCTACTCGCTGCAGGTGCTGCTTATTATTTCTTACGGCCATTCGATGTCAATATGATGGTTGAGCGCGTCATACAACTCTCCGGAACCAAACGTCCCGATAATGTTTCGCATATTACCGATGCAAGGCGGTCGCCCAGTCTTGAAGTGACCGTCACCAATATTATTCATCAGATCGGTGTGCCTGCCCACATCAAGGGTTATCATTATCTGCGCGAGGCGATCATGATGGCTGTCAACGATCCCGAAATTATTAATTCGGTGACCAAACAGCTTTATCCCGCGGTAGCAAAACGGTTTTCAACAACTTCCTCGCGTGTGGAGCGTGCAATACGTCACGCTATCGAAGTGGCATGGGATCGCGGTGATGTTGATATACTTACTTCCTACTTTGGTTATACCATCCATAATACGAAAGGCAAGCCAACCAATAGCGAGTTTATTGCGATGATCAGTGATAAGCTGCGTCTGAAGTTGCGCCAAGAGGCCAGATAACGGATTTCGCCTATCCCAAATGCATAGGAGTTTCGTCTTCCTGATTGATAGGATGGCGAAGCTCTTTGTTTTGTGGTAAAATAGCCGCAAGACGGCTCTCACAAGAAGTTTAAATGGCCCGATAATTGTCGAGGGCCACACCGTCAAACAGAAAAGGGGGATGACATGCTTCATATCATTGCCGGCGTTTCCCAAAGCGGAAAAACGACGCTGATCAAGCAGCGGATTAAAACGCAAGTCGCATCGGGCGGCCGCGCTGTGTTGATTGTGCCTGATCAGGCCTCTTTTAATAATGAACGCGCATTACAGCAACTTTTGGGTAAAAGTGCTGCCAAGGCCGAGGTGCTGAGCTTTTCGCGCTTGGCCGAATGGTTGTTGCGCCGGTTGGGTGGGCGAGATCGACAGCCGGTGACCCCCGCTGCGCAGGTTTTTTTTATGAGTGTCGCGCTCGACGAGCTCTCCGACCTATTGACCGTTTATGGCCGCCACTACCGCAGTCGCGGCTTTATTGAACAGACGCTTTCCATGGTGGAGGAGTGCAAAAATGCGGGGCTTTCTCCCGAACGGCTCGCAACCGCTTCACAGGCTTTGCCTGCGGGTGCATTGCGCGATAAGGTGCGGGAACTCTCGTTGATATTTGATGCCTTTGAGGCGATTTTACACCGTGGTTGCCTGTCGCCGCAGGATGCATTGAATTTGGCTGCGCAGCGTCTGGTGGACAGCTCGGTGTTAAAGGATGTCGAGATTTTTATCGATGGTTTTGCCGGCTTCACTGCCCCTGAATTGTCGATGATTTCAGCGCTGCTGTCCCAGACGCGGCAGGTGACTGTTGCGTTGTGCTGCGATGAACCGCGCACCACGCAGCCTGCCTTTGCACTGGCGGTCGATACGGCGCGACGCCTTTCGCGTCTGGCGCAAGAGCGGGGCGTTGAAACGGCACAGACCATCTTACCCGAACCACACGGGCGCCCAATGGCGCTATGTGCGCTAGAACGTGCCACTCGTGCCGAGATGTTGCCGAATCAGGATATGCCCGTCGGTGGCGCCGTTCGCGCCATCTATTGTGCTAATCCCTATGATGAGCTGGAAACTGTCGCCGCAGAGATTGCACAGCTGGTGCGCAAAAAAGGGTATCGCTACCGCGATATTGCGGTGATTACTCGCGATATGGGGCGTTACCAAACGTCGCTGTCATCGGTTTTCACACGCTTTGACCTGCCTTTTTTCTGGGACATGCCCCACGACGCGCGCTGTTCGGTACTCACACAAGGGGTGTTGGCGGCGGTATTGGTGGCCTGTGGCCTGCGCGAGGGCGACTGGCTTGATATCGCGCGTTCGCCGCTATTTGGGTTGGCGTCCGAGTTAATCGGCGCGCTTGAAAATTACAGCTTTGTCTGGTCGTTGCGCCGGTCGGAGTGGACGCGGCCGTTTTATAAAAACCCCGACGGTATGGTCGAGGGATTCAGTTCGCGCGCCGCGCAAACGCTGCAAATGCTCGAGCAGGCACGAATCCATATCACGGTGCCGATTCAGACGCTGCGCCAGACGTTTGAAAGTGGTCGGGGCAGCCAAATCGCCAAGGGACTGTGGCAGTTTTTGCAGCAGATCGATGCGGCCCGGCAGATGGCCGATTTTGCGCAGGGCATGTCGCCGGATGAAAAGAATGCGTTTTTAGAGGAGCAGTCGCTGTTATGGCAGCAGCTGGTTGGACTGTTGGAGTTGTTCGACGCGATCCCCGACGAAATAACCGTAACCAAAGAGCGGATTGCCGAGTTGGTCGAGTTATCGTTTGGCGGGTTTGAGGTGGCAACAGTGCCGCGCACACTCGATGAAATCGCGGTGGGCACCGCCGACCGTATTCGTTGTGAGAATGTCCGTGCTGTATTTCTTATCGGCGCCATCGAGGGGGAATTTCCCGCCGCCGCCATGCCGGGTGGCTTGCTGTCTGAAAATGAGCGGCGGCAGCTGGTCGAAGGTGGATTGGAGCTTCTCACAGAGGGCAACCGCTCTCAGGCGACCGAGCGGATGTCCTGCTACCGTGCCGTTACCGCGCCGACTGAGCATCTGGTGGTTTGTTGTCCGCGCACCGATGCGGCGGGTGCGCCGCTTCTTCCCTCCGCCATCTTTTTGCGTGCCGCAGTGCTGACCGCCGCGCAGAGCCATTCTGATTTTTGGCGTGTTTGGACGGTATCCGGGTTGGAAAAGGCCATTGCGCAAGGCCGCGATACAGCCGATGCGCAGTTTTCGTCACTCGTTTTGTTGGGCAAAAAAACGCTGGGCGAACAGCGGGTGGCGCGGCTGCTCAAGGCTGATGACAAACGGGTTCATGTGCTGCTCGACTCGGCCATCCCACGCGCGCTGTTTGGCGGGCGCTTAAAACTTTCGCCCTCACGCTTAGAACAATACTACCGTTGCCCATTTAGTTATTATATACAAAAGGGACTTGGCGCATGCAAACGCCAAAAAGCTGAGCTGTCACCGCTTCAGGCGGGTGTACTCATCCACCGTGTGCTCGAAAGGCTTTTGTCGCAGCACGGCGGCAAGGGCCTGTCTGCCGTGTCGCCTGAGCAGATCCGCAAGCAGATCGCCGATGAAACAGCGGTTTATCTCACCGAGTGCGCAGGTGATCCCACGCTGCTTCCTGCACGGTTGATCCGAAACTTTGAGCGCCTTGGCGAGTGGCTTTTTGACATGGTGTGCCATCTGGCACAGGAGCTTTTACAGAGCGAATTTGAACCGGTTGCATTTGAGCTTGAAATCGGCGAGGGAAAAGAAGTCCGCCCGCTCGTTTTTAAAATAGGGCCGGACACCGAAATTCTCATCGAAGGCACGGCGGACCGAGTTGATACAGCGGTCATCAATGGAAAAAAATATTTGCGTGTGCTCGATTATAAATCCGGCAAGAAAAGCTTTTTACTCGACGAAGTCTATTATGGATTAAATTTGCAGATGCTCATTTATCTGTTTTCCATCTGCCAAAATGGCACAGGCGTGCTCGATGGGGCGGCGCCGGCGGGGGCGTTGTATGTGCCGGCACAGGGTGGCTATATTTTAAGCGCGCGCGGCACTGATCCTTATCAGCTTGAAAAGCAGCGGCATAAACAGTATGTTATGAATGGGGTACTGTTGTCGGATGAAGATGTGCTGCGTGGCATGGAGCGGGACTTGAACGGCGATTACATTCCCTATGCCCAAGGTGGGAAAAAAGTGGATGCGCTTTATTCCATGGCGGAGTTGACTCAGCTGTGGCGCTTGGTTTCGCAAAAAATCGAGGGGATGGCGCAACAGCTTTATTCCGGTGAGGTTGCGGCGGTTCCCAGTTGCCGCGGTGCGGATTCGCCCTGTAGCTTCTGTGATTATCGCACAGCCTGTGGCTTTGAAGTAGGAGACCCGGTGCGCGAGTTGCACAAGCGCGACCGCGACGTTATTCTCAAGGGGGAGGGATGCGCCGATGGCGAATAGTACAAACTGGACCGACGAGCAGCGTCGCGCCATTGAAGCGCGTGGTCACACCGTTTTAGTTTCAGCTGCAGCGGGCAGCGGCAAGACGGCCGTGCTCACCGAGCGCGCAGTGCGCCGCATGTTGGACGGGAACACACCGATTGATGCCGATCGTCTGCTGGTTGTCACCTTTACCCGCGCCGCTGCGCAGGAGATGAAACAGCGCATGCTCCAAAAGTTGACGGCGTACATCGCCCAACATCCGCTGAATATGGCGGCGCGCCGCCAGCGGCAGCTGTTGGATCGCGCAATGATTGGCACGATCGACGCACTTTGTTTGAATCTGCTGCGTGAAAATTGGCAACTTCTGGGTCTTCCGGCCGCCTTTCGTGTCGGCGACATGCAGGAGCTTGATGCGATGCGCGAACAAGCGGTGGATGCTGCGCTCGAAGCGGCCTATGCAGATCGCGATGATGCCGTATTTGGGGCGCTGGCCGAGCTGCTCTCGCAAAAGCGAGGGGATCAGAGTCTGGCAGGCACCGTTTTGCGCGTGCTCGATTTTGCACGCACCCATCCATTTTATCTGGATTGGTTGGATGAAAAACTCAAGGCTTATGAGAAGAGTGAAAACCCTGCCCAAAGCGTATGGGGCGATATTTTGCTTGAGTTCGCACGCGAATCGGCGCAGCGTTGCAAGTCCGATGTCCACGCGGCACTGATGGAACTGCGTGATGAACCGGACTTTGCCAATTATCTTCCGGCATTTGAAGATGACGCTGCATTTTTTGCAGCCTTATGCCCGACGCTTGAACGCGGTGATTGGGATGCGGCCGTTGCGCGGCTGCATGCTTACAGTGCCGTGCCGCTCAAGGCAGCAAAACGCGGCGCCTGCCCTGAGCGCAAGGCGCAGTTTCAGCGTCTGCGCACCCGCCAAAAAGTGATGGTTCAAACCCTGCAAAGCAAGGTGATGTCCGCAGAACTTTCGGCATTTTCTCAGGATATTACCGATCTTCTCCCCAAGCTGCGCAGACTGTTTGCACTGGTCAAGGATACCGACAGTCGCCTGCTGGCGCAAAAGTGCGCGACCGGTATTTTCGACTTTTCAGACCTTGCACAGTTTGCGGCCAATCTACTCATGACGCGGGATGAAGCGGGTCATTTACATAAAACCTCATTGGCGGAATCTCTAGGGAAACGCTTTGATGAGATTATGGTTGATGAATACCAGGATGTCAACGCCGTGCAGAATATGATTATCACGGCGCTATCAAACGGCGAAAATTTGTTCATGGTTGGCGATGTTAAGCAGAGCATCTATCGTTTTCGGCAGGCCCAACCGGAAATTTTTCTGCGCCGCAGCGAGGAATATGCGCAAAATCATGCGCCGAATGAGCCGGAGTTGATTACGCTCAGTGGAAATTTCCGCAGCCGCAGCGAGATTACGCAGGCGGTGAACCGTATCTTTGAGCCGTTGTTTTCCAAGCGAGTAGGTGAACTTTTTTACGATGAAAAGCACAAGCTCAACGCGCTGGCAGCCTATCCGACGGTCGTCGGCGCCGGGGTGCAATTTCACCTCTTGGAACAGGGACGCCTCAATGCCGGCGATGCGGCCGAGGTCGAAGCGCGCTACACAGCCGGCGAGATTAAGCGCCTGATAGACAGCGGCGTGTCGGTGGCTGAAAAAGGGGTGCTCAGGCCGATTTGCGCGGGAGATATCGCTATTTTGCTGCGGTCGCCCAAGGCGCAGGCGCAGGTTTACCGCCGCGCGCTCGAACAGGTGGGCATCGAGGCGTTTGCGCAAATCGAGAGCGGCTTTTTGGACAGTTTTGAAATTACGGCGGTGCTCAATATTTTGCGCGCACTGGACAATCCCACACTGGATATCGAATTGATTGGGGCCATGCTTTCCCCAATGTTTGGTTTTAGCGATGACGCGCTTGCAAAAATCCGGCTGGTGGTGCCCGGCGGACATTTTTATCCTGCTGTCAAAAAAGCAGCAGAAACCGACCCGCAAGTCCATACCTTTTTAGAGACCTTTGAACATCTGCGGCGGCGCGCACTGACCATAAGTGCCGCCGAACTGGTCACCGAGGTGGTTGAGAGCACAGGGTTTGACCTGCTTTGCCGTGCGATGCAGGCGGGCAAACAGCGGTTTGCCAATCTGCTGTTGCTCGCGCAGTATGCCGAGCAATATCACCAAAACGGACATAGAGGCTTATCACGCTTCCTAAAGATGATCGACCGTGCGATGCAAAGTGGAGATCTTGCTCCCGCCTATGTCGGTGAGCAGGCCAACGCCGTGTTTATCACCAGTATCCACAAATCCAAAGGACTTGAATGGCCGGTTGTGTTCCTGTGTCAAGCGGGACGCGACCACAGCTTTTACCGCAACGATTTAATCCGGACGACGCTGTTGCACTCCGAACTGGGATTTGCCTGTGTTCGGCGCGATTCGGTGCTTCGGCAGCAGTTTGTCGCGGTACCGCTTGAAGCGGTGCGGGTGGAAAGCGAGCGCGCCATGTTATCCGAGGAATTGCGCATTCTCTATGTCGCCACGACCCGCGCCAAAGAGCGGTTGGTTATCACAGCTGCCATGAAAAAGGCGTTGGAAACAGCGCAAGCACTCTCGCCTGACGGCAACAGGCCGGCGCCCGCACAGGTGCGCGAATGCCGGAACTACGCCGAGTGGCTGTTGTTGGCACTGGGTTGTTACGGCGATGCGGCTCAAGCGTTGCGTGAGGGGCATCCATTGGGGGAAATTGGGTTGCATTTCGATTTCTTGGAAGCGCAAATAGATGCGGATACACTGCCGCCAACCGATCAGGATGATCAGCAAAGCTTGGTTGACAATACCGCTGCGGTGCTGCCGCCGGCCGATGAAGCGTTGGGCGCAGAACTCTCTTGGCGGCTGGCGTTTGAATATCCTTTTGCCAAAGCGGTCAAGACGCCGTCAAAACTGGCCGTTTCACAGTTGACACACGCCGCGAGCGATGATTTTCGTTTTGCAAAAAAGCCGTCTTTTGAGATGGAATCGGCCGCATCGGGTAGCGCACGTGGTACGGCGGTGCACACCTATATGCAGTATTGTAATTACACGGCGGCGCGCAAGGATGCCGCCACCGAATTGATGCGCCTCAAAAGTGTGGGAATTCTCACCACGCAGCAGGTTGAACTGGTCGCGTTGGACAAGATTGCGCGTTTTTTTGAGAGCGATCTGGCGCAGCGTGTTTTTGCCGCCGACGAGGTGCTGCGCGAATTCGCCTTTATGGTCAGCGCGGCCAACTGTACTTCTACCCGTGCGCTCGTGGCTGAAAATGAAGAAGCGCCGATGCTGCAGGGCATTGCCGATTGCATTTTAATTGAAAAGGACCGCGCGGTGGTCATCGACTATAAAACGGATCGCGTAAAAGATGTGCAAACACTGCGTGAACGTTATGCCGGTCAGTTGGGACTGTATCGGGAGATGCTCGATTCGGTGCTGGCAGTGCCGGTCACCGAGTGCATCATCTGGTCATTTGCGCTTGATCGCGAGATCGTGGTTTAGTGCTGCCCCCAACGATGCAAAGTATTTTTATCAAAGGGTTGACATCTATCGCGACAACTGATAAACTATACCGGTACAACAAAGCAGAACATGCAATGTTCTCACCTGTGCATAACATATGTACATGGTCAATAGCGACTATCTCAGCTTTAAAGCTGTTTTTGTTGTCATTGATTGGGTGTGGAACGACTGCGTTTCTGCACCCACTTTTTTTAGGTAATGGAGGTGCTTGAACATTAGCGTTAAGGAACTACTCATAAATGAGGATATCAAGGATAGAGAAGTTAGACTGATTGGCGCAGATGGAGAACAGTTGGGCATTATGGATACCCGTGAGGCACAACGTCTTTCTATCGAGCAAAATCTTGATCTGGTGAAGATTGCCTCACAGGCTACGCCGCCGGTTTGCCGCATCATGGACTACGGCAAATACCGTTTCGAGCAGGCCAAAAGAGAAAAGGAAGCCCGTAAAAACCAAAAGATCATCGAAACAAAAGAAATCCGTCTTTCGCTCAATATCGATATCGGGGATTTCAACACGAAGGTTAAACAGGCGACCAAGTTCCTTGCAGAAGGCAACAAGCTGAAGGTTTCCATTCGTTTTCGCGGCCGCGAAATGGCGCATCCCCAAATCGGGCATGAAGTCATGTCGCGTTTTGCGCAGGCCATTGTCGATTGCGGCAATGTGGAAAGGGCCTCCAAGCTTGAGGGACGACATATGCTGATGTTTGTAGCCCCAAAACAACCTGTGAAGTAAAATTATTTGGGAGGAAATATAAGATGCCGAAGATTAAGACCCATTCGGGCGCAAAAAAGCGTTTTAAGATTACCAAAAACGGAAAGGTCAAGCGAGCCTGTGCCAACAAGCGCCACATTTTGACCAAAAAGACCACCAAGCGCACCCGCAGATTGCGCCAAGGCGCGATGACTGATGTGAGCAACGTCAAGGCTGTAAAACTTTTGATTCCTTATATGTAAACTATTATAAAAATTACAACCCAACGGAGGTATAAAATATGGCTCGTGTTAAGGGCGCTACGATGACAAAAAAGCGCAGAAAAAAGGTATTAAAGCTTGCGAAAGGCTATTTTGGCGGAAAGAGCAGACTGTTTAAAACCGCAAAACAGGCGGTGATGAAGTCCGGTCGATATGCTTACATCGGCAGAAAGCAGAAGAAGAGAAACTTCCGCCAGCTGTGGATTACGCGTATCTCGGCTGCTTGCCGCATGAATGATATGAACTATTCCACTTTCATGAACGGACTGAAAAAGGCCGGCATTGAGCTCAATCGCAAGATGCTCTCGGAGATCGCTATTGCAGATCCGGCCGCGTTTACATCCCTTGTCGAAAAGGCAAAGGCTGCCCGTTAATCAGAACTCTAAAAACGTCCGGCTGATTATCAGGCCGGACGTTTGCGCTAGCAATACATTCGCTAAAATGCCCATCGGGGCAGCCGGGCATCATGGAGGCGCCATGTTGGAAATCACCTCTAAAGATAATTTTAGAATTAAGGAATTTAGAAAGCTTTGCACCAACCGCAAGCACCGTTTGCAGTCGCAACAGGTTGCTTTGGAGGGCGCAAGGCTTGTGTGTGATTCTTTGCAAAGTGGCGTCGCGCTACGCACCCTGATGGTAACCGATAGCGGTATGCAGCGGTTGGGGGAAGATTTTGACAGAGTGGCGCGCCAAGCGCATGAAATTTTGCGAATTTCGGATCAATTGGCGGCGGTGCTCGCTGAAACAGAATCGCCGCAAGGGGTGTTTGCCATCTGTGAGGGGCAGCTGTTTTCACCGGGGATGCCGCAGGCTGTGCCAAATGGTGCGCTGCTGCTTTGTTCGCTACAGGACCCCGGCAATGTCGGGACGATTTTGCGCTCAGCCGATGCGTTCGGACTTTCAGCCGTTATAATGACCGCCGATTGTCCGGACCCCGCATCGCCTAAAGTTTTGCGCGCATCGATGGGTGCCGCGCTGCGCACCGCCATTTACTGCGCCGACAGCGCCGAGTCTGCGGTAGCAACGCTGCGCCGGAGCGGTATAACGGTTTATGCCGCCGCGTTGGATAGCCAAAGTATTCCGGTGGATGCATTATCGCTTGGGAATGCTGCCATCGCCATCGGCAACGAAGGGGCCGGCTTGAGCGCACAAGTGCAAGACGCTTGTACCGGACGGGTCATCCTGCCTATTTCTCAACAGAGCGAATCGCTTAATGCCGCGATGGCGGCTACCGTTTTTGCGTGGGAATTGTCGCGCTGTGTACGAGGCGTGAAAGGAGCGTTAACCTGATGGTGTATAAGCATCATGCGCGGGAATGGTTGTGGATGCAGCAGATATTTGGCATTGGGACAACCCGTGCGCACGAGGTTTTGACGCGTTACGGTTCGGTGACCGAGCTGCTGGCGCTTTCAAAATCACGCATTCTCTCCGATAAATTCTTTACCGATACTGAAAAATCCGCCTTGATTGCACCCAACTTTGCGCAAGCGGAAGAGATTTTATCGGCCACCGAGGCATTCGGGGCAGCCGTGTTGACACCCGACTCTCCCGAATACCCCGAAGGCTTTAAGCATAGCCATTCGATGCCGTTGATATTATACGCACTTGGCGATATTTCCTTGCTGCGCGACCATTATCTGATCGCCATGGTCGGAACGCGTTCGCCCGATGAATATGGCATAGCTGTAGCGAAAAAACTAAGTGGTGAAGTTGCGTCTCTCGGCGGTGTTGTCGTCAGTGGCATGGCACACGGTATCGATGCAGTCTGCCACCGTGCAGCACTGGAAGCAGGTGGCAAAACCATCGCATTTATTGCGGCGGGTTTGGACATCGACTATCCTAAGCGCAATCGCGCGCTGCGAGAGTTGGTCGAACTTGCGCAAAACGGATTGGTTCTCACCGAATATCCTTTGAGAACGCCGGCGTTTGCCTCACATTTTCCGCTGAGAAATAGGCTGATTTCAGGCGCATCAATGGCGACGGTTGTGATACAAAGTAAGCGAAGAAGCGGGACGATGATCACAGCTGGGCATGCGCTCATACAAAACCGCGATCTTTATGCAGTGCCGGGCAGTATTTTCTCACCGCTTTCCGAAGGGGGCAATTATCTGTTGTCGCAAGGCGCAGAGCCGGCACTTTCAGGGGATGATATTCTGTTGCGGTATGTGTCGCTTTACGGGTATGCATTGACGCCGCCGCCGGCGCGACAGACTTCATTGTTTTTGGATAATGCATCAAAATCGCCAAATCCCCCGCGGCCCAAAAAGGCAAGATGTAGCGACAAAAAGGAAGCGGTCACGCTGCCGAATTATTTAACCGCACAACAGATTGCGCTGCTAAAGGGCCTTGAAGATGGCCCCGTGGCAATAGAAGCGCTTTGCGAGACGCTCGCTTTGCCGGTGGGAACGATATTAACGCTCATTACAGGTCTCGAACTTTTTGGTTTAGTCAAAATGCTGCCGGGACGAAAGGTGATGCGCTGCATATCATAAAGTAAAATTCTTTGAAAGACGGAATTGAGGAACATGTGTATGTCGAATCTGGTTATCGTAGAGTCGCCTGCCAAGGCTAAAACGATTCAAAAATATCTGGGCAAAAATTACTCGGTCATCGCTTCAATGGGGCATGTCCGTGATTTGCCCAAGTCGAAGCTTGGTGTGGATGTTGAAAATGGGTTTGAACCGCAGTATCAGGAGATTAAGGGGAAGGAAACGCTGGCATCGGAACTAAAAGCGGCGGCCAAAAAAGCCGACGCTGTGTATCTCGCAACCGACCCCGATCGTGAGGGTGAGGCCATTTCGTGGCATCTTGCGCAGATGCTCGGGCTGCCGCTCAGTGAGAAAAATCGTGTTACCTTTAACGAAATAACAAAGACCGGCGTCAAAAGCGGTATGGATGCCCCGCGTGAGATCAATCAGAGCCTTGTTAATGCGCAGCAGGCTCGCCGCATCTTGGATCGCATCGTTGGTTACAAGCTATCGCCGTTTTTGTGGAAAAAAGTGCGTCGCGGCCTTTCCGCAGGGCGTGTGCAGTCGGTGGCAGTTCGGCTGATTGTCGACCGCGAAGAGCAAATTCGCGCCTTTGTCGCGCAGGAATATTGGACAGTGGATGCCAGACTTTTGGCCGAGGCGGCTAAAAAGGCCTTTGATGTCCGACTTGCGCTTAAAGATGGCGAAAAAATCGAACTGCATGATGAAGCTGCTGCAAATGCTGTTTTATCGGATATTAAAGGGGCCACATGGCAAGTAGAAAAGGTTAAAAAAAGTGTTCGGCGCCGTATGCCTGCGCCGCCGTTTATTACGTCGACTCTGCAACAGGACGCCTCCCGTAAGTTGGGGTTTCAGGCGCGCCGTACCATGAAGGTGGCACAGGAGTTGTACGAGGGTATTGAGCTCGAGGGCCACGGCGCGGTTGGTTTGATCACTTACATGAGAACCGACTCGTTGCGCATCTCCGAGGAAGCGCAACAGGCTGCGGAGACTTACATTAAGTCCCATTATTCCAAAGAATATTTGCCCACCACCCGCCGCACGTATAAGACCAAAAACAATGCACAGGACGCACATGAGGCTATTCGTCCCTCGATGCCGGAAATTACGCCGGAGGAGGCCAAAAAAAGTTTGACCGCCGAGCAGTATAAGCTTTATAAGCTTATCTGGGAGCGCTTTATCGCCAGCCAGATGGCCAACGCTTTGCTCGATACCATGTCGGTGGATATTTCAGCTGCGGCCTACACCTTTAAGGCGTCGGGTTATGCGGTGAAATTTGACGGCTTTACAGTGCTGTACGAAGAAAGCCGCGATGAGGAAAAAGAAAAATCCACAGCACTGCCGCCGCTGGCTCAAGGCGATGTACTCGCCATGCAAAAGGTGGACGCCAACCAGCATTTCACCCAGCCGCCCGCACGCTTTTCCGAGGCGTCGTTGATCAAGGCGCTTGAGGAAAACGGCATCGGTCGTCCGTCGACCTATGCGCCGACCATTTCCACCGTCATCGATCGCGGCTATGTTGAACGCAACGCCAAAACACTCAATCCAACCCTGCTGGGTGAAACGGTCACGGGACTTTTGCGTGAACGGTTTAAGCATATTGTCGACGTCAAATTCACGGCGGGCATGGAGGGTAATCTCGACCGCGTGGAAACGGGCAAGGATGACTGGGTCAAGACGCTCGATGTGTTTTATAATGATTTTGACACGACGCTGAAAACCGCCGAAAAACAGATGGAAGGCATCCGTGTTAAGGTTCCGGACGAAGAAACCGAAGAGGTTTGCGAACTTTGTGGGCGCAATATGGTGATTAAATCCGGGCGTTTTGGCAAGTTTTTGGCTTGCCCGGGTTATCCGGAGTGTAAAAATACCAAGAAGATTGTCCAAAAGACCGGGGGTTTTTGCCCCAAGTGCGGCGGCGAGATGCTGACCAAAAAATCCAAGAAAGGTCGCAACTTCTTTGGGTGTGCGAGCTACCCTAACTGCGACTTTATGACATGGGATAAGCCGCTGCCCGACAAATGCCCCAGTTGTGGCGCTTCACTCTTTAAAAAAGCCGGTCGTAACGGTGGCATACTTTGCCACAAGGAAGACTGCGATTATACGCGCGCCGTCGATAAGGCGGAGAAAGAGGAATGAGTGTCGCAGTAATCGGTGCCGGACTGGCGGGCTGCGAAGCCGCATGGGCGCTGGCTCAGCGTGGCATCTCAGTGACGCTTTATGAAATGAAGCCGCAAAAATTTTCTCCGGCGCATCATAACAGAGGTTTTGCTGAGTTGGTTTGCTCCAACTCGCTTAAAGCCGCGCGGTTGGGTTCAGCCGCAGGGATGCTCAAAGCTGAGATGCGTCAAATGGGTTCTCTCACGCTTGCGTGCGCGGAGCGATGTGCGGTTGCTGCAGGCGGTGCGTTGGCGGTGGATCGCGACATTTTTTCCGCACTTGTCACCGAAAAAATTCGTGCGCATCCGTGCATTACAGTAATAGAGGGCGAGGTAACAAGTCTGCCGGAAACGGGTGCCACCATCGTGGCTACGGGGCCGCTGACATCCGACCTGCTTAGCGATGCCATTGCGCAAAAAACAGGCGCCGCGCATCTGAACTTTTACGACGCGGCCGCACCCATCGTTTCGTTTTCTTCAATAGATATGACCAAGGCGTTTTTTGCCGCGCGTTACGGTCGCGGCGAGGATGACTATATAAACTGCCCGATGAATAAAGTGCAGTATGAAACTTTTTTAGAGGCGCTCACAACAGCTGAGCGCGCTCAACTGCACAGCTTTGAAAAGCTGGAAGTTTATGAGGGATGTATGCCGGTCGAGGTGCTGGCTTCGCGTGGGAAGGATGCCATCCGCTACGGTCCGATGAAGCCGGTCGGCCTTACCGACCCTGCAACCGGGCACCGCCCGTGGGCGGTGGTACAGCTCCGGGCAGAAAACCGCGAGGGCACGCTCTATAATCTTGTCGGATTTCAGACCAATCTAAAATTCGGTGAACAAAAGCGTGTTTTTTCGTTGATTCCGGGTTTGGAGAACGCCGTTTTTGCACGCTACGGTGTCATGCACCGCAACACCTTTATCGATTCCCCTCGTCTGTTGGATATACAACTTCGTCTACTTGCCGCGCCGCGCCTGCGTTTTGCCGGGCAGATCACCGGTGTGGAGGGGTATATCGAATCGGCGGCCAGCGGTATTTGGGCAGGTATCTCGCTGGCGAGAGAGATGCGTGGACAGCCGTTGCTGACACTGCCACGCGTTTCCATGTTGGGCGCGCTGCTTTGCTATATCACCGACGGCACCGTCAAGCACTTCCAGCCGATGGGCAGCAACATGGGGATTTTACCGCCACTGGAAGAGACCGTCAGAGACAAGCAGGCGCGTTATCTCGCTTTGGCAGAGCGTTCGATGCAAGCGTTTGAGGGCATTCTATTTTAAGCTGTCACAAGAGGAGGACTTTGCATGAACATTGTTATCGACGGATTTGGCGGTGATCACGCGCCGCTCGAGCCACTGCGCGGTGCGGCAGCTGCGGTTGCCGAATTGGGTGTATCGGTCACAGTGACCGGCGATGAGGCTAAACTGCGCGAATGCGCCCAATCCAACAATATCCCTTTAAATAACATCACTTTTGTCCATGCGGCAACTGTTATTCCGGTGGACGAAGAGCCGACGAAAATTTTAAAAGCTTATGCCGACTGTTCGTTGGCTGTGGCGCTGGCGCTTGTTGCACAGGGCGAGGCTCAAGCCGTTGTTTCGGCGGGGTCGACCGGTGCGCTGTTGGCGGGTGCTACCTTTATCGTCAAGCGTGCCAAGGGTGTCAAGCGACCCGCTATCGGCACGCTTGTCCCAACGGCAGGCGGGAAATTCTACTTGTTGGTGGATGCAGGGGCAAACCACGACTGCCGCCCCGAAATGCTTTGCCAGTTTGCGGTGATGGGGACAGCCTATTACGAAAAGATTATGGGGGGCGCCTCCCCGCGCGTAGGCCTGATTAATATCGGTACCGAGGCGCACAAGGGCACCGACCTGTACCGGCAGACCCATGCGATGCTTAAAACGGCGGATGCACTCAACTTTGTTGGTAATATTGAGGCGCGCGAGCTGCCCAATAACGGTTGCGATGTTGCTGTTTGCGACGGCTTTACCGGCAACGTGATCTTAAAATTAAGCGAGGGGTTTGCGACCTTTTTTGGCGGCGTGTTAAAAGACGTCTTTATGGCTAACGTCGCCACTAAGCTCGGCGCATTGCTCGTTTCCAAGCAGATTCGTGCATTCAAACGTGCGATGGATTATAAAGAGTATGGCGGTGCACCGATTCTGGGAACTGCCAAACCGGTCATCAAGGCGCATGGCAGTTCAGATGCCAAGGCATTTAAAAACGCCATACGTCAGGCCAAATTTTGTGTCGAACGCGATGTTTGTCAGAGCATTGAGCAGGGCGTTGCCCATCTAAAAGACGAGGGGAAGGAATGAACCATGGAGCAACTTCAAGCGGTTATTGGCTATCATTTTAAGGAACCGAATTTCCTGAAAATAGCACTCACCCATTCGTCCTACGCCAACGAGAGTCGCCAGGTTTCGGCGAACAACGAACGGCAGGAGTTTTTGGGCGATGCGGTATTGTCGTTGATTGTTGCCGACTATATCTTCCGCCACCGAAAGGTAGCGGAGGGCGAGTTGACTAAAATCCGCGCATCGTTGGTCTGTGAGACGGCGCTGGCCGGTTTTGCGCGACAGATTGAGTTGGGGAAATTTCTGTCGCTGGGGCGTGGTGAGGAGCATAATGGTGGGCGCACACGGCCCTCTATTCTGGCGGACGCCTTTGAGGCGCTGATAGCCGCCATCTATCTCGATGGCGGTATGAATGCCGCGCGGGATTTTGTGCTGCCGTTTATTTCCGATGCGGTTGAGCACGCGGCGGGTACCGATCTGCACGATTACAAGACGCAGCTTCAGGAGGTTATTCAAAAAAATCCGGAGGAGCGCGTAGCCTATATTTTGGTGGATGAGCGCGGACCCGACCACGACAAGTGGTTTTCGGTGCAGGTGCACCTAAACTCCAATGTCATCGGTTCAGGCGAGGGGAAAAGCAAAAAAATCGCCGAGCAACAGGCTGCAAAAGAGGCACTGCTGCTCATGGGCATCACATTATGAGACACAAGCACGGCAACCTTGCTGTGTTTGTGCCGCATGTCGGTTGTCCGCATCTGTGCAGCTTCTGCGATCAGTGTGTCATTTCGGGCGCTCAAAGGATGCCTACGCCACAAGATGTGACGGCATTTTGCGCGTCGGCGTTGGCGCAAAATAACGATAGAGATTTAGAACTGGCGTTTTTTGGTGGCAGCTTTACGGCAATTGACCGCGATTATATGTGCAGGCTGCTGGAAGCGGCCAGTGTATTTGTCGGCAAGGGAATTTGCGGCATCCGTCTTTCGACCCGCCCCGATGCGGTGGGGGATGAGATGCTCGCACTGCTTAAAACCTATCCTGTCACAGCGATTGAACTCGGTGCACAGTCGATGAACGACGCGGTGCTGCTAAAAAATGAGCGCGGGCATACGGCACAGGATGTCATTGATTCGGCGGCGCGTGTTCGTCGATTTGGGTTTGAGTTGGGGTTACAAATGATGGTCGGTTTGGACGGTGAAACGGCGCAGGATTCGTATGACACCGCACAAAAATTGATAGCCTGCTCCCCGAACACGGTGCGTATCTATCCTGCGTTGGTGCTCAAAGGCACCGCGCTGGCCAAACGGGTGGCCTCGGGGGCGTACCGGCCGTTGACCCTTGAAGAGGGCATACAGCGTACCGCGCGTGTGATGGAGCTGTTTGAAAGAGCGCCATCAAACATCCGCATCATCCGCGTAGGGTTACACCCCTCGGCAGAGTTGGAACAAAAACTGATCGCAGGGCCGTATCATCCCGCTTTCCGCGAACTGTGCGAAAGCCGATTACTGCTCAGTCGGCTGTTTAAGGCGCTGGAAAACGTCGCGACAGGGAACATAGTCATAGGGGTGCATCCGAAAGATATGTCGCGCATGATCGGGCAGCATCGGTGCAACCTTGCCGCGCTTGCTCAATGTGGCTATATTGCGCGTGTGATACCAAAGGAAACGGCAACCCGGCTGTGCCCGGAACTTTTGTGACCGGAATTAAAAAGGCCACGTTTTAAAACTTGCAGGAAGGAAGTGCTGCTTTGCGACTCAAATCACTCGATATTCAGGGGTTTAAGTCCTTCGCTGATCGCACAACGCTTGATTTTAACGACGGAATCACCGCCGTGATCGGGCCCAATGGCTCAGGCAAAAGCAATATCGCGGATGCGGTGCGTTGGGTTTTGGGCGAGCAGTCCACGCGTACATTACGCGGGGGTAAGATGGAGGATGTCATCTTCGGGGGAACGCAAGCGCGCAAGGCGCAGGGCGTTTCGTCGGTGACCTTAAATATTGACAATACCGACCGCGCGATGGTGGGCATCGACTGCGATGAGGTCGCCATCACGCGCAGACTCTATCGCTCAGGCGACAGCGAGTACCGTATCAACGGTGCGCAGGTGCGGTTAAAAGATATCAATGAACTGTTTATGGATACGGGTTTGGGGCGCGACGGCTATTCGATCATCGGACAGGGCCGCGTCGCTGAAATTGTCTCGGCACGCTCCAAAGAACGCCGCGAAATTTTTGAAGAAGCTGCGGGCATCTCAAAGTTTCGCTACCGGAAAACCGAGGCACAACGCCGTTTGGCACTGGCTGAGGACAATTTGTTGCGCCTGCGCGACATTCTCGCCGAGTTGGATGGGCGCTTGGCGCCTTTGAAGCAACAGTCTGAAAAAGCGCAAAAGTTTTTGGAATTGGCGGGCGAAAAAAAGCAACTGGAAGTTTCAGTCTGGATGCACACATTGGCGCAATTGAGCATCAGGGCGGCTGCGTTGGAAGACAAGCTGCTGTTGGCACAGGCTGATTTTGATGCATCGGACAGTGCCGTCAGTGGCTTTGAGCAGGAATTTGCGCAAGAGTTGGAACGGGGGCGTGCGCTGATGGTTGCAATTGAGACACAGCGCAACGAAATCAACCGCCATGCTGAACTGGCCGCGTCGTTTGAATCGCAGTCGGCGGTGCTTCAAAATGATATTGGCCACCACGAGCGTGCCATTGCGGGCATAGAAGCACAGATTGCGCAGGCCGGGCACTCGCAGAGTGAGATTGAGGCCGGGCTTGAAACTGCGCGACAAGCGCTTTCACAGCGGCAGCAGGTGCTGCAAGAGCTGGTTGCGCAGAAAGAAGTAGGTGCGCATCAACTCGATGCATTGGCGGCGGAGCAGCACAACGCGACCACCGCGCTGGATGTGATGAGAACCCGCCGTGCAGGCGCATTTGAGGCGATTGAGAGCGCACGGCTCGATTCCGCAGCCGCCGCCACACTTTTAGGTGAGAGCGCGGAGCGCATCACCGCTATATCTCAGGCGCAAGCTGCAAGGGAACAGGCGGCCGTCGACGCGCAAAATGAGGTGTTGGACTGTGAACAGCTGCTAACGGTGATAAAAGAATCGTTTGTCTCGCTGGATAACGAGGCGAAAGGTTATATGCTAAAGCAGGGCAATCGCCAGCAAAAGGTGGAGGAACTGGACAAACAGCTCAATGATCTTAGACAAAAAATAGGCGAGTGTCGTTCGCGCGCGCGGTTGCTTTCCGATATGGATAAGAATATGGAGGGGTTTGGCCAATCCATTAAATACATCATGAATCAGGCGCGCGCAGGTGCTGTCAAAGGGTTGCATGGGCCGGTGTCGTCGCTCATTGGCGTTGCCGATGCGCACACGGTTGCCATTGAAACGGCACTTGGTGGCGCAATGCAGAACATTGTCACCGACAGCGAGGAAACGGGTAAGCGCGCGATCGGGTTATTAAAATCTGCCAAGTCGGGTCGTGCGACATTCCTGCCGTTGACATCCGTTCGGGGAAGGCGGCTTGATTTGAATGGGGTCGACACGATGTATGGTTTTGTCGGCCTCGCATGCGATTTAATCCGGTATGACAAACAGTATGACGGTGTGATGACCTCGCTGCTTGGACGTGTTGTGGTGGCGGAGGATTTGGATGCCGCTGTCATGATTGCCAAAAAGCATGGCTACCGTTTTCGCATCGTCACGCTTGACGGGCAGGTTGTCAATGCAGGCGGTGCCATGACCGGTGGCTACACGGTTAAATCGGCGGGTATTCTGGGGCGTCAGGGTGAAATTGATCGGCTGAATCAGCAGGGTGAAACGCTGGAGGCGCAGGGCACAGCACTCGCGCAGCGGCGCGAGGCCGCCACCGTAGAACTGGCTGCGGCCGAGGCTGAGTTGGCCGCCATTGCCGCGCGGCGCAGAACCTTTGAGGAGGATCAGGTCCGCGGCACAGCCGAGCTTTCTGCCGCCGCAAGCCGCTTAAAGGAGGCGCAACGTCAGGTGCGCGAAACGGCTGCCGAGCGCGAGGCGTTGACGTTACGTATCCAAGAGATGAAGCAGAAAAGCGGCAGCGCTAAAACACTCACCGAAACGCTTTCTGCCGAGCTGGAGCAACTTCAAAGTGATATTGCCCAAGCGAGTGCGCGCAGCGCACAATTCAATATGCAACGCGATGCACTGTTGGGGGCACAAAACGAAAATGCCACCCAAATGGCACTGTGTGAGCGGGATATCGCGGCGTCTAATGAAGAGATCAACCGCTTGACCGAGCAGGTTAGCGCCACCCGCACATTAAGCGGTGAGAATACAGAAAAAATGACGCAGCTGCGCACACAGATTGAGGAAGCTTATGCGCAGATCGAAGTCCTTTCACACAAGCTGGAAGAGGGGCACACATATGCGCAACAAGCGCAGGAACTGTTGGCGCAGACTATGCGTGAGCGGGAAGAGAGCGAGCGCCGCTGTTCCCAATTGCGGGCGAAAGAGCGTGAAGAAGGCACCAGACGCGATGGACTGTACCGAGAGGTCGTCCGTTTGGGTGAACAACAGAATGCCGTTGGGGGCGAGCGCGATGCGCTGGTGGCCAAGCTGTATGATGAACATGAGTTGACGCAGTCCGCTGCTGAGGATATCGCTGAGCGGATTGAGGACATTGCCGCCGCGAACCGCCGACTGTCCGAGCTGCGTGGTAAAATCAAGGCGTTGGGTTCGGTGAATGTCGACGCTGTCGAGGAATATCGGGAAGTGTCGGTTCGCCATGGCGAGCTGTCCGGACAGCTTTCCGACGTTGAACGGTCAAAGGCGGAACTTGGTAAGCTGATTGCCGAACTGACCCATCAGATGTGCGAAATTTTTACCGAAAAGTTCGAGGCGATCAACCGCAATTTTGCCAAGACATTTAGAGAATTGTTTGAGGGTGGCAGTGCGTCGTTATCGCTGAGCGATCCGAACGATGTATTGGAAAGCGGCATCGAAATAACGGTGCATCCGCCGGGCAAGCTGATTAAGAATCTGGCTGCGCTCTCGGGCGGTGAGCAGGCGTTTGTGGCAATTGCGATCTTTTTTGCGATCTTAAAGGTCAACCCTGCGCCGTTTTGTCTGATGGATGAAATCGAAGCGGCGCTTGATGATGTCAATGTGTCCCGTTTTGCCGCATACTTACGCACACTCACTGAAAGGACGCAGTTTATTACCATCACGCATCGCCGCGGCACGATGGAGGAAGCCGATGTGCTTTATGGCGTCACCATGCAGGAGGAAGGCGTTTCAAAGCTTTTGAAGCTCAACGTTTCGGAAATTGAAAAGAGCTTTAACATCAACTAGCCAAAGGAGGGGTTTCAATGGGCCTTTTTTCAAATATCAGCGCAGGGTTGCGTAAAATTTCTTTTACTGCGCGTATCGATGACGAATATTTTGAGGAGCTTGAAGAACAACTCATCATGTCGGATGTCGGTGTGCAGACTTCTGAATTCATCGTCTCTAAATTGCGTGAACGCGCCAAAAAAGAACGTCTGATCGAAGCGGCTGCCCTGCGTCCGGTCATCAAAGAGGTCGTCGGCGAAATTTTGGATGTTCGCTGTCCGGAGGATATCACCGATTCGCCGCGCGTGTTGCTGATGATCGGCGTCAACGGTGTGGGTAAGACGACAAGCATCGGAAAATTAGCGGCGCACTATACGGCTCAGGGTAAAAAAGTCTTGTTGGCTGCGGCCGATACTTTCAGAGCAGCGGCCATCGAGCAGCTGATGATCTGGGGTGAGCGCACCGGCACATCGGTTGTCGCCCATGCGCAGGGCTCCGACCCCGCCGCCGTTGTGCACGATGCGCTGCAAGCGGGCCATGCGCGCGGTGCAGATGTGATTATCTGCGATACCGCCGGTCGGCTGCACAACAAGCAGAATCTAATGGATGAGCTTTCTAAGATTCGCCGCGTTATCGCAAGGAAGCTGCCCGATTGTGTGCCGGAGGTGTTGCTGGTGGTGGATGCGACAACGGGACAAAATGCATTGGCTCAGGCGCAGCGTTTTAAAGAGGCTGCGGGCGTCAACGGCATCATCCTGACCAAGCTCGACGGCACGGCCAAGGGTGGTGTGGTTATCGCCATTGCCAACGAGGTTGCGGTTCCGGTGCGGTTTGTCGGTGTGGGTGAGGGGATCAATGACCTCCATCCCTTTGACGCTGCCGAATTTGCAGAAGCAATTTTTGGTGATGCCGATGCATAAAACGCTTGTTGCTGCCACCCACAATCAGGGCAAACTGGCCGAATTTGCGCGCATACTAAAAGCAAAAGGGATCGAGGTTATACCGCCCAAGGACCCCGAAATGATCAAAAATATCGTCGAAGACGGCGAAACCTTTGCTGACAATGCGCTGATAAAAGCACGCGCGATCTTTGCTGCTACCGGTATGCCTACCGTGGCGGACGACTCCGGACTTTGCATCGATGCACTTGACGGCCGCCCCGGTGTTTACTCAGCGCGTTATTTGGGTGAGGAAACGCCCTATACGGTCAAAAATGCCGCTATTATCAAAGAACTTGACGGTGTGTCAAATGATAAGCGCACGGCTCGCTTTGAATGCGTGATCGCGTTGGTTACGGCGCAGGGCGAGTGGGTGTTTAAAGGCACTTTGGTGGGTAAAATAGGGTACAGTCCCAGTGGTGAGAATGGTTTTGGCTACGACCCCATTTTTTACGTTGGGGATGAGAGCAGTGCAGATATGGCCAATGCTCAAAAAGATGCGATCAGCCACCGTGGTCAAGCGCTGCGCGCCATGCTGACAGCAATAGATGAATTGTTGTAGCTTTGTCTACATACAAGTTTTACACGATATTGCGCCACACAGACTCGAATAGTCTTTATTTATAAGTCACAAATAAATCGGGCATAGCCCACTTTAATAAGGAGAAAATATGGAGATAACATCCAAACAGCGCGCCAAGCTCAAAGGACTGGCGCAGAATTTAGAAACCATTGCACAATTTGGCAAAAATGAGCTGTCATCTGAACAGATCAAAATGGTTGATCAGATGCTGATAAAGCGTGAACTGATTAAATGCGCGGTGCTGGAATCGTCACCCTACACAGCGCGTGAATTGGCGGAACTATTGGCGCAGGAGACAAAGGCCGTGCCGGTTCAGGCAATTGGGCGGCGCTTTGTTTTGTACCGTCGCAACCCGAAAGATCCGGTCATTACGCTCGACTAAGCGTTCCCATAACACATGGCAAAGAGGGAGATCAGCATGAGGGTAGGCATTTTTGGCGGAACTTTTAACCCCATACACAATGGGCATCTCTCGCTTATTACGTATCTCATAGAAGCGCTTGCGCTCGATGAGTTATTGCTCATTCCAACAGCGGTGCCGCCGCATAAGGAAAACGGTTGTGTTGTCGACGCTGAGCACCGTTTGGCGATGTGTCGCCTCGCGGTACAGGATAACCCCAAGGTTCGGGTGAGCGAGATTGAAATTATGCGCGGCGGCAAAAGCTACACCGTTGATACACTGCGCTTGCTGAGCGTTGAGCGTCATCAGGATGAATTAATTTTGCTGGTGGGCAGCGATATGTTCTATACGATCGGCGAGTGGCGTTGCGCCGACGAAATTATGCGTCTGGCTAAAATTGCCGTCATCCCACGTGAAGCGGGGGAACAGGAAAAATTGCTGGCACAGCGCGATCGGCTCAATGCAACGGGCGCGCAGGCGCAGGTGGTGGCGGTTGATCCGCTCATCGTCAGCTCCAGTGAAGTGCGCGCACAAGTAGGCGCTTGTGAACATCTTGCGCCACTTGTTGAGCGCTATATTATCCAAAACGGCCTCTATGGTCAAACACAAAAGCTGTTGGTGGACCTCGACCAGCTCACCGTGTGGCTGCGGGGTGTGCTTTCACGCGAGCGGTTTATCCATTCGCTCAACGTGGCCAGCGAGGCACTGCGTTTGGCTCAGACATGGGACAGCAATGGCGATATGGCCTATTTGGCCGGCCTTCTGCACGATTGTTGCAAAGAGCGCACGAAAGTCGAAATGTTGAATCTTCTGGCGGGTTCTGGTATAATTAAAAACCCGATATTTCTGCAAAGTCAGCCTGTTTGGCATGGCTTTGCAGCTGCAATTTATATTCAGCGTGAATTATCGGTGCTAAACGCCCAAATAATAGATGCGGTAAGGTATCACACCACGGGACGTGGGGAGATGACACGCATCGAGGAGATTGTGTATCTGGCGGATTTGATTTCTGCCGATAGAGAATATCCGGGTGTTGAGGCTCTCAGGGCCAAGGCGCATCAATCCATTGAAACTGCCATGCTGGAGTCGCTGCAATTTTCGATTGAGAAGCAGATTGAAAAGGGGGCGCCCGTGCTGACTGATACCCTAAACGCCTATAACCGCTACCTGCTGCAACTGGCGCAGGCGGATTAAGGCTCAAAAGGGAGTTGTATCGGTTGTCGCAAAAATCCAAGGGATGGCTTTCAATTTTAATTGGTGGGGT